>DALO01000019.1 GCA_002496805.1 Methanobacterium sp. UBA353 | reverse complement strand
GGAATAAATAATCTTAAAATTAATTTATTCTATTTTACCCTCTAAAATCTCTTTTTTACCTTTAAAAGCAATTTCATATTCAGGGTCTAATTCTAAAGCTTTATCAAAACATTTTAGTGCTTCTTCAGGCTTTCCAAGCTTTTTAAGAGCTAATCCTTTATTATGCCATCCAGTCTTATCATTTGGGTTAAGCTTCAAAAGTTTGTTAAAACAATTTAAAGATTCTTGAAACCTTCCAAGTTTATTTAAAGTAATGCCCTTATTACCCAATGCCTCAATTTTATTTGGTTCCATCCCTAAAACCTCATTCAAACACTTCAAAGCTTCTTCATATCTTCCAATTTTTCTAAGAATAACACTCCTGTTATTCAATACCCTTAAATTTCTTTTATCTAAATTCAAAGCATTGTTATAAGCTTCTAAAGCCTCTTCATACCTTTCAAGTTCATAAAGAGTAACACCTTTATTATACCAAATGTCAGCATCTTTTGGATTCAACTCTAAACTTTTTTCGTAACAATTTAATTCTTCCTCATGCTTCCCAAGTTCTTCCAAAACAACCGCCTTATTATTCCACACATTTACATATTTAGGATTCAGATTTAAAGCGCTGTTATAAGCTTCTAATGCCTCTTCATACCTTCCAAGCTCTTTAAGGATAATACCTTTATTATTCAATGCATTTAATTTTGTTTTATCTAATTCTAAAGCGTTATTATAAGCTTCTAATGCCTCTTCATACCTTTCAAGTTCATAAAGAGTAACACCTTTATTATGCCAAACGTCAGCATCTTTTGGATTCAACTCTAAACTTTTTTCGTAACAATTTAATTCTTCCTCATGCTTCCCAAGTTTTCCCAAAACAACCGCCTTATTATTCCACACATTTACATATTTAGGATTCAGCTCCAAAGCCTTGTCCAAGCACTTTAAAGCTTTTTCATACTCCTTTTGTTCTATGAGTCCATCGCATTTTTTATAAATTGATTTAACATTATTTTTTTTGAACTTATCAAATAGACCCATAATAAAACCTCTTTTTATGATTAACTTTTATGATTCAACGTTTTTAAGGTATAATAAGAAGCCCATAATGATCCTAAAGCAGTAAGTGTAGCTACTGCTCTCCATTTTTTTTCTGTCACCGCTTTATTCAGTGCATTTCGTAAGCGTTCCATCCAATTCTTTGGATCGCCATCACTACCTGATATTAGTTTATATAGATTATCTTCGCCCTCTTCATAGTTTTTTTTCATTTTACTAAGAACATAATCATTATCTTTTTGAGAAACATACAGAGAAATGATTCCTGCGATTTTTGCTAGTTGAAGGGCTTTTTTCTTGTTGTATAGATCTTTTATTTTCTGGTTTTTTTATTTCAAATTTAAGATGGAATAAATAATCTTAAAATTAGTTTATTTTGCCCTCTGAAATCTCTTTTTTAGCTTTTAACGCAGGTTCATATTCTGAATCTATCTTTAAGGCTTTATCAAAACATTTTAAAGCTTCTTGATCTTTGCCAATATCTTCTAATGTGCTACCCTTGTTATACCAAGCTTCAACGTTCTTTTGGTCTATTTTTAAAGCTGTGTCAAAAGAATTTAGCGCTTCTTGGTGTTTTCCAAGTTTTCCAAGGGTTATTCCCCTGTTATTCCATGCATAACTAAATTTTGGATCTATTTTTAAGGTTTGATCATAACTTTCTAATGCTTCTTGATATTTATTAAGTTTTCTAAGGGTATTTCCTTTGTTATACAATGTTACCGCATCATGTTGGTTTATTTTTAAGGCATTATTATAACAATCTAATGCTTCAGAATACTTATCCAGTTTTGCTAAGGTGAATCCCTTATTGTTCCATGTTCTAGGGTTATTTGGGTTTATTTTTAGGGCTTTGTCATAGCTGTCTAATGCTTTTTGATTCTTACCCAGTTTTTCTAGAGTTAATCCTTTATTGTTCCATGTTCTAGGGTTATTTGGGTTTATTTTTAGGGCTTTGTCATAGCTGTCTAATGCTTCCAATTCCCTGTTAAGTTTTGCTAAGGTAATTCCTTTGTTGTACAATGTATCAACATGGTTTGGATCTATTTTTAATGCTTGATCATAGCTTTCCAATGCTTCCTCATTTTTATTAAGTTCAGCTAGTGCAAATCCTTTGTTGTACCATACACTAAAATGGTTTGAATCTATTTTTAGGGCATTATCATAAGATTTGATTGCATCCTGATAATTCTCAATTTTTGTAAGGGCATTTCCCTTGTTATACCATGCATTGAGAAAATTTGAATCCAATTCTAAGGTTTTATCATAGGCTTCTATTGCATCTTGAAATCTCTCAAGCTCACCTAAAACCACAGCCTTGTTATACCAAATATCGATATAATCTGGGTCGATTTCTAAAATTTCATTATAACATTCTAATGCTTCTAAATATTTATTTTGATTAAATAGTTTGTTAGCTTTTTTAATGAGCGATTTTTTATTATATCTGTTGAATAAACTTATTACAAACACTTCCATTATTTTAAATGTTAATTTATTTCATTTGAGTTCCAGATACTATGCCTTTGTAATATAAAGATATTTAACGGTTTTATTTACATTTTCTAGTAATCCCTTTATTATTTCAGAGTTAGCTTCTGTCAAAGCACATATGACCATTTCAACTCCTAAACCAACTACAATTCCACCGGTTATTATTTTTTTGGGGTCTCTTTTGGCTAGGCCCTCTTTAAACATTTTTCCATATTCTTTTAACTTTTCAGCAACTTTATCCCATCTGTCATCATCATCCTTATCATCGGGTATTTTAATAATACCGCCATTTTTTTGAAGTTCTGCATATTGTTCCTCTCCACTCCTTAAATCTGGATTAGGATTTTTTGGCCGCACCCCCGAAAGATATGTATCTATGATTCCTGCGATTTTTGCTAGTTGAAGGGCTTTTTTCTTGTTGTATAGATCTTTTATTTTCTGGTTTTTTATTTCATCTGGGTTTCCAGTAGTAGTGCCTTTGACAAGCGCGTAGCTGCCATCTGCAGCGATTTTATAATAACTGTAGGGATACACTGGAGGAGGGGTATATATTGGAGGTTGATATCTGGTGCTGTGACCATGGCTGCCATATGAATAGCTAGAGCCATAACCCCGCCGGTTGTTACTTCCAGTGCCAAAAGCGGATTCAGATACAGTCATCGGCACATTACGTCCATATTTTGCATTAAGATATTTAGGCCAATAATAACAACCGACAATAATTCCTGTTCCAAAACCAAGCCATGCGCCCACTACTAAAACATTAACTACAGGTATACATATTAATACTGAAGTACTCCTAACAACTTGACCAAATAAGGCTTGTGCTTGGGCATATGCATTAGTTCCTATAATGGTAGACATTGTGTCATCGTTTAAAAATGTGCCATTATTAAACTGAGAATTATTGGTATCATTGGTTACAACTATAACATAACCTGTGTAAACTGCTGTGAAGTTTCCAATGGTCATATTTATGTTTCCAAGCATTGAGTCTGCCAGGAAAACATGGGTGTTGGTAATGTTGGTTATAACGCAGTAGTGGTAAAGACCACTTACAGTGTTGAATAGTACTATGTTGTTGGGTTGTAATCGGGTCACGTTGGTTATTATCATTCCGGTTGCAGTTATACATTGAGTTAATCCTTTAACATTTGCTGCGTATACTAAACCAGCCATACTGGTTCCAGTCTGGTCTGTTCCTGCTAATGTGGCAATGTCATCTTGTGTTGCGTTAACGCCTAATCTGTTTAGAACGGTTGCCAAACTTGCCGGGCCACAGTTCCAGATTTTATTTTGCATCACTACACTTGTGGTATCCATAGTTAATGCATCCGCGATCCAATTGCCAGTCACGTTATTACCAGATGTTATGCAGTTGGAATCATGATAAATTATCCCTTCATCATTGCCTGTTACATTATTTTCGGATATGGTGCAGTTTGAGTAATAGAACTGCATTCCCACACTGTTACTGGTTATGTTATTTTCAGATATTGTTGAATTGTTTAATATGTTACTGAAGATTCCGTACCAGTTACTGGTTATGTTATTTTCTGAAACTATGATACTGGTGGAGTTGTATAGGGTGGTTGCGTACCAGTTATCTGTTATAATATTATTGGTGATGGTGGTGTTGGTAGAGTTGTATAATACTGTTCCGTACTCGTTGGAGGTTATTGTGTTCCCTGTAATTGTGGTGAATTTTGAATTGAAAAGGGTTATGGCGTTTTTATTTGCCATAATGGTATTTCCAATGATTTGAAGGTTGTTGGCATAACCAAGTATTCCATATGAATTCATAGCTCCTACTATCTTTAGGTTCTGGATGGCCGAACCATCATTCATAACTGTGAATACTCCATAATATGGATTTGCTGCCTGAACAGTTACATCAGCTCCCGAAACAGGTTTTATGGTAAGTGTTTTATAAACAACAACATTTTCAGTGTAAATACCATCCGCCAAGGTTATAATGTCTCCATCTAAAGTGTTGTTGCTATTAATGGCGTCTTGAATACTGGTGAATCCTTCATCTGTACGGTTATTGAATATTCCAAGAACATTAATACTGGTCACGTTAACTGGTACTGTTATAGTTAGATTATCCAGGTTTACTGTAACATTAGCCCAACCAGCTACTGTGCTGTTAACTATTGCCACTGCTTTACCATTACGTGTTGATACTGGAGTGTTAATGGTTCCAAGTGTTGTGCTGAAGTTTAGGGGTATTCCATCAGGGAGAGTATTTCCATTAGAAGGTCCATTTCCACTAGATGTGTCTACTCCTAAGTTATTGTGAGTTAAATCTGCAGTTATGATGTAATTGTAAGTTGTTCCATTGCGGTTGGAACGATCACAGGAACTGGTTACGTTAAGTACGAGCCATTGGTCAATGTTCACTGTTCCTCCATTTACACATACACTTGTACTGTTGAGAGTGTTGGAACCCCACCAGTTATTTTCAGCATTTACTGTTCCGTTACCCGTATTGTAAAGCCCGTATCGTGTATTTCCAACGATTCTATTGAAATTAATTTGAGCTGAAGAATTATTAAGATAAATTCCATCTACACTATTATTTGAAATTATGTTATTGGAAATCGTGTTATTATAAGAGTTGAGGATATTGATTCCGTAAAGATTATTTGACACTATGTCCCCGATTATTGTGTTGTTATCAGAACCATTAGTGACGAAAATACCATTGAAGGTATTATTCAATATGCTGGTGTCTGAAATCCAGTTATTCGTAGAGTTGTCAAGGAATATCCCATATTTATTCCCGGATATGATGCTGTTTGAAATTATGTTGTAAAATGAGTTGTTGAGGCATATCCCGGCGTTGTTTGTTGCCCCTTTTATGTTAAGGTCCTGTATGGTTGAACCTATTCCTGTAGAGGTTATGGTGAAAACAGGGAGGTTAATGTCTGCTGCCCGAACAGTTACATTTACTGTAGGGATAGACATTATAAAGAGTGATTTGTCAACAATAACATTTTCTAGTATTGTACCAATTCCCAATCCTATTGTATCACCATTTATTGTGTTATTATCATTTATTGCATCTTGTATTGTATTAAATACCTCATTACTTCGATAATTATATATTTTGTTCGGATTGGAAATGGCTATCCAAGGAGTTATTGTGATATAGTCTGGTAAAGTTTTGTTATTTGTGTGGTATGATTGTAGGATTTCAGAGTAAATATTGACTAGTGATTGGAATCTCATGTGATCTCCTAGACTGGTTAGGCGTGTATAGCCAGGTGCTGTTCCATTGGTGTCCATGTAGTCTTTCGCATCATTGGCAATAACGATATATTCATAATAGGGGATGTCTCCACTTACTATGTCTTCTGTGGTATTAGTTGGATTTGCTATGTTTCCAAGAACAATTGAAGTATCTAAATAGCCCTCAATGTTTAGTAGTGTTGCGGTTGCAAGTTCTAAAAATTGAGGCATATACACTTGAGTTCCAGAAATAACAACACTGCTTGGGAGAGCATTATTAAGTGTTATATAAGATTGTACAATTCCTGACGCGTTAATGATTTGATCCATGCTTAAAAATACAGTGCTTGAATTTGAAACCACCGACCAGGGGTTAACTGTAATATAATTGGGTAAAGTCTCATTGTTAATTTTGTATGAGTTTAGAATTTGGGCATACATGTAAACTAAGTTTTGGAATCCTAAATGTGTCCCTAAACTAGTTTGGCAAGCATAGTCCGGAGCATGTGAGTAGTTATATATACAATTTCTAACATCACTTGCTATTTTCTGATATTCTGTTTCGTTTATATTCCCTGCGTTAATATCGTCTATTGGATTTGAAGGTCCATTGAGAGCAGTTAAGATGAATGATGGGCAAAGATTTCCATAAATATTTAGTAATTCTTCAGTAGCAAGCTGCAAGAATTGGGACATACTCACTTGGCTTCCAGAAACAGTAACAGTAGCTGGAAGCTGGTGATTAGTTTCTAAATATGCTTTCACTGTACTTGCTGCAATATTTATTTGATCTGGAGTGAAAAATACAGTGTTTTTATTTGAAATAACAGTCCATGGATTAAATGTGATATTATCAGGTAAATAACCAGTTGAATTATAAAAGTCCAGGATCTTTGAATATGTGTAAACTAAAGATTCGTAACGCATTTCTCCTAAGCTAGTATAAGCAAAAGCCGGTGCATACCGGTAGTTAGGGTCGTTCATAAAAGTCCTGATATTACATGATACTTTCACACTTTCTTCTAAATCTATGTTTTTGCTTTTACTGATGGTTTCTACAAAAGGATAAGGTGATATACCATAACTTTGAAGAACAGCTGATGCATCAAAATTACTTGCTATGTTCAATGTAGTGGTGGCAATGAGTTCCAAAAATGGGGGTATGCTTACTTGAGTTCCGGAGATAGTTACGCTACTTGGAAGTTTATGATAGGTTTCCACATAAGCTTTAACTGTACTTGATGCATTAGTTACTTGATCGCTACTAAAAAATACCGTATTTGTCTTTGAAATAATGGACCATGGGTCTATTGTAATACAAGAAGGCATAACTCCATTTATATTGCAGGAATACAGAATCTCCGAGCATATGTATACCAGTGATTCATAACGTATATTTCCTTCACTGCTTACGATATAATTTGGTGCACATCCATTGGAGTCCATGAAAGCATTAATTTTGTTAGCTATATTCGTGTATTCTGTAGAGTTAAGAATTCCACTTCTCATGGTTTCTGAAGGGTTTGTAGCTGATCCGTAATTTAAAATAAATCCATATTCACTATCATTGTTTAACAGTGTTATGGCGGCAAGTTTTAAAAATTGAGGCATGCTCACTTGAGTTCCGGAAATAGTTATGCTACTTGGAAGTTTATGATGCGTCTCTATGTAGGATTTAATAAAATTAGCAGAATCCGAGATCTGAATCATGCTGAAATTATTATTTATTTGTGTAACTACAATCCACTTATTCACTGCGATCAAATCAGGTAAAACACCGTTAGTTTTATAGGAATTTAAGATTTCGCTAAAAATATATATTAGGTTTTCATATCTGAGGTGAGTTCCTAGGCCTGAGGAAGATGAGTAGTTAGGTGCTATCAAGTTGCGATCCATATATCTTTGTATTTTTCCTGCCATGTCTTCTACGTAGGTGTTTAATGGTATGTTTCCGGTGGTTATTGTCTCAGAAGGTCCTGTAGGGTTACCATAGATTTCTAATAGTTCGGTGGATGTAGGGTCATTGTCATCAATTTTTTGTATAACTGTGGTTATAAGCTTCAGGAATGCTGGTAGGCTAATCTCAGTAGTTTTAATAACTCCTCCAAGGTTGGTTCCGGTGATAGTCACCTTTTCTGGTAGTTTATGATTGTTTTCCACGTAGTTTTTAAGCCAATTAGCTGCATCAGTGGTCTGATTAATACTGAAAGACCCGACATAAGGGGTTGTGGTGAAGGGGCGGCTATATAATGCTAGTGGGTTTCCGGCTAAATCAGTTATACAACCTGTGTGGTATATTAATGTTGTATGTGGTTGCTGCTGTGAGTTGTGTTGTAGGGGTTACTGTAACAACATTACTGCTGGTGATTTCTGATGTGGTGGGTATTATATTTCCAGCGCTGTTTTTCAGTTCAATAAACATGGTTCCTTTTTTTATGGGTTCGCTGAAGGTTGTGTTAATCTGAGTGTTCACTGAAATATTCACTGCGTTCTTTGCAGGGCTACAAGCAGTTGCTGTAGGTGGAGTAGTGTCTGTGGCTGAAGCCGTACCAATAATTAATAAAACCATTAAAAAAATTGATAACACAATTAATACGTTCCTCATATTTTTTCCTCTTTTTAAGTTCTAGAATTATAATATTTATTTACTAACAATTGGTAATACTTAATCATGACGTACTTATCTACTACATTTATTTATTATTTTCTATTATTATCTTCCATCAATAAAATAGCAAAGTTTATATTTAATAAATGATTTTATTATTTAAAACAATATTATTAAACCAATTAATAGGTATATTACATAAAAAAGACTGATACTACTTTAAAATTAAAAAAATTACTTTTAAATTATTTTAATTTATTTTTTTCATTATTAAAAATAATATTTAATGATATATTAATAATTAATCAATCCATTCCGTTATTAACATTTAAACAAACAAAATTGTATATATCGGATCTCTTTATAATTTTCTATAATTATTAATCATTTCTTTGAGTTCATCTAATTCTACTTGGATTTTCCCTGTTTTTTTTTTATTTTGTCTGTCTGAAATTCATCCCTTTCTGAACTTTTCATAAATCTTGATGTAACGGTGCTGTTAGGAAACTTTTAAAAGATATTCTGGTACAGTGTAAATGAAAACGATATTATAATTATTAAATAGCATAAAAAGTTTATATAGGTCATAATATAGCAAAATATAAGGCTTAACTTACATAATAGCACGGAAAGGTAATATGAAACCAAGGTTTAAAGGATAAGGTTTCCCCTACTAATTTGATAAAAGTGTAATGAATAAGTCGATAAAATGGTACGGAAAGATAAAATGGGAGTAGGTTTATCGGGTAACTTTTTTTGTCCAGCTTTGACACTATAAATATAAAAATTGTACGAAATGATAGTATGAAGGGTAAGGTCATTGGAGATATTCTGGTTTTGAAAAAGAACGTGAACAATCCTCAAGAACTTCTGAAAATTCCAGGAGTAAATCGTGTGGTGCGTTTGGGCAGAATAAAGGGCGTTCAGAGGGAGCCGGATGTTGAAGTGATTATTGGTAATGGTACTGAAACAGTTCACAGGGAAAATCACTGTTTTTTCAAGCTTGATGTTTCTAAAATTATGTGGTCTAAGGGAAACACCACAGAAAGAAGGAGAATGTCTCAAATAGTTGAAGATGGGGAAACTGTTGTTGATCTTTTCAGTGGAATAGGCTATTTTACCATACCAATGGCAGTTCATGGAAATCCTAAGAAAATTTATGCAGTGGAGATTAATCAAGTTGCCTATGGTTATCTCACTGAAAACATTAAGATTAACAAAATCCAGGACATAGTTGAACCAATTAAAGGAAACTGCAGGGATTTAGCACCTAGAAACACTGCTGATAGGGTGTTAATGGGATACATTGGAAACACTGATGAGTATTTAGATGTGGCCATGGAAGTGCTCAAGGATGAGGGCGTAATCCATTATCATGAATCAGTACCAGACAAACTGAAGTTCAAAAGGCCTGCTGGGAGGGTTCAAAAAGCTGCAAATGGATATGAAGTGGATATTTTAAATCAGAGAATTATTAAAACATATTCTCCTGGTGTTTATCATGTTGTGGTTGATGCCAGAGTGAGGAAAAATTAAATAGATTGCAACATGAAGTTGACCCAAAAATAAAATTCAATGAACACTTTCCTAATTTATTAACAGGAAACTCCTGTCAATTTTTACTAATTTAGTCATTAGAATTATTTACACATTTAAATTTGCTAAAAAAAATAAAATGAAGAGTTAGCACATTTTTTAAATCAATTAAATTCACTGTTCAGTTTTTAAGTCTGACTAACTTATTTGAAGTTATGAAGGAATACACAAAATATTTAATATAGTAACAATAAAAATATTGATTGCAATAAACAATATTGTCATTATGATCTATGGGGTATGTATATGGCGGCAACAAAAATATTGGTAGTAGAAGATGAAGGGCTCACTGCCATGGAAATCCAGAGGAAACTTAAAACATGGGGCTATGATGTCCCATCATTTGCTTTTTCACGTAAAGAAGCTGTTCAAAAGGCGAAAGAAATTAAACCAGATCTAATTTTAATGGACATAATGCTTAAGGGTAGGGGTGATGGTATAGATGCTGCCCAGGAAATAAAGAGCATTAGAGATATTCCCGTAATATATTTAACTGCTTATGATGATGCTAAAACCCGTGAACGGGCTGAAACCACCAATCCTGATGCCTATTTAATCAAACCATTTGAGGAAAAAGATCTTCAAAAAACAATTGCAACCGCACTACATGCACATAAACTGGGAGAAAATCTGTTTAAAATTGGAGAAGAACTTAATAATAAATTTGAAGATTCTGGTGTAATAATTATTGACTTTGAAGGAGATATTGTATATATCAATGAATTTGCATCTAATTTAACTGGGTTAAAAGAGTTTGAAGCAACATATAACGAGTTACATGAAGTCCTTCCCATTAAACAAGTTAAAGATTACAATTATCTGGAAAACATTTTCGTTGGAAAAACAAGTATCACCGATAGATCTATTCTAAAGAATGAAGATGGTAAAGATATTCATGTTGAATACAATATTAATCCCATCACAGACGATAAAATCGGATTTTCAGGGATTCAAATCGTCTTTAATGATATTACTAAGCAATTAAAGGATGAAAAATCTCTTAAAGAACAGGAAAAGAAATTTAGGGCTATTTACCACCAATCTATGTTGGCAACTGAAATTTTTGATTCTAAAGGACAGTTTTTAGATGCCAACCATGCCTGTGTCCGTCTTTTTGGTGCTAAAGATCTAACTCAGTTAAAACAATTCAACCTTTTTAAAGATTATAAACTGAAATCCCAAGAAATTGAGAATTTGAAGAAAGGTTTAGAAGTTAATTTTGAAATTAAATTTGATTTTGAAGAATTATCAGAACTTGGATTTGAGAGAGTAGATAAAGGGTTAACATGCCTTAATCTTTTTATAACTCCACTCCATTTAGATGGAACTATAGATAGTTATTTAGTGCAGTTCCAAGACATCACACAAAATCGTAAACTGGAAGAATCTCTTAAAAATAGTAAAGAGAGATACCAGAAAATTTTAGACACTCTAAATCAGGCCATAATAGCTTTTGATGATGATTTAAACTGTATATATTCTAATAAAATGGTTCATGAATTTTTTGATTTTAAAACAGACAATTTAATTGGTAAATCATTTCAAACGTCCTTACAATCCATTTGGGATGAAGAACTTGAAGGAATGTTCAGGGAAACCTTACAATCAGGTAAAACTTTTAGCATGTTAAAAACTTTATTTAAGAATGAAATTCCAAGATATGTTGAAATAAAATCTTATAAATTGTCTGAAGGTTTGATTATCCTATTAGATGATGTTACCAAAAACAAACAAGATGAAGAAGAACTGAAAAGAAATGAAAGTTTGTACCGTTCAGTTGTAGATGATCAAAGCGAAATAATTTGCCGTTTCAATAAAGATTTCGAATTAACCTTTGCTAATGAGGCTTATTATCGTTCATTTGGATTAGAAAAAAAATCTGGTTATGTTTTTTCCATTTCTAAAGAAAATTTAGATAAGATGAAGGATAAGTTCCGTTCATTTGACGAAGAAAACCACACGAAAATATTTGAAAGTCCTATTGAGATGTTTAATGGGACTATTAGATGGTTTCAATGGGTTACCAAGGCTAATTTTGATGAAAAAGGAATTATATCGGAATACCAGTCAGTCGGGCGTGATGTGACCCAAAACCACAAAGTCATGGAAGAAATTCAAGAAAATATTAAAGAACTTGAATCTTCATTAAAAGAGAAAAATAAAGAATTAGAATGGTTAAAAGAATCTTTCAATAGGGAAATATCAGAAAAAAAGGTAAAAATAAGCTCTATGGAAAGATTAAATCAAGAAATAAACAGAAAATTCCAGGAAGAATCACAAAAACTTAAAGAAAACATTGAAAATCAGGCTAATGAACTTGAATCTTTTAAAGATAGGGAGAAAAACCTTAAAAATACTTTGAAACTCATTGAAAAAGATCTTAAGGCTAAAACAATTGAAATTCAGGATTCGAATAATGCTTTGGGAGCAGAGATAAGTATTCGCAAAAAAACTGAGGAAGATCTGCTGAAAAAATCTTTTGATCTGGAAAATCAGCAGGATAAAACCAATTCTGCATTATCTAAAATCATTAATCTTGAAGAAAAAATCCAGGAAAAGGAAGAAAAACTATCAGAACTTCAGAGAAATTTCGAAATCCAAATGTTAGAAATCAAAAATAATGAGTTGAAATCCCAGAAAACACTTCAAAAAAGAGAACAAACTCTTAAAAATATTTATAATGGTGTAAAAAGGGACATTCAAATGATATCAACCTTGAATCGCCTCCATTCACAATACGTAACTGACCAAATTATTGAAAAGTTAGAAGAAGGACAAAGTTACCTTCGATCTTTTGGAATGATTCATGAAAAATTATACCAATCCGACGACTTTGAAACTGTAAATTTAGAGGAATACCTTGAAAGTATAATGGATGATATTATACGTTCCCATGGGGCAAAAAATGTGGATTTAAATATCAAAACCGATGATATTGCTCTAAATATGGAAATTTCAGTAATATCTGGGCTTATCATAAGTGAACTGGTGATAAATTCTCTGAAACACGCATTTCCTGATGAAACGGCAGGAGAAATTATTGTTGATGTGGAAAGTCATGATCAGGAACTGATTATCACAGTTTCAGATAATGGTGTTGGAATGCCATCACATATATCGGTAGAAACAGCTGATTCATTCGGTTTACAACTAGTAAGAACTTTTGTAGAACAATCTGAAGGTTCAATAGAATTTAAAGGAGATTCTGGTGCTAAATTCATTATCAGGATTCCAATTAAAGATTACATAACCTAAAATATAATTAAATTGTATCAATCATTAAATAGCCTTCAATTTGGATTACTAACAGTAAACCTGGAAGTCACATTAATTGGGTAAAGGAGGTAATTAGGGTGGATCTGGATGAATTGGAAATTCTCCTGGTGGAAGATAATCCAACTGATGCAGAATTAACTATGAGGGCTTTAAAACGAAATAATTTAGCCAATAAGCTTGTTTGGGTTAAAGATGGGGAAGAAGCCCTTGATTTTATTCATGCAAGAGGTCTATATGCAGATCGGAATCCAGAAGACTTGCCTAAGTTAATTTTACTTGATCTTCGCATGCCCAAAGTTGATGGTATCGAAGTTTTAAGGGATATAAAGTCAAATGAAAACACTTGTAAAATACCAGTTGTGGTTTTAACTTCTTCCAAAGAAGATAAGGATGTTTTGGAAAGTTACAAGTTAGGTGTGAATAGTTACGTGGGTAAACCTGTAGAATTTGACAATTTTATTGATGCAGTTTCCACTTTAGGATTATACTGGATGTTAATAAACAAACCACCTTAGTTGGAGGAACGTGACATAAAAGATAGTCAGTAAATCTATAATATTTGGGGTTGGGGAAATTATTTATGGACAAAACCATTAAAATTTTAATATTGGAGGATGTTCCATTAGATGTGGAGTTAATGGAGGCTGAACTTAAAAGGGATGGTATTGATTTTATTTCTCGCCGTGTGGAAACAGAAGAAGAATATCGTAAAGAGTTAAACGAATTCAATCCAGATGTTATTCTAGCAGACCATTCACTACCTCATTTTGATGGTATTTCTGCAATGAATATTACACAGGATATTTCCTCACAAACTCCATTTATTTTTGTCAGCGGACAGATAGGGGAAGAATTTGCAGTGGAAATGCTTAAAAAAGGGGCTACTGATTATGTTCTCAAACACAACCTTTCAAAATTAGGACATTCAGTTCGAAGGGCCATTAGTGAGGCAGAAGAATTCACGGAAAAGAAAAAGGCCCAGGAAAAATTAGCAAAAAGTGAAGAGAAATATAAGACTCTTTTTGATTTATCCCCTGATTACGTGTTGGTTGTAGATCCTGATGGATTTGTTCTGGATATAAATCAACGTTTAAATGAAGATATTGCTTTATCAAAAGAGGAATGTATTGGAAAAGATATCAATGAAGTTTTCAAGTCATTTACAGATGATTCTATTTTCAAAGAAGATTTTTTGGATAAGTTTTTGGTTAGAGATCAAAACAAGCCAATGGAAATAAAAATATTGCAGGGCAGGGAAGTTGGATACTTAGAGATGCACCATGCTCCCATAATGAAGGAAGGAAAGATATTCGCCATTCAAATAATATTCAGAAATATCACTCAACGTAAAAATGCTGAAAAAGCTTTGATTGAAAGTCGAGAACGTTTATCTGATGTCAATGCTTATTTAGAAACCATTATAAATGCCTCTCCATTTGCAATCGTTGATTTATATCTGGATGGCAGAGTAAACTCTCTCTGGAACCCTGCAGCTGAAAAAATATTCGGTTGGAAGAGTGAAGATGTATTCGGAAAGCATTTGCCCTTTTTGAATGGAAAAAACTGTGAAAAATTTCAATATATCATGCAAAGGTCCCTTTCTAATGAATCAAAATCAGATGTTGAACTGGAATGTGCCAGAAAGAATGGTGAGATGATTCATACTATGATGGCTACCGCACCTCTTCTGAATGCTGATGGAAACATTCAGGGGGTTTTGGCTACTTTTGTAGATATAAGTGATATGGTTGCTGCAGAAAATCAAATCATGGCATCATTAGAGGAAAAAGAAGTTCTTCTAAGGGAAATTCATCATAGAGTTAAAAATAATCTCCAGATCATATCCAGCCTCATGAATTTACAGTCTGAATATACTCAGGAACCCGAAATTCTGAAAATGTTCCAGGAAAGCAAAAACCGAATCCGGTCTATGGCATTGATCCATGAAAAATTATACCAGTCAAAGGACTTGGCCCACATTGATTTTGTTGAATATTTGAAAAGTTTAGTGGACATGCTTTTAGGGTTCTATCGTGAGAAAAGTAATAACATCAATGTTAATTTAAAATGTGGGGAGATAAATTTGGAAATTGACACTGCAATCTCCATGGGCCTCATTGTGAATGAACTACTTTCCAATTGCTTTAAACACGCATTTCCCGGACAAAAAAGTGGTGAAATATCAATCACCCTCTTCAAGAGTGGGAAAAATTATTTACTCGAAGTTGCTGATAATGGTGTTGGAATACCTGATGGTCTTGATATCAAAAAAACAGATTCACTCGGGCTTTTAATAGTACATACCCTAACATTACAACTCAAAGGAACCTTAAAGCATTTTAATGGGGAAGGAACCAAATTCAGATTATCTTTCCCAGATAAGTCAAGAGGATGAGTTGATACCTCTTTACAATCGTAACCATAATTAATTCAGAATTAATGATTTTTAGTAATTTTTTGATAAATTGTCTCGCTTAAAAATTCTTTTTTCACATACTTTGGATACACGGGCAGTCTTTCTTCTAAATCAAATCCTATTTCCTGAGTGAGTTGTTTGAGATAGTCCAATTCGGGCCAGGGGGATTCTGGATTAACATAATCTCGGGTTAAAGGGGAAACACCTCCCCAATCATCTGCACCGGACAGTATAAAGAGGGGAGCTGTGCGGTGGTTAAGGTTTGGAGGGACTTGCACTCCACACTCCGGGAAAATTATTTTAGTCACTGCTACGGTGCGAATCATATCAAAAAGTGATGGTTCTGGCTGTTTTTCCATTTCAATACCGGGTTTTGGTTTGAAATTCTGGATGATGATTTCTTGAATATGACCATATTTGTCTTGGATTTTCCTTAACACCCGAAGAGAATCTGCTCTTTCTTCCAAACTTTCTCCAATGCCAATAAGAAGTCCCGTGGTAAATGGTATATTTAATTTTCCTGCATTTTCAATAGTTTTAATCCTTAACTTCGGATCTTTCCCTGGACTCTTTTCATGAGCTGGATTGGCCATCAATCTTGGACTGGAATTTTCTAACATCAAACCCATTGAGGCATTCACTTCTTTTAACATTTTAAGTTCATTTTTTTGGAGTATGCCTGGATTACTGTGTGGTAGTAGATCTGTTTCATGGAGTGTCCTCTCACATAAGTAGTAGAGGTATTCTAACATTCCTCCAAATCCAATTTTTTCAAGAGCATCTTTAACTTGGGGATATGTGTCAGCTTGTTCTCCAAAGGTGAAAAGAGCTTCTTTGCATCGGTAAGTATCTGCTTTATGGATGGTCTTCATAACTTCAGGGGGAGTTAATATTAAATTAGCATCAAGAGCTTCAGGATCCCTGCGGAAAGTGCAGTAACCACAATTATTCCGACAAATATTGGTTAAAGGCAGGAAAACATTTTTCGAAAAAGTAATGATATGGGGTTTCCGGAGTGAATTGGCCTGCTTCATTAAATCTAAAACATTGTTCCCCTGGACATTTAACAGGGAAACTATTTCTTCTTTGGATAACATTTTTTTTTATCCTTCAAAAATCCCTTTTTTTTATCCTTCAAAAATCCCTTTTTTTTATCCTTCAAAAATCCCCATATTTTTACTGCACAGATTTAGATTTTTATATTATCTTTTTCATGAAAAATAGTTTGTAGTGAAAATCATTCATTGTTTCAGATGACTGTCATCCTTCCAAAGCAGAAACCACTAGTTCAACAAACATGGGCCCCAAACCACTTTTATCTTTCCACAGAATCAAAAAAATAGCAATATCATCTAAAAGACCCATTCCATAATCTGCATGGCAGTTCATACTTTCAAAAGATTCTTTAAGGCGATATATCCCGTATATGTCGGTTTCTCCTTGAATTTCAACATGGGAACGGATTTGTTCATCTAAAATAGTAATGATATCTGCAGTTTCATCGGAATACATATCCAGATTCTTAGCTCCTAAACCGTTGAAAACTTCAGAAATAACAGAGCCAAGTTCTTCTGGTTTTATCCGTCGACGTGATCTTCCTCGGACTATAAGTAATTGGGAAGTGTCCATCGCTGCTTTAGAACCATCAAAGGCTTCTAACTCTCCCATAATCTGTCCAGCAATATTTCGGCTCTTCAATTCGTTTCCTCCAAGCCATTAATTATTTCTAATTTTAGTTCACCCATGGTGGCCACTTTTTCTGCAAATGCGTTATGACGATGAATACTTTCCTCGTTTATTTGCCGTGCAGTGATGAGAGTGTCATCTGGCAGGTGAGAAAATTCCTGAACGATCTTTTGCACCATGTTTCGCACACAGTCTTCCACGAACATGGGATATTGATGAGCATGTTCCACAACAGCGTGTTCATCAGTCCTCTTTAATAATTCACATACTGATGAACTCATTGAGTCCTCAATTATCCTTATAAGGTCTTCGCCTCTGATTATCTGCTGGGCAGGAACTTCAATCATGATACTTCCCCTGCCTCTCTGATTGTGAGATGCAAATGTAACTGCTTCCAAGACTTTTTCAGTGGTTTTTTCATCTAAAAATTCCCGAAGCTTCTGTTTAGAACTTTCTTTTATTGTTTCCTGCGCACAGGGACATACAGTCATTCCAACAACTTCTGCTCCAATCATTTTCCTTATAACCACTTCGTCGTCATTACGATAGCCAATGGCATCAGCCATAATATTGGTCATCTCTTGTGTTCGATGTTTGGTGACTGGTGACTTTTTCATGATCATAAAGTCACTTTTCATACTAACTTCTGCCCTTTTAGCATATTTATGCTTTTCAAGAAGCAAGTTGACGATTTCTGCACATAATGACTCAATTTCTACTACGTTACCTTCAACAGCTTCTTCTAAGACTTCACTTATGGCTTCAGGATTTCGTGACATATGAATTCCTCGCTGTGTACTGGGAAGATCCACATAAGCATCGAAGGTTGGTATGAGAACTATGGGTCTTTTCTTATCTCTTTCAATTTTTAAGAGTTTTTTAACCCCTTTGACCCCTACTCTGGTGAGGTGCACGGGGATGGTAGGTGACTTTTCCTGAGTATCAGGTAAACATGGTGGTTCCAACTTTTTCACCCCTGAGTTCTAACAAACGAGATTTTTTTTTATACATTCTCATTATTCTATTTCTCATATAAATTAGGGAATATAAAAAGAGTTGTATATTGTTAGTGAGATTTATCATTTTTTTTAGGATTTTTTTTTCATAAAAGAAAATAATAACAGGATATTCCATTTTTTTCATGATAACGACAGTTTTTCAAGGGATCGTTTGAATTCAATGACATCAACATCTTTCAATTTATCTTTTTCTATTACAAAAGCTCCATAAATATTATTAGCACGTTTAGCTAGAATTTTACCTGATTTATCCTTTTCAACCACTACTAAAACATTTTTACAATCTAAATCTTTCATTTTACGATTGATATCATTTTTAACATGGGATATTTTCTTTTTTATAGGTTCAAATGCACTTTCTGGAATATTAGGGTTGAGAATGCGCATATCCTCTGCTTCTAACGGCACTCCTGCTACAACGATCCTTTGGGGCTCCACTCCCCAGCGGGTTAATAATTTTTTGAAGTTCCCTTTGGTGGTGAGGAATATGAATCTTTCCGAAAGACTTTTTACTTTCTCTTCAACATTTTCTTTCTCCAGCACTCCGAATTCTGCCAAAATTTCATCAATTTTATTTCTAATCTCAATTAGATCACTGCAAAATTCCTCAGCATCATCTTTGAGTAACTGATGACTGGGTCGGCTGGTGTAGATGAATTCTTCAGTTTTTATAATCTTATTTAAAATCTCTTCATAGATTGATGAATCAATTTTTCCTTCCTTTGGATTTTTTAGTTTTCCCTGACTTTCAGATGCTTTTCCAGCTTTTTTAAGAAGTGATTGAGCTTGTTTGATCCTGTTTCGATGCATTTGATCTCCTCTAATGGTAATCGAATAATTTTGATGTGATGAAATTCTCGTTGGCCTTTTTATTGTATTGTAATTAATTTACAATGTGAAGTATGATGAAAAGGTGTTCTGGATTTCTTTGAATATATTTTTTGTTTCATTTTTCAATTGGTGGGCACTGGAAAGTTGCCATTTTCTTTCATGGATACCCTCATCCATTAACATTTTTATCATTTTTAAGTTGGACTGGGCCATGGCATGATTGGTGTAACCTCCCTCCAAGATAAGTGTCATTTTAGGGGTAATTTTTCGCATATATCCTGCAATCCACTGATAAAAATTATCATCTAAAAGAAGACTGGACAAGTGATCTTTTCGGTGTCCGTCAAATCCCACATCCAAATAATAAAAATCCGCCTTGAACTGGTTGCAAACTTCTTTTAATATATTTTTAAGCACATAAACGTAATCTGAGGTTTTTGAACCAGGGGCCATCGGTATATTCATATTAAAACCTTCTCCTTCTCCGCTGCCAGTTTCTTCTATAAATCCCTTTCCCGGAAAAATAGTACGAGGGTCTTGGTGTATGGAGATGTAAAGAACCCTGGGGTCATGGTAAAATATCTCTGCAATGCCGTTTCCATAATGAGCGTCAATATCCAGTATGAAGAATTTTTCAAGAGAATATTTTTCCATCATATATTTAATTGCTACTGCCATATTGTTGATTAAACAAAAACCCATGGCACTGTTAGGTGTGGCATGATGTCCAGGGGGGCGTGCCAGTGAGTAGGCAAAGTCATATTCTTCTAAAATCAGTTCTGAAGCTTTTATTGCCCCTCCTGCTGCCAATTTCGCAATTTCATAGCTTTGAGGCGAGGCGTAAGTATCAAAGTCCAGATAGCCTCCTCCATTTTCAGTGAAGATTTTTAAATTTCTCAAGTGTTCAGGAGTGTGCACTCGCAAGATATCTTCTTCATTAGCCGGGCTGGGCTGATGTACATCTATTTTTTCCAGCAAACCTTCTTTCCTAAGCGAATTCATTAAAACTTCGAGCCTTTCAGGATTCTCTGGATGGTTTTCAGTTTGGTGTTTTGAGTATTGGGAGGAGTGTACCAATGAAATCACACAAAAACCTCCAAATGGATGAAATATTTCTTTTTGATCTTTAAAATCTGTCAACTGTTACTACAACATTTTGCTTGAACTCAAATCTTCCTTAACAATATTTAACACGGTTTGGGTGTAAGTTCTCTGCACATCTGGTTCTTTGAGTAATTTTTTAACGAATTGGTCAAGTTCAACAGTATCTTTAAACCGGGCAATGAGTATTGCATCGAATTCTCCTGTGACATCGTACATACACAGAACATTTTCATGATAAGCTGTTACATCTTCCCAGTTTTCCAGAACTCCTCCTTTAACTCGCACTCCAATGATGGTGGTGAGGTTGTAACCTAATTTATTGTGATCAAGCACTGGGGCGAATTTCCGTATCACTCCATTTTTGGTAAGTTTTTCCATACGATTGTGGACTGTGCCTATGGAGACATTAAGGTGTTTGGCAATTTTTCTATAAGACATTCTGCCGTCTTCATTGAATAACTTAATGATTTTTCGGTCGGTTTCATCAATTTCTACCGAACCATTTTTTTCCCTTCCTTCTTTCATCTCACTCACCATTTATATAAACATTGTTCATAATTATTATATTTGGTTACCCGTTACCCTACCATAATTTAGATATTGATGTAAAATAGTCGAAAAAAGTTTGTACAATTCATTTTCAAGTGATAAGAGGAGATTTGTTAAAGGAATAAGCCCTAAAAATGAGATAAACCTAGTTGGTAAATGGGGGCATGATTGATGTTGAGGGGTGTCGATCTTACACCAATAAAATGGATATCGAATCCAATATGATAAACAAGGTTCAAAAATCTGAAGACTACATCTTACCGGGAGGTATGTCTTTAGGTAGTAAATCCAGTTATAACTATCGTAGGTAATAGTTAAGGGAATAACAATTTCATTGCCTTTTATTAATTTTGGCATATATTACTCCTTTGAAGAAAATATTGTTGATTTTAAAAAAAATTCATCTAGGCATATAAATACTTATTTTACAACAATTTATTTTTTTGCTTCTTCTTCAATATATTTTTAGATCATTGTAAAGAAAGGCAATCTAATAATCATCATTTTTTTTTAAAAAAAAAGAAAAAAAAGAATTTTTTAGTATTAAGCGGTTTCACCTAAGGCATCACTAAATAACGTTGTTATAGCGCGGGCTCCGAACATGTAACAGAAGGACATAGCAAGTGGCATTGTAATGATCAAGCCGATACCAATCAATATAACTCCCACTAATCCAGCTACTGCCATTATCACTGCACATATCAATGCAATAACGATGTAGGTTATGATATATTTACCCCAACCAATTGTGGATATGTAGTTTAAGATATCGCTGAAGCGGAAGGCAGCGCCAAGATCACCATCATAATATGCCATGTTAAGTATTGCTACGATTTCTATTAAGCCAACTATAATCGCGGCCACAAATACTGCTGCATATGAAGCTATCATTGTTGCGAAAAGGGCAGTTGAAGTTGTGTCCATGTAAGTTACCGTTGATGCAGGGGATAGTAGACCAATAATAGCACCTAATATCGCTGAAATGATCCATATAGGAATGGCATATACAATTCCTACAACCAGTAGTTTTAAACCATCAATGAACAATTCTCCAACTTCGTCAAAATCTGGCAAATCGTCCAAACCCGCTAATGTGCCTTTCATTATCCTAATCACGTAACCTATCCCAATGAAGTTTACGATTGGTATTATAAGAATTACTGCTAAAATTATAATTTTGGTCCAATCAGATGTGGGATATTTTACGGAATCAGATATTATTTCTCCAATTTCCATTTTTTTTTCCTCCAATTAATTTATAGACAATTCAATTTATGTAATTCATTTTATAAAAACGTTTCATGTCGAAGTATTCAATCAATTAAGACAATATTAATAAAATAATATTGAACAATAATCGATTTTATAGTTTGTATCTGAAACAAAATAAAAAAAGATTAAAAAGAGAAAACAGAGGAGTTCTTCTCTATTTTTTATTCATTCATATTTCCACATTAGATGCGAAGAACAAAGCTGCTGATCTTGCATAGAATATGCATATGTAGGGGTAGATTGCTAAAATTACAATAAGTATTCCCAGTAGTGGAATTAGGTTCAGAAAATTCGTGATTATGCAGCCAATGAATCCAATAACAATCATCACAAGGTACCATATTAAATATTTTCCCCACCCAATCATGGAGTTTTGTTCCAGAATTTCGCTGAATCTAAAGGCAGCTCCAAGTGCACTGTCATTTAAAGCCATGTTAACAATGGCAATAATTGCTATCAGTCCAAATACGATGGCTAAAATGAGTCCAATTATGGACATTCCGCTTAAAAGTGCAAAAAATACAGTAGGATTTGCCATTCCTGTAACTGATACAGAAGCTATAGAAGTCCATCCTCCGATTATTATAACCATAGTTGGAATTATGAAATAAATGAAATTTACAATAAACACTTTCAAACCATCCACGAACATTTCGCCTAACATATCAAAGTCCGGTAATTCATTGAAACCGGCAAGTGAACTTTTCAATATTCTGAAACAGTAGCCCATTACCATAAATATTGGAATTATAATTATAAAGCTTGTAAGGAACATAATTCCCAGTATCAATACTTTAGTCCAGTCTGTCGATGGAAAACTGATGGAATCTGATATAATTTCTCCAATTTCCATATTATTCACATCCCTTTTGGATTATATTATTAATATATGCACTTCAATTTATATAAGATTACTATTTTGGAGTTTTCACCGTAATAAATGGGATATTGGAGCATCATTAAGCCAAAAAAAAATCTTATCTTATTCTGGGTCATGTATCTTAGATAAATACAAAAAAATAGGGAATAGGACTTTAATTCAAGTTCGGTTGCCCATCATATTGGCCTTATAAGTGAGATTAAAAGGTTAGGGTGATAAATATGGTAACATGGTCAAATATACCGATCTTCCCTAAATTATCAGGAATCCCTGATGAATACTGCCTAATATTCCTCCAACTATGATGATAACACGCTTAGGGCTGATGGCACTGAGAATAGGACAATAAGTCCTATTCAATGGTAAAAATTCGTTCCAACATTCCGTTGAATCTAATGTTGCACCAAGCTGACTCAAAATATTAGTGGCTACAATTAACATGTTTAAAGCGATGGTCATCATCACTACATATCACACAATAAAATCCACCCAGTAAATATTAGAAATAATATCCAACATCTCTGTAAACCGGATGTAGCCATAATCTTCCTTCCATAGTAGGCCATGTTTGCCAAGGTGATGGTAAAGAAAGCGTAGAGAAAACACAAATCTTAAAAAGTAATAATAATATATATGGATAAGAAAAATAAGGGAACAATCAATTAATGTTTTTTAACAAAGCTTAATGAATTAGGGTGTATCGATGAAATGGCAAGTATTATTACTAGCAGTCCTGGCGATATTTGTAGCTTACTTTGTTATTTCAACTGCTGTAGGTCCATTTGAACCAGTGGGGAGGCTGGGCTTCGTGAAACTTGCCAACCCTGACATGTTCCCCGGACATCCTCATTCTCAACTTTTAGCAGAATATGCCAAGGAAAGAGGTTCTAAATGTGCTTTAGTTGTTCATTTTGCCGGAGATTCTGGTTATCATAGCTACATGGAAGGTGATATAATGATAATCGAAATGGCTTTAATTGACACTAATGGTACTGGTGCTGCCGACCCTATCAACTATGATGATTCACTAAATTTAGCACTATACGGACCACAAGAGGGAAGATATAAATTCAGGGCAGATGACATGGAATTTAATACTTGGAGCTCAGCACGTCAATATATATTGGATTTAGCTGCTAGAAATGGGCAACAAGGGCCGATGCCTATGGTATGGCATGGAACTGCCAGATCAGGAAATCCTATATTTATACAAGGTTGTGGGTTCCCACTGTACTTCTATATAACTTGGCAAGAGTACGGTAGATTGGCAGCATATTATTACGCTATCAAGGGTATGATTGCCCCCTATATCAGCTTGCCATACCGTAATTATGAACTGCTCCACGCTCCTGAATTACAATATTATTACACTAACCACATGCTTGATTATCGATAGGCTGAATCAGGAGTATATTTGCAAAAACAATTTAGTATTATATTCTTTCTTTTTATTGGGAATCTTTATTGATCTTCAAAATTATTTCTTCAATTAAAGGTAATGGTGCATCAGTTTTAATACCGTTATGATTAAAGTGAGTTTTGTAAACTGGGTATCCTTCATTTTTAATCAAATTAATAGTTGAATCAAGGGGAGGAGCACTAGTTTTTAACTTTTTACAAATAACATGTAAGTCATAAAATGTTGGAGGGGCATCAGACTCTTCGTGACACTTTTTTAGGAGTTTTAAGACATTTTTCTTGGTGTTAAGATTTAAATCAGGTACCGTGTTGATCATGCTCAAAATAAAATCAGAATCTTGAATTTTACCAGTCCATAATGGTCCGCTAATATTCCATAATTCCCCACACTCCTGACACTTAACAGGTATTAGTGGAGTTAATCCTTTAAAAACATGACGATTAAGGCATTTAGGGCAATATGCAATGTAACCAAGGTTTTGCAATGATTTATCTGTATTTTCAGCTCCTTTTCCTACAAGGGCATAGAGGCGCATGTAGTGTTCGGTGCTGTGGGAGAACTGGAACTTTAAAAACTTTTTATACTTGGAAAATGTGCGACAAAGGAATCCTGCCAATATTCTAATACCAGTTTCGTGGCAGTACTCATTCCGTAATGGTTTTGAACCATACTTTCTGATGCAAGGTTTTTTATAGGTTCCACAAAGAGCCGAAGTGTCGGTGGCTGTAACGCAAATCAGTCCTTTTGCCTTCAAACTGGAAGCTGCTGATTCTACATATGGTGCTGGAGTTCCAAACGGATCAATATCCACTACATCGAATTTACCTTTACAGGTACGCAGAAGTAGGTTGGCATCTTTCCTACAAACATTCACATTGGTCAAACCATTGTTTTCAATGTTTTCATGGGTGATTTCAACTGCCATTGGGTTTAAATCATTCACAACTGCCCTGGATACTCCTTTTATTTCTTTAGAGTATCTTATGCCCCGTATACCACTACCTCCGAAGGCATCACAAATGGCAATATCTTTTTCACTTCTTTGACGGTGCACTGATAAAGCAGCCACTGATAAATCCCGGTTAAGTTCCATGGTAGGATTATAAAAAACAGGAGCCTTTGATGAAACTTTTTCATATTGGGGAATTTTAATCCTTACCTGGCCCTCATCAATAAACAAGTAGTCCATTTAATTAACCTCTATTCCTTATTAAACAAGTAATCCATTTAATTAACCTCTATTTCTTATTAAACAAGTAGTCCCTTTTTATACACTTCTATTCATTATTCTTCTTATCTAGACTAATTTGTATATTCCCTAGAATTTATTTTCTCCAATTCATATCAATTAACAATAAAGGCGTTCCATTTATATAGTGAATAATGTATTATTATACAATATTATTATTTAAGATATTAGAATGGGAATGATTAAATCTTAAATATTTCGGATAGATATCATTGGAGTAAAATCATGTCAGAAATAACTTTTTTGGATAATGCGAAAACAGGTAAGAATAATTGGTGGAGATATATTTTAACCATTGCTTTGTCTATGGGTATAAGTTTTATTGCCACTTTAGTCCTTTTCATAGTATTCATTATATTATACGTAACATTATTGCCTGCAGGAGCGAGCGTGAACTTTCTTTCAAGTGTTTCGGACATAGTAAATAATCCATTTGTTTTGATAATGATCACAGGTGTTCTTTACCTTATCTCTACCTTCATTTTTTATGTTTGTGTGAGATTTTTGCACAAAAAAAAGTTTCTATCAATCATAAACGCAGTTCCTAGTTTTCGCTGGAAAATGTTACTTAAGGGAATAGGCTTATGGTTTTTAATCTTATTTTTATTCAGTTTACCTGAGTTGATTTTTAGTCCGAGTAGCTATCAGTTTACATTTAATCCACAAAATTTTGGATTGTTACTGGTTTTGTGTCTTTTAGTATTCCCTATCCAAGCATCCTTAGAAGAACTTGTATTTAGAGGATACTTAATGCAGGGGTTCAGTTTACTAACGAAAAAACCATGGATTCCTCTTTTACTTACTTCAATAATTTTCAGCATCATGCATTATTGGAATGGAACAGGTGATGTGGGAATAGCAATTATGATATCAACATTTATCATTGGTTTCATGTTAGGTATCATAGCTCTGGGAGAAAATGGTATTGAAACGGCAATGGGTATTCATATTGGAAACAACCTTTACGTGGCACTAATATTTAACTCCACAGATTCAGGATTACCCAATGTTCCATCCCTGGTCACATCTCAACCAACTGATCCTTTTGCAGGAATACCTTTCATGATTATCATGGCTTTATTAACAATCACAATCCTGTTTTGGAATCGTAAAGACGATTTAATAAGGATATTTCGTTAATAAGTATTGAATACTTTTTTTTCATCCTTTCTTTTTAATTCATTTTTTCCTGATGAAGGTATGTTTTTTTAGGTAGGGTTAACAAACGAAAAAAGTGGATGAAATTATTTGTGGATTTTAAAAATTGTCGATATAGTGTTTGAAATAAATGATGATATAATTTATATTCGTCTTTATTTATCAGTTAAAATTTCAAGGTGATATGATGATACCGGTTGCAAAACCCCTTATTGGTGAAGAAGAAATTAAAGAAGTGGAAAAAGTATTAAAATCAGGATTCATAGCGCAGGGCCCTAAAGTGGCTGAGTTTGAAGAAGTTTTTGCCAGTTATGTTGGTGTTAAACATGCTGTTGCTGTAAGTTCAGGAACCACTGCCTTACACCTTTCACTTCTCGCTGCAGGGGTTAAACCGGATGATGAAGTTATAACCACTCCATTCAGTTTCGCAGCCACTGGTAACTGCGCACTCTATGTTGGTGCAAAACCAGTCTTTATTGACATAAATCCCAAAACTTTTAACCTAGACCCAGAACTTATTGAAAGAGCCATTACCAAAAAAACCAAAGCAATACTACCGGTGCATCTATATGGTCAACCAGCACAGATGGACCTGATAAACCAGATAGCCCTAGAAAATGATCTCGTGGTGATTGAAGATGCAGCCCAAGCCCATGGGGCAATGATTAAAGATAAAATGGTAGGATCCATGGGGGACATGGCTTGTTTCAGTTTTTATCCCACCAAGAACATGACCACCAGTGAAGGTGGAATGATAACCACTAATAATTCCCAGATGGCCGATATGGCCCGGATTTTAAGGGCTCATGGGGAAAAAGATAGGTACCAACATGTAGTTCTAGGATATAACTTTCGTATGACTGATATATCGGCAACTATTGGATTGGTTCAACTTAAAAAGTTAGATGGATTCAATCAAAAAAGGATAGAAAATGCGGAATATCTGACTGAACACATAAAGGAGATATCTGGCATTGAACCGCCCTATGTTTCTCCAGAAGTCAAACATGTCTTCCACCAGTATACTGTGAGGATTAAAGGCGGTAAAAGAAGCGATTTGATGGAATATTTAAACCAAGAAGGAGTTGGAACAGGTATTCATTACCCTATTCCCATATACAAACAGAAACTCTATCAAGACATGGGCTATGATGATGTTTGTCCTGAAACAGAAAAAGCCGCTTCTGAAGTTCTTTCCCTACCTGTTCATCCGGATCTTTCCATTGAAGAACTTGAAAAGATAGCAATTTCATTAGAAGCAGCCTCAGATAAGGTTTTTTAGGTATTAAGTTTCATTTCAGTTTTTCATTAACTGATCGAACCTTATCATCCATGGTTTTTTCACGATCCCTACGATCATCTATCTTGACACTGGTCACCACCCGATTAACACCATCTCTAAAAACTGCTTCGTGAGCAACTTTAAGAGCTTCAAAGAGTTCATCAAGATTTTCAGCTTCCAGTAAAGTCCCCATACCACTTAATTTATATTCGATGCCTGTTTTATCCAGAGCAGCAATAGCAACAGCAACATATTTGCTTAAACTTGTTTCAGAAGTTCCGATGGGGATGATGGTCAGTTCTGCTGATATCATATTCTTTTTTATGTTCAACTGTTCATATAATTTTTATGAAACCTCTGGACTCCCATAACTTCAACCCGGAACTTGAAAAACGTGTGAAAAACACCATAAATGACTATGAACTTATCAATGATGGGGATAAAGTTGCTGTAGCTCTTTCCGGGGGAAAAGACAGTGTATTAACGTTGTATATTCTTGATAAACTTTGTAGAGAATCTGATCTTAATTTTGAAATTCTGGCAATTGCAATAGATGAGGGAATTAAAGGATACCGTGAAGATGGTATTAAATCAGCCCGAAATAATGCATCTCAACTTGGTGTAGATTATTATGAATTATCACTGGAAGATGAGTTGGGATTCACCATTGATCAAGCTTCAAATTTTTATAAGACGTCTTGTGTCCCCTGTGGTGTTTTCAGAAGATATCTATTAAACCGCACCGCACACAAATTAGGTTCTGATAAACTGGCAACTGGGCACAACTTGGATGATGAAGTTCAATCTTTCCTTATGAGCTTTGCCCGGGCAGATATCCGACGTTTTCCGAAATTCGGACCCAAACTAGAACGTATTCACCCTAAAATGGTGCCCAGAATAAAGCCACTGTGGAATATACTCGAAAAAGAGGTTGGTATGTGGGCAATCCTGAATAAGGTTGATGTTCACCTAGCTAAATGTCCATACGCTCATAAATCATTCCGTTCACGACTTAAAAATTATTTAAACAATTTAGAGGAAGACAAACCAGGCACTAAGATGAAAATGCTGGAATTTTTTCAAAAAAACTTGCAAGTAGCTAAAAAAGAGGTTAAACTTTATGAATGTCAAATATGCGGCGAACCATCCTCTGCTGTTATATGCAAAGCTTGTGAAATAGGTGATATTATTAAAAAAAAATACTAAATTAGACAATTATATTATGTGAAGGCCCCGGATTAACTTGTCAAACGGGTTACAGTGCCAAAACCTTTACTTTTTCCTTCTCTAAATATCAGTTTCTGCCCTTCTCTAATTGCGAAGGGATGATATTTAAATCTCATTCTAATTTTACCAGTGTCTCCTGCCGATAAATATTCTTGTTCAATGGGTTTAAAACAAGTAGTTTCTGCTATAGTTTCTATATGAGTTATACACTCATAACCTTCTTTAATGGTGGTGGGGTGTACAAGTATGGCTACATCTGCATCAAATTCTCTAACTGCGCGTGGATTATAATCTTGGTGACATATAATCATCCCTCTTTTTATTTCATTTATTTCAACACCAGTAATGGAAATTCCCACCA
Organism: Methanobacterium sp. UBA353; assembly: GCA_002496805.1. Taxonomy (GTDB): domain Archaea; phylum Methanobacteriota; class Methanobacteria; order Methanobacteriales; family Methanobacteriaceae; genus Methanobacterium. Next base: position 48,557 of record DALO01000019.1, on the reverse strand, counting down.
CATCTCCCACATTTGCACTTTCTTTTCGATAATGATGCATTTCTATGGTCTTAACATTCACCGGAATGAAATCACCAGAACTCACAGGGCCTAAAATAAGTTTTTCACCTTTTTTCACAGTACCTTGTCTTATGGTTCCACTCACCACTGTTCCCACGCCAATAACTGAGTAAATTTTGTCAATATACATCATGAATGGTTTTTCCGATTCTTCTACAAGAGATGGGATTTTAAGGCGGGAAAAAATCCGATCCAGAAGTTTAAGTCCTTCACCACTAACCGGAGAGGCTTTTATAACAGGCACCAAATGGCGATTCATGTTTTTTGTTAAAAAATCTGCATCTTTCGTAGTTTTAACTAGGTAAGGTATTCTGCCCACCAATTTCAACAAGTCAAAGACTTCTTGACGGACAACTTCAATTCTCTCCAGGCTGACCATATCAATTTTGGTGATCACCACTATTACCGGAAGTTCCATGGCCAGTATGATGCCTAAGTGTTCCCGAGTGATGTGTGTTGGTCCCTGTTCAGCTGCCACAACTAGTAATCCATGGCTCAATTTCTGTCCAACTATACCACGGATGGTGGTGCGGAGCCAGGGTTCATGACCAACTGTGTCAACGAAAGAAACAAGTTTATCACATTTTTCAACTAAAACAGCTTTTTCGCGTTTGTTAAGAGGGTTTTTAATCCTTTTTGTTTCTCCTTTGTCAAATCCATATACTGCAAAGGAAATGTCAGCTGATAATCCCCTCTCAATTTCATGTTTTTGAACGTCTAGAAATATTCTGGAACTTCCGGTGCCAGTGTCAAGGGATCCGGTGGTTAATGTTCCCACCAGGGTGCTTTTCCCATGGTCTACGTGACCTGCAACTCCGATGAGCAGGTGATCTGTTTTGTTATTTTGTAAACGGTTAACAACTACTTTTGCCACTTCGCCATGGGGGGCGTGTTCGGTTGTAATTTCCACGATTTTTGCACTGATTTCACTGGCGAGTTCACTTAAAACATATATGGTTTCATCCAGTTTTCTTTTTTCCAGTCCCAGGAGATGACCATCATCATCAACTCCCAAAAAATAAATGGCCTCACCATTTCCTTTTTCCAGACGGTATTTCATCTGGGATGCCAGTTGCTGTTTACGTTCAGTTAAAAGATGTGTTTCAGAATTAAGGTTTTCTTTGAATTCTATATTTTTTCTTTCACCCTCACGGGTGAGTTTTGAGAATTTTCCATCACTCATAATTAAACCTGATGTTTATATTATCGAGTTTTCATTGGTTCCTATAATAGTAGTATATCATCTCTTAATTGAACTATTGTAATTTTTAAGAAATATAATCTTGTTAGGGTCATCTGTCAGCAATGGATTTCTTGGAGTAATTCACAGTAATCTTAGAGTAATTCACAGTAATATTATATAACTGTACATTTTAACGATTTTTTTATAAACTTCGACAATTTGAAAATAGATTTTTTATATCATGCTTTGTATTATATTTGATCTGCTGTGGTAAAGTAGCCCCCACCATATTTTTCTTCTTGCAGTTCTTGCACTTTTTCAGCGGCGGTTAAGTGGTCTTCAGTTTTGGCTATGATCCTTCTTTCTGCAATCTTCAAATTCTTTCCACAGACACATTTTTTTCGTTTTACTCCTTCTTTAGCATAAATTGCCCGTCCACAGTCACATCTGAATATCAGGTACATTTCGATCAGCCCATTAAAATCATCGTATCATGTGTTGAATAATTAATTTCTATTTTTTTCACATGCCCATTAATTTGTTAATTAGGGGTAGGAAAACGTTAGTTATTGATAAAAAGAATCCTATCATGGTTCCGATATTGGCACCTGCTGCAACTAACAAAATTCGGAAAAGATTGTTATTCCATAGTTCTTTAAAGCTTTCAATATTGGATAATGCTGTAAGGTCTTCCATTGAAACTCCCCTTAATTTTGCTTCCACTATACCTGCAAACCACCCGGCAGCCAGAAGAGGATGTATGGAAGTAATAGGGGCAACGATAAAGGCAACTATGGCTGAGGGTAACTTGGATCCGGCTAGTATTGACCCGAAAAATGCCATGCTACCCGTGAGGAGAACAAACCATATCAGTCCCCCTTGGATATCAACACCTTTCAAAATTGCTGCAGCAAATATTAAAATAAATATGGTGGGGATTGCAAATAAAATAATCTTAGTAATGCTGATTCTTTTTTTTTCTAACTCCCTAAGCTGCTGAAGTGAAGGCATATCTTCAGGATGTTTAAGGTTTTGGTAAATTCCATCTTTATGACCGGCACCTACAACTGCAACCACATCACCATTGATATCCATGAGTTTTCGAGCCATATAAGCATCTCTTTCTTTTACCAGGACTTCGTAGGCGCTGGGAGACATCTCCTGGAAATATTTCATTACTTCAGCCAGAGTATCCCCTTCTTTTATGCTTTCTATATCTTCAATTGTTTCATCATCACTAAAAAATGATGCAATTATGTTATATACAAATTTAGCCTTCTCCCAGAAGCTCATACTATTCAATGCCCGTTTAAGGGTTATTTGAATATCTCGGTCAATTAGGGCCACTTGGGATCCTACTTCTTCGGCTGCTTCAGTTGCAGCTAGCATCTCTGAACCAGGTTTAACTCCAACTTCTTCTCCGATCTTTTTCTGGAAATAGCTGAGAAACCCACTCACCAGGAGCATTGAAATATTATTTCCTTTTAATATTTCCCTTATCTTGATATCTTTATCCTGTGTTATGCCTTTTTTTTCATTCATCAAATTCTGATAACGGTTAACATCCAGTTCTACAGCAACAACATCTGGATGAGATTCTATAATGGTATTTCTTACCTCTTCCACACTTTTTTCAGACACGTGGGCGGTGCCGATAATTTTTAAGTTCTCAGGTGCCATTAAATCACTCTAAATAGATTAAATGTTTGATTAAGTTTATTATACTATTGTACTTTGATGTTTTTAGTGTAATTCTAAAGTATAATTTAAGTTATAAAAAGATTCTTTCCCTTCATTTTCCAGACTTCTTATCATTAGCCCGTCAAAATTTCCTTATTTGCCCATCTTTAAATTGGGGTACTATATTGGAGATATTTCTTTGGAGACAGAATTCCACATCAGCACCAAACCCTATTTCCCTTAGATTTTTTGCAGACATGGAGTTTTTGACATGTTCATCCACCAATTCAGTATTTTGAATTGCCAAACAAGCTGATTGAGCCATCTCATCAAGGTCGTGTTTTTGTAGGTATGAAATAATTTCCCCAGCCCCTAGGAAATCTTCAATAGCAAATCTCCCTCTAACTCCAGCCATAACCACCTCTATTTCATCAACAGCAGTCATAAATGCCTTTTTAGCAACAGCCCGGGCATTTACAAATGAACCAATAAGTGCACGGCCACTCATTCCCTCTAAAATTCTAGTTCCATTGCTGGTGGTGATGATAAGGGGTTTACCAGAAAATTTCTGTATTTCAATAGGTGAATTCCCAGTATCAAACCCTTCAATAGTATATCCACCCCTTTCCCCTGCTAAAAAAGCCTCATTTTTGGGGGTCGTGGTTAGAGCTTCATCTATTTCCAGTGTGGGAATAATGTAGGGAATTTTTTCCAAGGCAATGGTAATTGTGGTACTGGCACGCAGCACATCAACCATAATAGACACATCACGGGAAAATGATCTTTCTAAACTTAAGGAAACTTGCATTTAAACACCAAAAATAGATAATAGGAAAAAATAAAGATTTATAGTTATACAATTTTTTATTCCAGAATTTTTTCGGCGAAAGCGAATCTTCTCCGCACCGAAGTTATACGAACCTTAACCTCGTCACCCACCTTTGTTTCAGGCACAAAGACCACGAAACCTTCAATACGGGTAATTCCATCACCTTCCTTACCCACATCCTCAATTTTAACCTCATATTCGTCCCCTTCTTTAATAGGGCCTGTTTTTGGAGTTTCATCTGCACCAAACAACTCATTCACATCCTGAGACCACTACAAAAACGGTCTTACTACATTTTTCTTTGTTGAATTTATTATTTAAATCTTTGGTAAAGCCTCATAATACTTCATGAAGGGAACTTAAGTTATAAAAGAGATTTTTAAATCATTTCAGGATATTTTTTCCTATATTGATTTTTTGGTTAGATATAACCATGGCAACCTGTAAATCATTAATCCAATCATAAACCTCATAATATACATTACTCACTTTAACATAAAACAGTACTAACTTTATAACTTGAGGTATCTATGAAGATTTTAACCACACCCATGTGTCAGGAAGTAGTTAGACTGGCTGGTGTACTGGAATACACTGTAGTATCTGATAACAATTTTGAAGGTGCTGATTTAGCAATTGTTCTTTCAGAAACAAATATTAATGTCAAATCCATTAAAATAAAATTAAACACATTTAAACAGATATATGGGAGTATTGATCAGATTTCCAGCACATTAGGCACCAAAAAACTTGATATGGGTTCACTTCAAAAGGATTACTTAGCTTATACTACTCCGGAAAGAAAAGTTTTGGATAAAAGGAAAAAAATAAAAGTTAAGGTTTACTCAACTTTTATAAGAGACATTGTCGAAGATATGGGATTCACTCTGGTGAAAGAAAAACCCAACTTTTTGGTCTTTCCGGACTACTTGAAAGATGATATTAACAATAATTTAATGGAAAAAATAGATTTTAATGGAAGTAGAACTGTAGAACTTCCTTCACATAAAAATGCTCCTGAAAACCCCCTGGAAAGAGCGCAAATACGGTATCAAATTTTGGAGAATAAATTATGTATGAAACCTTAACTTATATTGGCGGAGTTCACAAACATGAGGAAATGAATGAGCTTATTGAAGATCTGGGAGGATTTGTTCTTCAAGAAACCACCAGCCAGATGGATCTGGTCTTAACCTTAGCTGTTCCTGTGGAAGATGTGGAAAAAGTGGATGAAAAGTCTAGGGAGCTTTTGGGAAAAATTAAAAGAGCACCCATGGCTGGGACAGAAATAGCCATTGTATCACCAACATTAGCCCGCCAACACTTACCCCACTCTGCTTGTGATATTTCAGAGTATCTTAGGCGTTATGGTGCTAAAGATAACATGATTGGCCTATCTCGTGGAGCAGGGAAGGGCATTTCTCGCATTTCTGAGGACGAGAAAAGACTCATTGGAGAACATGACTTAGCAGTTTTTGCACTGGGAAGTTTCAGGGAGTGTCTAATGGATAAAACTCATCTTTTTGCAGATATTGACATACCTGTAGTGGTAACCGGGGCTCCAGAAATGGATGTCACTGATTTACCAGGGGCTATGGCTTATGTTAGTGGATTAGGAAGGATTCCTCGACGATTGAAAAGAGGTGAAGACATTCGAGCCCTTAGAAACTTGGCAGAAGTTGTTGAAGAGATTCTTGACACTCGTAGAAAAGAGATGTTAGATGATCCGCCCATTGTGCCTTCTATATTGGTGAAAACAGAAATAGAAAACCAAATTCCTGCTGTTGAAAAAATATACTCCCCAGCACCTATTGTAAGCCAGTTAGATGGGGTACGAGTTAAATTAAACTATGAAGAGTACAAGGATGAGATTGCAGGGGTGAACGTGGATGATTATCGTCTGGGTGATGTCTCAGAGATTAAAAAATCCATGATGTATGATTATACACTGGTCAAACTCTTACCAGAGACTTCAATAATCTAAATCTATTCAAGTCACAATTTACATTTTTTCAATTTTTTTGGACAATTTTACACAATTTAGTATGATGATGGATTTATGGAAATTTTGGGGTTTAAAAATGCCAAGAATTATACAGTATGTAATGTTTATTTCCCTGTTTTTCGCAGGATTTTTAGCCCTTAACTACTATGTATTTTTTGGAATGTACTTTTTACTGGATCTACCAATGACCAATGGTTTTTATCTAATAATGTTAGTTGCTGCATTATCTTATCCAGTTTCCACTATATTTGAAAGGATAATGTCTAACAATATTACCCGCGTATTTTATACTGCAGCATCAACTTGGATGGGAGTATCGTTTTATTTGCTATTTTTATTGATAATATATTTAGCACTATCTTTTTTTGTGCAAATGCCTCGAACAACAGTTGGAATATTGATAATACTTTTAACGACATTAATTAGCGGATATTCTATTTATAACAGCTATTTGTTAAAAATTAAAGAAATTAAAATACCAATAAAGGGTTTACACGAGGATTTGAAGGCGGTTCACCTCAGTGATATTCACATAGGTTCCATAAGAAATTCTGGTTACATGAGGCGAATAGTAAATGAGACAAATAAACTAAATCCCGATGTAGTTTTCATTACTGGGGACGTGGTTGACGGAAGTGCCAAACTACATAAACACACATTTAAGGACATAGATCGTTTAAATTCACCTATATTTTTTGTTACTGGTAATCATGAACTTTATGAAGGAATAGGAGAGGTTTTCAGGGTTTTAGGGGGTACTAAACTAAGAATACTTCGAAACGAAGTGGTAGAATTTAACCAAATACAGGTTGTCGGGGTGGAGTATTCTTTTGAAAGGAACCATCTAAAAAACACACTTAAACGCCTTGAAATTGATAAGGATAAGCCATCAATTCTCTTATATCATCTTCCAAAAGGATTACAAGAATCTAATGAGGCTGGGATTGATTTGCAGCTTGCTGGTCACACGCATAATGGGCAGATGGTACCTTTCAATTTCCTGGTTAAGTTGATGTTCCCTTATATTAGCGGATTATATGAGTATAAAGGAACCAAATTGTATGTATCACCGGGAACAGGTACTTGGGGCCCTCCTATGAGGCTTGGTTCCAATTGTGAGATAACTTTAATCAAATTAAAAGCTGATAATTAAATGATTTTTTCGGGAATATAATTTACGATGAAATAAAAATGTTTCAACTTAAAGATCTTTTTTGGCTTGTATATACATGTAGTTTGAAAAAAGTGCATCATTTTTCCACAATTTATATAACAGAGTATTTCCTTCAGCACTCGTTGATTTTTCCATCTTAAATCCATTTTCCTTCAGTAGTTTAACAAAGGATTTTTGGTTCCAAAAGCGTATGTGGGATTTAACTTGAAAAGGAGGTTCAGTAATGTTTTCTCCTAACAAAAATTGAATTCTATTCTTTAAATGCCCTAAATTGGGTATTGAAAAAATGATCAAAGCATCCTCTTTTGAGACGCGGTAAATTTCTTTAAGTGCAGTTTCTGGGGAAAAAAGATGTTCAAGAACATCGGCACAGATAATAGCATTAAAATATTTTTCAGGAAAAGGAATTTCATTATTTAAATTGGAAATTTTTGTTTTTATTCCCCTTTCCTTTGCTTTATTCACCGCGTTTATGGAAATGTCAATCCCATATGGTTCAATTTCAAAATCTTTTTGAAGCATGTAAAGAATCGTTCCATCACCACAACCCACATCTAACACTTTCCCAAGAGATTTTTTAGAGTGTAAAAGTGATTTTATAGGATCAATTCTCTTTAAACTGCTTTTGTTTAAATTATTGTTCATTTCCATTTCATTGATTCTTTCTTTCCAGTACTTGTCGTAATAATCTCTATCCATTTAAACCTCCAAAATCATCACAATCATAATCTTTCGCGAATATTCGGACAAATGCATCACTTAAATTTTAATTCTCTTAGGGGAATGTGCAGCCAACTGAAATGGAATTTCTTTTTATTAATGTTAGTATCTATAATATTATACAGAATAAAATGTCTGAAGTTTTCTATGTGGGTGAGATTAAATGGAAAAGAAAAGTGGTATAATAGGTTTTACTGGTGCTTTCAGAGAAAGCATAAAAGAAATTGAAAATGGATCCACCATAGTTTTTGCTGGGTCAATTGCCGTATGCACTCCTTTTATTGAGTTACTTGCCTATGCAATTAGGGACAAAGATTTTAAAATGGTTTACGTACCTAAATCTGATATCAACGAGGCTAAAGAGATTCAAGAGGTGCAAAATATCGGGTTCAGTGTGGTAAACCAATATGCGGATCCAAAAAACCCAGATGTGCTGGTGGTTTTGGGAGGCCTAGCAATGCCTAAGTTTGGATGTTCGCCAGATGAAGTTTTAAACATGATAGAAGAAATTTCTGGTGGTAAAAAACCGAAAATAATTGGGGTTTGTTTCATGGGTATTTTCGATAAAGCAGGATGGAATGCTAAAATACCCTTTGACGTGGTGCTTGACACCAGTATGGAAACAATAGTAACCAAATAAGCGTTTTTTCTTTTTTTTAGATAAGCTTATACCTATAAATAGGATATTTAACTGGTTTAAAATTTTATTTTTTATCTTTTTTGCGAACCATTTTAATATCATAGTATTTGTTCTGACAATTAGAGCAATTTTCACAGTCATGTTTGAATAATGAACTGAAAAACTTAATCAAATTCTTTATTTTCATGTTATAACAACCTCCTTTTCAATCACTCAACTGAAGTTACTTAATATTAAGTTAAGCAATGTTCCAGTGGTTAGGGCAATCACTAACATTAAAATACCTGTTTTGACCATGTTTTTTATTCCAATTTCTTTAATTAGAATTATGAGCGTGGCGATGCAGGGAAAACTGGTAGCCAGAACAGTACAGGCAACAACAAGTTGGTTTGGACTTAAATTTAAGGGGGCCAGCATTGCTGTTGCCAAATCTTTCCTTAAAAAACCCATTATCAGGGCATCAATTGCTTGATTTGGAAGACCTAGCATATTGGACATGATGGGTGCCACTAAGTTGGAAATAGCGCTCATTATGCCTACTACGTATAGTATGTTTACTATTAGTATGCCTAGAAACACAAATGGTACTGCCTCTAATAGAAATCCTTTCACTCGCATCCCTGTTTTTTTTATCAGTGTTCCAATGTGGGGCAGTCGATAAGGGGGGATTTCAAAGAAAATTTCTGGACTTTCTCCTTTTAATAAAAGGTTTAAGATGGATCCCAGAAGCACAAAAAGGATAAATAACGTACCGTATATCATTATGATATATTGAATGCCATGTTTACCAATTAAACCTATTATAACTGCTGTTTGGGCTATGCAAGGAACAGATATTGCAATAAGCGTGGCAGCTATGAATTTTTCCCTTTCTCCTTCCAAAATTCGCGTTGAAAGCATGGCCGGAACATTACAGCCAAAGCCAAGAACAATGGGTATTGTTGCATAACCATGGAGTCCCATTTTGTGCATCACACTATCAAGTAGAACTGCCAGACGGGGAAGATAACCAAAATCTTCGATAAGTCCCAAAACAAAATAAAAAATAAGGATATAAGGTAAAACAACGGCAAATATAACATAAATTCCTGTAGTTAATAGGCCAAAAGAAGTTTCGTATTCATATCCACTCCCGATTAAGATATCATGGATGAACCCCGAGTTAATGTAGTTTCCCACAGTGTCGGTGATGAAAGGTCCATAATACTGGTAATAAATTGGATCAAGGATGTGCTCAATTAACAATTCTCCAAAGCCTATAACAACTTGCATAGTTACAAACAAAACTATAATTGCTATAATAATTCCAGAAATAGGTCTTACAGAGGCATCTTCTAATTTTTCAAGTAAGGATGGATGGCGATGTTCTATTTTCTGAACTTTTGATAAGATTTGACCAATACAGGCCCATTTATCATCATCATCCATTTTAGGAATTTTCGAAATATCACGGTCAGGGTTTTTAGTCATCTCAGCCATAACGTTTACTAGTTCTTTGATTCCTTCACCAGTAACAGCTACTGCAGTCACAACGTTTATTCCCATGATTTTTTGAAGTTTTTCTAGGTTTACATGCACACCTTTCCTTTTGGCAGAATCCCACATATTTAACACTAAAACTGTGGGTATGCCTTTTTCCAGAATTTGTAAGGTTAAATAAAGGTTTCTTTCCAAGTTGGTGGCATCTAAAACGTTAATTATTAATTCAGGGTTCTCTTCAAAAAACATGTCCCTGGCTACTTCTTCTGCTTTACATGAAGGGGATAAAGAGTAAGTTCCAGGAACATCTACAAGTTCCATTTCAGTATTATCTAGTAGTAGGTGTCCTTTAGTGTATCCGACAGTGGTCCCTGGATAATTTGATTGAATTACATTCACTCCTGTTAATCTGGAGAAAACAACACTTTTTCCCACATTAGGATTGCCCATCAATAATATTTTCTTCAAATTTCTTCCACCCATACTTTTTGTGCCATTCCTCGGCCTATAGCCATTTTACATCCATCTATCTCTATAACCACAGGACCACGTAGGGGTGCTGAGCATTTTTTAATAACTTTTTTCCCTTCTCTAATGTTCATCACTTCTAAACGTTTTTTTAAACCATGTCCTCCATCAATTTGTCTAATAATTCCACATTTTCCGTTTTTTAGTTCTACCATTGTAATCATGATGCACCTCAATGTTAGGTGTTCCTAACTTTCGTCTTTTTAATATATAAATATTTTCTCAGAAAAAAACAACTAGAATTATGTTGTATTATCTTTTAATAAACTGTTAATTTTACTCAATCTTCTTGTTCACTGATTAATTAATTATTAATTAATTTTATATGTATTTTTTGAGTTTTGATAGATTCATTGTTTTTTGTTATTCGTTAAAAATTAGTAATGCCTCAATTTTTTTAGGGTAAAATATATATACTGTTTTGAATATATATTCATAACATGCCTAGGCCCAGAAGATTTAGTACAATTTTGGAAAAACCGCGAGTGTGTCGATTCGAACCAGATATAGCTAATGTAAATGAAACAGAATCACTTACCATCACTATGGAGGAGTTTGAATCATTAAGATTAAATGATTACCAGGACATCCAACAAAAAAAGGCAGCAGAGATTATGGATATTTCTCAACCTACCTTTCACCGTACTTTAGGTTCGGCCCGCAAGAAAATAACTCAGGCATTAGTAGAGGGTAAAATTATTCAAATAAAAGGAGGGAATTATATTATGAATAAAAAAAGGTATCAATGTAAAAATTGTGGTTTTGAGTGGCAAAGTGCCACTAAAGAATATGATAAGTGTCCAGATTGTGATTCAGAAAACATAGAATTGCTTGGTGTTACAGAAAGATCTCAAGATGCTACTGCACTAGGATTAGGTAGAAGAAGAGGTACTGCCGGTAGAGGAATGGGAGCCGGACCACCAAGGGCCTGTAAATGTACAAAATGTGGTTATGAATCTCCAAAAACTCCTGGAGTCCCTTGTCGTGACACAAAATGCCCTAAATGTGGTCTTCCACTTTGTGGAGCCGATTAAATAAGTTATTGGAGGAGACTAAAATGGTATTAATATGCGTTCCCAGTCTTGAAAAAGATGGATTAAATGGAACAGTGTCCCAACACTTTGGAAAAACTCCTTACTTTGTTTTAATCAATTGGGTAGACGAAAAAATAGAAAATATTCAGGTTTTGGAGAGTAATGCAAAACATGCCGGTGGATCAATGACGCCTGGTGAATTTATTGCTGGATCTGGAGCTAGTGAACTATTATGTGGTAATTTAGGCCCAAAAGCTATTCAAATGCTCCAAAATGTTGGAATAAATGTTTATGTAGGGGCATCAGGGACAGTAGCCGAAGCAGTTCAAGCAAGGGCAGAAGGAAAACTGAAACAAGCTAACATGGAATCAGCTTGCTCAGATGGACATTAGTCAATAATGGATCACAATTTCAATTTTTTGTGGATTCATAATAAGTTTAGTGAGATGGTTCTTTGAAATCAACTAACCCAGAACAGACTACGGAAGAAGAACAGAAAAAACTCTTAATGCAACAGGAAATTACCATTGTAAAGCGGATGAGCAACATTGAGCATAAAATTGCCGTAATGAGTGGTAAAGGTGGAGTGGGAAAGACTACCATTGCTGTTAACCTAGCAACAGCATTCGCCTTAAAAAATTATAAAACTGGTTTAATGGATGTAGATCTGCATGGTCCAGATATTCCCCATATGTTAGGTGTGGAAAACGCAATTTTAGAGCAATCAACCCATGGAATATTGCCTCTTAAAGTAAGAAACAATCTAGAAGTCATGTCAATAGAGTTCATGTTACCTTCCAAGGGATCGCCAATTATCTGGAGAGGGCCCAAAAAGACTGGTGCCATAAGACAGTTTTTGTCTGATGTTGACTGGGGAAAACTGGATGTTCTAGTGGTGGACAACCCTCCAGGAACAGGAGATGAACCCTTAACGGTATTACAATCCATCAATCAATTAGATGGAGTGGTTATGGTTACAACCCCTCAAGCAGTGGCTGGAGAAGATGTCCGGAAATGTGTAAACATGGTTAAGGGGTTGAAAATTCCAATAATTGGGGTCATTGAGAACATGTCTGGTTTCACCTGCCCTCATTGTAAACAGGAAATCAATATTTTTGGTAAAGGTGAAGGGAAAAAACTGGCAGAAGAACTGGAAATACCATACCTAGGAAGCTTACCCTTAGATACATCCGTTAGAAAAGACTCAGATCAGGGAACACCATTCCTGCTCCATGATTCAAAATCAGATATCTCCAAAAAATTCATGGAAATAGTTTCTAAAATAGAAAATAGAATCAAAAAATGAGAATTTGAGAATTTAACGTACTACAAATTAGTACAATTAAATAAGAGGTGATATGATGAAAGTTGCAATAGCTGCAAGTGGGGCGACTTTGGATTCACAGGCAAGCCCTGTTTTCGGGAGATGTTCCCATATAATAGTAGTAGATATTGTTGATGGGGATTTTAAAGATGTTAAAGCCATACCCAACCCCTCAACTACTGAAGGGGGAGGTGCTGGGATAAAAACAGCCAGAATAGTGGGAAATGAAAATGCACAAGCCCTCATATCTGGATCAGTTGGCCCCAATGCCTTTGAAGTCTTAACACAATTGGAAATAAAGACATATCAAATGGTTCAAGGAACTGTTGAAGAAAATCTGACTCTCATGTCCCAGGGTAAATTGGATGAATTACACCCCACAGCTCCCCGAGGACGAGGCCTGGGAGTGGGGGGAAGAGGAGGAAGAAGATAATTTCGCATTTCCCTAGATGATGTAGAAATAGTTATCAAGGAAGTTCTTATGAAAATCGCAATAACTGGTGGGAAAGGTGGAACTGGAAAATCAACTATATCAACTTCTCTAGCTGTTGAATTAGCAGCTGGTGAAAACAAAGTATTATTAGTTGATGCTGACGTGGAATGCCCTGATGATCACATTATACTGTCAACCAACCGCAAAAAAGTCCAAGATGTTTGTACGATTCTTCCAATTCTTAACCAAAACAAATGTTTGAAATGTGGGGACTGTTCTGAGATCTGCAAGGAAAATGCAATTGTATTTATTAAAGACAGATACCCCTTCATAGTAACTGGCCAGTGTAATGGCTGTGGGGCTTGTATTTTAGCCTGTTCTTCCAAAGCTTTGGAGAAGGGTCAACAAGAAATTGGTGCCATATATCAGGGGAAATCTAAAAAATCAAATCAAATTAGTTCAGAGAATCTTCTACTAATTTGGGGAGAAATCGAAATTGGTTGTGAAGCTACAGCGCTTGTAGTCAATGCTACCAGAGAATACGCTGAAAACATAGCCTCGGATTATGACTATGTTTTAATAGACACTGCTGCAGGAACACATTGCAATGTAATTTCGGCAATGATTGGTGTGGACCTGGCTTTGGCAGTTACCGAGCCCACCCCTCTAGGAAAACATGATTTGGAACTAATCCTTCAACTATTACAACTCATGGAAGTAGAAACTCAGATAATAGTTAACAAATCGGATATAGGTGATTTGAACCTAATCGACGATGTTTCCAGGAATAAAAATGTTCCAATAATTCAAAAAATTCCATATGAAAGGGAAATATTAAAAAAACATTCTCGAGGCCAACCAGTCACTCATAACAACATCAAAAAACTTTCTAATGCTATAACAGCTAAAACTGTAGGTGGAAGGCACTAATGAAAACAATTACCATACTATCAGGAAAAGGAGGAGCCGGAAAGAGTACTTTAACTGCATCTTTATCAGTCATGCTAGCCAATAGCAACAAAATCGTATCAATTGACTGTGATGCTGATGCACCTAATTTGGCTCTTGTTTTAGGTCTTGAAGAGGAAGATTTTGACAGTTGGGAATCCATTACTACCGGTGAAAAAGTTGAAATGGACCTGGAAAAATTAGAAACACTCAAACTTCGCAGTAATTCTCAATATCTTAAAAAATGCGTGGATGCCTGTAATTTCTCTGCAATTACTTGGAATCAGGAGGAGGATATACCTGTTTTAAATGAATTGTTATGTGTGGGATGTGGTGCTTGCCAATTAGCATGTCCAGAAATTTTTACTCTAAAAAAAGTTGAAAATGCCAGAATTGGTGTTGGAAAAACCCAATATGGATTCCCAATAGTCTCAGGGCAGCTTGAAATAGGGGAGTCAGGATCAGGTAAGGTGGTAAATGAAATAAGGAACAATGCCTTTAATATTGCAGAAAAAATCCAGGCAGATTATATAATCATGGATTCTGCTGCAGGGATCGGATGTCCGGTTATAGCCTCTTTAACTGGAAGTGATTATGTTATTCTGGTTACTGAGCCTACATCAGTTGCTTTTTGGGATCTTAAAAGAGCCATAGAATTGGTAGATCATTTCAACATTCCCTGTGGGGCAGTTATCAATCGCTGGGGAATCAACAAAGACCTGACCTACCAGTTACAGGATTACTTCCGAAATCAACAAATCCCTTTATTGGGGATGATACCATATGATATACGATTTGTCGAAGCTTTGGTTAATTTAAAACCTGCAGTTGTTTATGAACCTAAGTTTAAGCCAATATTTAAGGAGATAATGGATAATTGTTTGTCGGATATGAATGATATTCCCCTATAAATCTTAACCAAGAGGGAGGGGTTTAGTTTAATACTGGAAAGAAGAATTTGAATCAATTTCAAGGGTTAAAAAAAGGTGAAAGAACAGCTAGATATTCCACTCTAACTAATCTAATTTTAAGCATTATTAAAGGAGTTTTTGGCCTATTATCTGGGATTTTCACCAGGCAGACGGAAAGATAGAGTGTTACCCCATTGTTGACGATCCACCCAAAAACATGGAAAAAAAGAGGAGAATAAATACTGCTGAATTCCTGGCCAAGGAAGAAGTGGATCTTATTTCAAGATGGGATATAGGTGATTGTCCATTTGTACGTTCTTTTTAATTCTTTTAAACGTTCTGTTATTCATTAAGGTGAGATTTTAGATGAAATTATAGAAAAATTAGTGAAGGTGATTCAATGGATAACAAGGATTCAGTTAAGATCACTATATTGTATGATAATAATTGTCTTGCTGGTTTTAAAGCAAGCTGGGGCTTTTCTTGCCTAATAGAAACTAATGAAAATACAATTATTTTTGATACTGGTTGGGATGGTAATGTCTTGCTTCACAACCTTGAATTGTCCCAAGTAAATATTGAAAAAATTGATTTGATTGTTTTATCCCACTCACACTGGGACCACATTGGTGGATTGACTCACATATTACCTTTAATTACAAATCCAAAAGTTGTTCTTTTAAAATCATTTTCTGAAAATATGAAAAGAGAAATAAGAGCCAGAGCTGAAATATTAGAGATTGTAAATTACGAAAAGATAATGAAAGGTGTTTGGACAACTGGAGAACTGGGAGATAAAATTAAAGAGCAGGCATTGGTTGTGGAAATAGGGAAAGATAAAGGAAACATATTATTAACTGGATGTGCACATCCTGATTTAAAATCCATTATCCAAATGGCACGAACAATTAGTGATGGAGATTTAAAAGCTATTATTGGCGGATTCCATGATTCTGAGGAATTAAACATGTTGGAAGGGATTGAAAGGGTGATACCTTGCCATTGCACTCAAAAAATGGATGAAATTAAGATTACCTATCCAGATTCTTATCTGAAATGTGCTGCTGGTCAAGTTTTCAACTTTCCATGAGTTTTTATTTCATTCAATTAATTAGTTGATATGGAATTAAAAATATTCCCATATGAACGCTTTCAACGTAATATATTAAACATCACTTCTTTATGGGAGTTTTAATCAATTCAGTTACTCTTTTTATATGTTTTCCCTGAGATTTAACCTCGTCAATTAAATTTTTTAGAAGGGTTTGAGTCATGGGGACTGGATAACTTCTAAAAATATAAGATTCCATCATTAAATCCAGTGCACGCTCTTCTGCAATGCTTAAATCATGTTTTAAATATTTTTGACTTTTCTGAAATAGAATGTTATCTTCAAAGGATAAATTCAGTATCTCATCACCCAAATCAGTTCCAGGAATAGGTTCGGCTATGCTGATGAAGTAATCATCAAGCATTAACTCATCAGCCAAATCAATCGTGTCTTGAAAGTCTTCTTCTTCTTCACCAGGGTAAGCAACTATGAAAGAACCTGCAGTTTTTATGTTATGTTTGCGAGCCATATGCACTGCTTCTAATATCTGATCCACATTTATGCCTTTTTTCATATGTTTAAGAACTCGGTCACTGCCAGATTCAATTCCGAAGAAAACCCATCCATTGGTGTATTTGTTAATAGCCTCAAAAATATCGTCGCTGATTAAATCTGCCCTGATATCAGGTATTGTAAGATTTTTAGGCCCGGTAAGGTTAGATATCTCTCTTAAAAGCTCAACAAATGCATCATCATCCACATTTTTAAATTTATTACTACCATAAAGAGAACCAGTGCCTCCGCTAATAGCTATCCTTTGAGCACCATTTCTTAAAAAATGTTTAACTTCTTTTAAAATGTCTTCTAAAGGGCGACTTCTAACTTTCCTTCCGAAAAAACAGGGCACACCACAGAATCCACAATTCCCAGGACAACCTCGATGGGTTTCCAGGTAAACATTGGCTCCTCTTATATTTTCAGATGAAATATTCTCTGGAACCATTGATAAATGTTTATCTAAGGATGCAAGAGAACCTTTACCAGTTACAATGGTTTTATCTTTATCTTTAAAGGCCACTCCTGGTAAGTGTTTAAAATCAGGTCCACTTGGATTGGGATTATTTTCAAAGAATTCTATAATATTATATATTGTATTCTCACCTTCTCCAACTACAACCAGATCCACGGGTAAGCACTCTAAGACCAGTTCAGGTGAAAGAGTTACTGGACCACCAACTATCTTAAATCCATCAATATTTTCCAATTCTTCTTGATAGTTCAAAAGATGAATTGTTGATTGGAGACTAATAAAAACAATATCTGCTTCTATCTTCTGGTCAAATCCTTTTTGCAATTTTACATTGTAACCGTATCTTTGGATTAATCCCGATATTAACAGGGCACCGTAACTATAAAATTCAGGAGTTAAAACTGTTACATTTAGTTTATGGTTCATTCTATCACATTATAACAGATTTAAAGGCCAATAAATAATTATTATTAATATTTAAGGGTATTTGGAAAAATCAATTTTTACTTTTCTATATAATAATATATGTTGATGATAATTAATTTTACAAATGTTTGTTGAAAATTATTTTTTCCTTACACCAAAGAAGTTTATGGCTTCAATGAGATCTTGGAAAGCAATTAACTCTGTTTTAAGCACATCTTGTTGACTTAATGTACTGCTCATTTCCCCATCAACTGAGAGTTTATCCGGACCTCTGGCCACAATCCGATCAATTCCATCTCTGCAAAGGATTTTTTCTGCCTTTTTATCATGAACAAATGCTCTTCCTGGAATAATGATAGTTTCTTTCAGTTCTTTTAATTCTAAATCTTCAAGATCTTTTTGAGTAATAAGGCAACCAATATCCTGATCAGCCGCAACCACGTTAACCAAGTCAGATGCTCCAATTATCTGAATGATTTCCTCAATAAATGGTTTAGCAACTTTTCCGGTTAAAATTGTAGCTTCAGAAGTGACATCTGATAATATATCAAGATATTCTTTTTCTTTATCTTTAGCAAGGGCAAAAGGAGTGTTATTTTCAGGGTCACATACGGGGGTACCGGTTACTCTGAGATTGAATTCCTGGTTAATGTTGCGAACCAATTCATCAAATTCTTGCAAACTATGGGGTTCTAAACCACTGATTATAGGTTCATTTCCAAGTATAAGGCCTTGGTTGCGAAAATTGGCAAATCTCATCATGATAAATGCTTTAGCACCCCATTCTTCCAAGTCAGAACAAGTCTTCCTAAGAGATTCACCATCATTTACACCAGGAATAATAACACTGGCAGCGTGAACTTCACAACCTTCTGAAAATCTTTTCAAGGCATCTAATGATGCTTGGGGGTTTTTATCTCCCATCCACTCTTTTCTTAACTGGGGATTGGTTGAAAATACCGTGAAAGTAACTTCCTCCACTCCGTGTGAAATTAAATCAGTGGCTATCTGTGGATCGTCAATACCCTTTCCACTAGTGTAACCCAGATGAATGGGAATTTTCCACTGTGAAAATGCGGAAGTAATATCCAAAAGGTGAGGATAACAGCTCACATCACCACCACCGCTGATGTTAATTTTTAAGTCATTTTCTCGGTAATTTCCCATCATTAAAGATGTTTTAACAGAGTTTATAACCATAAATGGGGCTACAAATTCGTTTTTGGATTCCCGCACACCAGTAGTACATTGTTCACAGCCAAAACTACCGGGAAGGCATGATCTACATCCTAGTGGATCGACCCCAGTAACTTTCCGAAAATAACAATATTTGCAGAAGCCTCTACAGTCTTTACCAGGTATTCCACCCACATCTGCGATTATTTGCATGATATCAACGTTTTTAACGTTATTGCATTAAAAAATAAGACATTTTTTGGTTTCCCCTTTAATTGGGGGCTTTTATAATACACCGAGATAAAGTTTAAGAAATGGTCTCT
Organism: Methanobacterium sp. UBA353; assembly: GCA_002496805.1. Classification (GTDB taxonomy): domain Archaea; phylum Methanobacteriota; class Methanobacteria; order Methanobacteriales; family Methanobacteriaceae; genus Methanobacterium. The sequence goes on along the minus strand of DALO01000019.1, from coordinate 29,603 downwards.
TATAAGTCTTTCTATTTAATTCAAGAAGAAAGTTTAATACATATCTAACAGTATACGGAGAGTCGTATATCATATTGTACCATGGGGGTATGACCTCCAAGTGAACAGAATTATTTTTCTGTTTACAACCGAATTGGTGCAAAAAAAAGGTATACAAGAATCTGTAGGAGGGAAAAAATGGCAAAGTTTGAAGATAAGGTCGACTTGTACGACGACAGAGGCAATCTAGTCGAATCACAAGTCCCCATAGAAGCCCTAAGTCCATTGAGGAACCCTGCAATCAAAGCGATTGTTCAAGGTATCAAAAGGACTGTAGCAGTGAACCTCGAAGGTACAGAAAATGCTTTGAAATCCGCAAAGGTTGGTGGACCTGCATGTAAGATCCTAGGACGAGAACTCGACCTGGACATAGTAGGAAACGCTGACGCAATTGCAGCCAAAGCAAAAGCAATGATACAAGTCGAGGACGGTGACGACACCAAAGTAGAACTGTTAGGTGGCGGAAAAAGGGTATTAGTCCAAATTCCATCAACCCGGTTTGAAGCTGCAGCTGAATACTCAGCTACGACACTGGTAACTGCAAATGCATTTATTCAGGCCATAATTGACGTATGTGATGTCAACATGTACGATGCTAACATGGTTAAAGCAGCTATTCTAGGAAGATACCCACAGTCTGTTGAATATATGGGTGGAAACTTAGCAACTATGTTAGATGTACCACAAAAACTGGAAGGCCCAGGTTACGCCCTGAGGAACATTCTAGTGAACCACGTGGCAGCTGCAACTTTGAAAAACACTCTGCAAACAACTGCTCTATCCAGCATTCTGGAACAATCAGCTATGTTTGAAATGGGTGATGCAGTAGGGGCATTTGAAAGAATGCACTTATTAGGACTGGCATATCAAGGAATGAACGCTGACAACATGGTGTTTGACTTGGTAAAAGACAACGGTGCCGCAGGTACAGTTGGATCAGTCATAGAATCCACAGTGGAAAGGGCCAAGGCTGATGGCGTAATCAATGTTGAAAAAGACCTGAATGGATTCAGTGTATACGGAACTGACGACCTAGCTAAATGGAACGCATATGCAGCTGCAGGGTTAATAGCAGCCACCATGGTCAACCAAGGTGCTGCACGTGCTGCTCAAGGTGTGTCCTCAACTATTCTATACTACAACGACATTCTAGAATTCGAAACTGGATTACCAAGCGTAGACTTCGGTCGAGCTGAAGGTGTTGCAGTAGGATTCTCCTTCTTCAGCCACTCTATATATGGTGGTGGAGGTCCTGGTATCTTTAACGGTAACCACATCGTGACTCGACACAGTAAAGGTTTCGCCATACCATGTGTGGCAGCAGCCATGGCTTTAGACGCCGGTACCCAGATGTTCTCACCTGAAGCAACCTCCGGACTAATTAAAGAAGTGTTCAGTCAAGTGGACGAGTTCCGACAACCACTGAAATACGTGAACGAAGCAGCAGCGGAGATAAAAAACCAAGTCTAAGAACAAATCCAACATTGGGGGTAAATAACTAAATGGACATCGAAATATTTCCACACAGACTTTTAAACGCTGATACTACTGAAAAGTTGTTGAACGACTTGGAAGATTTGAAAGGCGTAAAAAGAATGGTAATACAAGGACAAAGACTTCCTCCTGAAGAAATAAACCCTGAACGGCAATTCATCACTGTTAAAGGTGAAGAAATTGATTTGCAAGTGAAAACAGGGCGAATTATGATGGAAATTGAGGAAGAAGAAATCATTGAAGAAGTGAAGAAAATATGTGATGAAATTCTGCCATTTGGGTACAACGTACACGTTGGAACTTTCATCAGAAAGCAGAAGACTGTCACCGACGACATTAAATACGGAGAAGCAGTTGATGACCTACCTGACGATATGGTTGGATTAACTGATCAAAATGCACAACTCAGCGAAAGAACAACAATTATCAAAAAGAAGGATTAAGAATGATAGGCAAATGTACCCACGTAGTCGATTGTAGAGAAACAATGGGAATGGGTGAAGGAGGCGGAATAGCCCAGCGAGGAACATTTGCAGAGTGTGGAAATGAAGTACTGGCCGTAGCAATGTCTCCTGGAAGGAGACACATAACGAAACCAGTATGCGAAATAACCTTTGCCCTGCGAGAAGCAAACATTCTGACCAGCACACTGGTCTTAAACGCAGGAGCAGGAGTGCCTCAGGACGCACCCACTGCCGGAGGAGGCAGTCTTTTTGGACTGACCCCAAAGGAGAAAGAACAAATTGGAAGGTTTAAACTTGTGGTAGTGCACCTGGGTGGGGTAAGACATCATATTACATACAAGGCCCGTCTGATTTTACGCCATGTAAATCGGCCCTGTATAATAATTTGTGAATACCCTGTGGACTTTGAGGATTTCGCCAAGATCGGTGTTAAAACCAAAGCAGTTATGCCCGAAGAACCAAAAACAAAAGGTGAAATTGTGGACATAATCAGCGGAGTTATAAGAGGAGAAACCTGTCCCCAAGAAAAATTGGATGAAATTATTAGAAAGGTGAGATTAGCATTAGGAGGTGCATGAATATGGCACAATACTACCCCGGAACCAGTAAGGTTGCAGAGAATCGAAGAAAATTCTGCGACCCAAATGTAGAATTAGAAAAATTAAGGGAGATCTCCGACGAAGATGTAGTAAGCATATTAGGTCACAGAGCTCCTGGTGAAGAATATCCCAGTGTACACCCACCTCTAGAAGAGATGGATGAACCTGATGATGCCATCAGAGAAATGGTTGAACCATTAGACGGCGCAAAAGCCGGTGACCGCGTACGATACATCCAGTTTACCGACTCCATGTACTTTGCTCCAGCCCAACCATTCATGAGGTCCAGGGCTTACTTATGCAGATACAGAGGAGCTGACGCCGGTACACTATCCGGACGACAAATTATCGAAACCCGTGAAAGAGACCTGGAAAAATACTCCAAAGAACTCTTAGAAACTGAATTCTTTGACCCAGCTCGATCCGGTATTAGGGGAAAAACTGTACACGGACACTCCCTAAGGCTCGATGAAGACGGTATGATGTTCGACATGCTACGACGTCTAGTCTACAACAAATCCACAGGAAAAGTCGACGCAGTTAAAAACCAAATTGGTGACGAACTAGACGAACCAGTGGACTTAGGAGAACCATTAGATGAAGCCACCCTTAAAGAAAAAACCACCATCTACCGTAAAGATGGTGAAGCTTACAGAGACGATGCTGACGCAGTAGAAATACTGCACAGAATACATGTAGCACGATCTCAGGGCGGATTCATGCCTGAATAGGAGGTGGAAAAATGGCTGACAAAATGTTTATAAGAGCATTAAAAGAAAAGTTCGAGGAAGCCCCTGACGAAAAATCCACCAGTTTTTACAAATTTGGCGGATGGAAACAATCCGAAAGGAAAAGGGAATTCGTTGAAGCTGGTAAAGAAGTAGCAGCAAAACGTGGAATTCCTCAATATGACCCAGATGTGGGTACGCCTCTAGGACAAAGGGTTTTAATGCCCTACCAGGTTTCTACAACTGACACATTTGTAGAAGGTGACGACCTTCACTTTGTAAACAACGCTGCAATGCAGCAGTTCTGGGATGATATCCGAAGAACTGTTATTGTGGGATTAAACACAGCACACAACGTTATTGAAAAAAGGTTAGGTAAAGAAGTTACCCCTGAAACCATCACTCACTACTTGGAAACTGTGAACCACGCAATGCCTGGTGCAGCTGTTGTCCAAGAACACATGGTGGAAACCCACCCTATGTTAACTGCTGACAGTTACGTGAAAGTGTTCACTGGAAACGACGAAATTGCTGATGAAATCGACCAGAGATACGTCCTGGACATCAACAAAGAGTTCCCAGACCACCAAGCTGACGTCCTCAAAGCAGAAGTGGGAGACGGAATGTGGACTGTGGTGCGAATACCAACTGTTGTATCCCGAACCTGTGATGGTGGTACCACCTCACGATGGTCTGCAATGCAAGTAGGTATGTCCATGATTTCTGCCTACAAACAAGCTGCTGGTGAAGCCGCAACTGGTGACTTTGCATACGCAGCTAAACACGCAGAAGTTATCCACATGGGTACATATCTTCCTGTGCGAAGGGCTCGTGGGGAAAACGAACCTGGAGGAATTGCCTTCGGTTTCCTGGCTGATATCTGCCAGTCCTCACGTGTAAACTGGGAAGACCCAGTCCGAGTAGCACTGGACGTGGTGGCTTCAGGAGCTATGCTATACGACCAGATCTGGCTAGGATCTTACATGTCTGGTGGTGTTGGATTCACTCAATATGCTACAGCTGCATACACTGACAACATCCTCGACGACTACACCTACTATGGTAAAGAGTACGTTGAAGACAAATTTGGCGGATTATGTGAAGCACCAAACAACATGGACACTATTCTGGATGTAGCATCAGAAGTAACCTTCTACGGTCTAGAACAGTACGAAGAATTCCCAGCACTACTTGAAGACCAGTTCGGTGGATCACAGAGAGCAGCTATCTGTGCTGCAGCATCTGGTTGTTCCACAGGATTTGCTACTGGAAACGCTCAGACTGCTCTAAGTGGATGGTACCTATCAATGTACCTGCACAAAGAACAGCACAGCAGACTTGGATTCTATGGTTACGACCTGCAGGACCAGTGTGGAGCATCCAACGTATTCTCCATCCGTGGAGACGAAGGATTACCACTGGAACTACGTGGAGCTAACTACCCCAACTACGCCATGAACGTGGGTCACCAAGGTGAATACGCTGGTATCTCTCAGGCTGCTCACGCTGCCCGTGGAGACGCTTTCGTTTTAAACCCACTGGTCAAAATCGCCTTTGCTGACGAAAACCTAACATTCGACTTCAAAGATGTTAGAGCAGAGTTTGCTAAAGGTGCATTAAGAGAATTCGAACCAGCCGGAGAAAGAGCTCTAATTACCCCAGCCAAATAAATAGGTGTTACCACACCTATTTTTTTTATTTATTTAAAAAAAAGGAGGATAAAATATGGACCCTACGAGTATGATAACAGGATTAGGCATTGTTGCTCTCATGGGCGCTGCCGCAACCATTGCTGGTGCCGCAGAGGACTTAGAGTCTGATGTAGGATCACAAAGTAACCCTAACTCTCAAGTGCAACTGGCACCTCAAATGGGTAACCTTCACCGGATGGTGAACAAAGCAGTTTCAGGTGAACCTGTAGCGTTCGGTACATGGGCAGGCATAGCAGGTTCTGTAACTTTTGTTCTTATGGGATTGATTGGACAACCTATTGTGTCAATTGCTGCCGGTTCAGCCATAGCAGCATTGGTTCACACGGTATATGCCACAACATCTCACTTAGGTAGGATTGTCAGTCAATCACAGTTTAATCAACCATTATTCTTAGATGTTGTTACCCAACACTTAGGACCCATAGCTGGTCATGGATTTATAGTATCTTTCTGTATTGTAGGATTATCATACCTAATGACATTAAATTTACCAGGATTCGCTCACCCATTTGCACTACCATTTTTAGCAGTATTATGGGGAATAACCATCGGTGCCATTGGTTCATCAACTGGAGATGTTCACTATGGTGCTGAAAGGGAATATCAACATTACCCATTTGGTGGAGGTATCCCCGTGGCTATTCACGGTGACATTACCAGAAAAGCAGAACTTGGTGCCAGAAACTCAATAGATGTAGTTAACTTCTGTGCTAAGTTTGGTGGACCTGTAACAGGTTTATGCTTTGGATTAATTGTATTCCTCAGCTTTTGGACGACTATAGTCTTCGGAGCTACTGGAGGAGTCATTGCTGGTATAGTGATAGTCTTACTGTTAATATACATCAACAACCGAATCGAAGTATTTGCCAGAAACAAATACGGACCATACAAGGAGTAAGGAGGTTTTATGATGGACCCATTATTAATGATAGGCGCTGTAACAGTTGCCGGTGTCCTCATTGGTGGAGGTGTACACTTTTTACCAGTGGGCGGTGCTCCAGCAGCTATAGCAACAGCAACAGGTGTGGGAACAGGTACCGCAATGTTAGCAGCAGGTTCAGCTATGACTGGACTTATCACAGCAGCAGCAATGACTGGATCTCCACTATGGTTGATTCTGGCCGCAGGAGCGGTTGGTTCAATGCTCATGATCGGTATCACCATGCTGGTTGGTAACTGGGTATACGTGTGGGGTGTAGGAACTGTACCCGCATCAGCAAAAGTGGAAACTGACCCATTAACCAAATACAATCAAGAAAAATATGTAACCCCTGGAACTGAAGGACACGGAATACCCACTGTGTGTTATGTAAGCGGAATAATTGGCGGACTTTTAGGTGGAGTCGGCGGTGGCCTGGCATACTGGGCAATGTACGAATCATTAATTGGCATAACATCCTTTGCCACTCCTTTGAAGTATGTGGGAGTTGAATTAGTTCCTGCTGCAATGATTGCAGGAATATTCGCATTAGGACTGTTCTTTGTCAATGCTGTAATCGCTTCCTACAACATAGGGGGAACCATAGAAGGGTTCCACGACCCTAAGTTTAAGAGAATTCCTAAAGGTGCCCTGGCTTGTCTTATTGCATCCTTGGCAACCGGAATTGTTGGGGTATTAATTATGAATGGAGGTGCTTTCTAATGTCAGTAGCAGCAGGAGGGGGCAGTGAATCCGCAGTAAACCCTAAAATGACCGCTGGTATTGGAATTGTAGGTGGCTTAATCGGAGTTTATTTAACGCCATTTCACCCGGTTTTAGGACCTCTTCTAGCATCATTAGGTGCAGTCTGTGCCATAATTTGGGGTGCTGACGCCATAGCAAGAGTAGCCAGTTACGGTTTAGGTACTGGTGTGCCCTCCATCGGATACATGTCCGTTGCAGTGGGCGTTGTAGGTGTCTTAGCCGGTCTGGCATGTGGAGTAATGCTGGGCAATGTTTTCTTAGGACCTATTCTAGGAGTTATTCTATCCGCAATTATAGGTGCAGTCATTGCCATACTAGGTAAAAAAATAGTTGGAATGAAAATACCAGTCCTGTTAACAGGTACTATGGAACTCACCGCTGCATCTGCAATATCTGTTATCGGATTTTCCGCAGCCATTGCTGGAGGTATAGGCATGGCACCTATCGTAAGTTCGGTAGTAGCAACTGGTTTCATTGCACTGCTCTTTATCATGAATACCATGGCTATTCAACACCCATTCAACGCCTGTTTAGGACCACAAGAAAACAGGGTAAGAACCCTAAAATTGGCTGCATCCACAGGTTTCATTTCTATGGCGATAGTAGGCATATTAGGAGGATTATTCACTGCTAAAGGAGCCGTTATTGCCATTATTGGTGCTATTGCATGGTTTATAACCATCAAAATGTTCTTAAAAGCATCCAAAGAAGAAGCAGCATCTGTGGCATGGTCCGGAATGTGGCCTAAAGAGGAGGAACTCTAGGAGGAATCAAAATGGAAATGTTACCATTAGTACAAGTAGTTCCTGAAATGAATCTAACCATTGACCCCAGTACTGGTACGGTCGGTGCAGCTGTAGGCGGTGCCATAATCGTATCCATGGATGGAGTTAACGAACAATTAAATGAATTAGAGGTTGCAGTAGAAGACTTATACACAGCCCTAGATCCAACTACCGTGTCTGCAGGATCTTATCCTGGAAGGGAAGGAGCCTACCTCATGGCAGGTACACTAACCAACATAGTTTATGGATTTATCTTAGGGCTTGTGCTACTGATAGCCCTATTATTATAGGAGGTGTTAAAGTTGGCTGAAAAGAAATCACCAGCAGAAGGATGGCCTGTAATTAACGGGGACTACGAAGTAGGAGATCCAGAAAGTCCTGTTGCAGCCACTACCTTGGCTTCTCACATTGAAAGTATTCCAGTAGATGCTGGAGCAGCTATTGCTGGACCTTGCAAAACTGAGAACCTAGGAATAGAGAAGATGCTCGCAAACCTCATCTCAAATCCCAACATACGCTTCCTGATCCTAACTGGATCAGAGGTGCAAGGACACATCACGGGTCAGAGTATAGAAGCTCTCCACGCCAATGGTGTTGACCCTGAAAAAAGGAAAATAATAGATGCAACTGGAGCCATTCCCTTCATAGAAAACATACCTGATGAGGGAATTGAAAGATTCCAACAACAAATGGAAATTGTAAGCATTATTGACGTAGAAGACGCTGCTACCATACAGTCCAAGGTCAAAGAATGCATAGACAAAGATCCAGGAGCTTTCGAAGAAGAAGCAATGGTCATAGAAGTGGAAGAAGGCGGTGGCGAAGAAGAAGAGGGTGAAGAAATACCACCAGTCGCCCCTGAAACAGCCCTAATTGAGGCAAGAATGCGTAACATCCAGACCCAAGTTAAATCAATTGGTGGTCTAAACAGGATGGCTGCAGGTATGTACTCAGGAAAAGTACAAGGTATAATGATAGGGTTAGTCTTCATCCTGACCTTTGGAACCTTACTGCTCTTAGGGGGTTTATATTAAATGTTAATATCAAACAAACCTAATATTCGAGGCATTAGAAAAGTAGCAGCAGATGTAAAATACCGGACTCAACTCATTGGAAGGGATCAGAGACTGTTCTCAGGACTCATAGCCACCAGAATATATGGTATGGCATTGGGATTCTTACTGGCAGTTCTATTAGTAGGTCTTCCATTTGTTTGGGTTTTATTGACCACTAAGGGGGCTTAATAACATGTCTGACGAAGAAAAAAACGTTATACCTCGTGTTTTAGTCCCTGCTGACGAATTCAACAAGGCTAATGAAAGATTAGATGAAATGGATGAAAAGGTTGAATTCACCTGGGGTGAAATCAATCAGAGAATTGGTCAGCAAGTAGGCAGAGATATTGGTATTTTATATGGAATCATAATAGGATTAATCATCCTGTTTGTGGTATTCAATGTAGTGAAAGTAGGAGCAATCCTATCCATCTTTGGAGGAGTCTAATTCAAGGAGGTTTACGTATGATAAGGTTTGACAAAGAACAAGTGGTTTTAGATGTAGCTGGTGTCAACGTGGGTGGACAACCTGGAGAATACCCCACAGTTTTAGCTGGAACCATATTTTATGGTGGACACAGCATTATTGAAGATGAAAAAGCAGGAGTTTTTGACAAAGACAAAGCAGAAACCCTGATAAAGACCATGGAAGAAATGTCCGACGTCACCGGAAACCCATGTATCGTCCAGACCTTCGGTGCAACTGCCGATGCAATGGTCAAATACTTGGAATTTGTGGGTGAAGTATGTGACGCACCATTCATGATAGATTCAACATCAGCAGATGCTAAAGTTGCCGGTGCTAAATTCGCCCAAGAAACAGGTCTGGCTGAAAGAGCAATCTACAACTCAATAAACATGGCTTCCGAAGCTGACGAACTTCAAGCTGTTGCAGACACTGATATATCTGCATCCATAGTTCTCGGGTTTAACCCCATGGTACCGGGTGTGGAAGGTAAAATAGACATCTGGGAAACTGGTGGAAGTGCCATAGACAAAGGATTAATGCAAATGGCTGATGAGTGTGGAATCACCAAACCATTCATGGATGTTGCTATAACTCCATTAGGTCAAGGTGCAGGACCAGCCCTCAGAACTTCATACGCTGTTAAAAGCAAATGGGGACTACCTGTGGGAAGTGGTATCCACAACGTGCCATCTGCATGGGACTGGCTACGCGGATACAAAAAAGAACATCCAGAAGCATGGCCTGTTTGTGACGTAGGATCTAACCTAATCCAGCAATCTGTTGGAGGAGACTTTGTACTATTTGGTCCTATAGAAAACTCAAAAATGGCTTTCCCGGCTTGTGGTATGGCTGATATCTTCATGGCTGAAGCAGCCAAAGACATCGGAACTGAACCAATAGAAGAACACCCATTCTTCAAACTGTTATAGGCGTAAAGCCTATACAACCTATTTTTTTTTTTATTAAGAGAATTTCAACAGTTTTCGAACTAATTTTTTTTAAATGAATTTTTTTGGGCATTTAAATAATTTGGATATCTTTTTATATTTGCAAATAATAAACAAAGATGTTTAGTTGGTATGCTAGTAATATGCTCCAATTACAGAACTAGCGATAGGAATAACACTTCCGGTGATAATATTGTTGGAAATAATAGCACTCATAGCGGTATTGGTAGTTTCATTGATCATAGTCATTAAATCAGCCGATTTATTTGTGGATAATTTGGTAGAAATTGGGGGAGCTTTGGGTATTTCTGAAATAATACTGGGAGTAACTGCTTCTGCAATTGGTACCTCACTTCCCGAGTTTGGATCAGCTTTGATTGCGTCATTATCTGGAAATACAGATATTGGGGTTGGTTGTGTAATTGGTTCGAATATTTGGAATATAGCTGGCATATTGGGTATTTCTGCAACAGTTGCAGGATTTATTGGAACAAATAAAGAGGGATTAAATCGGGATTGGTTTATGACGTTAGGCACTGGCTTAATTCTCATATTTTTCATGTTATTTGGTGACATTAACTGGATAGCAGCTGTAATAATGATTTTTGCATATTGTATTTATTTATGGTTTTTAATCAAGGCCCAGAGAAAACATGGTAAAAACAATTCTAATAATGATTCGAAAGAAGAAAATCATGAAAACAATAAAAAGAATAAAAAAAGCGCCATAAATAAAAAATCAATTTCTTATATAATTTTAGGGCTTGCAGGCCTTATAATTGGGTGCAGATTACTGGTTTATAGTGGTGTAGAACTGGCCCAAATAGCAGGAATACCAGAAATGATTATGGGACTGTTTACATTGGCTATTGGAACTAGCATACCTGAATTGGTAGTCACATTATCTTCAGCAATGAAAGGATTGCATGATCTTTCCATAGGGACAATTCTGGGGAGTAACACGTTTAATATCTTAATTGGTATAGGAGTGCCTGCTCTTATACTGTCCGTACCAGTAGAACCTCTATCTTTAACTTTGGACGCGCCAGTGATGATTGGAGTAACAGTTCTTTTGATGCTGCTTATTAGGGTTGGCGGAATGAAAATTAATAGGGTGGCAGGGATAATATTAATGTTAACATACATCTCGTATGCTATTGTCAGGATATTTATATTTGGTTAGGTGATGGAAAATGTATAAAAAGATTTTAGTTGCTACCATGGGCGAATACATGGATGACCTTATTGAAAACACATTAAATATTTTAAATGACAAAGATGCTGAAGTAATATTTATTTATGTGGTTGAAACATCTGTCCCATTTTTAACCCCTAAAAAAGTAAAAGAAATGATGATTTCTGAATTAAAAAAAAGAGGGGAAGAAATACTTAGTCATATGGAAAAGGCATTTAAAAGTTCCCAAGAATCAGGAATAAAATTCAAGACAATAATGACTGAAGGAAAGCCTGCAGTCGAAATTGTCAAAACTGCAGCTGATGAAAATGTGGATGTGATAGTAATGGGCACAGGAAAAAGTATAGTGGATAAACATCTGTTAGGGAGTGTATCTGAGAAAGTGGTTCACTCTGCTCCATGCACCATACTTCTGGTTCGGACTGTAAATTAGTTGATACATCCTGTTTTAACATTTTTTTTTCTTGAATTACATTATTTAATATTCGATTTGTTATAAATCCAGAATTTAATTTCACAAGATTTATAACTATTTTCGATAAAACCTATTTTATAAAGTCACAAAAGTAATAATTTAAGATTTATGTCAATTTGGAGGGGATTTTCCTGTCATTCTTAAAGAAAATGTTGGGCCTGGGTCCTAAACCGGTAATGGCCAAGAGTAGATACATAACAATTGAAGATGCCAAAATGGCACCATTTACCAAGAAAGCCGTGGGAAGAGGATACGGTGCAAATTTACGCCAAGATGAATACTACATCGTAGCATCAGTGGAGCTGGGAAACACCACTACCAAGTCCATCCTTACTGCCACCAACCTCAACACCAGCAAAACATATCTATTGGATAAAACAGTCAAAATGACCCGGGATATCAGACCACCAAAAAAAGGTGAAAAAGTCTTTGGGGAAACTGTTTGGCACGTGGAACTAACTAAAGAATCAGTTTCAGAATTAGTCAAGGACACTATACTGGAATCTGTTAAACGTTCCCGGATAAACATTGAAGATGATCTTGACTTTGTAGTTCGCTCAACAGGAGTTACAGCAGGTTTTGCCTCACCAAAAGAGGTGGGTGAACTCATTATTGCCCTGGCAGATGGCTGCTTGGATGCAGGAATACCGCCAAGTAAAATGTCTCCATCAATTTCCAAGGAAAGCTTACCCAAAAAATTGCGAGAATTCACCTTACTGGACAAGGTAATGTTTGATGGAGCTGTGGTAAGTGTAGTGCCCCCTACTGGAAGAGCTGTTGTGGCAAATGAAATGGAAGGAGAACTCGTAACTGGGGGTATTAAGGCAGGTGCAAAATGGACTGAGATTGATTACCGAAATCCATGTGTTTCAATGGATTTTGGAACCACACTGGCTGGTCGAATAGTTAATAATGACGAACCATATGCCCGAACCATAGGAAACTTCTGTGGACTGGCCGGAGCAGTGGCTGACTCAATAATCAGAGGCACACAAAAGGTGGATAAAATAGGAGGAGCTGCTCTGGACTTGTATAAAAAGGAAATCCTCAAAAAAGCTGACTGGAAAGCTGCAGAAGAGTTTGCCAAACGTGCCCATGAACACGTGGACATACGCAAAGTTCCTGAAGGCAGAGAACGATTCGGAACCGTGCCAGTAGATCCTCAAGCAGCATACGATGCAGGAACCACTCTCATCGGCTGTGACATTGGTAAAGAAGGAGATAAAGTCCCTGAACTTACCAAAATAGGTCAAGAAATAATTGAATCAACAGACATGCACACCCTTTTTGCCACCTTGGACCATGTTAGTGCCATGATTGTCAAAAGATTAATTGAAGAAGCTGATGAGGAAGGTGTAATTGAAGAAGGATCCATCCTAGGAATCACCGGAAGGGCAGGAATTACCGGACGCAAACCAGAACTAATTTTAGAACATACTAAAGGATACTTTGAGGATGTTCTATTTGTCTCAGATGCTCTGGCTTTAGGCGCAGCAGTGATGGCCAGATGTATGAATTCCATGGGAACACCCCTAATACCACTGGGAGGTAGACAAGGCGGGCCTTGCATTTTAGCGCAAAGAATGAAACTTCAAAAGAGATAAAATAAGTGCACATGATTATAATATGATTTGATCATTTATGAGCTAACAGAATCACGGTTATTTCCTCATATGTATCAATCATTATATTATAATCTACAATTACATTTCAATCATTCTCAAAAAATCAATTAAAACATAAATCTATACATTATTTTAAAAAACATCATTAACTCCGGGGATAAGTAGCCCCATCTTCTTTTTAAAACGTAATATTTTTTTTATTTTTTTTGTCGATGATCAAAAAGATTTAAAATAGCACAATCTGATATTTCAGTATATGGTTATAGCCCTGGTATTGGCTGGTGGGAGGGGCACCAGAATGAAGGTAGAATATGAAAAACCCCTTACACCGGTAAGAGATAAACCTCTCATTTGGTATGTGCTGGAAGCATTGCATGATTCTACACAAGTGGATAGAATAGTAGTTGCAACCAGCCCCCACACACCCGAAACTGCAAAATTTGTCAAAAAAATAGCTTCAAAAGGTAGTGAAATTAGTGTTCTTGACACTCCTGGCGCAGGTTACATAGAAGACCTTTCTTATGCACTTTCACAGGATGATTTTGCCAATGAAATAATTCTCACCATCACTTCTGATCTTCCCCTAATCACCGGCATGATCATAGACCAAGTACTGGATGAGTACCAGAAATCACCTAAACCAGCTATGTCAGTGATGGTGCCAGTGGAGATCTTCTGTGAACATGGTATCAAGCCCAGTTTGGTGCTGGAAAAAGTGGTTCCCTCTGGATTAAATATATTAAGGGGGAAAGATACAGAACAAGATGAAGAAGTTCTAGTCCTTGGCAAAATAGAACTGGCATTTAATATTAATAGCCCCGAGGACATAATATCCTTAGAAAAACTGTGGGGAACATTATAGAAGGTGAGGTTATGGTCGAGAAAGAAGAAAGGAAACTCATAAAAGGGGAAGAAAAAGTTTGGAGTGAAATTAAGGGTTATCAAGTTGCCACTAACAATGCCCGAATCTTGGGTGAGTTGGAAGAGCTCATAATAAATGATCGCACTGGTAAAATAACTGATGTGGTTATTAAAGTGGACAAAGGGAGAACAATCGCAGTTAAAGGTTCTAAACAAAAAGGTGACACCTTACTGGTGCCATTCGGCAAAGTGGAAAAAGTTGGCGAATTCATCATAATTTCAGAATAAAAATTTACTACCTAATTGATCATTAAGATCCATGTAATCTTAAAATGAAATTAAGTAGGTCTACTATCATCCTATTCTAAATTCAGTTTTTTTTTTAAATAAATATAAAAAAAAGTCATGTTTAATTTTTAAAAAAAAAATTGGGACTTACTTATAGAAAGGATGTCCCGTTTCGTTCTTTTTTTCTATTATTTCATCAATGGTTGGTGTCTGGGTAAATGCTCTTTTTATGGCAATTTTTGTTGCTTCATAGTTGTACTGGTAAATTTTATCAGCATCTTGAGCTTCAGGGTGAATGAAAACACCGCATAATATGCAAATGTCTTCTGCATCAGATTTGGGAATAATTCCTTCTTCAACAGATTCCACCACTGCCATAGCCACTGCTTTCTGAGCTGGCCCAAACATTTTCACGGCGTCATCCAAATCACGAATGCTAACTTTGGGAATAAGCATGGTAATCGGTTTAGCCACTAAATTAGGAGTTATAACTGCAAATAAAGGAGTATGTCTGTCAACTTGGTTGGCCAAAGCATTGGCAAATGCCTTACCAACGGCTCCTTCTTTATCTCCAATCAAAAGGTCTATATGGGATACTTCTGCTCCATCTCCAACTAAAGCTTCTCCTGCCAGATACACGATTAACACCTCAATTAGTTAAATTACAAAGTATATTATTTTTTATGTAATTAATCCGATATGAAGTCTTGGATTATGATTGAATATATGAAAAAGAAAAATAAGGAAAACATTGAAAAAAAAGATGATTGAAAGGAAGGAATTTTTTTACATTCCTTTTAGACTCTGATCTAGCATGCGTTTGGTTTCAGCAGCAAGTTCTGGTGGCAGACCAGTGATGTCCATGCTCAAGAATCCTCTGACAATCATGGATGCGGCTTCTTCTTCGCTCAATCCTCTGCTTGTAAGGTAAAGCACTTCTTCTTCTGAAATTTTACCTACTGCTGCTTCGTGGGACATTTCCAGTTCAGTGGCACTGCCTTCAAGTTCTGGTACAGCGTAGATCATGGAATCATCTGATAAAACCAGTCCATGGCACTCTAAGTGTCCCTTACATTTTTGGGTCTTACCAGCTAGGTGTCCTCTGGAATAAATTTGTGATTGGTCTTTTGATACTGCTCTGGATATCATTTCTGCACTGGATCCTTTACCTTCCAGAATTACCCTGGAACCTAAATCAAGAATAGAATCTTTTTGACCACCCATTATGGATTGGAATAACACTTTTGAGTTATCACCCTTACAATAAGCAGTAGGATAAGATTGGATGGTCCTAACTGGACTAGTGAGAATATAATTATTCACATAGGTAGCGTTTTCATCCAAGATAATCGCAGTTCTGGGACGCACTTCTACTTGTTCACCCCAATTGTGAACCATAGTGTAAGAAATCTTAGCATCCTTTTTTATGTAAAACTCGGAAACACCAATGTGCAGTGCAGATGAAACATCTGTTCCAGTAGCACATCCAGTTATCATATGTATCTCCGATCCTTCCTCGGCGATTACAATGTTATGGGCCTTTTGAGCTAATCTTTCATCTCCTATAAACATACACGCTTGGATAGGGAACACTGTTTTGGCACCAGGTTTGGCTCGGATGAAAAACCCTCCAGGATCGCCCAAAGCAGTTTCGGCTGTGTATTTATCGGTGTCAACGGCGATAGCATTCCACATGTAATCTGAAAGCCAGTCATATTTTTTCAGTGCATCCCCTATATTGAGGATTTCTATGGATTCTGTGTGAGATTGGGCTATAATTTCACTTTGACCCATCATCATGAAAGAACCGCCTCTTTCGTCTGATTTAGGGTCCACACCTACTTGTAACAATGTGTTTTGATATTTTTTAGGAATTTCTTCCAGGGATTCCACAGATTCATGTTCACCAGGTTCTTCAATTTTAAATTCTTCTATATCTATGTCTTCCCCCAGATTAGCTTCCTTTTCCTTTGCTTTTTTGGCTTTTTTCACTGAATTTTGCAACATTCCACACACCCCTTGAATCCTTCTTTCCTGATATCTTCCATTATCTCATTCGGATTTCCTGAACAAGCAATTTTGCCATCCAAAAGGACGTGAGCAGTGTCAGCAGCTACGAAATTAAGTATGTATCCTAAATGTGTAATTAAAAGTCCTGATTTTTCCCTTAAACCTGGTTTTTTCTTTTTATCAAGTAAATTGTTGATTTCTTCAGCCAGAATTTCTACGTTTTCAATGTCTACCCCAGAGTCGGGTTCATCGAACATTATAAAATCAGGTTCCTGAGCCAAAAGTTGCAGAATTTCCGAACGTTTAACCTCTCCTCCAGAAAAACCAAGATTCACATCTCTTTCTAGGAACTTTTCATCAAATTTGAGTTTGTGCACGGTTTCCATCATTTCTGAACTCAAACCTTCACCAGTGTCTGATTCACCGTGTTCAATCTTCAACAGATCACCAAGTTTCACACCCCTAATAGAGGGCGGATTTTGAAAACTAACTCCAAAACCTCTTCTAACTCTTTCTGTGGTTGAAAAGTTGGTAATATCTTCGCCTTTAAATATTATTTCTCCTCTTGTCACATTGTACTTGGGAAATCCAAGCAGAGTCATGAAAAGTGTGCTTTTTCCAGACCCGTTAGGTCCTAAGAGTACATGAGTTTCCCCTTTATCTATATAAAGATCTACATCAGTCAGAATTTCTCTTCCACTTACTTCTACTGCCAGATCAGTTATTTCCAGTAGCAGTTTAATCACCGCCATTTTATTGTTTATTATTTACAAATTTAAGATACACAACAAATCTATATGGTACTCTTTATTTATATTGATTTTTTTATTTAATCATATTATTTGGGAAGTTGTTTTCAAACAAAAATTATGAAATTAAAATGATGATAAAAATTGTATTTAGGATATTAATAATAATTTAAAGGACATCATTGTCTTTAACCGTTATATCCCCCTTTATATAACTCATAAAGTAATTTGATAGTTTGTTATATAAATTAAAATTATATTCATTGTTCCTATACTCATATGGAAATAATATCTTATTATTGGCTAATAAGGGGGCATTATAATTCATTTTGAAATATCAACTTGGTATCATGATATAAAAAGTTTTCGGAATTGTTTTCTAAGTAACCTTTATAATAACTATGCCCAAATGCATATAATGTACAGTAATATGGTACACCGACAAAGCAAGGAGGAAAGCCAATGGCTGAGGATGATGTAAAGATCGTGATGTTTTGTTGTAACTGGTGCTCCTACGGTGGAGCAGACACCGCAGGAACCGCAAGGATGCAGTATCCCCCAAATGTGCGGGTCATCCGGGTAATGTGCTCGGGAAGGATTGAACCCCAATTCATATTCAAAGCCTTCAGAGAAGGTGCTGATGGGGTCATTGTGGCCGGCTGTCACCATGGAGACTGCCACTACGACGCAGGAAACTACAAACTCGATAGAAGAATGAGATTAATCTACAAATTAGCAGATGGACTGGGAATTGGAAGAGAAAGGATTCACCATGACTGGATATCTGCATCAGAAGGGGAAAAATTTGCTGACACCGTTACAATGATGGTGGAACGCATAACTGCTCTGGGCCCATCCCCCCTAAAAGCACAATTAGAAGCTCCAGAAGAAGCAGAAGTGGAGGCCTAACATGGCAGACAAAGTTAAACTAGGAAACGTTTGGCTTGGTGTGTGTGCTGGATGTGAAATTTCCATTGCAGACATACATGAAGCCATTGTAGATGTTCTGGGATTGGCAGACTTCGAATTCATGCCAGTTCTCATGGATGTCAAATACGATGAATGGACCGACGTAGATGTGGCTATAGTAACCGGAGGAATTCGAAACGATGAAAACCGGGAACTTGCATTAAAAGTTAGGGAAAAAGCAAAAGTAGTCATAGCTTATGGTACTTGTGCAGTTTATGGAGGAATTTTCGGACTTGGAAACCTACACACTGTTGATGAGTTAACTCAAGAGGCTTATATCAACTCTGAAAGTACTTACAACGATGAAGGAATAATACCAAGTGAAGGAGTTCCTAAGTTAGAAAGCAGGATGAGGCCACTAACTGAAGTAATTGATGTCGATTTAGCACTACCTGGATGCCCACCCCGATCTGATCTGGTAGCACAAATTATCATGGCTTTATTAAAAGGAGAAGAACTGCCTGAAATACCAAAAACAAACCTTTGCGAAGTTTGTCCTAGGGAAAAACCACCAGAAGGAATGGCCATGGACAAAATTATCCGACAGTTTGAACTGGGAGAACCCGAAGAAGAGATGTGCCTAGTACCTCAGGGATTGGTCTGTTTAGGACCAGCTACTATTTCCATCTGTGGTGCTGAATGTCCATCAATTGCGATTCAGTGTCGTGGATGCTATGGACCTACTTTCAATGTGACTGATCAGGGTGCAAAAATGATCAGTGCTATTGGTTCTGATTTCGGTGTGGAACGAGATAAAACTGTGGACCCTGAAGAAGTAGCCGATCAACTGGATGATATAGTTGGAACTTTCTATACCTACACACTCCCAGCAGCTCTAATACCTGCTAAGGTGAAAAAGGAGGGTAAATAAATGGTTACACTCAAAATGGAACCAGTGACCAGGATTGAAGGTCACGCAAAAATCACAGTGGACTTGGATGATGCAGGAAATGTCCAAGACACTAAACTCCACGTTATGGAATTCCGTGGATTTGAAAAATTCCTGCAAGGACGAAATATTGAAGAAGTGCCACGTATAGTGCCTAGAATTTGTGGTATATGTGATGTACAGCACCATTTGGCAGCTGCCAAGGCTGTAGATGCTATTTTCGGATTCCAACCGGATGACATTCTCCCAACTGCTTACAAGATGAGGGAACTCATGGATTGGGGTTCAACAATGCACTCTCACACTTTGCATTTCTATTACCTGGCAGCTCCAGACTTCATAGCTGGAAAAGACAGGAAAACCAGAAACGTATTCCAGATCGTGAAAGATGCACCTGAAGCAGCATTACAAGCCATTGAACTCCGAAAAAACGCTTTAGACCTAGTCACAGCAACCGGTGGAAGGCCTATTCACCCCACATCCTCAACTCCTGGAGGAATCTCTACCCGTCTGGATGATGAAACTCAGAAAGACCTCCTAAACAAAATGAATAGGAGTGTGGAATTAGCTGTCGCAACTTTGGATCTGGCCAAACCAATATTTGAAGAAAACTTGGACCTGGTCAAAACCTTAGGCTACATGGAAAGCTACCACTGTGGACTGGTAAAAGACGGTGTTTGGGACATGTACGATGGAAACGTCCGAATGAAAGACAAAGAAGGCAAAACATATTGCGAATTTGCCCCAGCCGATTACTTGGACTACATGGCAGAACATGTTAAACCCTACTCCTGGTTGAAATTCCCATACATAAAAGATTTAGGATATCCTGAAGGAGTTTACAGGGTGTGCCCATTATCTCGACTAAATGTAGCAGACAAAATGCCTGACGCAGCCCCATTAGCACAAGCAGAGTTAGAAGCGTTCAGGAAAACCTTTGGCTACGCACACGAACCCTTATTATATCACTGGGCTCGACTCATAGAGATATTGGCATCTGCAGAATGTGCAGCCGCAACTCTAGAAGAAGACCTGACTGGTGATAAATTCCCAGGCCCACTGGAAAGAACCGCTGGTGAAGGTGTCGGTATTGTTGAAGCATCCCGAGGAACACTAACCCACCACTACGCTTGTGATGAAAACGGACTGGTTACCAAAGCAAACATTATTGTTGCAACCATCCAGAACAACCCCGCCATGGAAATGGGTATTCAAAAAGTCGCCAAAGACTACATTAAACCTGGAGTAGACGTAGACGATAAAATCTTCAACTTAATGGAGATGGTTATCAGGGCTTATGACCCATGTCTATCCTGTGCAACCCATCAAATCGACAGTCAAATGAGGCTCGCCACCCTTGAAGTGTACGACAGCGAGGGACACCTCGTTAAAAAGATTTAAATACATTTTAGAGGGTGAGAAAGATGATAGTGGTTAACAAGGAAGACTGCATTCGATGTGGGGCCTGTCAGGGTGCCTGTCCAACTGCAGCAATCATCGTATCTCCAGAAGATGTCAATTATTGTGATGTCTGCGGAGGAGCACCTAAATGTGTGGATGTCTGTCCCACAGGTGCTCTTAAATCCGATGAGCTAGCATTGGATGAATCTGGCAACACCCAAACCAGGATTACCTTCAACCCCCAACTCTGTGACGAGTGCGGGGACTGTGTAGAAGTCTGCCCCCCCCAGATCCTTAAATTAGAAACTGGTAAAGTGCAGACTTTACCTTTACAGGGATACTGTGTAATGTGCCAGCAGTGCTCAGACATTTGCCCAGTAGATGTTATTGGAGTGGAAGGAGTTAAAGAACCCAAAAAACTGGACTTAGAAATCACCGGCCCAGTCTACATAGTTGACTGTGTAGGATGTGGCATGTGCGTGGATGAATGTCCAGTAAGTGCCATAACACTCCCTGAATACGGGGAAAGCATAACCATCGATGAAGACACTTGTATTAAATGTGGGGTTTGTTCACAGACCTGCCCATGGAACGCAGTGTATATATCCGGAAGAAAACCAGAAAAACGTGCCAAAATACTCAACAAGTTTGAAATTGACACAGACACATGTATCGGTTGTCAGGTTTGTGTAGACGCCTGTCCTGGTGACTTTATAGAACCTAAAACTTCTGAACTAACAGTAGAACTACCGGAAATTTGTACTTACTGTGGACTATGCGAAAAAATGTGCCCAGTGGATGCCATCACTTTGGATGTTGAACTAGGACCAGCCAAACCTGCCTCTGAAACAGGGTTGGTATGGGATGAAGAAAAATGTGACTTTGTAGGAGCATGTGCCCGCACATGTCCCAACGAAGCTATCCGGGTGGTTACAAAAACCGGAGTTCAAGTACCAGGAGATGTTGAAGTAGGTGGAGAACCATCATTTGCCATGTGCACCCGTTGTGGAGCCTGCACAATTGCTTGTCCAAACGATGCGCTAAATTTGGTGGAAATTGACAAAGAAATCGATGGTGAGATTGTCAAGAGGAACAGAATAGAGTACAGTCCTGATAATTGCCAACAATGTGGTGATTGTGTAGAAGTATGTCCTTACAACATGCTGAAACTCACCGATGACAAGGTACCACTCAAAGGATTCTGTATACTCTGTGATCAGTGCATACCAGTCTGTCCACACGATGCATTTTCCCTTAAATAGGTAAAAAACTCAAAAACAGAAACAAACAATTTTTGGTGGAATTTTCCACCCCTCTTTTTATTTTTAGCTATGTATTAAGTTCTAATTCTGATTTAATTAAAACTAAAGAAATAGCATTGTAATTCTATTATTTTTATGAAAAAAATTCTATACTTATTTAACTAATCCTTTTTCATCCACTTCTATGAAAATACTATGTTTTTCAAGATCCAATTCAACTATTTGACCCTCTACTGTCATTCCCTGGTTTAAAATATCTACCATCTCAATTCGGTTACCATAAACTTTTATATTAATCACATCATCCATTAGTTTAATCCCCTTATTGTCGTAAACTGTTGATTCGCACATGGTTATCGCCTCTTTTTTTGCATCGTTATTTACTCTATGAACCTTTTTTTAAAGCTATTAAGTTCTTATTGTTAATATATTTTATTTGCAGTTAATATATGAATTTAAGATTTACCAAATATTGCATGTTCTGGATTTAAGCACAAATATACACTACCTATCGCATTTTGTTGACATATAGTATGGTAATTGCATTTAATACAATTAATTCAAGGTTTTCTCATTTTTGTTCATTGATGATGTGTTTTTTTTCCAAAAAGTGTCAGATAAAACTAAAATAGTAAAACATATATAAGTTGTTCTATCATAAATAGACTGTAATTGTATTAAAACAAGCAACCATTATTCGAATATTG
The DNA here is from genome assembly GCA_002496805.1 of Methanobacterium sp. UBA353. Lineage (GTDB taxonomy): Archaea > Methanobacteriota > Methanobacteria > Methanobacteriales > Methanobacteriaceae > Methanobacterium. The sequence goes on along the minus strand of DALO01000019.1, from coordinate 7,196 downwards.
TTGTTTGTGGACAATGCACTTTGAGGAAATGAATATAAACGACTACACATATATTGCCGTGGAGTGATTCCATGTTGGGGAAATGGGATAAAAACAAAACAATATTAACAATACTATTTGTGCTAACAGTTCTTTGCGCATCTGGAGCTGTTACAGCTGCTGAAAACTCGAACTACATAACAGATAACAATATAAGTTCTGAATCATCTTTTTCTAACTTAGTTAACAATAATGGATCTTCCCCAGATCAACAAAATCTCTCCACATCTTCCCTTAACTCTTCCTCACATTTTTCAGAATCAATTATAAGTGGAAATGTAATTCGATGTACCAATGGAAGTTCCTTCCCCGGAGTAACTGTAACTGCTAAATCTCCAGAAGGCATTGAAGTTGCCAGAACCACCACTGACTCTGATGGTTTTTATAAAATATCTTTTGCAAATACTGAAAAAAATTTTTATGTTTCAGCCAGTTATCCCGGCCACATGACATTAACCAAGTTTATAACAGTAGTGGCCAGTAACGATACCAGTGACCCCAATTTTTATGGACAGCTTAACTTCCAGTTAGGCCCTGAACCCACCTTAACTATAAATGCTCCATCTTCACAGCTTGTGAATGAAACTTTTGACTTCACTATTACATTTGATAATGCAGGGGATGAAACAGGCTTCGGACCAACAGTCCAACTAATTTTACCCCCAGAAATACAGTTTAATTCTGCAACTTTCTTAGGTGCTCCAGTCAGTATAACAAATGTTGGCACTTTTCCAGTTTCTGGAACACTAATAGATCCACTTTCTGGGCTCACAGTAACTGGCACACCAGGATTCCAACTTTACATTTTTGAATATCCACTGGGAAGTTTCACCGCTGGACAACCACAAGCAACAATAAACATCAATGCACTTTTACTTGGAAACTCCACATTAGGAGTTCCGTTAAACATCACTGGTTATCCAGTGTTCCGATTTGGTGCCAATGAAACTGGTACAAATCCTATCCGAGGTGATGAATCAACAGCACAAGTAACACCCACCGTGATCAAGATTACCAAAACTTCAAATGCACCAGAACGTGAAACAGCAACTGGTAGAAATTATCCTATCACTTACACTCTCACGGTTGATGTTGCAAATGGACAAACAATTACTTCGATAGAAGTTGCTGATCTTATCCCTGGAAATCTTCAATTTTTACAAGTACTTGATTCTGCAGGAGGCACAGTAACTCAACAACCATCACTCACAACACCGGGTGGTCTTCTCCAAATAATCTTTTCCAGTATCACTGGAATAGTAGGTCCTGACCGAATTATAACCTATCAAGTATATGCACCAGAATTTGACAATAATTCCCAACATGTTTTGGATGAACTTACTGGTTCTTGGGCTTATGCAAATAACACTGCAAATGTGACTGGTGTCTATAATGAAACAAATGTTTTTTCCAATTCAACTTACACTTTAACTTTGAAGCCACTTGCCATACAAAAAGGAGTTACTATTGAAAGTACACCTCCAAGTCCAAAACCAACTGACATTTTGCGTTATACTACAAACTTTGAGGTTTCTGATTATTTCAGTATGGGCAATGTAATAATCACAGATGTCATGAGTGATGGACAATCGTTCCTAACCGATCCCAGTCACAGACCATATGTACAGTTACACCTTCCATCGGGCGACACTCCAATACTATATTTCAATGTCACACCTAACCCCAACCCTCAGATGTATTGGATATACAATTCAACCAGTGGTATCACAACTATAGTATTCAATATTACTCAATTGTTGATTGATAATGGATACACTGGAATTCTAGAAGGAGGGAATTATACTGGAACAAACTATGGTGCAACCAGAGGCACATTGACCTACTGGTCCCAGATCAAAATAGACTTTTTAGAACCAATCAATCACCAAATTGTTTCCAATGACAGGATTGATAACACGGTTACTGTAGATGCTAATCTAGAAGATAGTGGCCATGGTGTTTCAGATGGAAGTAATAATGGGGTGGTCATTGTAGCCCCATCGTCTTTTAAAGGAATTTACAAGATCAATGGAGAGGATCCAATTGGGCCTCCTTACATAATAAGACCAGGAGACACAGTAACATTTTCCATAGGTGTAAATGTTCCAACAACCAACCTTGAAAATTTCATTTTAATAGATTATTTACCAATACCCTTTTTAAGAGCCACTGAGTTTGTTGATCTTAATCCGATCCCAAAAGACCAGTACGACACTCCACCACCTGCCGGAAGATGGAAATTAGCATGGGATGATACTTTAACCACATTAAGTGGAGTAACACCATCATTAGTAATTGATCCAACTCAAAACATTCTTAAATTTATTTATGGCGAGATACATAATTCAACTCAGCCACAAAGCCTTGCTCACATATTTTTCACAGTGACAGCCACTGGAGATCCAATGGCTGATGGGCTGTACCTCACTAACCTTTTCAATATTATTTATGACAATAATTTTGATGAATCTTTTTCAGATAACACGATAGTTTCCATTGTAACTGGACAGCCAGCACTGACCATCAACAAAACGGCTACCCCTACTACCAATTTACAAGCAGGAAATGAAGTGACTTATACTATTCTTATTAGTAACACTGGTCACGCACCAGCATACAATGTCATTGTAAACGATGATCTTCTAACATCCAATCCAAGTTACATAGCATCCATCAGTAACATTATTGCCAGTTATGTGAATGGGCCAGTAATTACTGGTTTAAACCTGATGGACCTTTTCACAACAGGCGGATTGAACTTCGCAGCATTATATCCTATTTTCTCGGTTGATGATGCAAATAACACCATTAACATAACCTACACTGTCCTCTTGAATGATACGGTATACCCTAGACAAGTCATCAACAACACCGTTAACCTTACTAAATATACATCATTACCCCTACCTGAAAGCCCTAACTTTGTGAGGGATCCGATAAGTTCCAGTGCTTCGGTACAAATCCGTGATGTGAACTTCACAAAAACATATATCTCATCTGAAGATGGGATTAGTTCAACTCCCAATCTAACTATAGGGGAAAGCGGACGATTCCGGCTTGCTATCACTTTACCCGCAGGACAAATAACTGACCTAATCATAACAGACATAATGCCTGCAGGTTTAAGTTATGTTTCATATGCTCTGGATCTCACTAATTACCATGGAACATTAGTACCAATAACTTTCAACCAGGTTGGAAATACCTTAAGTTTCCTTTTTACAGGCACAATCAACACAACGGCCAACAGCACATTTTTCATTGATCTCATTCTAAGGGCTAACGAGAACACCCCTTATCCTGGTTCAACTAATGTAACTGCACAGAATACTGCTACAATGAACTGGAATAACCCAGGACATTCCCCTATTAATAGTGATGCATCTGTTAATATCGTACAACCTCGTTTAGTTGTTACCAAAACATTCACTCCCAGCATAGTACAGGGAGGTCAAGTAGTTACTGTGAGAATTAGGGTAACTAATAATGGACATGCCACAGCTCAGCATGTGATAATCACTGACCCCTTAAATAATGCCGGTAACATATTTGACCTGGGCAGTGTTGTTAGTTACGACCAGCATGGATTCACCTTCACTTACCCCAGTAACACTGTAACCTTCAGTTGGGGATATATCAACCCTGGACAAACCCTGGATTTCTACTTTAATGTTACGACTTTAGACACTCCTTTCATTGGGCCAAGTTACATTAACACAGCAAACGCAACTTATTGGTCTTTACCATGGAATGGTACAAGTCCTGATGATAATAGTAGGGAATACTTCAATACTGGATCAGACACCCTCAGAACTGGTGATCCTACTGTAATTAAAAGTGTAGTAAATTCCAGCATACACGGAACATCAGGAAACCTCACTATAGGGGAAGTGGTTACCTACCGTCTCCAAGTATATTTACCTCAAGGACTAATGACCAATCTCAGAATAACCGATATCCTGCCATTTGGATTTGCTTACGTGCCAAACTCTTATAATGTTTATTCTGCCGGATTCTCCGGTACTTTAGGTACTTTGCTAGCACCTCAAGTTTTTGGGCAAAACGTAATTTTCACTTTCAGTGGTCTAACCAACAGCACTCAAACAAACAATCCTTTCTACATAGAACTTAACGCCACTGTACTAAACAGCATAGATAACGGAGAGGGCGATACCAAACAAAACGACATGAGTTTAACTTGGGATGAAAACACACATGGACCTTTCACTGACGTATCATATGTTCAGATTGTAGAACCTAGCATTGCAATCACTAAAGCAGCTACCCCCACAGTAGTGGATGGGGGCGATCAGGTAAGTATTACCTTAACTATAAGAAATAATGGTTCATCCAATGCATATCAAATCAACATTACTGATATACTAAACACAACACTCTTTGACCCCACAACATGGAGTTACGATTATGCGTCTGGATACACTCTCACCCGTAATGGAAACATAATCAGTATTATTGGTAATACTAATACTTTCCTTCGCCCTGGTTATTCACAATCTTTTACATTCCGGGTAAATGTTGCTAATGATGTTCCCAGCGATTCTGCCTTCACCAACATTGCCAGTGTAGTCTATTCATCCATGCCACCAGGCTTTAACCAAAACAGAACTTACACTCACACATCAAACGTGGTTGTTTTCAACACCCCTCCACCATCAATTTCTAAGGCCATAGAATCTACATCCGAGGCAGATTCAACAGGTAACAATGTATTGATCGGTGAAGTGGTGACTTATCGTCTTAATCTAACTATTCCTGAGGGAAAAACCTTAAACGCGATTATAACGGATATTTTACCATCTAATTTAATTTATAATCCTGGAACCGCTCAAATTATGAGAAACAATGCAGCTATAACTGCCACAGGCTTCACTTTCACCCAACCTGCTGGAATCTATGAAAGTTTTCCTGACGCATCTCTCCTACCCTTATTAACCTTCAACTTAGGAGATATTTCCTTCACTGGAGCTAATGGTTTAAACAATGGAATAATAAGCATCCGATTCAATGTTACTGTCCTGAACATAGCTGCAAATCAAAACGGAGTTCGAATTCCCAATAGTGGGGCCCTGAATTTCACCAATGCTGCAGGTGTGAGTAGGAGCCTATCTGCTGTTGCACCAGATCTAACAGTTCGAGTTCCTCAACTCCAAATTGACAAACAACCCTACCCCAACATAACCATAGCTCAGGGAGGGGATGTCTTAACATTCTTTATACGTGTGTCTAACTCCAATTACTATGCACCAGCCTACAATTTACAAATATTAGATTTCCTCAATTCAGATTATTACTATAACTTCTATGTTTCGAGTATTATACCATCAACAGCAGCATCCGTTATTTATCATGACTTCTCCACATCGAACTTACTTAACATAACTATAGATCGACTAAATTATGGCGATTGGCTTCACATCTATTACCGTGTCACAGTCAGATCCAACGTTACATACAACGTTCAGATAAACAACACAGTCCATGTAACTGGAACCAGTTTACCAGGTGATCATGGTACCAATAATGCAACACCAGGAAACCCTGGTGATACCGATGGTAAAAGAACTGGAGATCCAACACAACCAGCAGGTGCAGTGAATAATATCAATGATACCTCTACAGCCATTATAACCATCAGATCACCACGAATCTCCAAAAATGTAAATGGTTCCAAAATTGTGACCAGATCCATTGGAGAAACAGCCACAGAATACATACGCATTAACCTACCTATAGGTACCACTACAGAACTAAGAATCATAGATGTTCTACCGGAAGGATTACAAGCCACTGGGTTTGGTTTCACAGCCACACATGGAATAAGTGTTAACCAGTTTATCTTAACTCCACTTGGTGGAAATATCTATGAGATAAACTTTGGTAATATAATCGTCACCCAAGAAGGCAATTTAACTTTATATTACACAGTCCTAGTCCTGGATATTCCTGGAAACCAAAACGGAGTAAACCTAGTTAACAATGCAACAGTATATTACCTTAACTCTACTGGAGGTAGTGTAAATGCTGGTTCAGACATTGCCACAGTTCAAGTGGTTGAACCCAACCTTCAAATTATAAAAACACCAAGCAAAACCAACTTAGCTGTTGGAGAAGAATTTACATACACTTTATTAGTTACACACACACAATCCAGCACTTCTGATGCACACAACCTCATAATAACTGACACAATACCCACTGGTTTGACATTCGTACCCGGATCACAAGTATGTCCAGGGTGGACATTTACCCAGAACGGAAACTTGTTAACATTTACTAGATCAATTCTAACTTTAGCTGAAATAAGTTCAACCATACTCTTCAACTGCATTGTGGACAATGACCACACTTTAGCTGGTCAAGACATAACCAACTACGCTACTGTCAACTACACCTCAACAACTTCTGGTGGAAGAGAGTACACAACCTCCAACAGCACCCAAATACACATCTTAGGTGCTGATCTGGAAGTGCAAAAAGAAGGAGATTCACAAGTCAACGCAGGAGAACAAGTCACATATACCATAACTGTTACCAATAATGGCCCTGACACCGCAATCAATGCCGTATTAACTGACAATATACTGGCACCTTGGTTCAACCGACTTATTAACCCACAATACTCCCTGAACTCTGGAGGAACGTGGGCCAACATAGTTTCAAACCCATTCAATATATCACTGGGGGACATACTTTCAGGAGCAACAGTAAACATTATAATAAGAGCAACAGTAAATGCATCAGCACCAATAGGCACTATAAATAACACAGTTCATGTAACATCATCAACAACTGACCCCAACCCCAACAATAATAACGACACCAAGTTAACAGATGTGGATACGGTTGCTGATTTGGGTGTGACTAAGACTGGTCCGAGTACTGTTGTTGCTGGTAATGGTATTGTGTATACGGTTGTTGTGACGAATTATGGTCCTAGTGATAGTCAGGATGTGTATTTGGCTGATTTGTTGCCTGGTTGGATTTATAATGTGACTTATGGTGCGGTTAGTAGTAGTTTTGCTGGTCATAATGTGCCTGTGGGCACGGTTTGGAGTAGTCCTTTGTATTGGGCCACGGTTTATGCTAATGAGATTATTACTTTGACGATTAGTGGTACGGTTAATAGTAGCACTCCT
>DALO01000005.1:70462-103134 GCA_002496805.1 Methanobacterium sp. UBA353 | reverse complement strand
CAACTGTGAATGTGTTGTTTAGTGTGTTTTGTAGTGGGTTGCCTGCTAGGTCTTGGATGCTGTTTATGGGTATGTATAAAGTGTAAGTTCCATCTGCATAACTGCTGCTTACGGTAATAATCATTTGATTATTGATGATGTTTTTGTTTATTGTTTGTGATGTTCCCTGGCTATTTTTAACGGTTATGGTGTCATAAGAACTACCATTTTTTATCTGTCCATTAAAAGTAACAGTGATAATTTGTGATACATTTGTGGTAGTAGTACCATTTGCAGGGTTAACATTTGTCACAACCAGAATCACATTTAGATTGTTAGTTCCATTACTGGTACTGTAAATGTCATCCCCTGAAAATTTAGCAAAAATTGCGTAGTTCCCTGCATCAAGATTAATTGTATAAGATAATGTTGCGATTCCCTCATAGGTCGTCGTAGCAAAACCTTCAGGGTTGTTATTAACAAAGAATTGAATAATTTTATTTTCAAGTGGTTTGTTATGAATTGTATCTTTAAATGATGCTGTGAGACTAACTATATCATGATCATAACCTGACACTGGACTAACAACGATTTGTGTGGGTGTGCTTTGTACGGTTAGTGTGTTGGTTCCGGTTGTGCCTGTGTAGATTTGGTCGGTGTCGAGGGTGGCGGTTATGGTGTAAGGTCCGGTGTTTTGTGTGATTTTGTATTGGATGCTTGCTGTTCCAGATGTGTTGGTCATGGCGTGGTATGTGTTGGGGTCGCCTTGTATTGTGAAGTGTATGGTTTTTCCTTGGAGGGGTTTGTTGTTGTGTCCAGGTGCGTTGTCGGTTAATGTAGCAGTTATGGTTACAGTATCATCCCAGTAACCCGTTGCCTGGTTTACAATGATTTTTGTAGGTGTAGATTTCACGTTAAGTGAGGTGGTGTTGGTTGTTCCCAGATAGATAAGATCTTGCGTAAAGGTAACAACAATGGGATAATTCCCACTGTTTAAGGGTATACGGTATGGTTTGGTTGCCACTCCAAATTCATTAGTAAACGTACTACCTATATCCTCTCCATTGACTTTGAAGTTCACCTCTTTATTCTGCAAAGGCCTATTATGCCCAGTATCAGTAAGAGTGGCTTGCAAGTTAACAGTGTCATTCCAGTACCCTTCCACTGCATTAACAGTGACATTAGTTGGAGTAAACTTCACATCCAAATAATCAGTATCCTCACTGCCCAAATACAGACTATCCTGCACGAATTCTCCAAAAATAGTGTAAGTATTCGGATAAAAAGCAACATTATAAGCTAAACTAGCAACTCCATTTGCATCAGTCACTGCACTGTTCACAAAAGCATCGTTAACTTTGAAATATATAGTTTTCCCACTAATCGGAGTGTTATAGGCAGTGTCCATCAATTTAGCGGTGAGTGTCACCTGATCATTAGTGTAACAATTAACCGGGTCAACAATGAGTTGGGTGATGGTGAACACATTTCTAGTGGTATTTATGGCATTGTTGGTTTCATTAAATTCAATTACCTCATTTTCAGGATCAACCAGCACTTCCAAAATGTGTGAACCCGGACCAGCAGGCTTCCAATCAAAAGCCAAGCCATAATAAGTTGTTTTACCAGCCAGGCCAGTTATCCTTTTCCTATCAACTTCATTGCCGTTATCTTTTAAAATAACATAAAAACCAGTAGGAGTGCTATCAGTCCCATCATTGGTTACATCCACATATACTTTATAATTGTACATGGTGTAGGGATTGGAAGGAACAACCAGGTTGGATGGAATAAGATCCACCGGATTAGGGATGGTTATAGTTGTGTTAAGAATTTGATTGTGTAAAGTGGCTTCAACAGTTGACAATCCACCTTCAACAAAACCAGCAGTATAAGTGGTAATGGCTATCCCATTTAGTGTGAAGACTATGGCCGGATTAACACTACCTTTATGGTCACTTTCAAAAAGAACACTTAAACCATCAGGTATGTGGCCACCAGTTAAAATACCACCACCATTTACATGGTTGAAATTGGCAGTCACCGTACTGGTCTCCCCAGGAGAAATAATAGTAGGCAAGGCACTTAACTGCATCACAATCCATTGATTATAGTTCACAGGCCCCTCTATATCACCAGCAGGATCGTTATTATATCCCCACCAGTTTTTAACGGCATTAACAGGAAAATCAAAAGCAGATAAGGTATTCCCAGAATCGGCAGTGTTGTTAAAAAAGGCATTGAAGTTGAGGGTACCAATGGATGTGGAGATAGCACCACCAGCACCAGACCCGAATTCAGTAACTTGTTTGGCCACATTATTGGTGAAAATGCTGCCAGTAACAATCAAGGTATCATCATCAAACCCATCAGTAAATATGGCACCACCAGAATCTGCAGTGTTCCCATTGAAAATGCTATTAACAATATTCGCCTTACCATTATTAAGGATAGCACCACCTACATTCACAAGTGCAGTGTTATTGTTGAAAACACAATTATTAATGGTAGTAGTTCCCATAATATTGAAAACAGCACCACCACTGGACTCAGCAACGTTACCAGTGAAAATACAGTTATTTAAGATGGAATTTCCATTATCACTAGTGAAGATTGCACCACCGCAATCGGCATAGTTTTGATTGAAACTGCTCCCAGTAACAGTCATCAAATAATGGTTAATAATAGCACCACCCATACCCTCACCCAAATCCTGTGTATTAACAGCGTTATTATTGAAGGTACAATCCGTTATCGTTAAAGAAGCAAGATTATTATTGAAAATTGCACCACCACTATCACCCCCAAAATTGTCAGATAAAGTACAACCTTTTAACTTAAGATTACCATCATTTTCGATACTGCCTCCCAGATTATGAATAGTATCATCAACAGCACCATTACGTAGAGTTATATTAAATATGTTAACTGTGGCCGTAGACTTAATTGTGAAGATACGGTTTAATTGTTGGGCGTCAATAATTGTACCAGCTTCACTTTGACCCTGAATAGTCATACTCTTACTGATGGTTATTCCCCGGTTATTCGTCCCGTTATAAACACCATCTGCAATGTAAACTGTCCCACCAGCTGAAACTTTGGAAACACCCTTACTAACCGATAAATACGGGTTATCAATAGTACCAGTACCGGTGGCATCGTTCCCAGTGGTGTTCACATAGATGTCAGCTGCTGACACTGCTCCAGAAAAAACCAATCCAAACATTAAAACCAAAGATATAAACAATAGCTTCTTTTTCATCTTAAAATCCCTCGCCCAACATTTTTTTTTTTAAACCTCGAAATCTTACCACAAAAATATATTGTGATGGCCTTAAATAGAAATTCACATTTGTAGTATGGTTTATCTCATCACAATATTATTAAGATTCAAAGGATCCATTGTGAATCGCTTCACAGCGGCCCACAACACCAACGTAGCATTTAACAATTTTTTTTATCATCATCAATTTTCATCTTAATAAGTACTATTTAATGAGTAATTATTGCCGCATCTTGTATATATTTTATACAGTAATATGTATCCTCCCAGAAAAAGTTCTTGAAAAATATACAGAATATGGATGAAAATAAACTCATATTCTATGTTATAGGATGAAATATAAGTTTATAATGTGAATTAGTTAATTTTAACATGTTTTAATTATTCTGCACTGGTTTAGAACCTTGATAAATCTTGGTAGTTTAAAAAAAAACTACTAGTATAAGAAAAACTAAAAAGATAGTGAGTAAATCAATAATTACTTAAAATATGATATTACAGTTTGCAATTCAAAATCCCAGTCTAGTGAAACAGGAACCTTCCATAGTTAAAGATTCTTATTACTAAAAATTTTTATAACTATTGAAATTAACTATAATGTCAGAGATATGTTACTGTTTATTAATCAAAATCAGGTTAGAGTTTAAAAAGATGAAAAAAATAGCCATTTTTGCAGGATACTACCCACCAACCATAGGGGGTTACCCAAAAAATGTTCACGAAATAGCCCGAAGACTGGTAAAAAGAGGATACCAAGTCGATGTATATACCTGCAATGTAGATGGCTCACCCACCCAAGAACAAGTGGACAAGGTAAACATATTCAGACTACCCACCTGGAATGCACTGGGAGGAGTATACCCCATCCCCAAACCCACCCTAACAACCATCAAAACCATATACCGATTGTTACGAACAAACTACCATCTATTCAACATCCAAACCCGCTTCTTCTTAATCTGTGCCCTGGGATGGTTTTTAGCAGTGATAAAATTCAAACCACTAATATATATGGAGAGAGGATCAGTACACAGCGTGGTGGACAACCCCCTGGTAAACCTCATAAGCATCACCTACGATCACCTATTCGGATTACTAATAACCCAAAAAGCCGTAGTAAATATGGGAGTCTCATCAGCATCCGCCCAGTTCATAAAACACTTAGGCGCAAGAAACCCCATAGTAATGCCCAACGGAATAGACATGGCCCTATTTAAGGATAATAACAACCCACACACCAAGAACCCGGACCAACCAGACAAAGATAATAAAACATTCTACCAGGACCCAAAAACATCCCACAAAGATACAAGTTCAACACACGAAGATAAGATCGTTATAACATTCATTGGCAGGATAGTATATGCAAAAGGTGCGCAGGATTTAATATCCGCACTCAAAGACAACAAATCCAATTTCAAACTCCTGATAGTTGGTGACGGACCATACAAGGAAGAGTTAGAAAAGATAGCCAGTGAACACCAATCTTTGAAGGGTAAAATAGAATTTTTAGGATATAAAACAGGTAAAGAAATCCCGAGAATATTAAAACAAACTGATATATTTGTCAACCCATCCTATTCTGAAGGGTTACCCACATCAGTCATGGAAGCATGCGCTGCCGGATGTGCCACCATAGCCACCGATGTAGGAGGCACTAATGAAATCATACTGGACCAGATCACAGGACTCTTATACACACCACACGACTGCCAGGAATTACAAGAAAAACTCAACTACTTAATCGAAAACCCCACACTAAGGAAAAAATATGCCCACAAAGCCCAATCATACGTTGAAAAAGAGTTTTCATGGGATAAAATCACCAACAAATGGATAGGTCTAATCGAAAACGTTTAAAAATATATAAAAGAATGTTTCACAAATCAAGTACCAAAGGTGAATGTTTCACAAATAATTCTTTTAAACATATTAATTCTAATAACATAATCACCTTAAACCGGCATATACCTACAAAATAAGGCCATTTTAATCCATTTTTTTTAAAAAAAAATAGTACTTAAGATTTAAACGAGGACCGATCATGGGAAATATCCAAAAATTCATCAACCTGCGAAGATGCATGAAAAACCAGTGGCTGAAAACAAGCCAACTGGAAAAATTACAATTCAAAATGCTCAAAAGCATCCTGAACCATTCCTACAAAAACATCCCACTATATCACCAGAAATTCAAAGAAGCCGGCCTATACCCTGCTGATATCAAATCATTGGAGGATATGAAAAAAATCCCCATCACCACCAAACAGGACATCAAAGACCACTATCCCCAGGAAACCATAGCCAGGGGAGTTGACACCACAAAATGCTGGAAACCACACACCAGTGGCTCCACAGGAAAACCATTAACCATGGTCTACTGCTCCCGGGATGAAGATTACCAGAAAGCAATAGCCCTCCGACCCAACCTGGCCTGTGGACAGAAAATACGCGACAAATGGGCGGTGATCACCGCATCCTACCAGGCAAAACCCAAAAAATGGTTCCAGAAACTGAGAATATTCGCACCAGAATACATCTCCCTATTTGATGAGGTTAACCAACAAATATCCTTCCTGGAAAAATTCAATCCCAAAATCCTAGACGGATATGCCACTTCCATCTTCCTTTTAGCAAAAAAATTGCAGGACCAAGACCATCCGAAGATCAACCCCAAAATAATCTTCGTAACCGCAGAAATGTTAATGGAAAACATGAGAAAAACCATAGAATCAACATTCCAACAGAAAATATACGACCAGTTCGGATGCGTGGAGCTGGGCAGAACAGCCTGGGAATGTCCAGAACATTCCGGATACCATATGGACATGGACTCGGTATTTATGGAATTTATAAAAAACGGAGAAGAAGTCAGTCCAGGGGAAAGGGGTGAAATCATATACACCGGCCTGTACAACTATACAATGCCCCTTATCCGATACTCCATTGGAGATGTGGCCATCCCCAGTGATGAGAAATGTAACTGTGGCCGGGGCCTCAAGTTAATGGAAAGTGTAGAGGGAAGGAAAGATTCATTCATACAAACACCAAGTGGAAAAATATACTCCCCCATAATCTGGACCATAATACTCAGACCATTCTCCCAGATAAACCAGTTCAAAGTCACCCAGGAAAAAATAGACCACATAACCATTGAAATCGCAAAAACGAAAGACTTCACAGATGAAACATTAACCGCAGTCAAAGAAAGAATAGACCAATACCTGGGCCAAGAGGATGTCCATTTTGAATTTGTCTTGGTGGATGAAATATCCCGGAAAGGTAATAAGAAACTCAAATCAGTTGAATCAAAACTTAAGATAAAATTGAACTAAAACTGAGATATATATATCGGGTGGTATAGCCAATTGAAAATATTAATCTGCACATCAGAATATTACCCCCAGGGTTCTGGAATCGCTAATGTGGCCTACAACGTAGTTGAAAAGCTAAAAAAAAAGGGAATAACCTGTGAAGTCTGCTCACCAGTAGGGCCGGACATAAAGCTGGGATCCGAAATTAAATACGGACGCCTTAGCCTTTTAAGATTCTGGAACAAAGTCCAGAAACAGTTCAAAGATTCCAGTCACAATTATGATATTGTATGGCTGCACAATCCACTATTTATTGGTAAGATCCCCTTTGACAATTGTCTGGTCACAGTCCACACCACACCCCATGGACAGGTGGCTAGAAAAGTGTACCCCTGGCACCTTCATCTTTACAAAAAAATGGTATCATACATTGATGGATACTGTCTGAAGAAATTCAAAAAAGACACCTACTTCACAGCAGTCGACCCCACAGTCAGCACTGAAATGGTGAAATTAGGAATTCCCAGAGACCATATCCAATACATACCCAATGGTGTAGATATAGACCTGTTTAAACCGAGAAAAAAAGAGTCACTTAAACAGGAATTGGGCCTTCCCCTGGATTGTGAAATCATCTTAAGCTATGGTCGCATCAGTGATCAAAAAAGGCCAATTGAGTTAATCGAACTTTTTGCACAGACTGGTGAGAAAATTGATAACACCATCCTGGTTTTTGCCGGAGATGGAGAACTCCTTCCCCGGGCCCGGAAGATGGTAGAAACCAAAAACCTCAAGAACATCAAATTTTTAGGATACATTGACCATAAAAAGGTGGCCCCTAAGCTTCTTTCAGCATCTGATTACTACATACTGATCTCCAAATATGAGGGACAACCCTTAACCCTGTTAGAGGCAATGGCATCTGGACTCAAATGCATAGTTTCAGACATACCCAACCTCAAGATGATCATAGACGATGCAGAATGTGGAATAAGCCTGGATATTCAGGGGGACAATGTGTCTAGTCAGATTGCAGAATATTTAGAATCAGACAACTTGCAAGATGCGAAAAATGCCCGGAGTTATGCAGTTGAAAATTTCGACTGGGAAATCATAGCAGATAAATATTTAGATGAATTTAAAAAGAGATTGTAATGTTCGGAAGAAGTTTGTGCTCTCCGGATAAATAGTATGTTAGGATAAGTACAGTGTTTTCCAGATAATTAGTATGTTAGTATGAATCTAGTGTTATCCGGATAATTAGAATGTTAGGATGAATTCAGTGCTTTCTGGATAAATCACAATGCAGTTATCTTCTTATATAAAAATGAATAGTTTTCATCTTGATTCTGGTGTTATATGAAAAAAAAGGAAATTCGACTGGGATTGGTATCCCCAATAATGGGTAAGGCGAATTTGAAGCCTTTTAAGAATCTGACTAAACTGATTAAACCATTATCCAAATCTTTAAGTGTGGTAAGGGTTTATGATGAATCTTTAAAAGGCATCACTCAGGAAGATGCCCTTTTCCACCAGAAACAGGATAATTTCATCACTCAAATTATTTATTATTTAGTGGTTCAGCTGAAAATTAGCCACAGACTACACTCCTTATCTGGTGACGTGGATGTTTGGATTTTTTATCTGGGCCATAAAATGCTAATCCCCATGATCACCGCTAAACTGTTGAGAAAAAAGCTGGTCCTGATCATGGGTTCCTCCCCACAAGACACTAGGCTGGATTTCCCCTTAATCAGTCAACTGTTAATTAAATTTAACCTTTTCTTGATAGACCGGTTAGTTGTCTACTCCCCCAGCTTACTGGTAAACTGGAATATAGAAAAACACACAAAAAAGGTTAAAATAGCCAGACACCACTTCGTACAGTCTGAAGATCTGAAAATTAACGGAAAAGTTAAAGATAGGGATAACCTGGTGGCTTATGTGGGTCGTTTGAGTGAAGAGAAAGGATTTCATAATTTCCTGAAAGCCATCCCCCTGGTAAAACGTAGTGATCTTAACTTCATCATCTGCGGAGATGGTGATCTAATGGAAACCATGCAAAACTTTTTAAAAGAAAACAGTATAGACAACGTTCAAATCAAAGGATGGATACCCAACCAGAAATTAGCATCCTACATGGGCAAATCTAAACTGATTGTCATACCATCCTATACTGAGGGACTCCCTAACACCTTGTTAGAGGCTATGTCAACTGGAACTCCAGTACTGGCCACACCAGTCGGTGCAATTCCGGACATAATTACCAATGGAGAAAATGGTTTCCTAATGGATGACAATACTCCTGAAACCATAGCCAAAAACATAGAAAAAGCATTAAGCAGTGATAACTTGGATGAAATCGCCACTAAAGCATTTGAGGATCTTTTAACAAATTTCAGTTACCAAAAAACGTCCAAGGATTGGGAAAAAGTCATCAACTCCTTGAAAAGCTAGTATTAATTTTTGTCCTGATTTTTTGTTAGGCGGGATATGGTGTATAGATATTTCCCACTGGTAGTTTTTTTGATATCATCCACAAAATCCCATTCTATTGTACAGTCATCTCCCATAACGGTTTTCAATTTATGGTTAACTTCTTTAATGTAATCTGATGGGATTTCTCCTTCAGGCACCACCCTCATTCTAAGTTCATTGTAGTCTTCCTGTATTATCTGGAATTTTCTTATGTATCCCTGGTTGCAAACCACACCGATCATGTGGATGAAAAATTCGCCAGGAACCTTGCTCCCATCTTCAAGTGTGAACTGGTCAGTTATCCGGCCAGTAACGCTTTCCAGTGTCGGCAGATAACTCCCACATTCACAGGTCTCCGGACCTAAAACTGCCATGTCCCCGATTTCATAACGGATGAGGGGCATGGAATAGTTGAAAAGGTTGGTCACCACAATTCTACCTTCTTCCCCTTCCTTCACTGGATTGTTATTATCATCAAGCACTTCACATTTAGTGTAGAAGGGGAAATAATGGAGGAGGCCTTCTTGGCATTCCCCTGCTAGGCTGGCTATTTCTCGGGAACCATAAAAATTATAGACCTTAGTTTTCATGACTTTCTCAATCATCTCCCGCATTTGGTTGCGGAGGGGTTCGGCTGTGCTCACCACATAGCGTGGAGAATAGATCTTCTTATGGTTTTGGTCCAGGTATTTGGAAAAATCATAGAGGGAACTGGCATATCCTCTTATAATTTCAGGTTTGAAAGAATTAATGGTATCTGCATATCGGTCCATGTCTTGAGCTTTCATTTTGAAACTGTTGAGGAACTGGGCATTGTTCACCCAGTTGGCGAATCTTCCAGAGAAGTTCCGGTGTTTCATCAGCAGATCCCTTTCTGATCCCCATAGAAGAATTTTTTTAGCGGCAAAGCCATTAATATCTAAGATGTTCTGGTAGTAGTAGAAGTTAGTGGCATTGGCCCATAAAGTGTAGGGTTGGTCTTGAATGAATCTGAGGGGTTCTCCAGTGGAACCTCCCGAGGTATTGTAAAAACAGCCCCTGGTTTGGGCATCGACTGATGTGATGTTTTTAAGTTGGGATCGTATTATGTCCTTGGTGAGAACTGGTATTTGGCTGAAAACCTCCGTATCAGTCACTTTTTCCAGGTCAATGTTTTTTAGAAGATCTTTATAGTATCTTGAATTTTTGGATGCGTGAATCAACAGTTCCTCTAATCTTTTATCCTGAAATCTGTCTAATTCTTCCTTATTTCTTATTTTATTGATCTGTTCATACTGTGATTGGAAAGATTTCCCGGTCATCTTAAGATAAAACTCTTTCACATCATATTTATTCATGAAAATTCCTCTAAAAATCTGATCTGACTTCACCAACCAATAGGAGGGTTTTTGTATATAAATTCCTGATTAACAGCCCCATGGGATAATCTTCATTTGCAAGTTAGGGGGTTTGTCTTCTTTTTTAACTTTTAGGTTTGTCTTAGAATCTTTTTTAATCAGTTCTATCTAATATTTCTGATAGTCCTTGGTTGATATCCACTAATGGTTCCCATCCTAATATTTTTTTAATCCGCTTTACATCGGCGATGGTGTTCATAATTTCATTTTTTCTCCTTTCACCAGTATAACTTATTTTAACAGATTTACCAGTTAATTCCACAATTTTATCTGTGATTTCCTTTACACTGTAACTTTCGCCAGATCCAATATTAAATATGTTAGTTGCACTGTTTTTGAGTTTACAAACCTTCAAAAGAGCATTTACAACGTCAGATAAATATATGAAGTCCCTTTTTGGTTCAGGGTCCTTAAGCTCAATTTTCCCAGTTTTTAATTGGTTGATTATGGATGGTATTAAAAAGTTTTCGTTTTGCCCTGGTCCATAGATGTTAAATGGCCGGAAAACAACACAATTCAGGCCGAAATCCCGGCTATATGCTTCACATAACTCTTCAGTTATTAGTTTACTATGGGTGTAGGGGTTATTGGGATTGGTGGGATGATTTTCATCTATAGGGAGATATTGTGGGGTTCCATAAACATAAGAGCTCATGGTAACGATTTGTTCTGCATCCACTAATCTTCCCAGTTCCAACATATTCAGAGTACCACCAACATTCACGTCATACGTTTTTTTAGGATATTCAAAGGAGTAGGGGACAAAGGTTAGAGCTGCAAGGTGGTATATGGTCTGAAAATCGTCCAAATCCTTTATTTTATTCCAATCCCTTATGTCAATCCTCCTACCCTGGTCTTCTTCTAGAATGGTAACTTCATTATCGTATTTTTCCAAGGTTCGAACTAACTCTTGTCCTATAAATCCTTTATGGCCGGTTACCAGCACTTTTTCGCCTTTAAGCAACATCTAAAGCCCCTTATCTGGGAACAACTTATCATATATGTCATCAAATTCATGGTTTGCTTGCTCGTAATCGTCATGTCGTCCTATGTCCAGCCAGTAATCATCAAAAACATAGCCGTTCACTGGTTCTTGGTTACTTATCAGTTTAGTGATGAGCTCTGGAAGGTCAAAATATTGCTTATCTTCCACATAACCTAGGACATCCGGTTCAAATATGTATATTCCCATACTTACCAGGTAATCGATTACTGGTTTTTCAGTGTATTTCTGGATATGGTTTTGGTCATCAATTTCGGTCACACCAAAGTCGATGTTTACCACCCTCTTATTCAGGGCAACAGTCCCAATATTTCCCCGGCTTTTATGATAATCTACCAGATCTGAAAAATCGAGGTTGGTTAAGACATCACCATTCATCATCAAAAAAGGCTCATTGATCATGTCCTTAATCAGGCTTAAGGGTCCGGCTGTTCCCAGTGGTTTTTCCTCCTTCACATATTCGATCTTCACACCATACTTGCTCCCATCACCAAAAAATGCCATGAAAAGTTCGCCCAAGTGTCCGATTGATAGGATTATTTCATCAAACCCATAATATTTCAATTGTTGAATCACAATTTCAAGTATGGCCTTATCTCCAATGGGCATTAATGGTTTGGGGATGGTGGTTGTGTAGGGCTGCAATCTACGCCCTTTCCCTCCGGCAAGAACTAAAGCTTTCATTTATTCACCTGTTATAAATTTCTGGCTTGTACAGATCTCTATTCGAGGCAATCCAGTTGATGGTTTCTGTAAGACCTTTATCCAGGGACTTAGTAGGGGTCCAATTCAACAATTCACCTGCTTTAGTGTTATCACACCATAAACGTTCCACTTCACTATTTTTCGGACGTAAACGGGATGGGTCCTGTTTTATTTCCACGTCCCGTCCGATTAGGCTGATTATTTTCTGGGCTAAATCTCCAATTGATATTTCAAAATTGGAACCAACATTGATGACTTGTCCAACTGATTTAGGTGATTTTCCTATTTTTATGAAACCTTCAACCAGGTCTTTAACGTAAGTGTAGTCTCTGGTGGGTTCTAGTGATCCTAAAAAGATTTCATCCTTGGTGAGTGCCTGGGAGATTATGGTCGGGATAACAGCTCTTAACGATTGTCTGGGGCCGAAAGTGTTAAATGGTCTTATGGTGGCAACTGGTAATTCAAATGAAAGGTGGAAACTTTCAGCTAATTTATCCGCACCTATTTTACTGGCAGAATAGGGTGATTGGCCTTGAAGGGGATGAGATTCGTCTATGGGAACATATTGGGCTGTTCCATACACTTCACTGGTTGAGGTGTGCACGATCTTTCTAACCCCACAGTCCTTGGCAGCCATTAAAACGTTAAATGTGCCCATTATGTTAGTTTCAACATTCTCCCTAGGATGCAGGTAAGAGTAGGGAATGCTGATTAAAGAAGCTAAATGGAAAACCACATCCACGTCCTTGGTTACCTGGCGCAGGGCATCGTAATCTTTCAAGTCACCGGATGTTACTTCAATGTTATCTAATTGTTCTTCAGACAGGTATTCTAACATTCCCCAGTCATTTCTGGAGTTGTACCTAACAAATGCCTTTAAATTAACACCCAGTTCAATCAGGCGTTCGGTCAGATGACTGCCTATAAAACCACCAGCACCGGTTATTAATACGGATTTACTTTTTAAGTTAATAATATCGCACTCCTATTCCACTCATTATGAATTTATTCAAAATATAACTTCTAAATAAGCATTTGACTATTAATTCTCCTCATAAAAATACTCGATTGGTCAGTGTAATAAATAATATGTTGTGTGTAGATATAAAGACATTTCTGGTTAGATTGTCTGTGTAAGCCGTTCTATTAGATTGGTTAAATTTTCTTCCTTTCTTTCTTTATTAAATCGAGTTTTGATTCTTTCTCTGGCCTTTTTCCCATTACTAGAAAGTAAAGCTTTTTTAATAGCCTCAGCAGTTAATTGAACATCACCATATTCTGTGTAAAACCCGGTGTCCCCTATTGCAACTGGTATCCCATATCTATTGGTGCCAACAGGCACACATTCACATAGCATGGCCTCGCAGACTGCAGTTGGTAATCCTTCTCTCATACTTAGCTGACAGTAAACTTTGGATTTCTGATACAGTGCTAAAAGTTCTTCAAAGCTTAAAGGACCGACAAATTCAACATTGGAAGGTGCATTTTTTTTAATCTTTTCCAGTGCCTCACCAGTAACGCCATTAACTACAAACCTGGTGTCTGGCAATAGTTCAGCAGCTTTAACAAAGGTGTCAATACCTTTAAGTTTTATCCGTTCATATTTTTGCACTAAGCCAACAGTTAACACCATATCCTCTTTTTCTCCATTGCTTTGGAAGGTATCATAATCAAAGCCAGTGGGGATTATTTCAAAATTATTCCCATCCACACCATAGTTTTCCATAGCCTCATTTTTTAGTATTTCAGTAAGGGCAATGATCACATTAGAGTTCTCAAAAACATATTTCGTTTTTCGAGCTGTTTTAGGGTTGTTTAGAAAGCCGTAGTTAAGTTCTTTGATTTTAGCTACTTCCAGACCCCCAATAACTACCACTGATTTTTTCTTGAAAAGTTTTGACAACTTCACCGATAAGAAGGAATGGTCTCCTGCAAACCATGAAAATGCAATATCTGCCCAGATAATTCCGGTAATCATATTAAACAAGGTTTTAAAAGTTTTCACCGGATCTTTCTTGTTGAGACTGAAATCTACTACTTTAACCTTGAATTTTTTCTGGAGAATGTCTAAATCGTTTTGAATAAATGATGATGGCCATAATCGGATGAAAAGAATTTTCACTTGTTTTTCTTTGGAATCCATAGATCCTACCTCTAATTAAGACTGAGATTTTGCTGTGTTTATATAATGTGAACATCTATAATGTGAACATCCACGGGTAATGTTTCTGACGCGTGGGTTCATATTATTACTATTATAGGGAGCTTATTGATCCTGAAAAATATTGGTTAATTTCTCTATTTAATGGGTGGTTGTTGTATTTTAGAATTTTGGTTGGTTTTTTCTTGTTTTGTGGGTGGTTGTTGTTTCTAGAACATTGGCGAATTTCCTGGCCATTCCTTTTTGGCTGTATTTTTCAATTTCTCCGGCCAATCCAATGTATTCTACTTTCCCATTAGTTTTGTATTCCTGGTAGTAAGTTTTTATCTGGTCTTTAATTTCATCCGTGGTTGATAAGTGCATTCCAGCTCTTGTTTCAATCAAAAGTTGACTCACAACATCTTTACATGGTCCTACTGCCAGGATTGGTCTTTGGGCTGCTAAGTATTCAAATATCTTCCCGGTGTATATTCCTTTTTCTTCACATTCAGTCCAGTCAAACAATAACAATAATTGTGATGATCGTTGTTTTTTAATTGCCTTGTTCCTGGGGATCAGGCCATTAATATTTACTACACTTCCTAAATCATGGTTTTTAACACTCTCACCAATCATATCATTCATGTGTTTCCCATAAAAATTTAATTCAAAATCATCAGTGTAGATCGTTCCCTCTTTTATTAACTCATTTAAAGCCTTAAATAGTGTTTCAGTATCGTTTCTTTCAGGGTAGATAGTTCCAGTAAATGTTACTGTGAATTTGTTTGCAGGTTCAAACGTTAAACTGGTTTGGTCCGGATCAAACCCATTAGTAACAACATGGATATTATCTCTTGGAAAATTCATTGCTAACTTATTTTTAAGAGCTTCAGAAACAGTGATGATAGCATCGGCATTGTTTAATACTTTTTTTTCCAGTCTGGCATCGAAAAACTTCCTCACCCTGGAAAATGAATAAAAGTGGTTTTGGGTCCATAAGTCACGCATATCTGCAATAAAGGGAATTTCATACTCTTTTTTAAGGTCATTGGCTATCAAGTGGCTGGTAACTGGTTTCGAAGAACTGATTATGGCATCAAAGTTTTCGTTATTTAACAAGTTTCGCCCTGCTCTCATGGCTGGTTTGTACCAATTTTTTTCTAGATCAGGGTAGGCGAATATATCCATCCAGAGTTTAAGGAAAAAGTCAACAGTGTTCGTATTCTTTTTCACTCCCCCATCACTTAACTGGCTTTTAATGGGCTGATTTTTTTTGAATTTTAATTTTTTTTTCCATTTTTCCAATAAATCCTGGTATTCTGTTTCAATTATTCTCTGATTGGGGTCACTATCTTTATCTATTTTCACGGTTAAAATGGTGGGTTCCCATCCATATTCAGGGAGGTATTTGGCTAAACCATTCAAACGGACCGATCCGATGGCATTTTTTTTATAACTAAATGCTATTAATAAGACTTTTTTCATATACTGTGCACCAAAATATTAGATCCTAATGAGGGGTTATGAAAAGATCATTTTAGACTCACTCATTCTTAAGGGGGGAATTACTATTTATAAACTTAAAAACTCAACTATCGAGTGTGAAAGGTTAATTCTGATATTAGGTCTCAGGGTTTAATCACAAACCAGATGTGATTATTTATTAATATTAATTAGATGTAATTTCTAATATATTCATATTCTACATGGGATTAAAGGTTGTGCATATGAAAAAGAACATTGCAGTTGTTGGTAGTGGCTATTGGGGTAAAAACTTGGTGAGAAATTTTCACGAATTAAACGCCCTTAAAACTATTTGTGATCTGGATGAAGACGTGCTCACACAGTTCCAGTCACAGTATCCTGGAGTGGAGACAACACAGTCCTTCCAAAAAATTTTGGATGATGACCAGATTGAGGGAATCATCATTGCCACCCCAGCAGCGTTACATTTTAAAATGGCAAAAGAAGCCCTGAATCATGGGAAAGATGTTTTTGTTGAAAAACCTCTCTCACTCCATATTGAGGATGGGAAAAAGTTGGTTAAAATTGCCGGAGAAAACCAGAGGATATTGATGGTGGGCCATATTCTCCATTATCATCCTGCTATAATTAAACTGAAAGAGATGATCAGTCAGGGTGAGTTAGGGAAAATACAGTACATATACTCTAATCGACTGAATTTAGGGAAATTCCGGACTGAAGAAAACATATTATGGAGTTTCGCACCCCATGATATCTCAGTTATTCTCATGCTACTGGGGGAGATGCCAGTGAACCTATCCTGTCACGCTGGAACCTATCTTAATCAAAACATTCCCGATATCACCATGACCACCATGGAATTTCCTGGAGAAGTCAAATCTCATATCTTGGTTAGCTGGCTTCATCCCTACAAAGAACAGAAGTTGGTGGTTGTTGGCAGCAAGAAGATGGCTGTTTTTGATGATGTGTCTGAAAAAAAACTATCCTTATATCCCCATGAGATTGAATGGGTTAATCAAATCCCAGTACCCCATAAAAAAGATCCTGAATTTGTGGAAATCGAAACCAGTGAACCATTGAAAGAAGAGTGTAAACATTTCTTAAACTGCATCCAAACACGAGTCCAACCCCGGACTGATGGAAATGAGGGTTTGAGAGTTTTAGAGGTTTTAGAAAAATCTCAATTATCATTTGAAAATGATGGGGAAAATACGAAGATAGGGGAAGAATCGTACTATGTTCATCCCAGCTCCTATGTTGATCAACCCTGCCAAATCGGTGATAAGACCAAAATTTGGCATTTTTCACACATCATGGTTGGAGCTAAAATTGGTGCCGGATGCAATATTGGACAAAATGTTATGGTTGCCCCTGATGTTGTTATTGGGGATAACGTTAAAATTCAAAACAATGTTTCAGTATACACTGGTGTGGAAGTGGAGAGTGACGCATTTTTAGGGCCTTCAATGGTTTTCACCAACGTGGTCAATCCTCGCAGTTTCGTGTCTCGTAAAAATCAATTTAAAAAGACTTTAATAAAAAAAGGAGCCACAATCGGGGCTAATTCAACAGTTATTTGTGGTAATGAAATAGGCAAATACGCATTAATCGGTGCTGGTGCTGTTGTTACTAAAGATGTTCCTAACCATGCCATAGCTGTGGGAAATCCAGCTAGAATAACTGGCTGGATCTGCCAGTGTGGTTTGAAATTAAAATTCTCAGATGACAGGGCCATCTGCCAGTGTGGCCAGGAATATGAGAAAACTGATAATGAGGAATTGAGGAGAATCAAATGAATATTCCATTACTTGACCTAAAAAGACAGTACCAAACCATCAAAACTGAAGTTGATGCAGCAGTACAGGAAACAATCAGTCAACAAAGCTTCATCTTAGGAGACATCGTAGCAGACTTCGAAGAAGAAATAGCAAAGTATTGCGGTGTTAAAAATGCTATCGGAGTTGCCAGTGGAACTGACGCACTATTACTATCTCTACGGGCTCATAACATATCGGGTAAGGTTGTAACTTCTCCTTTCACATTTTTCGCCACTGCTGGTGCAATCTACAATGCGGGAGCAGTTCCCCAATTTGTGGATATTAGCCTGGAAACCTATAACATTGATGCGCTTCAAGTTGAGAAATTCATTAAAGAAAACCAGGGTATTAGTGGGATCATCCCTATCCATCTTTTTGGCCAGGCAGCGGAAATGGATCAAATAATTAGGTTAGCTGAGGAAAATGATCTGGTTGTGATCGAAGATGCGGCCCAGGCAATTGGAGCTGATTATCATGGTCAAAAAATAGGATCATTAAAAACAACTTGTTTCAGTTTTTTCCCATCCAAAAATTTGGGCAGTTTCGGTGACGGGGGGCTAATAACCACTAACGATGATGAATTAGCTGATAAAATCCGTGTATTAAGGGTGCATGGCTCCAAACCCAAATATTATCATCATGTTGTTGGTTACAACAGCCGATTAGATGCTGTACAGGCTGCGGTTTTAAGTGTTAAATTGAAATATCTGGATAAATGGTCCAGTAAAAGAATAGAAAATGCCCAGTTTTACAATAAATTACTGGGAAATATTGATGGATTAAAAACTCCATCCACCCTTCCTGATCAAAAACATGTTTTCAATCAATACACAATAAGAATTGGAGATTCCCGTAGGGATGAGTTACAAACATATTTAGAAGAAAAAGGTGTGAACACTGCAATCTATTATCCTTTACCTCTCCATTTACAGCCATGTTTTTCATTCTTAAATTATAAAAATGGAGATTTCCAAAATAGTGAACAAGCCTGTAATGAAGTATTATCATTACCTGTATTCCCGGAGTTAGAAAAGGAAGAACTGGAATATGTGGCTAGCTGTATTTTGGAGTTTTTCGAAAAATAATATTTTACTATCGTTATTTTTTGGTTCCTATTTTTCTTCCCACTAAGTTTTTCAATGTTCCTAAAATATCATAAATGATCTCTTTTTCTTCTTTATGCAGTGTTTTCAGCACGAAAGTGCTGGAAAGATACACTGCTATTCCCACTAAAACAGCTATAATTATCCGGTGAATGCTTGCAGAAAGGATGTATTGGATTATTAAAGCCATTATCATGCTGGATAATATTACTTTCACTAAAAAAACAGTATCTAATTTATATTTAACCTCTTTTCGGGCCCATAATAAGACTATTACTGAAAGTATCAGGTATGAAATCAGGGTTGCTATTGCTGCTCCGATTATGCCTATTAGAGGTATGAGGATGATGTTTAGGAGAATATTCATTGTACCTCCAATAGCGGTGATGATGGGTATGAATTTAGTTTTTTCCACCAAGGATATGATGAAACTGTTTATCTGGAATATTCCAAGGAATATGTATCCCACCGCCACATAGAATGTTAAAGCCCCGCCAATAACAAACTCAGAGGTTGTTAATATCTGTAATAATGGTTTGGAAAGCACGTACAATCCAATTGAACCGGGAATTGCAATAAATAGGAATATCTTAGTTGAATACTCTAAATAAAGCCTGACTTTACCTTTTTCATTGTTATCCCAGTATCTTGATACTACTGGGAATAGAACAAAACTTATGGGCATGTAAAAAGCGGTTATAATACTCCCTATATTGTAGGAGGCTGAATAAATTCCGGCTTGTGACAAACCTAAAAAAAAGGTTATTAAGTATCGGTCGCTTAAATTCAGGACCCATAGCAGTATTCCATTGGGAATTTGTGGGACACTGAATAAAATGAATTTTTTCAGACTTTTAACATTGGTTTTATCGAATTTTGGTCTTCTAAGGCCAGTATCTCTTTTTACAGATATTATCATTATCACGACAAAAATAAAATAGATGAGTAAATATACGCAGGTCATAAATTCCAAGGAGAAACCTAATGTTGCCAGGATAATCAAAGACGCAGTCATTAAAGTGTAACTAACCACATTTATTATGGACAACTGTTTAATTTTCCCCCTCGCCCTTAGATAGGTGAGGATGAAATCGAATAAGGAAGATGCTGCTGCGTATACAAAGGTCAAAATTACAAAAGTACCATAATTAGCGCTGTCAAACAATATTAACGATAGATTTGTTCGAAAAATAATTGATAAAATTAGGGCAGATAGGGATAGTGTGATTATTATACACAAGATATTGGCAAAGGATTGGCTGAGAACATCTTTTCTTTCCTCAGAAGCCAGATATCTTACCACAGCAGTTCCCAGGTGAAGCATCAGAATGGGTGTCAAAAATCCGACAGTAACGAGTATTTGATTCCACAGACCATATAACTCTGTTCCCAGATTTTTGGTGAGTGCAGGGATGGTGAAAAAAGCTAATAAGTATACCGCAACCCGATATAAAGATACCCAGCCCACGTCACCAGTAAATTTGATATAATCCTTTTTACTGCTATTTTCACTACCCATTTTATCTACCAATATTTGTATCAGTATGAATTCTGTTTAGCCAACATTTGCCTATCTTTAATTCTTAAATGTTTTCATGGAATTTCTATTAGAAATACACATTTTTTTTGGCAAAAAAAAATAAGCACTAAAATCCATTACTCTGATTTATAATACTACTTATCCTTTAAATTTAGTCCCTGATTTTTCATAAAACACCAATCATAGCATTATTTAACACCCACTTTTGCACTTAAAATCCATTAGATTTTTCTTTCACACTGGATGTGGTGTATACTATTTAGTGAGTTATACCTAGTTCATAGGAGCACCAGAACATCTCGGGTAACCTTAATCTAATTAGTAATCCGGTTGATCCGATAATGTTTCAGCAAGTCACCTAATAATAGTTCAATATGATTTTCATCTCCCTTTATTGTCAGGTGGGGAAAAACCAATTGTGGGGGAATAAAATAAAACTTTCCTCTTTTTTCCAATGAAACTGCCAGGGAAGATATATTTTTAGATTTATATCAATCATCTATTAGTATGCCAAAAGATTTTAAAACTATAATCTCCAGTGGTTATTAGCTTATCAATAACATTAATAAATGCAAAGATTAAAATCAGTAAATGTTTCCATATGAATTCTAATTATTCATATTTTATGATTTTGTTAACCAAACCAGAGAAAAATTAGTACTGATTAACCATAATTTTTATTCTGCTAATGCGGGAGTTTTATTCTGTTAAGGAGGGCAAAAATAACATGATCGGAACAGTTTCAGTAATCGGTGCCGGTAGTCTGGGAACGGCAATAGCCCAACTAGTATCAAACAATGCAGAACAGGTTTTCCTCCACGCCAGGAGGAAAGAAGTCATCCAGGACATACAGAAAACCCACCGAAACCTGCAATACTTTCCCAACATCCCACTTTCACCTAAAATCATAGCTAAATATAGATACAAATCCGTCTTTGACCCGGAGATAATCTTTTTCTGCGTACCCTCCTCTGCAGTACGTGAAGTTTCTTGTGAAGTTAAAAACTTAATAAACCCAGAAACTGTTCTGGTAAGCACAGCCAAGGGAATAGAACACCCTTCCGGGAAAACCATGAGTCAGATAATATACGATGAAACCGGGAAACATCCAGTAATACTTTCTGGCCCCAACTTTGCATCAGAAATTGTTTTAAACCAACCAACAATCACCACCATCGCCTCAAACACCACTGAAGACCTTGAAAAGGTTAAAAATGTTTTAACTACTCCTGAATTCCTTGTTGATACGGTTAGTGATGTGGTTGGAACTGAACTGTGCAGTGTCCTCAAAAACATCAACGCCATTGCCTATGGAATCTGTGAGGGGATGAACCTCAATGAAAACGCCAGATTCGCAGTGTTAAACAAAAGCTTCCAGGAAACCAAAACCATAGTCGAGGGTTTGGGTGGAAACCCAGATACTGTTGATGGCTACTGTGGGCTGGGAGACATGGTACTCACCTCAACCAGTAACCAGAGCAGAAACCACACCTTAGGAATACTGTATGGTCAGAGGATCACTGTGGATGAAAAATCGTCCAGCATCCTCTTTGAAGGGAAAAAATCAGTAATGGCCATAAAAAAGTTGTGCCAAGAAAACAGTATAAAATGTGACATCTGCCAATTTGCAGATGCAGTTTTGAATCATCAAAAATCGCCAGAAACAGCCTTCCAAGAACTCTGGGGGAAAATGTTATAATGATAGCCGTAATACTTGCCGCGGGCATGGGAGAAAGACTGATGCCCCTCACCAAGGACATACCTAAAACACTACTCAAAATAAACCAGCAAACCATAATGGAAAAAATGGTCATAAACTGTCTGAAAAATGGTATAAGAGAATACATGGTGGTTGTTGGTCACTTCAAGGAAAAAGTAGTGGGTGAATGTAGTAAGCTCGCCGAAAAGTATGATATAACCTTTACCATAGTTGAAAATAGTAATTATTTCAAAACA
This sequence comes from Methanobacterium sp. UBA353, assembly GCA_002496805.1. Taxonomy (GTDB): domain Archaea; phylum Methanobacteriota; class Methanobacteria; order Methanobacteriales; family Methanobacteriaceae; genus Methanobacterium. The sequence continues at coordinate 80,935 of DALO01000005.1, read as the reverse complement.
AACACCGGAGTATCAACTCTCCTGGCAGTAAAACTACTAAAAAATAAGGATTTCATCATCATCAATGGAGACAATGTTTTCGATGAACGAATACTGACAAAACTCCTAAAATCAAACACTACCGCCATGATCATCGACAACTACAAAAAGTTAAACCAGGAATCTTTTAAAATAATTATAGAAGGCTCCATAATTAAGGACATGGGTAAACAAATTGATATCCCAGCTTCTAGTGGAGAATTCATTGGCATATCCAAGGTGGCCAAGGATGATGTGAAATTGTTTACCAAGATTTTAAGTGAACTTACCAGCCAAAACCCACAACAATACTATGATATTGCCTTTGTCAAGCTGAGCCGGAAATCAAAAGTTGAATTCGTTTTCACCAACAGCCTAAAATGGACTGAAATCGATGATATTAATGACTTTAACCATGCAAAATCAATTTTTATAGAATAAAATATAAACCAATTAAAACACTGAAATTTTTAGACCACACCACCTTGAAGTTTGAACCGGTATAAATGTGACTCATCCTACAAGATAACTGGGAAAGCTTATGAGGTTTGAACAGGTATAACGGACTTATGAAACAAGATAACTGGGAAAGCTTATGGGGTTTGAACAGGTATAATGGACTTATGAAACAAGATAACTGGAAAGATTGTGGGTTTGAATAGGTATAATGTGACTTATTTAAGAAGATAACTGGAAGGATTATGAGGTTTAATTATGTATAATGAACTTTCTAATAAGATAACTGAGAAAAAAGCTAAAATATGTATAGTGGGATTGGGTTACGTTGGCCTGCCCACAGCCATATTCTTTGCCGAGAATGATTTTAACGTCATCGGAGTAGGAATCGATGAAAAAAAGCTTGAAATGATTAACCAGGGAATATCTCCCCTGGGTGAGCTTGGTTTAGATGAAAGACTCCGAGAAGTGGTGAAAAAGGGGAAGTTAACAGCCACACTTGACCTGCCAGGGGCAACCCGCCAATCCGATATTATCCTGCTCATTGTTCCCACACCAGTAACCAAATCCAAGGACCCCGATCTTTCCCATGTTATAGATGCCGGGAAAAAGGTATCTGAAGGATTGGGAAAGGGTAAACTGGTGGTATTGGAGTCCACAGTATATCCAGGGGTGACTGAAGAAGTACTACAGCCCATACTGGAAGAATCTGGTTTGAAGGCTGGCGAAAACTTTGGACTGGCCTACTGTCCAGAGCGGTATAACCCCGGGGATGATGCTCACTCCATAGAAAAAGTCGCCAGAGTGGTTGGTGGAATAACCCCTGAATGGGCTGAAATAACCCGTGAACTCTACCAATTCATTATCAAAGAAGATATAAAGGTTTTAAGGAATATTAAAACTTCCGAGGCTGCTAAGGTTATTGAGAATACTCAACGTGACTTGAACATTGCCCTGGTTAATGAGCTGGCCATGATCTTTGAGAAGATTGGTATCGATGTTATGGAAGTTATTGAGGGTGCCAGCACTAAATGGAACTTCAATGTTTACTACCCTGGAGGAGGGGTAGGAGGGCACTGTCTACCTGTAGACCCCTACTATCTGGTTAAAAAGGCCAAAGAACTTGGTTATCATTCCAAAGTAATAGCTGCCGGTAGAACCATCAACGATCACATGCCTCAACATGTTTTCGGACTGCTTTCAGATGCCCTGAATGATAATGAAAAGTCAGTTAAAAACTCCAAGATCGTTGTGCTTGGATTGTCCTATAAGGAAAATGTGGGTGATGACCGGGAGTCTCCATCTGAAGAACTCATCAATGAATTAGAACACTATCAGGCACAGGTCACTATTGTAGATCCTTACATCGAAAAAACACAAGTTTACGGTACCCTGGAAAGTGACCTTTACCTGGCACTGGAAGATGCTGATGCCATGGTACTCATGACTGCCCACCAGGAATTCAGGGATCTGGACTTTGAAAAAGCCAAGAAATTGATGAAAATTCCCATAATCGTCGATGCTAGGCGTATATACGACCCCGAAAACTTAAAAAGAATGGGATTCTTCTACAGTGGAGTGGGAGCAGTAAACAAATCCCATTAAAGCAGTAAACAAATCCCATTAAAGCAGTAAACAAATCCCATTAAAGCAGTAAACAAATCCCATAAAAAATTCTTTTTTTTATTATTTCCCATTATAAAGGGGAAGATTTTATTATTTCCACTTATAATCTTATATTTTCTCATTTTAAAGAGTATTTCTCATTTTAAGATGGAAAACAATATATTTCCATTAATTTTCTATTTATGAGTTCGGATTTTCTATCTATGAGTTTGGTCCAATTATTTATTCTAAAATATTTGGAAATTCTTTTATTGTTAGTTTAACATAACTTTAATTATGTTTTGGTTAATTTTTGCCTGGTTAACAGCTCTTTTTGAATCTTTCACTGATGTTGCCAGTAAGAAGAGTCTGAAAAATGTTGATATGTATCTAACAGCCTTCTTCATACGATTTTCAGCATTTTTATTTTTAATCCCAGTTCTTTTCCTGGTAATTTTCTTGTGGGGCGTTCCCACCATTGGATCACAATTTTGGGTTGCCCTCCTGATTGGTGGATCACTGAACGTTCTTACCACTGTGCTTTATATGAAAGCTTTGAAGCATTCCGATTTATCCATCTCAGTTCCCATGCTGGCCTTCACACCTCTTTTTTTACTGGTGACATCCCCCTTGATTGTGGGAGAATTTCCCACACCCCTGGGACTGGTAGGTATTATCCTTATTGTTTCAGGATCCTATATCTTGAACATCAACGAATTCAAAAAAGGTTACTTAGCTCCCTTCAAGGCGTTGTTACAGGAGAAAGGCCCTAAATTGATGTTGATAGTGGCCTTTATATGGAGTATAACCTCGAATTATGATAAAATTGGTGCTGTGAACTCTTCACCCATCATATGGGTGGTGGCAGTCAATCTTTTTATTGCTATTTCCATTTTTCCCATACTATTAACCTCAAATAAGGATTACTTCCAGAAAAAAAGGTCATCTCTGGTAAAAGATGGAAGTTACTGGGAACTAATCAAAGCAAACAAAAACATATTACTCTTCACTGGCTTTTTAAGTGCTTTAACTATTATATTTCAGATTTATGCCATCACCTTAACCCTGGTGGCCTATGTTATTGCCATTAAAAGAACCAGTGTCTGTTTCGGAGTCATCTGGGGTCATCTCATATTCCATGAAAAGGGTGTGAAGGAAAGACTAACCGGAGCAGTTGTCATGGTTTTAGGTGTGGTTTTAATTATCTTATCCTGAAAATCCATGGTTTTAATTTGTGATTGTATTATTACATCATATAATCAAATTTTTTATGCACTTTCTCTAAAAATAAATTTATTTTAGTAAAAAAAGATGAATTTATTCATTAAAAAAGGATTCAACTTACTAAAAGATTTAAATCAAATTATAAGACTAAATAAAGGATTTAGCTTACTAAGGGATTTAAATCAAATTATTAAGACTTAATCAAGGGTTAAAATTAAAGGAAGGATCTAACTTAATCAGAAGATTTAAAGGAAGAATTCAACTACTCTTTTCAGGTCTTCTTTGAAATCTTCACTGGGCTGGTATCCATGTGCCTTTATTTTATCGATATCGGCCAGGGAGTGTTTCACATCACCCACTCGGGGGTCAGTGTATTTTGGGTTAACATCCTTTTCCAATAGTTCACCCATTATCCCCACCATTTCATTGAGGGTGGTTTTCCGGCCGCAGGCCACATTGTAAACTCCTTGCATCTTAGTTTCACAGGCCAAGATGTTAGCTTGCACCACATTTTTCACATAGGTGAAGTCTCTGCTCTGCTGGCCATCACCATAGATCACTGGTGATTCTCCCTTAATTATGGCGCTTATGAATTTGGGTATGACTGCTGCGTACTGGGATTCTGGGTCCTGTCGGGGGCCGAAGACATTGAAGTATCGCAGGGCAACTGTTGGCAGATTATAGATGTCGGTGAAGTTTTGACAGTACAGTTCTCCAGTAGCTTTGGTGGTGGCGTAGGGTGATTGGGGGTTGAGTGGCATGGTTTCTACTTTGGGGAGTACTGGTGTGTCTCCGTATACTGATGAAGAAGATGCAAATACCACTTTTTTCACACCACAATCCCGGGCAGCTATCAACACCTTCAAGGTCCCTGTCACATTTGTTTCATTGGAGCTTAGAGGATCCTTCACACTACGGGGAACACTGGGTAATGCTGCCTGGTGAAACACATAATCTGCACCCTCCATGATTTCATGAAGATCAACACTAGTTATACTATCAAGTGTTAGGCTTATATTGTCCAAGTCAAAGTTTACTATGTTCTGGTGTTTACCAGTAGACTCATTATCAACTATGAAAACCTGGTTATTGGTGTGGAGTTCTTCTACTAGGTGGGATCCGATAAATCCCAGACCACCAGTAACCACTACTTTTTTGTTTTTAATCATTATACATCTCCAGTTAGAGGGGGGCTATTTTAAATTTGGGTAAATGGCCTTTAATCTTTAGTTTGGATAGATGGCCCTTAATTTTTAGTTTCGATAAATGACCCTTCATTTTTTAGTTCGTTTGAATTGAACTTAACTTAGTTGGGGGTAAATGAAACTTATTTTTTTATGTGTCTAGAAACTATTTTTGGTCTTCTTGTTATATAATCCTTCAAATCAATCTTGTCTGGTGGAAAGACTGAGAAGCTAATAATCAACTTAGAATTGTAAAACAATAGAAGGATATTTTAATGTTAAATCGTATAGAGGGTAAACATGATCGAGACTCTTAAATCTGTTCTGGTGAATCTTTTAAACAAATTCATACCTAAAAATCAGAACCAAATCTTATTCGACAGTCTCCCTGATTTTAGTGATAATGCCAAAGCATTCTATGAATACATTCAAAACAATAATCAACAGTCCAGTCTCAGACCGGTGTGGGTGATATCTGACCAACAGTTACTGGAAAAATTATCTGGCAGTGGCATCCTTGCCTATGACAAGCACAGTTTCAGTGGATTCTACCAGTTTTTCAGATCTAAATATATTTTCACCACCAACAACACTTTTCTGGAATTCAAATCATCCCGACAAGTCCTGGTTAACCTATGGCATGGCATGCCCCTGAAAACAATGGGATATGCTGAGGATTCAAAAGAACCCCAAATACCCCACCGGAGCCATGATGACAATTACATCCTCATAAGTACGTCTAATCTTATGAAAAATGTTCTAAGCTCCTGTTTTTATGTTGATGCCCGGAAAGTGCATGTTACTGGCCAGCCCAGGAATGACCGAATATTTTCCAAAAAAAAGAGCATGGAAAACCTTACCAGATTAATTAATCAGGAAAAGTTACTGGATAAGGATGTTTTAGATTACCAGAAAATAGTGCTATTTGCACCAACCTGGCGCAAGTGGGAGGGTAAGGTTGATGGAACACTCAATCCTGATCTAATGAATCTGGATGATTACCATGATCAAAAATTCACGGATTTTGCTCATGAAAATAACGTACTTTTCCTGGTAAAACTTCACCCCTTTGAAGAAGCACATTACTCCCAGATCATAGCTGATAAAGAGGATATGGTTTTAATCACCTCTAAAATGTTACAGGACAACCTTTTTGATCTTTACGATATCTTAGGCGCGGTGGACATCCTCATCACTGATTATTCCTCGATATACTTTGATTTTCTACTCTTGGATAAGCCTATCATTTTCATACCAACCGATCTAAAGGAATATGAAAAGGCAAGGGGGTTCTTATTTGATCCATACGATTTCTGGGCTCCCGGACCAAAGGCACTTAAATTCCCAGACTTTTTAAGTGAATTATCCCGGTGCATTGAGGATGAGAATTATTATCAAAACGAAAGAAAAATAGTCAATGATATTGTGAATAAATATCAGGATTCAAATTCATCTGAAAGGCTGTTTAATCTGGTTTTTAACCAGATCAGACCATAACAAAGATCTTCGTTAGCTGGTGGTAGTGATTATTAAGATGCTGGTCAGGTAGTGCTGTTTTAAAATTCACCAGTGACCAGTTCCACCAAGTACTTGGCGTAATCCGTTTTTTTGAGGGTGTCAGCCATTTTCAGTACTGTTTCTTTATCGATCCAGCCATTGTTATATGCGATCTCTTCTAAACAGGCTACAAAGAATCCCTGCCTTTTCTGGAGGGCTTCAATATAGTTACTGGCTTCTAAAAGTCCGATATGGGTTCCGGTGTCCAGCCAGGCCATACCTCTTCCTAATAATTCCACCTTCAACTGTTTCCTTTTAAGGTATTCTTCATTTACTGAGGTTATCTCTAACTCGCCCCGGTGGGATGGTTGCACATTTTTGGCGATCTCCACCACATCGTTATCATAGAAGTAAAGTCCGGGTATGGCGTAATTGGATTTGGGGTGTTCTGGTTTTTCTTCCAATGATAAAACGTTTCCATCCTCATCAAATTCCACCACGCCAAAGGCGTGGGGGTCCCGGACGTAATAGCCGAAGATGATTGCCCCTTCCTTGAGGGATGCGGCTCTTTCCAGGATTTCACTGAAACGGTGGCCGTGGAAAATATTGTCTCCCAATACCAGGGCCACTTTATCATCTCCAATGAATTCTTCACCAACAATGAATGCTTCAGCCAGGCCCCGGGGTTCTTCCTGAACAGCGTAAGAGAAGGAAACTCCCAGCTGGCTCCCATCACCCAACAGATCTTGATATAAGGGTAAGTCACGGGGGGTGGAGATAATCAGTATTTCCCTTATACCAGCCAGCATAAGCACAGATAGGGGATAATAGATCATTGGTTTGTCATAGATGGGTAGTAACTGTTTGGAAACTGCCTTGGTTATAGGGTAAAGCCGGGTGCCGGATCCTCCGGCAAGGATTATTCCTTTCATTTTAAAAAAAACCTCTTAACCTTTTTTTAATCCATTTTTTATTTTTAAGATACAAATATCTGGTTGGACTCAATATATATTTAATTATGTTTGATATGGATATTGATGATCTGGATATAACTTTTTAGTTTCATAACGTAATTTTTTTTAAAAACCATCACTAATTTTTTAAACCATCATTACTGCCTTTTTTTGGTGGGGATAATACTAGTTAAACTTGATTTTTCATGTAAAAAAATTCAAATTAACTTTTGGTATGAGGGCTGCATCACTTAATTGTTAATATATCCAATTTTTTTAACAATAACTTATTTGTAGAAACTACAATTAATACATTAAATGTATATTTTTGCAAAAAAAAGTGACCACAATAAGGCTGCCCAATGCAGTCCAGAATTCATTGGAAAACTAAGATTTAGAGAGTTTATAGATTATTTCTTCCAAACGTTTACTGGAATCTTATAATATAATCTTTGCAGATATTAATCTTTTAGATTGGACTCTTTACCTTATAAACCAAATTTACTGTTTGGATGTATAACCATAAAATAGGATGAATGTAAAACTTTACTGTAGTAGATCACCTAAATATTGTAGGGATTTGTCCCTGAGTTTATAGTTCATCGTGGATCATATTTTACTAAAAACATGTTTTCTCATGAACACTCATAAAGTACTGTTAGTATAGATTACCATGAACCATCAAGATAGAGACCCGGAAGAACTCCTCAGTCTTCTCCGGGAAAAAGAGGGAAAGCTCCAGAAAACCATGGAGGAGTTGAGCTACCTTAAATCCATTGTACAGAACACAGAAGATGCTATTATAGGTATTGACTTGGAGGGTACTATAATATCTTGGAATCCGGGTGCAGAGAAGATCCATGGATACACAGCCGCTGAGGCAGTTGGTAATTCAGTGTCCATGCTCATCCCACCATATAACACCAATGAGATATCACTGATTCTGGCCTGGATAAAAAATGGTGAAAGAATTGACCATTACGAGACTCTGCGCCGACGTAAAGATGGTACTTTGGTGGATATATCCCTCAGCAGCTCACCTGTCCGGGATCATGAGGGGCGGGTGGTTAGTGTGTCCACCATAGCCCGTGACATCACCAATCACAAGAAGATGGAACTGGAAATCCAGGAAAGTGAGGAAAAATTCCGTGAAGTCTTCAACAATGCCAACGATGCCATATTCCTCAACCCCCTGAAGGTTGGCGGGAAACCGGGTAAGTTCATTGAAGTTAATGATGTGGCATGCCAGCGCCTGGGATACTCCCGGGAAGAGTTGCTGGAAATGGGTTTGGAAGATATTGCCAGCAAAGAGGACCTCCATCTTACTGAATCTATTAAGTTAATTACATCAGAAGGAACAGCAACCTTTGAGTCAATACAGCTTGCCAAGGATTGCACACCCATACCAGTGGAGATCAGCAGTCACCTTTTTTTTCATCGGGGTGAAAGGATGATCCTTTCCATAGCCCGGGATATCACGCGTAGAAAGGAAAACGAAGCCAAACTCCGCAAGTCCTTGGAAGAAAAGGAACTTTTGCTTAAGGAAATTCATCACCGGGTTAAAAATAATCTAAATGTAATATCCAGCCTCCTGAGTCTGCAGTCAAAATATATTAAGGATAAGGCGGCACTGGAAGTTTTCAAGGAAAGCCAGCGCAGGGCCCGGTCCATGGCTCTCATCCATAAAATGCTTTACCAGTCAATTGACCTTAAGTGTATTAACTTCGGAGAGTACATACAGACTCTTACTGAGGAATTATTCGGAACCTATGCTACTGGGGATAACATTGAACTCAACCTGGAGGTTGGAGATATACTTTTGGACATAAACACTGCGGTGCCCCTGGGATTAATTGTTAATGAACTGGTTTCTAACAGTCTCAAACATGCTTTTCCTGACAACCGGGAGGGTGAGATAATTGTTGAGTTTAATAAAAATAATCAATACCATTTTTCAGTGGCGGATACTGGTGTAGGTTTCCCTGAGGATTTTGATTATCGTAAGGCTAATTCCCTTGGAATGCGATTGGTGAACACCCTGGTTGATCAAATCAACGCCACCATGGAGGTTCATCAGGAAAATGGGTCTTGTTTTAAAATCAAATTCAGTGAAGAGAAATTCACGGACATGAGTCTGTAGTAAACTTTTCTTTTAAATTCCTGGCACGAAATCTATTGCATTAACATATTATTGTATTGGTATAACAAAAACTGATAACTATATGCTAATCATTGATTAACCCTGGATAATTTTTTTTAATCCATCTTGATAGGAGGTATACGAATAATGCCACCAGTAGAGCCACTATCGTTATGTGGTAGTCATCATTGGGTACTATGTTCAAACTAAATCCCATCCAGCTAAAAGGATAGAAAAGGTAAATACCATTATCAAGTTGGATCAGGAGTAAGTCCAGAGCAAAATGGGTTAAAATACCCGCTGATAAAAAGGCCAGTGCAGTTTTTTTCTCTTCAAACAGCAGGGCAGCAATTCCTGCCATTAAAAATGCGCCCAGTGGAAGATGAACCACGTGTATATAGTCCCACCAGTCAAAACCCAGCAAATCCAAGAGGATGGATATTTTCACAGCATCAGGGAATACTGATCCCACCATTACCAGTGCAGTGTTGGCTGGATTAAATTGAGAATACCTAAATCGCAGGACGCGGCAGAGGGTCCAGGCTACTGCTATATGCACCACCCAATCTGGCATGTTCTATCGCCTCCTGAATTGGAATCTTTCAAGATTAAAACTCCAGTAACAGTTAAAGATGTACACCAAGACTAGCAGTGCCAGGAAGGAACGAAACAGCAGCCAGATGTAATTGGTGTACCCATTGACATTTATCTCCTGAACACTCACAATTTGATTATCCGCTCCCAAAACACCCACCAGTGTGACTTTATCCTTAGGGTATATGGTGTGGTTTTTTAGTTTAGGAGCATTCTTAACTACTTTCATGGTAACTACATGGCCATGATAGTTCTTCTCAATAAGTATATGGGTACTGTTGCTATGGGTTACGGTTCCACCCACATTCACCAGTTCTCCCAGGGGATAGTCAAACAGGATTGCACCATATGATGGATGTTTGCGATGTTTTTCATATTCACTGGCATGGTGGATGCACAAACCCGCCAGAATGAGTATCAGTATGATCCCAACTACAATGCGTTTAGTAGGTATTTTCAAGTGTCGATGCCTCTTGGTTTTTAATACAAGTCTCTTGATTTTTAAAAGTTCTTTTCAGTGGATTATTATATAAAAAAATAAGTTATATCCTGATTTATTTTAGTTGGAATAATTTAAGTAGTTCACAGTTGATTCATGGTTACTATTGTCTATTTTAATATAAGCTGGAATTTTAAATATAAAAAAAAATGTCTGAATTAACAAGTCATTGTTGTATTGGTATGCGAAGATTTTCAATCAATTCATTAATAATCTACTGTTACCTACTGAAAAATTTTTCTAGGTTTTTAGTGAATAAATCTCCGTTCTAGGTTTTAGTGAATAAATCTATGTTTTAGTGAA
>DALO01000005.1:55451-70182 GCA_002496805.1 Methanobacterium sp. UBA353 | reverse complement strand
CAACTGGTCGACAAGAGTTTTCACGAGTTGAAGTCCTAAACTACGCGAATTAAGAAAATCGATGTCTTCAGGGAAACCAACACCATCATCTTCAACTTTTAAAATATATTTTCCCTCTTCTGAGGATTTTTGTAGGGAAATATATATTTTACCGGTTTTATCATCTGGAAAAGCATACTTAAGGCTGTTGGAGACCAGTTCATTTATGACTAGGCCCATGGGAACTGCGGTGTCAATGTCAAAGAAAACTTCCCCCACATCGAGGATCAATTCAACACCGGACTGTACTGAGTAATTGTTGAACATGCTGGTAGTTAAACTCCGGATATATTCGGCAGCATTGATCTCGGCAAGATCATCAGTCTGGTAAAGTTTTTCATGCACCAGGGCCATGGATTTAACTCTGCTCTGACTATCTTTCAGGATAGTCTTTATTTCTTCATCTTCAACAAAGCTATGTTGCAAATTCAGGAGGCTGGAGATGATCTGCATGTTATTTTTAACCCGGTGATGTATCTCTTGTAATAATAGTTCCTTCTCCTTCAACGAGTTTTTAATAGCAAGTTCTGATTTTTTACGCTGGGTAATATCCAAAAGAGACACCACACTACTATTAGTGCCAGGTATTAGTGAAGCATAGAGCATGATCTGTCTTTCATTCTGCTCTTTATCAATAAGTCTAAACTCGTACTCTGAGGGAACCTGATTTTCAGAAGTTCTGCGCATTTTATGGTATTTTTTCAACCTTTCCAGGTCATCAGGATGGACAAACCTGGTCCATTCCATCTTATTTTCAATTTCATCCAGATTATAACCTATGAACTCTTCTGACATTTTATTGGCCATTTTGATTACTCTGTCCTCTCCAATGATAATTGTGGCAGTTCCAGTACTCTCAAAAATTGTCCTATAGTAAGCTTCAGATTTTTTAAGGGCTTTTTCAGCCTTGTCACGTTTGGTGTGATCAATTACAGTGCATATTGCTCCATTGAAATTTCCATTATAAATTTGGGGTATGATCCATCCACTATGATAACTGTACTTTCCATTGGTGAGGGGTACTGGTATGGAATCATATTGGACCGGGGTCAGCGTATCTTTGGCTTTAGTGTAGTATTTCTCCAGAACATCACTTATATCCGGCGGTATATCTTTCAAAATATTCATCCCCTTCATATCTTTGGTTTTAACTCTTGAAATCTTTTCCATCCCTCTGTTTGTGAAGTAAAGACGGTCATTTTTATCAGTAACCCAAATTCCCTCATTAATACCTTCAACAATTTCTTCATAGAATTTTTGGATTTTAAAAAGTTCCTCTTTGGATTCTTGCCTCTCTGAATCTAGTTTATTAAGCATTTTCGCATTCCATATAATGATTCCAGTCAAAAATGCCATGGTAGTAACTATTGTTAAAACAAGACTGAATTCATCACTGTAGAAGGAGTATTGATTTCCAATGGTGATCAAAATTCCAATGACAAAAACTGCTCCTAAATTTATGGGTAATAATCGTCTGGCCATGTAACCTCCATTATTTTGGGCGGTTACTCTTCCCGTGTACTCTTTATCAGGGAAAAGGCAGAGAATCCCTAAAGAAAAACAAATATGTATCAATGAGGATAACATTGCCATCTGCACTATAAGATCAAGGACATAATTATCACTTCTCCCATAAAAATAGGCAGATAAGCCTAATAGGGCAATAAATCCATAAATACATGCAATAATTTGGATCAGACGAATTTTATATTTATAACTGGACATTAAAAGTGCCATTCCAATTATCACAAAATTGATGGAGCTTAAAATTCTACTTTTGGCAACGGTTGATGTTATTGATGGGTATAAGTTGGGAAAAATTATATTCAAGCCAGAAACATATTCAAGAAAGGTTAATGCACTCCAAATAATAATAATGATTGACAAAACACGGGTGATGGCTAGTTTTTTAGAATCTTCTTCACAATTAAGAAGGTACAGACTGACACCAGCCATTATGAATAAAATAGCAGTATAGAATTTGGTGCCTGGAAAATTTGAAAATTCTCCCCGTAGAAAGGGTATGTTTAAAACCCATCCCAGGACAGATGCAACTCCCCCCAGAACTACGATAATTGCCAAGGTTTTTGAAACTTTTTTATAGCGTGCTACACGATTTCTGTATGTTTTGTGTTGTTTTTTATCATATTCCACAGGGATGTGTTCTGAAATATTTTTAATTTCCTGTGCTTCTTTCTTCATTGATATATAACCCCACCAAAAATCATAGTGATCCGAGAACTCCTAGAACAACATACAATCTATATTATTATTTTTGTTAGTTATTATTAATTTCCTCTAATCCCAACAATAAATCCAGATTCTGGTAGAAAATATATGATAAATTTTCAGATATACAATCTGCATTTAACCCTGTTTGAACTTAAACTATTGATTTACATCATTAAACTTATAATATTTCATTAATTCTTTCCAGATCAAATATTAATATCCCAATCGTTATAAAATAAGATAAGTCCCATATTTTTTATTTCAAGTATGCGGAAGCTTTAAAATTGCTATGCAGTTTATGCAGTTTAATTTATAAAGATTTATAAACTTTAAGTACTAATATTAATTTGGTGTTTATAATGGAGAAAACATTAGAAAATCTTACTAAGGCATTTATAGGTGAAAGCCAGGCAAGAAACCGCTACACATTATATGCTAAGCAGGCAAAAAAGGATGATTACCCTAAACTTTCAGAAATTTTCCTAGAAACTGCTGAACATGAACGTGAACATGCGAAATGGCTGTTCAGACTCATACAGGAACTTAAAGAAAAAAGTGGCCAAGACCTTGAAGAGATTCATGTGGAAGCAGATGCACCCCTAGTCCTGGGAGACACTGTGGAAAATCTTAAAGCCGCCATTGCAGGTGAACACTACGAAAACTCCGAAATGTATCCTGAATTTGCTGATGTCGCTGACCAGGAAGGACTGAAAGATATTGCCCAGAGATTACGGGCCATTGGAAAAGCAGAAGTCCATCATGAGGAAAGATACACCAAACTCCTGGAACAAGTGGAAGCAGGCACCCTGTTTAAAAAGGAGAAACCAGTCACCTGGACTTGTATGAAATGTGGATACACAGTCACCAGTGAAAAACCACCTGAAAAGTGTCCTGCCTGTGATCACCCCACCGAATACTACTTCATACTATGTGAAGAGTATTAACTTCCACCCCTTTTTTTTAAAAGACATATTTTCAATATTTTAGTAGATTAGTATTTTAATCGTAGATTCCATTTGAGGTTTATTCAATGACTGAGAAAAAAGAAGTATATCGTTGTAATGTCTGTGGTAACATAGTAACTTTACTATGCACTGGACCCGGAGAACTGATCTGCTGCAAAGCGCCAATGGAATTATTAGAAGCAGAACAAAGAGATGTTGGTCCTGAAAAGCACATTCCTGTAATTGAAAAGTCTGAAAATGGAGTGAAGGTGAAAGTGGGTGAAGTTCCTCACCCCATGGAAGAAGAGCATCATATCATGTGGGTTGAGCTTTCCACACCAGACCAATTATACATACAGCTTTTAGGGGCCGATGATCTTCCGGAAGCCAAATTCCCAGTGAATTTAGCTGATGAAAAAGAGATCACCGCCAAATGTTACTGCAATATCCATGGATTTTGGAAATCCTAACCCTCACAGTTTTACCCATTACCATCACCCCACCATATGAGGTTCATCAGCCTTAATCAGCTATGTGTTTCATTGGATCAACTGGTTTGACAAACTGATTAGGGAAGACTTACAAAAAAATCAATCATTTTTTTTTAAAAAAAACTTTCCACTCTTTTTTTAAAAGTATAACAATACTATATTTCAGATGAAGCTTAATTTACTATACCATCGGTTAATTTAATAATTGATAACAAATAACCTACTAATAGTGTTGAATATCTAAATAGTATTTTTGTGGGTGTCATATGCGAAAAGTAATCATTTCCTTGGTACTGATAATTTTGGCGGTGTCTTTATCCGGATGTCTGGATACACAAGTGGCCCAGATTGACCGCTTATCTGAAATAATCAATGAACACATCCAATCCGGTGATACTTATTTCAATAATGCAGCAACCAACACCAATAAGTACCGCTATTATGAAGCACAGAAACAGTGCAATGATGCCAACACCCAGTACAACCTGGCGAAAACATCAGCCCAGGAGGCCTTAATCTACAGTCGAAATATTCAAGATGAGATATACATCACTTACATGGATCTCACTCTACAAGAATTAGATGCCAAGATTAACGCAACCACTGAACTAAAAATGGCAATCCCCCTTTTCATGGGCAACGACACCACCTCAGCTAATGAACATGTTGATCTGGCTAATCAATACATGCGATCATCTCAGGAGTTTAAAATACAAAAACAGGACATAGTAAAACAAAATCCCAATAAATTCAAGTCATAAACACCCTCTAATATTCCAAGAGGGATTTACCCTCGTTCTAGGGGTTTACTACTCAATTGAATCTTATATAAAAAAAGGATTTGTGGAATTAACTAAAACTTTGTTACTTGGGAACTGTTCTCGTAGTATAAGACATTATATCCATATTTTTTTTTAACATATTCTAAATATTCACTTAATGCTGCATTGTAGAATCTGCTGTCAGGGTTATGTGAAGGGTTGTAAACTCGGCCATTCCAGAGGATGAATTGATGACCCCAATCCCCATTTGAGACTTGCACCATCTTCCCATCTATAATTTTGTTCATCCAACAAATTTGAACATCCTTAGCACCTATGCTGATTAGATAATTTTTAAAGACATGAGCACGATCATCACAATCCCCACCTAGTACCCAGAACGTTTCTGGGCTGGGGAAATATGTTTCTGTAAATGGCATTTCACATATTTTATCAAAATAAGATTTAAGATTAGGATTTTCAGGGTAAACAGTCCCAGTAAAAAGAAAACCAGCAACCCCAGCAATTATGATCACTACAATGTAAGGAATAATTTTTTTGTAAATGGGGTTGATTTTCATATTAGATAACCCTGATCTTAAAAAAACGATTGAATGAAGTTTTAGGAGGGGAAGAAACTAAAAAGTTTTTAAAGCATTGGAACCCATAAAAATGCAAAGTTTTCATATTTTAGTAATAAATAAATGAGGGTGGCAGTGATAGCATTTTAAGCCCCACATTTATTATGAATTGAAATCCCCACTCCCACTATTTTTTCAAATAAATATTTGCAGTGTTTTTCAGCCTTAGGGCATGCTTATATATTTCGTCGGGTGTTTCAATTGTTATTTTATCTTCAATTTTAGCTCCAGTTTTAGTTTTTTCTTGTTTATCAAAAAAACCAACATATTTTTGTTTTCCATTAAAGTGCATTCTACATATTGTTTTATATTGGTTATCATCTAATAAAACATTACAATAACTCAATCTGTCTCGAATGGTAACCCTTGCAGGATCTACTATTTCACTTAAGATTGATTTAACTATATAATAACCTTCCCATTCTTCTTCAGTGGTAACAATTTCATCTTTTTTTGGTTTTATATGAATTTTTTCAGGCTCTTCATCTTTACCTTCTGAAGCTAAAGCAGTTTTAATTCTTTCTTCAACCTTTTCGTTTATAAATTGCCTGAATGCTGCCTTGGTAATTTCAGTAAAATTTTCCATAGCATTCTTAGTTAAAATCCTTGAATATACTTGTTTAGCAAAAAATCTTACAAAACCATCTGAAGGCTCTTTAAGCTCTTTTGCAATGATTTTTTTAATTTCACCTTTATATTTGAGCTCACTTGCAGATTCTAAAATGTTATCCATATCAAAACTTGATTTTGTAAATTGATTAAGTTCTGCTAGGTCTGATTCTTTGACATTTTTTAAATCTATCTCGAAAAATGGTTTTGTATCCATTTTGTTAGGTTCCTCAATATCAGTGAAAAACTGGTAAACAATTCCATTGGTTAAAATTCCAAATTTTGCTTCGGTAACAGAAAAATATCTATAAAGTTGAGATGCATGTTCTTTATCAAGATCACAATATGCAGGTTTACATTCCATTAATATAACAGGTTTATTATCAATTATGATGGCATAATCAACTTTTTCACCTTTTTTGATACCTACATCTGCTACGTACTCTGGAACAACTTCTTCTGGATCGGTATGATCATAACACAAAATTAATCGTATGAAAGGAAGTATAAAAGCGGTTTTAGTAGCTTCTTCGGTTTGTACTTTATCTAATTTTTCGTTTATTTTGGTTGAAAGTTTGTCAATTTCAATTTGTAAATTAGTTTCCATTCTCTCCCCTCATCTATAGTGTTAAGTAATATTATGATAATTAAACAATATGAATTTTTAGAATAAATTACCATGGAACAGGTCATTTATCATTGACTTAATTTGATTTAAATAAACTGATTTTTAACCAAACCTGGAGCTTTTGGTAGATGAAGCCACCTGACTACTTCACAATTTAATGACTGTGGATATCTTTTTTTCTCGTGTTGAGTTGGTAATTTTTAGCACATGTAAAACCATGATTAAATGATTGCTGTGTTAATGAAAAACAACCTTTTCAACGATTCAAAGATAAAAAAACATACTAAAGATAAAGCATTCCAATTAACCGTAGGAAAACATGACTTCCTGAAAACCCACGCAGAGAAAGTTGAACAGGCTGATTTTTCGCCGAACCAGATGGAAAAATGAAAAAGTGTTTGAGTTCCTAAAAGAATAGTTAAGTTTAGGCCTCAAACATGCATATACCAAACGATCAGCCAATTAAAAAGCCTACCTAAATCTACTTTCACTAAAAATAATAATTGTTATTGTATATATTTCTAGAGCTTCGTACATTGTAAATCTTACTACTCTTCTTTTGTTGATTCATTGAAGGCATTAATAGTTATAATATTAAGATTAGTATGCATAATAAAAGTTTTAAACAGGTTTAGACACGATCAATAGCAATGATGGTTTACACTTTGCTAGGTTTGATTGTGAGGGAAAACTTCCCAGTCCAAAGAACAACAAAACTTCACCATATTATAAATGCTAAATATGATATTACAGAAACTAAAAATTGTGACATTGATCTGTCAGAACATTATCTAAAAATTTTATTGAAAGTTTCATTCCCACAAAAACTTTATAACTTCATAATAAAGTAGAATAAAGTATTTAAGAGTGATAAATTGGAATATATGTTCTTAGATGAATCTGGAGACCTTGGATTAAAAGGATCAAAATACTTTGTAGTAGCTGCTTTAACAGTTGAAAATCAAAACAAGTTAGATCGTATCATCAAGAACATGAGAAGAAATAAATTCAAAAAAGAATTAAAAAAGTCTCAGGAAATAAAGTTTCAAAGTTCATCAGATGCATTAAAAATTCATATGATTAAAAAACTAAACGAAGTTCCTAATACTAATAATTATTGTGTTGTTTTCAAGAAAAAAGATTATTTGTACGATTACAGATATTATAAAAAGAATAAACACCAGATTTATGATTGTATTGCAGGGAATTTGGCAGACCAAATTACTTTGAAAGAAGATATGGTTATTAGAATAGATAAATCCAAAAGAAAACAGTTTTTAAGAGAACAATTTGATTCACATTTTGAAAAAAAATTAAATACAAATAATCGAAGAATTGAAATCTCCCATAGTGAATCTAATGCCTAGTCCGGACTTCAATTTGCAGACCTAATAGCAGGTGCCTATTTTCAAAAATTTGAACGTAGAAACAATCAGTTTGTAGATTTAATAGACATAAATTCTAATTTACAGAAATTATAGAAAAAAATGATCCAGTACCTGGAAGTACTACTTTTAGAGATCATTTATTCACCCGTCCTCATTGTAATGATCGTAAATGAACATTTTTTCGTGGGTTTCACTTGTTTTTTTTGGGTGAATAAATTAGTATCTCCTGCGTGCAACTCAAGGTACACTGACTCCCAGGTTTTACCTGTAATAATGAAATGGTCACTTAACATATAACTTATTTTTGTTAAAAATATAATCATTTAAAATAGTTTTTTTAAGATTTCCAAGTACAAATAAGTTTATTAGATAAAAATGATTATTTTAATCTCATATAAATTAAAACAGAATAAAAAATGCCCAATAAATAAAAATTAGGCAATAAAAAATCATTAATTATAACACAAGCCAACATAACTATTTTTTTTGATTTTTTCACATCCATAAAGGTATTTTTATTGCCTAATACTATTTTGTTGACATAATAGTGGGTAACTTATTTATTAAGATTAGTTGTGGATTAAATTAGGATTAGGGGTTCATACCACAACAAAAAAGGAAAATAGGTTTTTTGATATGAAATCTATTTTTGTAGATTTCTGGTCATTTTTTATTCCAAATCTTGGTTCGGTCAATATGAAAATTTGTTTATGGATATGAAGTAATTAAGATAAAATGAGAGTAAACAGGATTGTAATTCTTAATTAATTTTTTTTAAGAATTTTTGGGGTTATTTGAAATCAATAGTGTTTGGTCCTTTAATTTTGGGTATAATTCCATTGTGGTGGCTTTTAAACGGGTGGTGTTTTTGGTTATAGATGGTTGATTGACCAAATTCTTTGTGTTAGCTGTGTTTTTTGGTGAGATTTCATCTAAAAATCATATCTTAGGATTTGGTTTTAAAGAGGAGGTTATGTTTTTTTCCCAGTGTCAAGCATTCTTTTATATTCTTTGGGAGTATAATTTGCCAAATTTTAAGCCCAGTTTTTTTTTGAATGATTCTTACTTGTTTAAAGCATGTATTCAACTTCGAATTCTTGGTGAATTAGGTTATGAATCTATTTAGTGGTCCAATAATCTCTTTTTTCACTTGCTTCAGGAACACATTTTATTAGTTAGTCTGCTCGGTTAATTTTTATTTATAAAAAATCATATCACTTCTTATGATTGATATCATAATATTAATGCTAACGGATGTGCTGGTTTTTTTTTGAATATTCAAAGTTTTATTATAATTTGTAGAAAAAATGAATCTAACTAAAAACTACAAGTAAGAAAAAATCCAATTGACTAGTAGTTATAGTAATTGAATGATGATTTAATTCATAAAAAAATTAAAGGTAATAAAATGGTAATCTGCTCAAATTGCAAAGGTAAAGGACGTACTGTGGTCAGTTATAAAATATGCGAAACTTGCCATGGAACTGGGGTCACTGGTCAAGTTAATGTAAAGAATCATCTGAAAGGACTCTCTGGAAGTGCCAAAGAACGTTTCCAACTGGATGAGGATCCAGAAGTGCCCTGTTCGGTATGCAATGGAAAAGGTGAAGTTGAAGTCACTGAAGAATGTCCGGAATGTCAGGGTAAAGGTGAACGTAACCTGTGCAACCAGTGTGGGCGTCCAATAACCAAGGGAGATTACTGTGAAGACTGTAAAAAAAACCAGTCCAAACCTCGAGTCTATCAGTTGCACCCCGCATCTGAACTCAAGGACCTGGAAGTTGGAGAACATTACAAGGGGAAAATCAGCAGGGTTGAAGATTATGGGGTGTTTGTAAGCCTGTCTAAGAAGTTGTTCGGACTTCTTCGCCTGAGAAACCCTCCCTACAATGTGGGGGATGAATTATTTGTCCAGGTAACTGAGATCAAGCACCATAGAGGGGAGGTGGACCTATCACCAGCTTCCATCAAGGGGACCTACGAACTGGTTAAACTCAAAAAAGACATGCCAAGAACCCGAATTTCTGATGTCACCCCTCAGATGAAGGGTCGGAATATTCGGGTGGTGGGGGAAGTTGTCCAGATCCAGCAGACCAGTGGCCCTACCATATTCACAGTTTCTGATGAAACTAGTATCACCTGGGCTGCAGCTTTCGACGAGCCTGGAGTACGGGTATATCCCAACATCAATACTGGGAATATTGTGGAGGTTCTGGGTGAAGTATCACTCCATGGGGGTAAAATCCAGATCGAATCAGAATCTATTGAACGCCTTCACGGATCAGAAGCTACCGAAGCCCGGGAACTGATAGATGAAGCACTGGATCAGCGTGCAGAACCAGAAAATGACAAATTAATCCAAAAATCACCCATACTATTGAAACTTCAGCCAAGGCTTCGTGAAGCTGCTAAAACTATCCGAAGGGCTGTATTTGATGGTCGGAGTATTTTAGTCCGTCATCATGCTGATGCTGATGGTATCTGTGCTGGTGTGGCTGTTGAAAAGGCAGTGATCCCATTATTACGTGAGGTTAACCCGGCTAATGATGCAGAATGGCATTATTTCAAACGTTCACCCAGTAAGGCGCCATTTTATGAAATTGAAGATGTGGTTAAAGATTTGAGCTTTGCACTTGAGGATTTGGAGCGACACGGACAGAAATTACCCCTTATTGTGCTTTTGGATAATGGTTCCACTGAAGAAGATCTGCTTGCCCTTTTAAAGGTTAAAATATATGACTTGGAAGTGGTGGTGGTGGATCATCACTACCCTGGAGAAGTGATTGATGGTAAGGTGGCGGTTGATGATTATGTGGATGTCCATGTGAATCCTTACTTGGAGGGAGGGGACAGTCAGGTTACTGCTGGTGCACTGGCTGTGGAACTGGCGCAGATGATTAATCCTGAGGTTAAAGACCGCCTTTTGCATTTGCCTGGAATTGCCGCAGTGGGTGATCATGCCCGTTCTCCTGAGGCCCAATGGTACATTAATCTGGCCCAGGAAAAAGGCTATGATGCTGATGATCTGGAGAAAATCGCCACTGCCATTGATTTTGAAGCGTTTTTCCTCCGATTCATGAATGGTCGGGGTATTATGGACACTATATTGGGTTTGGGTAATCGTGAAAAACACACAAAACTGGTGGATCTATTGTATGCAGAGTCTGAAAAACGTGTGCAGTGGCAGCTGGCAGCAGCTATGCCCAACCTTAAGACCCAGGAATTTCCCAACGGAATCATCTTCAATGTCTTGGATGTTGAAAAGTTTGCCCATAAATTTACATACCCTGCTCCGGGTAAGACTTGTGGTTTTGTTCATGATCAGGTAGTGCAGAAACGTGGTGAAGAAACGCCCATTATTACTTTGGCTTACGGCCCTGATTTTGGAGTTATAAGGGCTACTGATGCAGTTAACGAGATATTTGGATTTAACCTTAACACCATTATCTTGCAATTGGTGGGGGAGATACCTGAAGCAGGTATTGATGGTGGGGGTCATGAATGTGCTGGTAGTCTTAAATTTGTGGAAGGATTATCCAAAAAAGTGTTGCAGAACTTTGCAGGAAAGGTGGCTGGGCTTAAATCACTATAATTTTCCTGTCTTTTTTTTTAAAATAGGGTTTGTCTATTTTTTATCTGCCAATTTCGGTGCGGGATTTTATTTTTGCCCAGTTTAAGTTGATATTTTCACATAATACTCTCTTATTTTCGTTTTTTAACTGGTTTTCAATTTTCACTGCCATCTCCTTTATGTTAGGTGTATTCTAACACTACATCAAATTACAATGACAATATTCATATCAGCCAGCAATATTGATATTTTTTCTACTAATCTGGTGTTCACTAGGAATAAAAGGCTGTTTTATTCTAGTCTAAAACTTTTGTTTTTCTCTTACTCAACAGGAATTTGTGACACAGTTCACGAAAAATGTTAAAACTTTTATTTGATTGTGAACTATCAATTAATCCTATATAACAATTGAAACATATTATCCAGTATTATAAACTCTAAAAAAAGCACAATAATAACTGAAACTTGTCAAAAAAAAAATGCAGGGGATGAATTTATGACTAAAAATATTGAAAAATTATCCAGTGGGATTAAAGGATTTGATGAGATTTTAATGGGAGGATTTGTTCCCCAGAGGTCTTACCTTTTAAGAGGACTTCCCGGAACAGGAAAAACTGGTATCGGGATGCACTTTTTAGTTGAAGGTGTTAAACAGGGTGAAACAGTACTCTTCATTAACATGGGTGAACCCACAGACCAGGTGATCGAAAATGCCCGAGTTATGGGTTTTAACACTGAAGGTATTGATTTTTTGGATTTAAGTCCAGATGAAGATTTTTTCGCCAACATGGAGGCTTATGACATTTTTTCCCCGGCAGAAGTTGAACGGGAGTCAACAACCTCAGAGATAATCAAAAAAATGGACGAACTCAAACCAACAAGGGTATTCGTGGATCCCATCACCCAGTTCAGATACCTGGCCACTGATGAATTCCAGTTCAGAAAACAAACATTATCATTCCTACGTTTTTTAACAGATAAGGGAGCAACAGTTCTATTCACATCAGAATTCAGTGACCAGGAACCGGATAACGATCTTCAGTTCATGTGTGATGGAATCATCAACTTGGAATTTTTTCCTGAAGGCCGAAGTATTGCTCTAAACAAGTACCGAGGTTCTGGCTTCCGTTTCGGTGAACATTCAATGCGAATCACCCCTAAAGGAGTCAAAATTTACCCACGCCTGCGGCCAATGCTTCGTGAAAAAGAATACAAACATGAAACAATATCATCAGGAGTTCCAGAAATGGATGAAATCCTCCATGGAGGTATTGAAAGAGGAACTGCCACCATAATCAGCGGTCCCAGTGGAGTGGGCAAAACCACCCTTGGAATCCAGTTCATGAAGGAAGCAGCAGGAAGAGGTGAACGTTCAGTGGTTTACACCTTTGAAGAAAGTGTAGAAAGCCTAATAAACCGATGTGAATCCATCAACATCCCAGTCAGGAGCATGATTAACACTGGAATGTTGTCCGTGGTTCAAGTTGAACCATTAAGATACTCCCCCGAGGAATTCGCTCAACTGGTGCGTAAAGAAGTGGATAAAAACCAGTCCAAGATTGTGATGATTGACAGCACCTCTGGTTACAAACTTTCCCTGCGTGGAGAAGATCCAGTTAGCCACCTCCACTCACTATCCAAATACATGACCCGTTCCGGAGTCACTGTTATTCTCATCAACGAAGTGGAAGAGATTAGCGGAGGTATTCGAATAACTGAAATAGGCATAAGTTACCTTGCAGACAATATAATATTCCTCCGATACTTTGAAAAGGATGGAGAACTTAGAAAAGCAATAGGAGTGCTGAAAAAACGTTTAAGCGACTTTGATAAAGGTCTTAGGGAAGTTCAAATTACCAAGTACGGTATTCGTGTCTGCGAGCCATTGACTGATATCTACGGAATTTTAAGTGGCACACCCCAAATCCATGACCATGAGGAGAAATAAAGCCACCCCTATTGGAGCGGGAATATGTCAAGTGAAAAATTAAAAACTAAACCTTTAATTTTTTCTTTAAGTAGAAATAAGCGTAACAATGACATTCTAGTGAAAATTTTAGGAGAACAGGACTATGAAGTTGCCGGACACACTGACCCAGTAAATATGGTTTCGGATGTTAAAACCAGAAAAAAAGTGAATCTAGTCATCATGGATATATCTGGCTTTAATCAGGATATATGGAAATACTGTGAAGCTTTGCGACTTTTAGATATCCCATTCCTGGTTTTAAGCCCACAACAACACCGAGTCATTGAAGAAGAAGGAATGAAACAAGGTGCAAAAAGGGTGTTGGTCAAACCATTAGTCGTTAAAGAACTTTTATTTTTGGTCAAGAGCTTGGTAGAAAATTGAAACTAAAATCAGGTGAATATAATGGAAACCATATTAATATCCATGGTTAACCGGAAAAACAGTCAGATGGTAGGAGATCTGTTGGGATCTGACTACCATATAATCTACGACAAATCAGAACTTAATGAAAATTCCAATCTCAATTTAAGTCTAATAATCATGGATCTTCCATCATGGTCACCACATAGAGAAGAACTGAAATCAAACAAAGAAAAAGAAAAACCATTATTCTTACCATATCTCCTGGTTGCCTCTCATAATGATTTGAAAATAGTTCAAGGAGTCTGGGATAGTTTTGACGAAGTCATAAGTCCTCCTATAACTAAAATGATCCTCCAATCCCGGGTTAGGGTTTTACTACAAACCCGTCGCCTTTCAGTTCAAGTCAACCAGTTACTGAAAGATAAAGAAATGCTAATGAAAGAGATACACCACCGGGTTAAAAACAATCTAATGGTAATATCTAGCCTCCTGAGTTTACAATCAAAATATATTAAGGATGAGGAATCCAAAGAACTATTCAAAGAAAGCCAGAACCGTGCACAATCAATGGCTCTAATTCATGAACGGTTATACCGATCCATAGACATGAAAAGCATTGATTTTGCAGATTACATCCGTAGTCTCACCCGTGATCTTTTCAAAACCTACTCCACCCAACTGGGCAAGATCAAGCTTAAGATGGATGTGGAAAATGTGGAGATTGACATTGATAATGTAGTACCCCTAGGTCTAATCATCAATGAAATGGTAACCAATAGCCTAAAATATGCTTTTCCAGATGATAAAGATGGATCTATCAGTATAAATTTCCATAAAAAGAAAGATGAATACCAACTGGAAGTTAGTGATGATGGTATTGGAATAGACCCAGAGTTTGAATTAGAAAAAAGTGACAGTTTAGGCATGATGCTCATAAACAGTCTCACCCATCAAATTGGCGGAGAACTGGAACTTGAACGCAGTCCAGGAACCACATTCCGCATCAAATTTAAGGATCCAGAATTCAAGTAGCAATAGTTTTGTTTTTGTGGTCCTGGATTTTGGTGGCAATAGTTTTGTTTTTGTGGTCCT
>DALO01000005.1:52516-55207 GCA_002496805.1 Methanobacterium sp. UBA353 | reverse complement strand
GGTATTGGATTGAAGTGCATGGTTAGTAAGCTGATGAACACCAGTAATATCCATTCTCCATCTACCAATATTTCCATTCTAAGACGGTTTTTGGTTCTATAAAAATAGATGATGTAGAGGTAACAGTAGATTGAACAGAATATTAGGGGTAGCGTAAGGAGTTTGAACAATCCGCAGAATATGCAGATAACGATCAAAATACTCATGGTAGAATTCAAGAAGAGAAGGAGTAGAATAGTTCTCTCAGGACCCATAACAACCGGTATGGTCCGAACTCCAACCTCTTTATCTCCCTTAAAATCAGTTAAATCAAAAAGAACAGTGTTAATAAAGCTTTTGGTGAAAAAAAAGTAGAAAATAAAGAGTATGATCTGAAGATTAGTTTTTCCATTAACTATGGGGAGAAATGTATTGCCCACAGTCCAGCTGAGAGCAACGGTTATGCTTTTAACTGGAAATATGTTCTTAAGTCTAGGTATATTTGGATGTAATTTTTTGCTGTACAGTATTCCGGTTAATAGGGGAAATAAAATAATGAGCAACACATTCCAACCATAAAAACAGGCGATTAGTACTGCCAAAAAATAGGTAAACCCGGCGCTGTATTTAAATAATTTTTTGTATTTCAAAATAAGACTGGTTCGATGGGGATTGTTCAACTGGTCTTCTTTAATGTCCGTTATTTTGTTAAGACCATATACTGAGTAGATGACCAGGAATGTTGTAAGTAACAGGGGAAATATAGGGGGAGTGCAGTATAAAGAAAAAGAAAAATAGGTTTTAAAACAGCCGCTCATGGCTATGAATAGGGAACTGGAGCTTATGATTATGAAAAAACGTCTGAAAAATTCATAACTGGAATTCTTGAGACTGGTTTCGATAATTTTCAAATAACTGTTTACCCCAGGCAACAGCGTCATGATCATCACTAATCAGATCTTTGGTTTTATCATAATCTCCGTGTTCATGGAACAAACCCAGGGATAAATATTTATCGGTGACAGTGAAAGCAATTCTCACCTCTTGGTCGATAACCCCTATTTTGACGTTTCCTTTTGCCATGGACTTTTTTAATTCTTTTAGATCGTCTGGATCAATGTTTTGAATTATTTTTTGAATTATATCAGTGGTTAATATGAGTTCGACATCAATATCATTTTCCAGTATTAAATATTGGAATAAATCAACGTAATTAAAACGGAAAATTGATGAAACACCTTTAATATAATTGGATTTTAGTATTAGTTCCTGATATTTTTCATGAGGTTTGTAGATTTCTCCAGAATCTGATTCAACTAGGGATGAGTTGTATAAGTTCCCGATTTTTTTAATTAGTTCTGGTGGGATTGCAGTAAGGTCATGATTTAACCATAACTTCTGGAATTTACTGATAACCGCAATGGTTTTCATATTCTCCTTTAGGTTGTAGGTTATCAAATTGCCAATAGGGGTGAGGATGTACTTTTCACCATCTTTAGATGTGAATTTATTTTTTTCCAAGTTGCTAAGATTGTAAGATATTGTGGAACTGCTGATGCCTAATCTTTTTTTAAGTTGGCTCATGGTTTGAATGTTTTCACTTAGACAAATCAATATTTTAACCCTAACTGAAGAACTAGAAGTGTATTTTAGCAAATCCTTAATTTCATGATGTATTTTAATGTAATCAAGAGTAATGTGAACTACCTCCCACTGATATTATGATAATAATCCAAAACTGGTTTAAAACACCACTTTTTTAGTAAAATTATTATTCTAATGGATTTTAATATAATAATACATAATTTATATTCTTTGTGATTATCTACTTAATCGATATAATAATAATTTAAGAACAGGGGCTAACATGACATTACATTAATTGACTTATTGATTCTATCACAAAATTTACTTTTAGTCACAAAAATGTAGATACGTCAAAAAGACTCAAGAAAAAAAAGTATAAGGCTTGTTTTGTATTTAAAAAATCATATTCAATAGAAAATAAGAGTTTACGCAAGATGTAACTCTTCCATCTACAAATAAATAAAAAAAAGAAAGTGGGGGGAAATTGGTTTTTTTTATTTTCTTTTTGTTGTTATTAGTCCGCTTATGGTTAGTAGTGTGGCTAGTAATAGGTGGTATATGTTTGTTCCTGTTTTTTGCATAGGTACTGTTTTTGTTGCTGCTTTTGCTTCATTTTCTGGATCATCACTATGAGTAGCTTCTTTTATGCTGATGGTTAGTGTGGGTACGTAAGTGTTCCAATTGTAGGTGTCTGAAGTTATACTAGGCGTTATACTGTACGTTCCGCTTTTTATGGCTTTAACTGTCAAGTAAAGGTATGGATCTCCCACTGGCACATTGTCCAGGGTCCAAGTTACTGTTCTGGTACTTGTTTTGTAGTTCCATGTTCCACTGTCTATGGTGATGCCTACAAATTCCATTCCTTCAGGTATTTGGAAGTTGATGGTCACATTTTCAGCAGTGTCTGGTCCGTAGTTACCCAGTTTGTAGGTTATAATAAATGATTCACCTACCGTAGGGTTAGCATTACTTGTAGTGATGTTCAAGTACAAACCTGCTGACGGATCAACAGATAAAAAACCAACACCAACACAATCCAAGTATTCAGAATCACCTGAGAAAATAGCGGTTATATCATAAGTTCCCGTATTCTGAGTGATAGTGTAAGTGAGTGTGGCTATACCG
>DALO01000005.1:52024-52222 GCA_002496805.1 Methanobacterium sp. UBA353 | reverse complement strand
GTGAGGGTGGCTTGTAGGTTAACATTCTGACCATTTACTCCAGAAACATCAGAAACCACAAGAGTAGTTACCTTCTTATCAACGGTTAATGTTCCACTTCCAGTTGTACCTAGATAGTCATCATCTTCAGCAAAAACAACACCTATATTGTATGTTCCAGGCGTTTGAGTTATGGTGTAAGTGAGTGTGGCTATACCG
>DALO01000005.1:0-51841 GCA_002496805.1 Methanobacterium sp. UBA353 | reverse complement strand
CTGTGTTTGCTGTTCCTACTGTTGAACCGTTTACTTGGAAAGTTATTTCTTTACCAATTACAGGGTTGTTGTTTGTGGCAGATAAGGTCGCAGTTAAATTGATGGTTTCATTGTTAACACCAGCCGTATCAGATACTGATAGCTGGGTTGGTGCTTTGTTTATGTTGATATCAACTGAAACCGTTTGCAAATCAACTGTAGCATTAACAGTAGCAGTGCCGGATTTGTTTGCTGTGAAAGTGGACACGGCCGCACCATTAACTGTACTGCTTGATGCAGGGTTCATGGTCCCGTTTGTGGCTGTAAATGTTACTGGTATACCTTCAGGTAAGCCTTGACCGGAAATATCCGTATTGTCGGAGTTATGGTTTAAATCTGCTGTAACCTGTGATGTGTCAAGATTATTGATGGTTGTTGGATCTGCAGCTATAGTTAGCACAATCCACGGGTCAGCATGCACACCATCAACATTACCTGCGATGAGGTTTGTGATATCTTTGGGGTTTGTGTTGGAGCCCCACCAATTATTGGTAGCATCCAAATTACCGGAATAATTGTAGATAGCATCACCATTAGCTGCGGTGTTTCCAACGATTCTGTTGAAATTCACATAACCAGTACCTTCATTGTAGATAGCACCACCATCATTGTTTGAGGTGTTGTTGGTAAATGTAGAACCAGTCACAGTCAAAGTCCCATAATAATTCATGATAGCACCACCACCATATTTTGCAGTGTTGTTGTTGAATGTAGAGTTGGTCACAGTCACAGTACCATGATCATTGTGGATAACTCCACCATAATTGTTTACTGTGTTGTTAGTGAATGTAGAGTCTGCCACGGTGACAGTACTATAATTGTAGATAGCACCACCCCAAATTGCGGTGTTGTTGGTGAATGTAGAGTTGGTCACAGTCACATTACCATAATTAATGATAGCGGCACCAGCTTCTTGTGTTATTGTTCCGTTGATGGTCAGGTTTTGAATGAATGCTGTTACTCCGCTGTTTATGTAGAATATTCGGTTAGCTTTTTCTCCGTTGATTATTGTACTGGTTTGGCTTTGCCCAGTGATGGTCATGTCCTTGTCAATGGTTATTCCTCGGTTGTTTGCTCCATTGTAGATTCCGTCTGCAATGTTAACTGTCCCACCGCTGGTGACGGCTTCTGTTGCGCTTCGAATGCTGAGTTTCGGCCCACTGGTACCGTTCCAAGTGTCGCTTTGCCCATCCCAAGTGTCGTTTCCAGTCTGATTATTAACATATATAACACCCGGATCTGCAAAAACAGTTGACACTGAAAAAAGAATGGTTAAACTTAAAAGCACGAATGAAATCAAAATCTTATTCGGAGTCTTAAAACTCTTTTGTTTTCTAATCTTTTTCACCTCCTTCATGCTCCATTTAAAAAAAATCACTGGCCGTAAAAATCAATCTATACCCATTTATTATATTTATAAGTAACTAATTAATCGGGACATCGTCAAAAAATTGAGGTTTGTATGTTGAAAACCTTTATCTGGTTTAAAATTTATTTTCTGATATTTTTTCATGACATTACCTCCCCCTTTTATATATTCATCATCGGTTTAGTGGTTTTAAGAAATGTTTTTTGGAAAAAGTTTTACAGATTTATTTGATGTATATTTAGAATAAGGGGGTTCCTGGATTTAATCCGAGGATCCAGTTTCTAGTTGTTTGTCCTGAAAATATTGATTTGTGTGTCTTTTTAATTTTTATAGGCAATTTTACGTTTGGATCCGAAGAATAAATCAAATTCTATGCATTTTTCTTTGAATTCATGTGTAAAGTTACTATTCTCATCTGAAATGTTTGTTTTAAACTTTTTAGCACATTCTTTTACACTTATTGATTTGAATTTCGGTGTTAACAACTCTTTCATGATAAAAATAAAGTTTTCTTTCTTTAACTCCATCTTTTAATCGCATGTTTACTGAAACACTCCTGACAAAAAGAAACAATCATCTCAAGATGAATAAACATCCATTTTCATACCATGAATTCAATGATTCAAATACCATATCATCTTTTTGAACCGATTTTAAATGGTTTTCCTTATATTTAGATAAACTTTAATATAAAATAGGAAAGTTCGTAACTCTGATCAGATAAATCATTTATCCGAGCAAGTTTTTTTTGTACTACTCATATAAAATACATTGCTCCACTTATTATAATAGTTTAGGCTTGTATTTCATAAAATAAGAAATTTAAACAAGAATTAAAGAATTTATTTATAAAAACATAAATTTCAAAAAACACCCCAAGTTTTTGACAGTATCGATTTAGTTTTCAACAATTACTAATGGATAAATAAACGATCCGAAGAAAGTTTGTATTGGGTAGAGTTGATTGATTTGTTTATTCTTTAATATTCTCTTCTTTAACCTGGGTTTGGTAAAAATCACAGCAATCTTGGAGGGGACATTCATCATGTAAGGGTGATTGGGGCCGGCAGATTGTCTGTCCAAATTGCACCATTAAATCGTTAAGATCAATCCAGTACTCTTTTGGAACTATTTTTTCGAGTTCTTTCTCGGTTTCTTCAGGCTTTTCAGTGGTGACCAATCCTAATCGGTTACTTATACGGTGAACATGAACATCTACTGGTATGGCTGGTTTTTGAAATCCGTAGACCAGTACGCAGTTGGCAGTTTTACGTCCCACTCCTGGAAGTTCCAGGAGACCTTTAGTGGTACTGGGAACTTTGCCTTTGAATTCATTCAGAAGCTTTCGGGAAACTTCCACAATCCTCCTGGCCTTAACATGGTAAAAACCAGCAGGGCGAATTAAAGGCTCCAGTTGGGCTGGGTCAGCATTGGCTATGTCAGTCATGGTTTTGTATTGAGAAAAAAGTTGCTTAGAAGCAAGGTCAGTGTTTTGATCCCTGGTTCTCTGTGATAGGATGGTTCTAATTAACACCCGATAGGGATCTCTGTTTTCAAACACCCTCAAATCATAAAGGTTTTGAAGGTTTTCCATAATCAGATCCATTGGTTTCTTGGAATTAGTGGTAGTTTTATTAGAATTAGTTTTCTTCGAAGGATGGTGGAGGGTGATGATTATCGCCCCGATTTAACCATTTCTAGAAGAACCCCCACACCATCCATTATCCCTTCCCCTTCCTGGGCAATGGTGGGAATAATAGGAGCTTCACAATTCAATTCCAACTGTTCAGGGTTTAAATCCTGTTTATTTGAAAAAACAACATAGGGAATTTGGAACTGGTCCAGACGTTCCATGATCTCCTGATCGGTGGAGGTGATTCCATTACTGTTATCCACTACCAGTATGGCTCCATCCAGACCCTCTGATAGGATCCTGCGCATGAATTGAAAACGATCCTGACCCGGTGTTCCGAAGAAATGTATCTTTTCACCACTGATATGGGTGCTGCCATAGTCCAAGCCAGTGGTAGTTCCATTATATTCAACTTTAGCCTTATTACGGCAGATTTGTTCTAAAGTGGTGGTTTTCCCAGAATTATAGGCACCCATAACTACAATTTTGGTTTCCTTATTTTTCTTCATTTTAATCCCCTGCAGATTAAGTGAAATGATATCCAGCCATAATCACTTAGCCGGTTATTTTTTTTATCACAAATGATGTTTTCAGATTTACATTCTCAAAACATGATTTTGTTAATTATTCATTAATTACTGTATTAATCATGGTCTCATATATAAGTATTTCCTTATTGGGGTATGGGTCATCATCTAATTATGGCATCCACCATCAGATGGTATCCTCTAAAGGCTATCATCATCAATAGCTATTGCATGGTGATGTTCTTCATAGATTGGTATTGCCGGGCTATATTCTGGAGTGAACAGTATTTTCTGATATTATTATTTTCTAGGATAGACTCCTTTAAGGGCCGATTACTTATGACCTGTCTCCAGATAAAAATCAGAGTTTTTATAATACTTTAACCGGACATCCCAATTTCTGCATAACTTGGGGGAAGTTTGGGAAAGAAACTTTATGGGCTGATGCTCCTTTAATTCGCATTCCCCCTGTAACCAAACCCACCAGTGTCAGGGCCATAACCAGCCTATGGTCGCCATGACTTTCCACCACACCTTCATGTGCTCCTCCATGGATAGTGAGGCTGTCTTGTTTTTCTTTAAGACTAACTCCCAGTTTTGAAAGTTCAAGGGCCATGGTGTGCACCCGGTCTGTTTCTTTGAATCGTGCGTGTTCCACCCCAACTATATTGCTAGTTCCCTGGGCTACACTGGCCAGTGCAGCAACTGTGGGTAGGAGGTCGGGAGTGTTTTCCAGATCAACATCAATTCCCTGAAGTGGCACTGTAAAAAGTTCACCATTGGGAAGGGAAGATCCACTGGTTATAGAATGTAGGTGGTCAGCACCTCCAGCCCCCCTGATTGTAACGTGATCGGTTTCCAGCTTGATATCAGCACCCATTTGTTTTACAACATCGAGTATGACCTTATCGCCCTGTTTTGAATCTAGAAAAAGGTTTCTGACTGTTACTTCTCCTTGGAGGATGGCGGCTGCACCGATAAGGTATGATGCCGAGGAGTAGTCACCTTCAATGGTGTAATCTTGGGAGTGATAAGTTTGATTAAGGACGTGGTACGTGTTATCTTTTTCCTGTTGGGTGTTCACCCCGAATTTTTCCATGATATCCAGGGTCATGTCCACGTAGGGTCGGCTTTTAAACTCACCCACCACCTCTAAATCTACGGGTGTCTGGGCGTAAGGTGCTGATAGTAATATGGATGATATGTACTGTGAACTCACATCACCCTTAATCTTAGTTTCACCTCCCCTGAAACCACTTTCCACTGTAATGGGGGGTAACCCATTACCTTTTTTTGAAAATGCTTCCACCCCTAATGGTTTAAGGGAGTCCAGCAGATCTTGCATGGGACGTTTTTTCAGTGAATCATCACCAGTAAGCATTGTTTGTCCTGGTGCCAGACTGGCCATTGTGGTTAAAAAACGCAGGGTTGTTCCACTGTTTTGAAGATCTAACACCTTTCCCAGATTTTTAAGCCTTCCACTGGTTCCATGGACAATACAATAATCATCATATTTTTCGATTTCACAGCCCAATGCTTTGCAGGCATCCAGTGTGGCAAGAGTGTCTTCTGAGTAAAGGGGGTCTTCCAATCGAGACTTTCCCTGTGCAAGGCAGGCTAATAAAATTGCACGGTGGGTGTAACTTTTGGAAGGGGGTGCTTTTACTATTCCTCCAATTTTATCAGCCCTTTCTACTAGTAATTCCACGGGATCACCATTAATATCCTTTAAATCACATTTTTATTGATATATTCATTCAATGGGGGGAGTTTAGATTACCAGTTCCACTACCAGGTCCAGATTTTCCATGAGAATCAGGTCAACTTTTTCTCCACTACTCCCAACTAATTCCTTTCTACTGGTGATATGTCTAGATGTAACCTTGGACCTTTCAATATCAATGTAACCATTTTCTGTGATGTTTTGCACTATCATTGCAGGATCTTCTTCTTTTAAGTATTTCACAATTACTGGGGCTTGGCCCTTAAATTCAGGCCCGATTTTATCCATCCGAGGGGTGACTTCCACCACCACTTCCCGGACATCTGGTTTTCCCCGGGTAATTTCCACATTTTCAATACGCATTGTCCCTTTAATGTCTGATTCCAGTAAATTCAGATGGTTGTAGACATCCTCAGAAGATGCGTAAATGGTTGCCTTTTTTAAGGGAGTGTTTAGGGGCATTTTTTTACTGGCCTTGAATCGTCTAAGTTGACTGATTACTTCCAC
Organism: Methanobacterium sp. UBA353; assembly: GCA_002496805.1. Lineage (GTDB taxonomy): Archaea > Methanobacteriota > Methanobacteria > Methanobacteriales > Methanobacteriaceae > Methanobacterium. The sequence continues at coordinate 46,043 of DALO01000005.1, read as the reverse complement.
CCCCATTTGACCTATAGCCTCAAAAGACTCATCTAAGAGATCTTCCTGAACTTTTGGCCACTTTTCAAGGTGAATACTCTCATAGGTTTCATCATCGGTCTTCTCACTTCCGGATAAAGTGTTAACCTGATTTTGAAGGTAATAATTGATCTCTTCGGTGAAATGGGGCGTGAAAGGTGATAGAAGTCTTAAAGAAGTTGATATGACGGTTTTCAAGGTGTAAAGTGCTGCTTGTTTTGATTGGCCCTCATCTTCGGTGTAAAGCCGGTATTTTACTGCTTCGATATATTCGTCGCAGAAGTCATGCCAGATGAAGGATTGTATACGACTGCGGGCATGGGCAAAGTTGTACTCCTCCATGGCCTGGGTTACCTCTCCTACCAGGTGGTTTAGGACTGATAAAATCCATTTATCAAGAGGTTTTAAATTTTTGGTTAGGTTATTATCATTTTTGTGGTTGTATCCGGCAAGATGCATGTTCACGAAGCGGAAAGCGTTCCAGAATTTCCTCAAAAATTTGTATCCATGCTGAACATCTTTCCAGGCGAATGGTACATCAGATCCTGGCACACTGTTGGCAGCCCAGAGGCGTAGGGCATCAGCACCGTATTCTTCCACCACTTCTTCCGGGACAATGACGTTACCTCTAGATTTACTCATTTTATGGCCGTCTTCTCCGAACACCATCCCATTTACCACCACATTTTCAAATGGGGCTTCTCCAGTTAGGGCTAGGCTACGCAGTATGGTGTAGAATGCCCATGTCCGGATGATATCATGTCCTTGCTGGCGGATGTTGGAGGGGAATAAGTCTTTGTATTCTGGTAAGGGCCAGCCAGCAATTACCAGGGGGGTTATGGAGCTGTCCATCCAAGTGTCCAGTACATCGACTTCTGGAATGAAGTCTGTAGATCCGCATTGGCAGGGATCCGAAGGCTGAGTTTGAGTGGGGTCTATTGGTAGTTCTTCTTTTGGGGGTACTATGACTTTTCCGCAGGATTTACAGTACCATACTGGTATGGGTGTGGCGAATATTCGTTGTCGGCTTATGCACCAGTCCCAGTCCATGCTTCCAGTCCAGTTTAAAAGCCGGGTTTTCATATGTTCAGGCACCCATTTCATGCCTTCGGCTGCTTCTATGATCTGGGGGTTTAATTGTTTAACTGCAATGAACCATTGTTTTTTAACCAGGATCTCAATAGGTGTTTTGCATCGCCAGCACTGACCCACATTCTGGTCTACTTTCTCTTTTTTGGTGAGGAAACCTTCATTTTCAAGGTCTTCTACTATGAGCTTTTTACATTCATCCAAAGTTAGTCCACAGTATTTGCCACAGACTTCTTGCATTATCCCCTGTTCATTGATGGCTTCAATTACGTCCAAGTTGTAACGGTTAACCCAGGTTACGTCGGTTTTATCCCCGAAGGTACAGATCATAACTGCTCCGGTACCGAACTCGGGATCAACTTCTTGGTCGGTGATTATTTCTACTTCACGGCCAAAGAGTGGCACTTCAACTTTTTTACCAGCCAGGTGCTGGTAACGTTCATCATCAGGATGCACTACTACTGCTACACATGCTGCCAGTAATTCCGGCCGAGTAGTGGCTATCGGCACACCAGATTCCTCACTGCTTGCAGGAAATTCAAGGTAGTTGAGGAAGGTTTCATTTTCCTGGTACTCAACTTCGGCAAAAGCGATGGCTGTCTCGCAGCGGGGACACCAGTTCACTGGGTGCACATCACGGTAGATCAGATCATCATGGTACATCTGGAGAAAACTGGTCTGTGTTTTTTCTTGATACTCCGGAGTCATGGTTACATACTCTCGGGACCAGTCCTGACAGTAGCCCATCCTCTGCATCTGAGTCTTCATGCCCTGAATATTTTCACTGGTTAGTTCAATACACATCTTCCTGAATTCTTCCCGTGAAACATCATTCTTCTTGATATCATGGATCTCTTCCACTTTAACTTCAGTGGGCAGACCGTGACAATCCCATCCCTGGGGGAAAAGAACTGAATATCCATTCATACGTTTCCAGCGGGCTATTAAATCCATGTAAAGCCAGTTTAAAACGTGTCCAATGTGGATGGAACCAGTGGGATAGGGTGGTGGGGTGTCAATAATATAACGTGGACGGTTTTCATCTGGATTAAAATGGTACAGATTAGTTTTTTGCCAATATTCTTGCCATTTGATTTCTTTTTTATGATGGTAGTCCTTGGGAACCTCAACTTCATTCATCTTAGGTCTCCTATTGGTTGGTGAATTATCATAAATTCTTAAATCAGCCAAACCAGTAACAAAATTAGTATAAATTAAATACACATCCTTTCCGGTTTGGTTTTTATTAAAATTGTATTAATTTCTAAGTTTTATTAACTTTTGGATATAATCTAAATTTTTGGGTTAATATTGTAATAGAAGTAAATTATTTAATTCTAAGAATAACAACTATAATAATAGTTTATGAGTATAATCTTTTTATTATACAGTCGCCATGGTTTATCCTTCTAGGTTTAATATAAAACATGGTAAGTTATAATCCCCCTTTATTGGATTTAACTGATAGGTGACAATATAATATGGAAATGTTATGGTTTTACATTGCAGTGATCCTGGCAATCAGTGATGAAGTACACACCCAGATATTCTGGAAATTGTTCTTTGATTTTTATGTAATATTAGCTGGGTTAATCCAGGAAATCTTGGACTCCAATATAGCGTTGTGGATGGTTCATGAGGTTATGGAGGCAATTTTCCATTTTGTCTTATTATCCATACTATTCTTTTCACTGGAGATCGGATTTTTAGCAGCACTAGTACACCTGATAGTTGACTTGTACCATGAAGCTGCCGGGTTGGAGATGAACCAATTACAGCACCGATCCCTGCACTTCACAGTTGAATCCCTTTTCTTCATAACCCTCTTTGGCTTGTAAAACACATACACCAAAAAAATGTAAACAATTAGATAAATCTGGATATTGAGTCTGAAATGAAATAGGAGTAATCCTCAAAATCATAAAATAAATTAGACACATAAGATGATCATAGACCTGACTTTTTAATAAAAAAAATAATAATCATAGTATTGAAATATTTTCAAAAAAAAATGTTGTAGAAGAGGAAAAAGGTATGCCAGTTATAAAATTCGCTTACACTGATCTTGAAGAACTACTTGGTCAGGATATAAACAAAAATGAACTCATTGACTTACTACCCATGATAAGCAGCGATATTGAGGATTATGATGATCACGAGGTTAAAGTAGAGTTTTTTCCCAACCGTCCTGACTATCTGTCTGTGGAAGGAGTTGCCAGAGCACTCAAAGGATTCCTGAAAATAGAAGAAGGATTACCCCACTATCACCTGGAAAACTCAAACACTAGCATAACCATAGACCCAGAACTAGGGGACATCCGGCCTTACACATCCTGTTGCCTGGTTAAAGGCATTCACCTGACTGAAGAAAAGCTACGTCAACTTATGGACTTCCAAGAAGACTTGCACTGGGTTTTAGGTAGGGACAGGAAAAAAGTAGCCATAGGTATCCACAACCTTGATGTTCTCCAGGGACCATTCCGTTATTTAGCTTGCGACCCGGATGAGGTATCCTTCGTACCCCTGGAAATGGATGAAAAGATGACCCTCAGGGAAATACTCACCGAACATAAGAAAGGACGATCATATGCCCATTTAATAGACAAACACGATAAATATCCAGTAATAATGGACTCAGAAGATAACATACTCTCAATGCCCCCCATCATCAATGGGGAACTCACCAAACTAACCACTCTGACACGAAACCTTTTTGTGGATGTTACTGGAACCAGTCAACTCGCAGTGGAGCGTACCTTAAATATCATTGCCACCAGTTTCGCAGAATCCGGTGCCCAGATCCAGACAATGGAAAACATCTATGAAGATGGAACCTTCACCAGACCAGACTTAACACCCAAAAAGCGAATGGTAAGTGTGAAAAAAGCTGAAAAAGTCATAGGAATGCCCCTATCTGCGGAAATAGTGGTGGATTCTCTGAAAAAAGTTCGCTTTGATGCGGAAGCCATTGACCCGGACACAGTTAAGGTGATGATTCCCCCTTACCGGGTTGACATTCTACATGAAGTGGATATAATTGAGAATGTGGCTATTGGCTATTGTTTCCGTAAAATCAAACCAAAATTACCCCAAGTGGCCACTGTAGCCCGGGAAGATCCTTATCATGATTTTGACCAGAATGTCAGGGAGATCATGAATGGACTGGGATTTATCGAGGTAATGAGCCTAATGCTCACCAACGAGGAGAACCACTACCGTAAGATGATGATCCCTGAAACTGAACGGGTGGAAGTAGCCCAACCCATCAGCCAGGACAGGACCATGATACGCCAGAGCCTCTTAAACGGACTTCTGGAATTTTTGGAGGATAACAAACACGAAGAATTACCCCAGAAAATCTTCGAAGTAGGGGAAACTGTTTTCCTTGAAGAGGAAACAGAAACCAAAACCAGGGGTGTTAAAAAATTGGCAGCTATGATGATCCACTCCCAGGCCAACTTTACCGAGATCAAATCCACAAGCCATGCACTAATGGTTAACCTTGGATTGGAAATGGAAATAGAAGACACAAAACATCCTAGCTTCATCCAGGGAAGATGTGCTAAAATAAAAAGTATCGATAAGTCCAGTTTGAATGTATTGGTAGAAGGCTTCTTCGGTGAGATTAACCCCGAAGTGATAACCAATTTTGAACTGGAATATCCTGCGGTGGCAGTGGAAGTTGAGTTTAAAACCATAAAATAAACTCTACCACTAATACCGGTTTAATAAAAATGATAAAACCGTAACATATTCCTCAATTACTTCTTTCAGATTACTTTTCATCTAAATTTTCCAATGAAAAGAAAAAAAGGTAAGCAAATATGTGGAAGATGAAATGCACAATCTGCAATTAATCTCCTAGAATTGTTACTTGAAGATTCCTATGCCTGGGACCATCCAGCTCCACGAAAAAAATGCTCTGCCAGGTTCCCAGCATCATTTTACTATTTTCAACTGGGATGGTCTGGCTGCCTCCCAATAAAAAGCCCCGAATGTGACTATCTGCATTGTTATCAATACGATCATGCTGGTATCCGGCACCTTGTGGGATGACCTTTTCCAACGCTAATTTGAAGTCTTCAATTAAACCAGATTCATTCTCATTAATAACCACACCAGATGTGGAATGGGGGCTGTAAACATTTAAAAGTCCCTCTTTAATACCACTGCGTGATAAGATGTCTGCAACTTCAGTGGTGATATCCTGTATTTCCACTCTCTTTTGGGTGCTGATCTTCAATATTTCACGTGTTTTTTCCATCAAAATCCCCCTCACTATTTTTTTTTAAAATCTCAGTCCATCTTTTTTAAAATAAGCTCAATTAGTGCGCTAAATATATGGGCAACTTTAGATCACTGGAATCAGAAAGTTATTAGTTGTTATCTAAAATAGTTGGAATTGTGTTTCAACATCACTCTGGTCCATCATCCGTTCGCAGTAGTAGCAGCGAAGGATTAATGGTTCCTTATTCAATACAATGAAGCGTGTTTTCACTGGTTCATCAGTGTTAGTAATGCAGTTAGGGTTTGAACAGGATAAAATATTTTTAATCTCATCTAAAAGGTTGACTTTTCCCTTTTCAAGAATTTCATAGTCTCTAATAATGTTTATAGTGGCATGAGGTGCGATTAGAGCTATTTCATCAACTTCTCGTGATGCCAGTTCCCGGCCCTCGATCTTAACAATATCCTTACTACCCATCTGACTGGACTCCACATTCATGGTCAAGGTCACACCAGTCTCCTGACTGGGTAGTTCCAATATTTTAAGGACTTTAAGGGCATTATTCGCACTGATATGATCAATAACCGTGCCATTTTTAATTGGTTTTACCTTCAATTCCTTGGGAGTTTTCATGTTTCACCATTCTAAGTAGTTCTAGGAGATCATTATTCGGATAATATTTTATAAGATTATCCATTACTGGTTATGAAAAATTTTAGGATTACATATTATGTATGGGGATGATGTTATAAAAAAAAATATTCACCAAAACTTACTGTATTAAATATAATGTGGATTATTTTAAAAAAAAATTCAATACATATCACCAGAAAAAAGGAAAAAAAAATGTTGGATAAAAAAAAAAAATAATTCCATCAGCGTTTATCCAGCACCATTTCAATGAACTTGGCATAAACTGGTCTGGTGATGAATATTCCAACTAAAACTCCGATTATAGTGGTGAATGCAAAACCAGATAGCACACCTATACCAGTGGCTCCTCTACTAAACCCAATATATGCCAGTGGCAGCATGGCTGCGACAAGAGTACCTGCAGCAGCAAATATGACAAAAAATGCCTTTTTTATCTGCGACCGAACTCCGCTGATCCGTTTTTTATCCTTAAATCCTTTAAGCACCTCGTCTGTGATGATGATCTGATCATCAACTCCAGTACCAATAGCCGCAATTATACCAGCAATGGCTGCCAGATCAATGTTCCAGTGAATCACCGCAGCAGTACCCACAATCAGAATGAGTTCTGCAATACTGGTCAACATTATGGGAACAATCAATATGATCCGACGGTACTTCAACATGATTATTCCTGAAATAACCACCAATGCTAACAATCCAGCTATAAGAGCACCCTGGATAAACTGATCACCCAAATCTGCGGAAACACTGCTAACACCTACAATTTTGACTTTAACCGGCAGTGCACCGGATTGTAAGAGTGTTTGGATACTTTTAGCCTCTTTCACAGCTTCTTCCTTGGTGGGTGAGCCTCCGCTGATCTCCACGTTAGTGGAGGCCTGTCCTGTGGCCAGTCCAGGGGAAAGTTCCGGGGAGGTTATGAGTTCATCATCCAGATACATTTCCACAGGAACACCAGACTGACCTTTAGCTATGTCTGCGAAACGTTTTGCACCTTCCAATGAAACTGTGAAAGGAACATGCCATTCAGTTCCGGTCACCTGATATGGTTGTACATTGGTAATGTCTGAACCCAGAAGGGCTGTTTTGTTATTGATTTTGGCTTCGAATTTACCATGAGTCCCAACAATCTTGGCCACATCATCAGGTTGAACTCCAGCAATTTCCACAATCACATTCTGATTCCCACTGGAGTATACCTTAACATCTTTAACACCGAAGATGTTCAACCGTTTATCCATAACAGCAGTAACCGTGTTCATGGTAGCACTATCTACCGGTTTTTCCAGTTGAATCTGTATAACAGACCCGCCTTTAAGATCTAAACCCTGTTCAATCCCAAAAATGGATATGGCAGCTATACTCCCAAGAATTAGCACGATAAGTAATATAACTCGTTTGTCTTTGAGGAATTGCTTGTATTTCATTTTCGTGCCTCCAAGTACCATCTAAGTATGCCAAGGTTCATGAGCCAAGTAGTCAAAATATCGGCAGTTAAACCTATAATAAGCACGGCAGCTATATCTGCCAGGGTCTGAGCTGAGGGGATTAGGAAAATAACCACCAAGTATAGGGTGACCATGGAGCTAATGGATGTTACCGCCATAGTCAGACCAGTTTTCATCGCAGTTACCGCTCTTTCTGTAATTGTTCCTTCTTTTCGTTTCAGGATTCTGGTGGTTAGCAGGATATCAGTGTCTACACTGTAACCAATAAGCATGAGTATGGCACCCACAGATGCAACCGATAGTGGGATTCCAAATAGGCTCATTCCACCAATGGCGATGATAATATCGGAAAGTGCAACCGTGATAATTGCAATACTGGGTATTAAATCACGGAAAATTATAAACACAGTTATGCTCATGAAGATGAATGCAAAGGCCAGTGCATAGTAGATCTGGGTCATTGATTCTTTACCCAGTACTGGGCCCACTGATCTGTAACTGGAGATAGTTCCAGTTCCCTCCAGAACAGATGATAATTTCACCACATCTGCATGGCCTGCAATTTCCACAGTGGCCTGATTTTTACTAACCGTAACATCAACTTGTTGATTGGAAATACCATCACTAATTAAAGTTTTGAGTTCACCTTGACTTACTGGTTTTTCCAATTGTACAGCGACTGTAGTTCCACCTTTTAATTCTATACCCTCCTCCAGACCAATGGTAAGTGCCAATATAATGGCTATGATGGTGATCACCACTGGTATGATGATGAGGGGTTTGTATGATTCTAAAAACCGTTCATATTTTATCAAAAAGATCACCAGTTTTCCTTTAAGAAATTAAACATATTTTTTTCATAGTTGTAATGTTTGTTTTAGCTATATCAATTTAATTGAACATTAATATAAGTGAGTTACATGATTTATATAGTTTGATTTAAAATAGTATGGTGATAGATAATTTTTAAGTGTTATCTGGCTTTTTTAGATTCCATATATGTGAAGATCTTCTTCCTGGATGATTTTTTTAGCATCATGCATCAGTTCTTCAATTTTTTTACCACCAGTTTTTACCTGGAAAGATTTGATCATCCTACCACCCCTGGGCTCAATTTTTTCTTTCATTCTGTCAATCACCTTCTGACCACCAGAACTTCCCATTGTAGCAAATAGGATAACATCTTTGCCCTTAAAATCGCATTGATCAATAAGGGTGATCATGGCTGGTGCTGGTTTGCTGGCCCAGGTAGGACTTCCCAGATAGACCAGATCATAATTGGATAGATCCACAGTTTCAGGTTTGATTATAGTTTTATTCTCACGAAATGCGTCCACTGAAGCTTTTAAATAATTCAGGGGACCTTTTCGTTCAGTCAGGTCAACAATTTCAACTAGGTCTGCATTAATTTCCTCAGCCAAAGTTTTAGATACCAGTGCCGTTTTCCTGCTTCTTGAATAAAATAAAATAATAGTTTTCATTTTTTTCCTCAACCCATTGATACTGCTAATAGATTTTTATAGAAATTAAAGGTGTTTTTAATAATGAATCTATTATTAAGTGATTATAATAAGGTTTTAACAAATTATTGTTTATGATTTTTTAATAAATCAGTATAATCGTTGCATAGGATATGTGATCTTAAGTTTATAAAACTTTAGGGATGTAAACCCACAGCTTCCAGAGACATTGTCTCGGCAAACCCACACATCAAATTCATGTTTTGAACTGCCACGCCGGATGCACCCTTAACCAGATTGTCAATTGCTGAAATTATCACTAATCTGCCGTTTTCATCAATTTCAAACCCACCTATATGGCATAGGTTAGACCCACGGACAGAACTGGTTCTAGGAACTTCAGACATGCCCATCACCCTGATGAATGGTTCATCTTTATACTGTTTTTGGTAAAGACCTAATACCTCATCAGGTGTAACTTCAATTTGTGGGAAACAGTGTAGTGTTGTTATTATGCCTCGGATAACTGGTACCAGGTGAGGGGTGAATGAAACACGAACATCTCCATATTTTCTGAGTTTTTCCTGGATCTCTGGCATGTGACGATGGCTGGTTAAAGCGTAGGGCACCACATTATCGCCAATGTTAGGGTAGTGGGTGGCTGGAGTAGGGTTGATCCCAGCACCGCTCACACCACTTTTAGAATCAGCAATAATAGTATCGGTTATGTCATTTTCTACCAGGGGAATTCCGGCCAGTATTGCACCAGTCACGTAGCATCCTGGATTTGCAACCAGGGTTGCCTTTTTGATTTTGTCCCGGTACATTTCAGGCATCCCATAAACAGCTTCTAATGGTTCTTTATGTTTTAATCCATACCATTTCTCATAAACACCAATATCATCGAATCGGTAGTCTCCACTAAGATCAACCACTTTCATCCCCTTTTCAACCAGTTCAGGGACTATGTTCATGGAGGCACCGTGGGGGGTTGCGGTGAATGCCAGGTCAACATCCAGATCGGAGGGTGATTGATTGGTGAATTTCAAATCCAGATCATGCAAATGGGGATGTACTTTACCTATAGGGGTGTCTGCATACTGTCTGGAAGTGGCAGCCACAACTTCCACTTCACTGTGAATATCTAGGAATCTTAAAAGTTCCCCTCCAGTGTAACCACTGGCTCCAATAATTGCTACTTCTAACATATTTCTCACACTCAATTCTTAGTTAGGCTGGCTATTAAATTATTTCCATTTAATATCAGCATCATCAGTTCATGGCGAAAAAATCGAATGCTTTTTTATTATATAACTGATGTGATGGGCAGTTATTTTTATATCATTCACACCTTTTTTTTTATGAGGGGATCCACACTTCAATCAGCCAATAGATTTTTTTTTAATCGACGCGATCAGTGGTTTGTTTGTCTTTCAAATCACGAGAATTATCATCTTCTAAAGCATCTTCAAAGGCATTTTTATGTAAATTGGCTGCCATTTCCCTTTTCGATTCATCGTCAGTGAAAAGTCGCATTCTACCAGCCCTGCAGGGGTAATGTTGTATTTTGAGTCCTACCTTAATAGGTAGATTGGCGGCAGATTCTCCGATCATTTCATGAGCCACAAATTGGGTGCTTCCGCAAGGTGCACACCTTAAGACCTCCACATCAACTACTTTGTCCCCTTGACAGTTCACCCTTACTTTCGGTTTCCCGAACACAGAAACAAATTCATCAAAGACAGGATTACCATTCTCAGTAAGGTCACACATGTTTTCAGGACAGGTAACATTACCATAACTTTCTAACTGGTTTTTAAACCCATCACCTCTCCAGGCACCTACAATGATCCATTCCACCTTATCATGCATGGTTTCAACCAGTTCAAAGGCTAAGTCAGGATGTAAAACATAGCTGAGGATAATATCGGCCTTTTCCAGTTTATTGATGATGTCTGGTGGCAGATCAATTTCATCCATAAAGGCAGATGCCGGTGGATCCATCACAACGTACTGTGAGTCAAATTCTTCTTTAATTGTTTCATAAGCCCTCTCACCATAAGAATCGTCGGTTACAATAGCTACTCTCATATAAAAAAACTCCATTGGATTTGGAATAAATTCTACTTGTTTATTTTTCTTCCTATACCTAAACTTTATAGGGATTATCTGGTTATCATGGTGCCGATACCTTGTTTGGTGAATATTTCAAGAAGTATGCTGTGTTTTACCCTTCCATCGATTATATGTGCAGATTTAACTCCTTTTTCCAGGGCACTGATACAGGTTAAGACTTTGGGTAACATGCCGTCTTGCACTGTTCCATCTTCAATGAGTGCTAAAACTTCCTGGATGTTGGTCTTTTTAATAAGACTGTTGGGGTCTGAAGAGTCCTGCAGTATGCCTGGAACATCGGTAAGTATGATGAGTTTTTCAGCACCAACTTCGCCAGCCACTTCACCAGCCACAGTATCTGCATTCAAATTTAAGGTATTGGCCTTATCATCCACGCCAATTGGGCTAATAACCGGTATGTACTGGTTTTTTGTTAGAACTTCCAGGATTTCGGGGTTTATAGATTCAATTTCCCCCACCAGTCCCAGGTCGACTGTTTGTTCTTCACCGGTGTCCTGGTTTACAACAACTTGTGGGGAACGTTTACGGACTTTTAATAGTAGGTTGTCTTCCCCGGATAATCCAACACTTTTTCCTCCGTGTAGGCCAATGTTGGCCACAATTTCAGTGTTGATCTTCCCTACTAATACCATTTTCACAATGTCCATGGTTTCCTGATCAGTTACACGCAAGCCTCCAATAAATTTGGGTTCTTTACCCAGTTTGTTCATTGAACGTGATATTTCTGGACCCCCTCCATGGACTACGATGGGGTTCATGCCCACATATTTTAGTAGTACAGTGTCACGGGCTGTGGAACTCTTGGCATCAGCATCGATCATGGCGTGGCCACCGTACTTTATCATTATCTTTTTCTGGTGGAATTTTTTAATGTAGGGAAGTGCTTCAATAAGAATATTAACTGTTTCCATAAAAGAACACCTTAGTTAATTATATTTTTTTTTGATAATTTACAATTTATTAATTCAACAATCCTTTTATCTTAATTATTTTTTTTTAGATGAGATTTCCCATATTCTCTTCTTAAATTTATAGTTAGTACTATATCTTCTTAGATATTGTATATATTTACTCACTAATCATTTGGCATCTTATTTTCCCCAATTTCTCAATCAGGCTGTGAAATAGTAACTAAATTAATGTGGGGGTTAATAATAATAACATGGCAGATTTTAAGGTGCAATCGGAAGATGACAATAATGATTTTGTTTTCACCCGGTCGTTTCGGAAGATATACACCATGTTCCGCAGTTTAAAAAACCGGAAAGGAAGATTTGTATTAATCATAGGGAGTCCTGGGACGGGTAAGTCTGCAAATATTTATTCTGCATTGGAAATTCTTAATTTGGATGTTTATGATCCCACTCTTCTTCTGGATGATCCTGATATGAGTTCTTCTGATGTTTTCAATGAATTTTACCAGACACTGAGACAAGATCTCGGTGTTAAAACCAATGAAGATGTTTACAAGAAAGTACAGGAATACGATATGGTTCTATTAGCAGATAAGATTTTAGACTCCGAATTCGTTGATAAAGATAAGGTTGGATTGAGTTTATGGTCGTTGAATAAAGGTTTTGATACTTTTCCATTCTACTTTGGGATTTTAATAGAATATTTTAAGCATAGGCAGGAACTCCAGAAAATTAATGTTGTTATTCAGACTGCCCTGGTTTTCAGGTTCAAGGGTGTTAAATACGATATTTTAACTGATTTTTTCCTGATTTCACCGGTTCTTGTTTTCATTTTAAACCAGTTTTTTGAAGTAATCCCCATATCCTATTCTAAGGAGGAAACCAGAAAGATAGTTAAAAAGAACTTCAAAGTCGATGATAAACAAATCATTTCATATATTGATGAGTATGGTTGTAAACCTCGAGTTATTTTTGAAAGATTGGAAAAAGAGCTAAAAAAATAGGAATATATGAAGGTAGGTAATATTCCTATCTGAAGTCGATCATTCCCTGCTGGTAGAAGTTCTGAAGTTCGGTGTAGTGTGTTAATTCGTAATTGGCATAGGGGTCGTTAAAGTAGGGTAAAATCATGCCTCTAAATGTGTACACATAGGCGGGTATGATTCCATATTGTTTTCTGACTATATCAAAAAATAAGGGGAATCCACATCCCTGGGCAAACATAGGGTTGTCTTTACGGGCCGTACCATGCCAATACATGGGTATAGGTCCTTCCTGACCATTTTCCTGGGCAACACCATAAATATAATCTAAAGCTTCGTCAAGAGTGTCGAAAACAATTCCATCACTCTTATATTTATATCTACCGTCAGGAATGCCGAATAATGCTATTTGAAGCGAATCCCAGTAGTCAGTATCACCTACTGCGCCGGTTCCCTGCGAGTCAATGAAGGCCAGTTCAAGTATCTCAATATCTCCCTCTTTGTAGTTACGGTAATTGGAACTACCTGCAAAGTGTACTACCAGTGCTGATTTGGAATTTTTTTCTTTGGCATGTTGGGCTAATAATTGAGAATGCAAGTGTCCTGGAAACATATCTGGATTAGCTACTTTCACAAATGACAGCCTACCTTCAGGGGTGATTGGACCATTTACGGTTGATACATAGGCGTAACCTACAATTAACAGGATAACAGCCAGTATAACTAAAGACCATCTCATTGTTTTATATCTCCTTCTTAAAATATCATTTTCATCATATGTGGGATGTTTAAGGCATCTTCCAACAAATTCATCACAATTTCTTCCAACAAATTCATCTTCAATTAGATTAATTAAGTTTTTTTTTGCAAATATTGATACTTTTGAAATTACATCTTATTGACCATATTGGGTGGTATATGGTCTGTTCCCTCACAAATTTTAAAATTATTTGTTGATTGCTGGTAATTTCCTTCGATTTTACCTGGAATGAATTATTGGCTAAGTAAAACTTCAATATTAGTCTGATTTTTTTTATATTTGATCTAATGATTATAGGCCATTGCACATTATTTTACCAAATTAATTTTTTTTTAATTCTAATAAAACTTTCGTTTGCTGGATTAATGAATTAACTACTTTTTTTTATTTATTTTTTGGTAAAATTGGTTCCCATTTTTATGATATCTATTATTTCATTGTTTGATATGGAATAATAGGCCATTTTGCCTTCTTTCCTGAATTTCACCAAGTTTTTATCCCTTAGCAGTCTAAGTTGGTGGGAGACTGCTGAATCAGTTATCTCCAGAACTGCGGCTAAATCGCAGACACAAATCTCTTTTTGAGTTAAGGCATAGAGTATTTTGACTCTGGTGGGATCACTGAGCACTTTGAAATGATCGGAAATGATTTGAAATGTTTCATCCTGAAGCATTTGTGATTTAACTCCCCGCACCGAGTTTTCATTGATACATTGAATATCACAAATATCATCATCATTCATATGAATCCCACTTTTTTGGCCTTGTTTCTACAATATTCTTTACTTAAATTAACATTAATACAATATATACTTACTTGTTCAAATGTTCATTTATTATTAATTTGCATCTTCTTTAAAAAAAACATAGCCGGCTGCTCTTTTGTAAAAACATAATCCATCTAAAAAAAAATGTGAAAGGCTATATTGGCTAAAAATAGTTTTAAAATGGAAATTATGGTGAATAATATAATTAAATATAAGAATTAACTGTAAAATGTTCAAAAAAGATTTTTGGCTAATATATAAGTCGTTTATAGGATGAATATGGATAGTCCCTAGCGGAGTCGAACCGCTGTCGCGAGATCCAGAGTCTCACATGATTGCCACTACACCAAGGGACTAAGGGAATAGTTTTAACCTTTTACAATATAAACTTTTAGCCGCCATCACCCCCATTCAGTAACCAGGGTTGATTTTTTTTAAATTCATTAAAAATGAAATATTTTTCTACCAATTTTATCTAAATGGATCATATTGCAAATACAATTATTATTCTACCAGTTCATCTAAAAGTTGTCATTTAGAAATACAATTATTATTCTACCAGTTCATCTAAAAATTGGATCATATAGTAATATATCGTAGTATTTTTTTTGGGCTTTGAGAGTTGTTATCTTTTCCAGATATTTTTTGGAAGGTATGATACTATGGCGTTTGATATCACTCATCAAAAATATTAGTCACGAAAAAAATTTTTAAAGGTGAATCTTTTTGTTAAAAGCGCTTAATATTGCAATATAAATTTTTTTAGGTCTCCGAAAGCTATATAAAGGATGTTATCTAAGTTTAATTTGCAAATACTTTATTAAACCACGATCAATGGAGACGCAATAGCAATATATACTAATTGCCTCCCCAAATTTATGCCCGCAGGGCTCAACCAAAACTCCCCATTAAAAGAATCCCTGCGGGGTTCTCCATTGATAAAATGACTGTTTTTTTAAAAATTTTCCTAACTAGTCTATAACTTTTATAAGATTTAATACTCGAAAATTATATTTTATGGGAATTTAACTGATTATAAATTGGAATCTAAAACCACTAAATCTAATAGGTTAATGGTAGATACATGTTAAAACAACTGAAAGTTGAATTGGCATAACAGATTATTCTGAGGTTAAAAATGGAACTAAAAACTATTGGTTTGGTTAATTCTCCTTATAAAATTAAAAAGGGCTCCCCACATCAAGGAAGGTTTTCTGAAGAGCTTTCTACCATTGAAATCTTCACAGAGTATGCTGAAGCACTGCAAGGTATTGAGCAATTCTCTCATCTAATGGTAATATATTGGATGGATCGTTCAGGACCAGTATCCCTTAAAGTAGTGCCCCGAGGCCGAACCAAAAAAAGAGGTTTGTTTTCCACCAGGGCACCGGTAAGACCCAACCCCCTCGGATTATGTATGGTGGAACTAGTAAAAAGAGAAGGAAACATTTTAACTGTAAAATGGTTAGATGCTCTGGATGAGTCCCCAGTCCTGGATATAAAACCATTCGTATCCGATATTGATTGCCTGTGATTTGTTTCATAATTTTGGTATTTTTACAATCTTTTTTTTATATTTCTCTAAGACTTAACTAATACTCAGTGTATTTTTTAACGATCATGGTCATTTTCCAAACTTACTTATGGGTTATTGTATTAGTATAACAGAGGGAAAATTTGTTGTTAAATATTGGATTTTCTTTTAATATATTCATAATTTATTCTAAGGAGAGAGAATAAATGGGCTTTAAAAAAGCTGTAGAATTAACCAAGGAAATAAGAAAAGTTAAAGGAGTCATATCTATTTTTTCTCCAGGTGTTGCAGCGTCCAAAACCTTAAAAGATGTTGATCTGGTTGTTTTTTACTCTAATAAAACAGAATCTTCTGTAAAAAATGTTGAAGAGTTGGTTGCTGGTAAATTGTGTGTGAAACATATAGATCTTGATGAATTAAAGAAAGATGCAGAACTCAAAAGTGCTATGAGTGGGGAAGGAGTTCTATTACATGGAAAAGCAGTTGATATGACTGCCGAAGGTTCAAGATTAAAGTCACGTATGATACTATCCTATGACACCACTAAAATGAACCAAAACGACAGGAACAAACTTAACCGTGCACTTTATGGGGGCATATCTACCTACCGAAAAGATGGGAAGAGAATTGTCAAAGAATATCCGGGTCTGGTGGAAAGAGTTCATGCCGAGAAGCTGGGTAAAGGAGTATTAATGGTGGACCGGTTTAATTCATCCATGATAATACAAACCTTTAAAAGTTTCAGTGCACAATGGAGAGAAATCCCAGTTTGGACATATTAATACCAGTTGAACATGTTAAAATAGGGATCATAAGTTGTAATATTTGAAAACCTTCTCTGCCCCAGAAGTTCCAGAAAAATTAAATTTCCCATCAACAGAAATGTTTTTAGTTAAATGATTTGCTATTTTTTTCTATAAAGGTTATCCTCATATTTTTTTTTTATACTCATATTGTCTGACTTGCAGAGGGTGAAAATGTTTCCATGACTTTGCCCTCCTGGTGTTTTCAAATAATCCGTGCAATTCTGAGTGGATAAGATTTTAGAAGCTTTTGTTTAAAGTTACATTTTTTATATTATTAAAATGAAAATATAAAATCATTTTAAATAACTTCAGATTATTTGGATTTTGATATTCTAGTGAAGTCATAAATCTTTAAAATTATACTTGAAACACTATTTAATGGAATGTCTTTCCATAATGAATTATGTGATGTACATGGTTAAAATTAGGTTCATTAACCGGTTAATGAAGGTAAAAGGTTACTTGGGTGGGGATGAAGAAGTTCCTATAATGTATATTCATGCCCTGATGGCTATTGTAGGGAGTGTGAGTCTTCTTTTAATTATGAAATTTCAAGAATTACCAATATCTCACATGCAACATACTTTGTTGGTTTTAGTGGAGAAAGCTTGTGTAATTGTGGTTATTGCATATGTGATTAGTCGTTTACCTCAGTTTGGTGAAATTCTAGAGGGAAAGTTCACTTTTAAAAACCAAATTATTCTAATATTGATATTTGGGGCAATTTCTATTTTTGGAACTTATTCTGGAATTGATATATTCGGAGCAATGGCCAATGTCAGGGACCTGGGACCAATGGTAGCTGGTCTTGTTGGAGGTCCCATAATGGGTTTAGGAGCAGGCCTTATAGGGGGATTATACAGATTAAGCTTGGGGGGTTTCACAGCAGTTCCATGTGCCATTGCCACTATTCTTTCAGGTTTACTGGCAGGGTTGATATTTTTAGTCAACAAAAGACGATTTATTGGGGTTTTTTGGGCAGTTGTTTTTTCAGTTCTCATGGAATCAATTCACCTCCTGTTAGCTCTTGCTATTTCCAAACCTTATTCACAGGCTTTAATAGTGGTTGAAGAGTTAACAGTGCCTGTAATAGTAGCCAATGCCATGGGTGTGTTTATTTTTGGTTTTATAATATCTAACCTGTTAAGAGAGAAGGAAACTGAGCATGAACGTGACTTATTCTATGATGAACTTGAAAGGAAAAAGCATGAATTATTAGTGGCTAATAAAATTCAGAAAAGTTTCCTACCGGATAAACTAATCAAAATACCCGGTTTTGATCTTGCAGCACTTAACATCCCTGCACACGAAATGGGGAGTGATTTTTATGATTTCATACCTTTGTCAAAGGATAAAGTTGGCATAGTTATTGCTGATGTGGCTGGGGAAAGTTTTCCCGCATCTGTTTTAATGGCTTTATCCAGAACTATACTACGTGGTGAGGCAAAAAACCAGAAACCGTCACTGCTTATCAGATATCTTAATAATCTTATATCAGTTGATATCGGGCCAGAACATGAAATATTCATCACAATTTTATACGGAGAATTAAACACTAAAACCCGGTGCTTTACTTATGTCAATGCAGCACACAATCCTCCACTTCTATTCAAAAAACAATCAATGAAAGTAGATGAATTAGCTTGGGGGGATAAATCACTGGGTCGGCTGGGTAATATGAACCTGGAAGAACAAAAATTGAAGTTTGAATCTGGTGACATTTTATTATTATTCACTGATGGAGTTATAGAGGCCCTGAAAGATAGAGAGAGTCCTGGTGAAGAAGTTCTACGTAACTTATTGGAGAGTAATTATGAACTATCATCATTTGATATTGTTGAAGAGATTAATAAAAAATTTATAAAATCAGAAACCAATCATGATGATCTTATTTTAGCTGTTTTAAAAGCTGATTAAGGGATTAAATAGTTTTTATTAAAATTAAGAAAGTAAATGTTCCAGAAGGATCTTCAACCCAATTGTTATCAGGATTAAGCCGCCAATTATTTCTATTTTACCTTCAAAAAGATGTCCAACCTTTTTTCCAATGTAAACTCCTAGAAACGATAATCCAAATGTTACTAGGCCTATAATAATGACAGGTAATAATATGTTGGTGTTTAAAAAGGCGAAGGTAACTCCCACTGCAAAAGCATCAATACTTGTGGCCACAGACAGGATTAAAATATCTTTCATTTGGAAAATTTGGCATAATCCTTCATTTTCATCCCGAAATAGGCCCTCGTAGATCATTTTGCAACCGATTAACAGTAGGAGGAGAAATGCTATCCATGGTGCCCAAAATGATACAATAACTGCTAACAGCCCCCCTGCCAACCAACCAAAAACAGGCATCAGAGCTTGAAAACCACCAAAAAATAGGGATATAATGAATGCATGTTTTAAATTCCATTTAAGTACCATGCCCCTTGTTATTGACACACTAAATGCATCCATTGCCAATCCAACAGCTATCAAAAATAGGGAGAGTATATCCATAAGTTTATACTGTTTGCACAGTTTAATATAACTATAAACAAAATCTCGAATCAGATGATGTATCAATGTTTAGCGATTATTTTTATCGGAAATTGTGCAAATTATAAAAAAAAATGTACGTTGTGTTTATAATTAGTATATAAAACAATAGTAAAATAAGCAGGAGATTATTTTTTTTATTTGAAACTGTATTGTAGTTAAAATTGCTGGTAGGTGATCACAGTTGGATGAAAATAATTCTGATAAGAAATCTGATAACATCAGTATTCTACTAGAAAAAGGCAACAAACTATTTAATAATGGTGATTATAAGTCTGCTCTTTTATATTTTGATGAAGCTCTTATTTTAGACCCGAAAAATAGTAAAATATGGGATAATCGTGGAGTGGCCCTTTCTCGCATTGGTCTTCAAGACGAGGCTCTGGAATCATACCATATGGCTCTTGATCTTGAACCAGACAATTCACAGGCTTGGTCTAATTTAGGCGTGTTATACGCAGCCCAGGGCCGATTTGAAGAGGCAATAAATTGCTTTGAACAATCTCTTGATCTTGTGCCGGATAATGACGAAGTCTGGAATAATCATGGGACAGCCCTGTTCAGTTTAGAAAAACATGAAGAAGCACTAAAATCTTTTAACCATGCACTTAATTTAAATCCAGATAATGCGCAAGCTTGGGCTGGTAAGGGATCAGCACATAATTTCCTTGGCGAATATAAAAAGGCCATCGAGTCCCTGGAAACCTTTATTAAACTGGCATCCACTGATCTATCCCCTCAAGTTGAAGAGGCATGGGCTTTAATATTTGAATTGAAAATGAAAGCAAATGTAAGTGAAACTGAGGAAGATGAAGGGAAAAAGTAAGTAAATAATATGATTATGGGAAATGATAATAATAATACTTCCAGAGATGAATAGGGGTTTGTAGGGGGGAAAAATGGCTTCAATTCTCTGGAAGCATATTATATCTGGTTTCAACCAAAAATAGTGGTAAATCTAGGTTAAAACCAGGTTTTTTGTTGTGCGCAGTACATTAACAGGGAAAGTTTGGTATTTTTGTCGAAATTCCCCATCCCATGTGTACTGGTCACACATTTGGACTATATGCTTAGGTGTTTATATACTTTTTGGTTAGGTTGATCATTGATTTTTATAAAAATCATTTCCAGTTCCTGAAATAAAAATCACTAGAACTAGTATTAATTAAATTGTAAGATATTTTAATCAATTATTTTAGGTATTATCTTTTTTACACTATCCATGTTTTTTTCTCTCAGGGGAAGGACATGTCGTTTTCCTTCAAAATCGAATTTGAAACGGTTGACGGGTGAACCAAATTCTATATTACTGATTTCAGTTAAGGGATATTTAATGACCTTACCAGTTCTACGGGTGCCCCAGAATGATTTTCGATATTCAATCAGGCAGTTTTCTGTTATCTCCAAATCGAAAAAGTCATCTTCAAAAAATAAAAGGATGTTAGTTAAGTCTCTGTCACATACTAAACAACAATCAGCATCGTCAGGATTTGCAATACCGCACTCAGGGCAGATTAAGTTAAAACCAGCAATTACATGGTTATCATCTGGAAATTCCATATTATCAGTCATGTTCTATACCTTCAAGTGACTAATCAAATTGGGATGAATTATACTAATTATAAAATCTTCAATTAAATAATTTTCACTTTTGCTCGTAAAAATATGATTAATATCATTCAGGTAATGGGATCTGAAATTTAAAAAAAAGTATCCTGAAGGGAACGGCGGCGAATGTTCCCTTTCAGGACAAGGGGTTTGTTAGGGTGGTGGATAAGATAATATCCAGATGTTTGCAAAGAAATAATATGAACTTTTGCAAATTCATATTATAAAGCAATTTTTTCATTAATTAACTGGATACTTACCCCTAATCATTAAATCTATTCACAAACAATTATATTTTTCATTCACGATTGTGAAAGATTTCACAAAAATGTTGATCTGCTGTGTAAATCATCACAATATTAATGTGGGCAATGCTTTTAAAAGAATAAAACCTTATTTAACCGGGTAATCTATGTGAATTCAAATAACTAAGTTCAGATAAAAATTATACACATCCTACCTATTTGGAACATTATCCCATAATAATAAGTGATAAGATCATTATTTTAAATTTATAATCCTCAAATTCTGGTAGAGGTAATATCAGTTGCTATTCCTACTCTACGGAAAATCTCTTTGTTCTGATTAATCACTGGAAAGGCCCTTACCCTAATCAGCACTTCCTGGTCATCAGGACGAATAACTCGGCATTCTATTGCTTCTCTTTTTTGTGATGTTTTTTCGTTTTTACCGAAAATGTGAGATACAAATTTGTCTTTATCGTGGGGGTGTATTGATTCAATCCATGATCTGGGGTTTTGATACAAGTTTTCAATGGATTGACCCCATATTTTATAGTAAGAGGGACTCATGTATAGGATCTGACCGGTTAAAGGGTCGATGAGCCAGAAAGCTTCGTCAATGTTCTGGGACATTAATTTGAATATGTCTTCTCTCATTTTTAGTTTAAACTCATTTAACTTCCTTCGGGTGATGTCCCTGATTATGAAGGTGGTGAATATATCATCATCAGTTTTCAAGGTATTAAGTGACATTTCCAGTGGGAACTCACTACCATCTTTCCTCATCCCATATGTTTCGATGATATTTCCTGGTTCAAGTTCATGTTGATTGTAATAATCTAACTTAGTTTGAAAATCTTCAATATAATGTTTAGGTATCAAAGTATCCAGATATTCACCGAGAATTTCTTCTTCACGGTATTCAAAGATTCTTTCCAAGCTATGATTACAAAATATTATCTTCTCATCAATATCTACAATGATTATAGCATCTATTGCAGTTTCAGCCAAGTTACGGAACCTTCTTTCACTGGTTTTCAGGATTTTTTCTAACTTTTTCCGTTCTGTAATATCATTAAGCACTCCACTTAAACCAATAACATTCCCCTCTTTATTTTTAATGGAATTAGCCCTTAATAAAACTGGAAAAACATTTCCAGATTTATTGACCATGTCTAACTCTCCATCCCAATCATTGCCTGCCATTATTTTTTTGAAAATATGGTTTCCTAACTTTTGATCTGCAAAAAGAGTCAGTATTTGCAATGGTTTATTGAGTTCTTCGACAGTGTATCCGAACAATTCCGAGAATGATCGGTTCTGGTAAAAATGAGAACCATCAGGCATAGATATTCCAATGGAATCTCCGGTACCCTCAATACCGGCCAGTATACGTAAGAGTTCATCTTCATTTTGTTTTCGTTTGGAAATGTCCCTGGTTATGGACATGATCATTTTTTTCCCTTCAAGATAGAAAAAATGGTTACTTATTTCAGTTACCAGAGTGCTTCCATTTTTGGTGATTAGAATGGATTCAAAGGTTGCTTTACCCTTAGTGGCTAGTTCTTCCATGATTTCAGGGATATTATTCTTCGAATCTTCGTTCAACACGTCTTTAGGACTCATTTGGAGGAGTTCGTCTTTGGTGTAGCCTAGTCTACGGCACACAACATCGTTGACTTCGGTGAAGTTACCTGGCATCCCATTTTCATCAACAAGGTGTAAGGATATTCCATCGTTGGCCTTGTTGAAAACCTCTCGGAATTTTTTTTCACTTTTTTTAAGGGCACTTTCCGCCATCTTCAGTGGGGTTATATCTCGGGTAATTAACTGCGCTTTTCCCACTTCACCATTTTTCCCAGGCAGGGGTTGAATGTTGGTGCTGAAATAATATTTCTTCCCATTAATGCTGGTGTCTTTTTCAATAATTTGGCCCTTCCCTGTTTTAATAACAGTCTGGATAGTTTTCATATGGGAGTCCGCCTTCTTCTGGGGGAAAACATCCCACATGGTTTTACTGAGGAATTCTTCCTTTTTGTATCCATAAAACAGGGCAGCACTGTGGTTAGCCATGAGAAACTGGCCATCGTAGTTTATAATAGCAATTGGATCATCTGCATTTTCAATTAGCAATCGATATTTGTCTTCGCTTTCAGAAAGTGCATTTTTCATTTTCATCTTGTAAAAGGCCATTTCAACGGTTAATAAAAGTTCTCTAGAATTAAAAGGTCTGGGAAGGCATAATGTATTTTTAGCAATACCCGAATCAATAACTGCACTACAAGAATCAGAAGTTACACAAACAACAGACATTGGATTTTTTTTATTAATTTTTTCCAAAACATTCTCCATATCTGGCTTGTTTATTAGTACTTCATCTATTAAAGCCAGATTTGCAGAACCAGAATTTATACAGTCAAAATCAACAGAATTAAAATGTTCAAAATCTACATCAGTCTGTGTGGAATTATTCTTTCCAGAAAGTGGTAATGGTAAGGTGTGGTAATAGTTTGATGAGAGAATATTATTGATTTTTTCAGTTTCTAAATCATCATCCATTGCTATAATAATCTTCGATTCTGACATAACCTCAACCAATTTCAATTGATCCTAAAGTAGGTTATTACTTACTAATTAGGCGTAAATGGAAAGATATATAAGGCATACAGCGTGTTGTGTTAATTAATTAAGTAATATTAATAATTCAAATAATTTGATCAGAAACTTCGTAATTGATGGTTTACCTAAGTACATTTACTATACGATCTCATCTAAACAGTGAAATAGCAATGTAAAACTTGAAAACTATAGCATTAAACAAATATATTGTAAATTGGGTAGGTATGATTAGACTAAACTACACTTATCTGGTAACTTTTGACTATTTTTTCAGGTTTATTTGAATCGGAATTTTTGTTATCAATTATACGTTAGCAAAAATAAAAAACAGTTATATTATGTATAAATAAATGATCAAAACTGATCACATGATATAAAATAGATCATATAATTCTATATTAAAAAATCATCCTAACACTCTATATACTAATTCTTTAAGTTCTGGGATCCATTCTTGAATTACTTCCCATACAATATTCCAATCCACACCAAAATACTGGTGGACCAATTTATCTCGCATCCCTGCGATTTTTTTCCATTCTATCTCTGAATTATTAGCTTTAAAATCATCGGATAAATTTTGAACTGCTTCAACAATAATTTCAAGACTTTTAACTGTTTCACGTTGCAATAATGGATCAGACAGAAGATCTTCCTTGGTATTCTTTGAAAATTGAAGCTCAAGGAAATCAATTTCATCCTTAATATGTTCCAGAAGAGCCGTGCCCTTATTCACACCAAACAATCTCTTTTTCAACATTAGGACGGATATGGGGGCTTAACGCGTTATTAGTGACTAAATGAACTTCTTTACCGAAAAATTCCTCCAAATAAAAGACTAATCACATGAAAGTATGTAGTGTTGGTTCATGGAATTCTACCAGTATATCAATATCACTGGATTTGTTCTCCTCACCCCTAACGTATGAACCGAAAACACCTATTTTACTAACACTATACCTGTTTTTTATTTCATTTTCATGATCCTTTATTAAGTCCAAGACCATCATCAATAGCACCTAGATAAAACTTGTATCTAAAAATCCTTTTAATAGGAAGTCAGTTTTACTGGAAGATCTGTAGCTTCATACTGGGTAAGAGGATAATCAAAAATGAATATTTATATGGTAAAATAACCATACATATTACCATACAATATGGGGTTGAGATCCATGTCGACTCAAAAAGTTAAAACAACCATGAACATCGAACAAGATCTGTTAAAAGAATTAAAGTCATTAGCAAATAGTAAAGAAACAACGCAGACAGAAATGTTAAACCAGTTGTTGAAAAAGGGAATATTGCTTGAAAAAGAAGAAAAAAAGCAGGCAAAAACAAAAGGAGATAATTTTCTAAGGTTGGCGGGGATTGTAACTGCAAAAGAACCATTTAATGCAACCGAAGAGGTAAAAAGGTTGAGAAATGGTGAACTATGATATTTTTAGATACCAGTTATTTAATTGCTTTTTTCGTAAATAGAGAAGAAAACCACGAAAGAGCTGTTGAAATAGCTAAAATTATTAAAAACGAAGAAAAACTAATCTCTAAATTAGTTGTCGCCGAAACAATTACTGTTTTAAAAAAGAAATTAGAAACAAAGGACATAATAAAAATATACGACACTTTAAAGGATTTCACCACGGCAGAAGACAGTCACCTGTTTGACAACGCATTTGAACACTTCATAAAATATGATGGTGAAATAAGCTTTTTTGATGCTGTGTACCTAGCAATAATGGAAGATTTTGGAATTCACCAAATAGCTAGCTTTGATTCTGATTTTAAGGGCAAGAAAGGAATCATAGTAATTAGTTGATTTTTATCATATCCGATCGGTTTATCGAACTAAAATACTAACGCCTCTATAACCTTTGTATTTATCTTTCAGGGAGTTATGGATAAAACTGACACCGGAAATTTCGTCTTCTTTTTGACTTTCGATGTATTCATTGGACCAATCAATCAAGGCATGTAAGACTGGAATTAATTTTGAACCTATTTCTGTTAAAGAGTATTCTACTCTAACGGGCACTTCTGGGTATACTTTTTTTCAATTAATCCCGAATCTTCCAGTTCATGGAGTTTTCTGATGAACAAACTTCGAGATGTATACCTAAAATAACTATACAGCTCATTAAACCTTTTGGTACCCTTACCCAAGTACCACAATATGGAAAGCTTCCATTTACCCACGATGAGATCCTGCCCCATAGCTAAAGCACATGAATCATATCCAACCACCAAATCATCCATAATAAACCCTCCTGTACCTAATTTTCTGGTATTATTGTATATTATACTGTTCCTTTTTAAGATATTTGTGCTTGAAAAATCACTTCTCGTTTTATATATTTCAAATATCTATTGGAATACAGCCCTCCATAATATTATCTCCCCTGTTATAAGAGTTAGATTCAGTGATAGGGTTTAGTAACAATTGGAGTGAACGATTAGAGGTTTTGATAGGATGAAACTCGGAATAATTGGTGGAACAGGCGGTCAAGGATTAGGGATTGCCATAAGATTTGTGCAGGTTGGAGAAGATGTCATAATTGGCTCTCGTACCATGGAAAAAGCTCAGGGTGCAGTAGATAAGATGAAAGATTTATTGGAAGAGGATGTTCCAAATGTTAAGGCTGCTGAAAATCCTGATGCAGCTGCTGAAGGTGATGTTCTGATTTTAACTGTGCCTCTGGCTGCCCAGGTAGCAACATTAAAGTCCATTAAAGAAGGTGCAGCTGGAAAAATATTAATAGACCCTACCGGACCTTTAGAAACAGCGATCGGCGGATCACCCACGAAATGTCTTTATCTGCCTGATGGTGCAGCTTCCGAAAAGTCACAGAAGATCTTACCAGAAGCTAAAGTAGTTTGCGCCTTCAACAATATCAGCAGCGGAGCTTTAATGAACTTCAACGAACCCATTGACTGCGATTGTCTCATAGCCGGTGACGATCCCGAAGCCAAAAAAACAGTGGGAAAACTCATCGATGAGATACCCGACATCAGGACCGTTGACTGCGGACCTTTAGAAAGAGCCCAGATCATCGAAAAAATCACACCACTACTCATTGGACTCAACATCAAAAAAACCTGTAAAGACGCTGGAATTCGATTAACTGGTATAAATCCAGAATGCAGACTGTATTAGGCCAAAAAATTTTCTTTGATTTTATAAAAATTAGAAAGAAATAGGAGAATTGAGAAAATGGGTAAATTAGAAGGAAAAGTTGCAATTGTGGTAGGTTCTACGTCCGGTATTGAAAAGACCATTGGTGGACGCTTTGCTGAAGAAGGAGCAACAGTCATCATCACTGGCCGTAGAGATGAAGTGGGAAAAAAGGTAGTCGATGAGATAACAAAGGCCGGAGGAAAGGCCGACTTCTATAAACTAGATGTTATGGATATCGATAACTGCAATGAAGTAATAGACGCTGTAATTGCCAAGTATGGGAAGCTGGATGTTCTGGACTACAATGCAGGCATAGCCAACGTGAGCAGGTCAGCCCCACCAGGATTAGGAGATATTACCGAAGAATTCTGGGATGCTATTTTAGATACCAACCTGAAATTTGCCTTCTTCATGGCACAAAAAGCCTTGCCTGAACTTATCAATACAAAAGGTAATATTATTTTTACTGCTTCCCTGGCCGGTACTTCAGCTATGACTGGAAAAGACGGTATTCCCTATGGTTCTTCAAAAGCAGCCGTACTGCACATGATGAAAATGATGGCACTTAACGTGGCTGATAAGGGGGTTCGTGTAAACGCAGTCTCGCCGGGCATGACACAAACGGATATTTTATCTACGTGCACTCCGGAAATGCTCGAACAATTAACAGAAGTTATCCCACTGAAATGTATATCCCAGCCTCAAGACATTGCTAATGCCGCATTATTCCTCGCCTCTGATGATGCCAGCCAAATTACCGGACAATACATTTCAATATGCGGTGGCGCGAGTATCGGCTAATTATATCCATATTTTAATGGTTTTGTGCCTGCCCGGCTACCCCCCCAGCCGGGTTTTTTTATTGTTATAGACTCACGATGTGCACACCTATTCAAGGTCGAACCGGTTCACTTCTGCCATGGTAAAGTTAGTTAGACAAGGTACAGACAAATAAAAAAAGATTAGGAGTTGAAAAAATGGGTAAATTAGAAAATAAAGTAGCACTGGTTACCGGTGCAAGTTCTGGAATGGGACATGCAATCGCCAAACTCTATGCAAAAGAAGGAGCATCAGTGGTTGTAATTGCCAGAAGAAAAGAGAAACTGGATGAACTGATAAAGGAAATAGAAAGTGGAAATGGGAAGGCTGTTGCTGTTGCTGGAGATGTTACCAGTAAAGAAGATGTTGAAAAAGTCGTAAAAACCACAGTGGATGAATTTGGGAAATTGGACATCGTGGTAAACAACGCAGGGTTAAATGATAAGATGACCCCCCCTTACTGATATGGATGAAGATCTTTGGGACGCAGTGGTAGATGTTAATTTAAACGGCCCAATGCGTATATTTAAAAGATCCCTCACTGAAATGCTGAATAATGGTGGTGGTTCATTTGTAACCATAGCATCTGTCGGTGGTTTAAATGGGGCTAGAAGCGGACCAGCTTACACAGCATCGAAACATGGGGTTGTGGGACTGGCAAAAAACATCGCCTTCATGTATGCAAAGAAAAACATAAGGTCTAACATTATTGCGCCGGTGGTGTAAAAACTGAAATGGCAGATCCAAAATTCCTGGCAACTCACCATAAAGAAGGGCTTCAAATATGTGCAGAAGGCACGTGCACAGCTCCAAGAACTGCAAAACCTGAAGAAATAGCCGAATTAGCCCTATTTCTAGCTTCAGATGATGCAAGTGCAATTAACGGAGCAACTGTCACCGCTGACTGTGGATGGACTGCTTATTAAGAGTAATTCATATAAAATGAGGCATCTAAATACAATTTTGTCGCTCAAATGAACTAGATGCCTTATTTTTTTTAATATTTTTTAAATTGTATGATCAAAGGAATCTCATTTTAATATTTATGGAGAATTCATGCTTCTTGAATATGAATGTCTCGTACAATTTAGAGTTTCAAAAAGAAGCATTTTTTCATTAAAAGAGGATTGTTCTTACCATGATAGTTGGCATGTTAGGATGCGGCGCAATGGCTAACATAATCACTAGTTGTGTGGCGAAAGGGGATATCTGTGCTGATCTAAAATTTTTTTATGACCGTAATTTGGAAAAAGCAGAAAAACTGGCCTCACAGGTATATGGAACAGTAGTTCAGGATATAATGACATGTTAGATGGGATAGATCTGGTTGTTGAAGCTGCATCTCCACAAGCCGTCAAGGAGATCGTCCCCCACATTCTTGAAAATGGGAAAGATGTTATTTTGATGAGTGTAGAAGCATTATTAAACTCCGATTTAAGAAAAAAACTTAAAAACATCACTAAAAAAAGTAATTCCAAGATTTACGTGCCATCAGGAGAGATTACAGGCTTAGATGGTGTTAAAGCAGCATCAATAGGAAAGATCTACCAGGTGAATCTCATCACCCGTAAGCCCCCTAAATCCTTCGGCATCTCTGTAGAAAGAGAAACAATAGTTTATGAAGGTAAAACTAAAGATGCCGCGCGTAAGTTTCCCACGAATATGGATACAGCTGCAACACTAAGTATTACCTGCGATAAGGAAGTTGATGTTAAGATCATAGCCGACCCCAACATTGACCACACCAGCCACGAGATTCATATGATGGGGGATTTTGGTGAGCTTAAAACCATAACTTACAATAAAGAATACCCAGTAAATCCGAAAACAACTGTTTTAGCTGTTTATTCTGTGATCAAGCTACTTAAAAGTTTAAACACTAACTAAATACTTTATCCAACAAAATACAATCGACCACCTAAGATAATATAAAAGGGTACTTGGGCCTATACGGTTCAAATAATAATTCATATACTTGGTAATTTTTTTATAAAAATTTATCGTACAGGGATGACATAACTATAATCAATAATTTTTTCTTTTAAAATCTGATTCATATATTTCAAAGGAGGGGATGTTTTTATGTCATCATCAAAAATCAAGCCTTTTAAAATCCAAATACCTGACAGCGACCTGGAAGACCTGAAGAGGAGATTGGAGCGCACCCGTTGGCCTAATGAACTCTTCGACGCTGGGGAGGATTATGGATTAACTGTAGATTACCTGAAACCCCTTTTTGACTACTGGAAAGATGGTTATAATTGGCGCCCGGTTGAAGCCGAGCTAAACAGGCTTCCCCAGTTCATCACAGAGATCGATGGAGAGGATATCTATTTTGTACACGTTATCTCAAAGGAACCAGACGCTACCCCCATCATTTTGACCCATGGGTGGCCAACCACGTTTGTGGAGTACACATCAATCATAGACCGGATGATAAATCCCACAGCACATGGTGGTAAGTCCGAAGATGCATTCCACGTGGTTATCCCGTCTCTACCTGGTTTCGGGTTCTCCGAGAACGTCAAAACCAGGGGATGGAACCGTTTCCGCACTGCAAAAGCGTGGAGTGAACTCATGAAACGCCTAGGATACACTCGTTATATCGCCGTGGGAAACGATCTAGGTTCCAATGTATCGCCTGAAGTGGGGCGTATCGACCCCGAGCATGTTTTGGGTGTTCATGTTACCCAGATCTTCTCTTTCCCATCCGGGGATCCCAGGGAATTTGAGGAATTAAGTCCTGAAGAAAAAAAGGCCCTGGAGGTTCTCCAGGATTTCAGTCAGAATCTCAGTGCTTACTCCCAGGTTCATGCCACCAAACCCCGGAACATAGGTTATGCACTGGCCGATTCTCCCCTCGGTCTTCTGGCCTGGAACTGCCATCTTCTAAGTACCGGCGGTGATCTGGTAAGCAAGGAGTTCATAATAACCAATGTTATGATTTACTGGTTAACCAACACCGCAGCATCGGCAGCCCGGTTCTATTATGAGGACGCCCATGTCCCGGAGGTGCCGGAGGGACCTACCACCGTACCCATCGCCTTGGCTAACTTTGCAGGTGATTTCCAGTCCTTTAAAACTTTTGCAAAACGGGACCATAAGAACATAGTCTCCTGGAATGTCTACGATGAAGGGGGGCACTTCCCCACTGAAATGACCCCTGATCTCTACGTAGAAGACCTGAGACAGTTTGCAGGTATGGTTCGTCAAAAATAGCAAATATTTTACCTAAAATATACTCATAAAGGGCATTGATACATATTAAGTGCTTCTAGATGGGAATACGCCTTTATCTTTATGTTCTTTTACAAGCCACGCCTTCAGGATTGGTTCCGAGATTGCGTAAACTCCCTCCTGTGATTTGACTAATCTTCTTTCCTGTAATTTTTTAAATGGCGCTCCTAGGGAACCTGTGGTTACTCCTAACTTTTCTGCTATTTCTTTTCTCCGTAATGGCTTGTCAATGAGTATAGTTAAAATTTTTTGCTCTTGCAGGGATAATCTGCCCCACTGATTTATTAAATCCACGGCAAGGAATGGTAATGTTCTGTAGAACTCATTTTTTACTTCTTCATCCCCTAATGGCACATCCGTTTTCAGCAATTTTGCAAAGGTATTCACATAGTAAGGTATTCCCCTGGTACACTCGTAGAACCGGTAAAAACCGTCTTCTTTAAAGATCAAGGAGGGTAATTTTTCTTTTAGATAGTTTTTTACCGTCTTTCGAGTAAATGGTGTTATTTCCATGTTTAGCATTCTCCATCCAAATGCACATTCTCCACCGGCTATCTTACTTACAATGGAATCCGTGGAAGTTAAAGATCCTGAAAATACGTAGGCAACGTTTTACTGGTTTTGGATCACGCTTCGAAGAAACCATAGGAATGCATCCAGTCTTCCACCTAAATCCTTAAGAACTTGAAATTCATCGATAATTAAGATAACCCCACTGATTTTGTCGGAATACTCCTCAAAGGCTTTTTGTGGTAGGTCTAAAACGAATTTTGAAAGTTTTTTGTAGTCGTCCTCCGATTGGGGGATGGGAATAGGATATCCTCCTATATCAATTATTTCCTTTAACCCGTAATTTTTGGTGGTCAAAAGTTTTGAAAGCTTTTTATGAGTGGTTGGTAATTTTCTTCCTCGAAACTCCTTAACCCAGCAGTCAAAGAGGTCTTCCATGATGCTTATTTCAGTTAATTTACCCATCTGATAACCGGATGTTGCAGATAAATCGGTGTACAAATTAAATAATCACTTTCAAGCTCTTTTTTTATCTTCTTAAGCAATACAGTTTTTCCTACACCCCTAATACCTACAAGCATGATGGTAGGTGGAGATCCCTTCGAAGTGGTCTCTAAAATATTTTTGATCCATAAAATCTCCTCCTCTCGATTATAAAACTGCTCATCCGTCAACTCAGCATCAGTTCCCCAAGCTATATCATCCATCACACATTCCCCTTATAACTCTCTTTACAAGATCAAGGATATTGAACTTTACATTATATAATTAAAAATTAATTAATATATGTATTGAATATTACAATACCTAATGTAAATTTAATTACACTAGGTGCGTGATGAAATTTACAACACATATCGTGCATTAAAAATCTTCACCACATATTCAAAACACACCGTTGGTAATTTGATTTAATCTCTATAACGATCCCGTTTCTTTACATCATCCGTATCCCCACAGAAATTGAATGGTTATTTATACAACCCTAACTTGAACTTTAATATTCGGTTTAAAGCTAATTTTTCACTGGATAATCGAAACCCACTTTTTTGGAGGCCCAGTACCATAAAACAGCCATGAATACTAAGCCTAACGCCAATCCTAACAGGCCGCTTTCTGGACTGAATATGTTGGTCATTTCAATTCCTAAAATACCAACGGTACTGCCGAAGCCAAACAGGATATAGACTACGGCATTCCAGAGGGCATGGGAAAATGATGATACGATTATGGAACCTGAAATGTACCGTAAGAGTCCGAAGGTCACTCCTCCAATAATTCCACCAGTAATGTATATAGGGAGCATGCTCCATGTAAACGACGAATTCAGGAAGAATAAAGGTAGATGCCATGAGGCAAATGCCAACCCAGTAAATAGAAGAATTAATTTAGGATTTAATTTGCCCCTTTCCAGTATCCCAAAAAGCCACCCTCTGAAAAATCCTTCTTCAGTGGTAAATGCCAATATAAGTGTGTATATGAAAAGATAAGCAATCATCCCAGTCGTTTCGCTGGAATATTGGACTCCGCTAATGTTTCCTGTTGCTAAGGCTATAACGATAATAACTGAACAAATGCTCAGAGGATATAAAATAGCCCATATATAATCTCTTAAACTTCCAAACTCCAAACCCAGCTCTTTACCATTCATCTTAGTCCAATAAGCTAAAATTAGAATTATGGGGAATATTATCATTGCCTGAAGACTTTCATTATTAAATATTATTGGTGTAACTGTACTACAGATCATCACCAAAACATAACCAATTAAACCCATTTTGTAAGCTTCTCTCATTTCAACACATTCCTTCTATTTAAATAGTTGTAAAGACCCAAAAAAATCCTCTCACAATCTCCATTTTAGTTAAATTACTCCTCTTCACATCAATGCTAAAATAATGTGTTATTTATGAATCCTTTTAAAGATTACTATTTTTAGAATTACCATATGCAATCATTTTTACTCGAAGTTCCAAAAAAATGAATATTCTATCTAAAAAAATAAGATATCTAAAAAAATTAAGCCACAATTGACTAAAAATCGATAAATTTAAGATGGAAAAAATTAGACGGCAATTTCTATCTTATCATAGCTCATTACCGGTATTTTCCTCCTTTTAGTACCTTCCTTAAATTCAATTAAGCCTTCCTCTTCTAACTTCTTTACCCTGGGGTGGACTATGCTGATATCTTTATGTATCATCTTGGCCAAGTCTCGTATAGATTTAGGATTGTTATGTTTTATGAAGTCCAGTAATTCTAATTCCAGTTTTCCTAATGTTAATTTTTCGGTTATAATATCTTTAGCATCTTCTATTATTTCATCTGGATGTTCCTTAAAGTATTTCCAGTCATTCAGGTCACTGTATAGTTTCATATTTTCAGGTTTTCTTTCGTATAAGTTTTCAAGCCTTTTGATAGAGCCGTAGGTTTCCTCAAACTCTTCAACTAATTCTTAACCAGTTATTCGCCTGATGAGAGTTATCCTCATTCTAGAGCTCCTTTCTTAAGTCAGTTAGGTTAATGTCTTTCCCCCGAGTGTAGCCTCTGATTCTTGAAAAAAATATGAAATAATTTGTATATACTGTCTCATGAATTTTTAATCATTGTGAATTATATAGCTTTGAGAGATAATATTTATGAACATGAAATCTCAAACAAAAATCTCCAAAGGATTCCAGACTGTAGTTCCATCGGAATTAAGGAAAAAATTCCAGGTGGATCCTGGCGATATTGTGGAGTGGATATCTACTGATGAGGGAGCCGAGGTGAGGTTCCGTAAGAAAATGTCACTTAATGAAATTGCAGGGATAGTGAAAAGTGGAGAAAAAACAGATGCAGTTGAACTTAAAAAACGAGCACAACGAGGAGAGAAATTTTGATATTTATTGATTCTACCTTTTTCATTGCTTTGGTGTTAGAAGATGACCAATGGCACCAACAGGCCTTAAAGTTAATTCCAAAGCTAGATGAGGCTGATAAATTAATTTCTGAATTTATACTCTCTGAAACTATAACAATGGTAGGAAGTAGATCAGGGGGAAAAGCTGGTAAACAGGTTTATGAATATATGATGGAAAGCTGTAACATCCACAGACAGGATAAATCCGCCTATGACCAATTAATTAAAACTTACCTTAAATATGATGGAACCTTGTCCTTCTCTGATGCATCTACAGTGGAGATCATGAGGTCCTTCAATATCAATGAGATTGTCTCCTTTGACTCCGACTTCGATAAGGTCAAAGGGATTATAAGAATTTCATAAGTTAGAGATGCCCAAGAAAATTATTTTTTTTGTTGTATAATTGAAACTATTTTAGACAACTTCATAAACGGTTTAACGAATATAGTGTAAACGATATTATGCGGTTGCTAGTCTAGCATCCGTAAATATAATGTTGATATCGTTGGTTGTAGTTAATAGAGATGTTGATGACCATTGATATTTTTAGACAGCCGCTTTATAATAGGCTTATTTGTAGAAAATGACCAGCGGCATGACCATACTTTAAATTTATCTAAATATGTTGACACCAAAGATGAATTAGTCATTTCAAATCTAGTTTTAAGTGAAACAATAACTGGGATAAAGGAAAAAAATAGGCGTTGAAGCCTGCCAAACCGCTTACAACTATATTATGGATAACTTCACAATAATAACTGAAACCAAAAAATTATATCCCAAAGTAATGCAAACCCTGGTTAAATACCATAACCTGTCCTTTGCAGATAGCGTTTCTATAGAAATAATGAAACTAATGAATATCCATGAAATAACTTCCTTTGATGAAGATTTTGACCATAAAGAAGGGATATTAAGGTTGCATTAATAAATTCCTATTATTTTAAGTGCAGAAATATCTGTCATATGTAGCGTTGAACCCCATCAGTATCCGCATATAATACTTTGAAACCCTGTTTTTCAACAGCCACAACATACTTACTGGAGAGTATAAGGTATGCTGAGAGGGAGTTTGAACGGGCTAAAGAGCGCCATAAATTAGAAAAAATAACCAAAAATGAAATTTAACCAATCTATGCTAAATTTGATATTCACAGTTAATTTTATATAAGTTGTTAAATTTATATTTAATTGGTGAATCTTATGATAACTACTAAAGTGTATGATAACAACCAAACGGCTATTCCCTCAGAGATTCGTAAAATGTTCAAAGTACAGGCCAACGACATCGTGGAATGGATTGTAAATGAAAATGGTGAAATCAACATTAATTTTAGAAAGCGGAGCAGACTAGATGACATCGTGGGAATAGTATCAAGTAAAAAACCCATTGACAGTGTTAAAATTCAAAAAAGAATAGAACACGGTGAGGAAATTGATTTTAGTAGACACTAATTTCTTTATAAACCTTTTAGATACCAAAGACAGATACCATGAGAGGGCCATAGAAATTCTAAGTAAAATAGAAGATGAAGAGAAATACGTTACAGATGGCGTGATCTTTGAATCAATAACTATTTCTGGCAGTTTATATGGGGGTAAAATAGCTACAGACCTGTACCATAACATCAAAGACAATTACAAAATATATAACACCAACCATCTCCTGGATAGAGGTATGATTACACATTTGAAGTATGACGGGTCCCTGTCACTGGTAGATACCCTACTCATGGAGACCATGAAAGAATTAGAAATTCATGAAATAATATCATTTGACACTGATTTTGATAATAAAGATGGAGTAATCAGAGTACACTAATATAGGGGTCTTCTGCCATGGATTAGTGCATTTAAGAAGGAGTAAGTACCTTATGGCGGTCGTACGGCATGCTGATAGGGAATTTGAGCGGGCAATAAAACACCGAAGATTAAATAATCATAATTCAAACCCAAATGAATAGACAAGTATTATTATTTTATAATATTCAAATTTAATTTTGGAGCGGTCATAACAAATCCCCCGTATTAATTTTATTAGGAAAATTATTTTAATATTTAAATCCTAATTTGATTAATGTCAATTAAGAATGAAGTGTATGATATAATAGTGAAACCGACCTTGACCATAATTTTAGTCCCAATTATCGTGTCTTTTATCTCTCAAATCACTACTGGAAATTGGTTTGAGGTATTTAACTATATTCCTGACTATGTATGGATTATAATAGGTATAGTTTTAGTAATATGGATCATAATAAGATGGATGAAAAATAAAATGGAATATGCAGATTCTCCATATGCATCCTCTCCAAGAAATGGTTGGAAAAAAATTGGAGAAGAGTTTTATGCTGATGTTTGGTGGTTTATTCAAATTCCACAACGTGACGAACTTGTAGAAGGTTTGGAAAGATTGTCACATAGATATTATAAATATTCGCACTCTAATATCCCCTACATTAATGTTGAAACTCCGCCTAGATGTCCTGTATGTAAAACTAAACTAGAAATCATTAAACATTATTTGTGGTACACATGGAAATGTGTTAATTGTGGGTTTAAAATCAGAAAATTAGATTCACAATATAAACTCAGTGCCCACGTAGAAAAAATTGTAAGCCGAAAAATAGAGGCAGAAATAGAAGAAATGGAAATAAATCAAGGATACAAGAGATGATAATGTTTTTAGATGATCTTAGGATGACATACCTTAGTAATAAACTTATTTTTAGAATTGATGATATAAATTTAGTTTGAAATTCTTGAAATCATTAAAATAGCAATTATATAGTGTGAAAGATAGAGGAACTTTTAATTGTTGAAAATGTGATTAAACTGGTTTTATTAACTAAATTACAGAAGGGGATCGTTATGTCCATAATTAAACCGGACTGGAATAAATTCAAATCAAAATTTAGTGAAAATCCTCAGGATGCTTTTGAATGGTTTTGTTATTTGTTATTTTGTGAAGAGTTTGATAAGCCTTTAGGAATCTTCCGATACAAAAATCAATCAGGAATTGAAACAAATCCTGTTATTAAAGATGATGAGGTAATTGGTTGGCAGGCAAAGTTTTATGGAAGTACATTATCAGATTACAAGGATAAATTAATCAGTGCTCTGAAGAAAAGTAAAAGAGATTATCCTGACATAACTAAGGTCATTTTTTATACGAACCAAGAATGGGGCCAAGGAAAAAACCAAAATGATCCTCAAGCAAAAATAGAAACAGAAAAAACAGCTAAAGAATTAAAAATTGATATAATATGGAGAACTGCAAGTTATTTCGAATCTCCGTTTGTTACGATAAATAATAAAAATATTTCACAGCACTTTTTTAGTTTGGATGAAAGTATAATTAACCTTATTGAGGCAAAAAAAGTACATACCGAGTCAGTATTACACGAAATTCAAACCAATATAGATTTTAATAATCAAAAAATAGAAATCGACAGGAGCAAAGCCTTAGAAACACTTGAAAAAGAGCTTAATAACAAACAAATACTAATTGTGAGTGGTACTGGTGGAGTTGGCAAAACAGCAATTATTAAAATTCTCTATGAAAAATTTGAGAACAAAATTCCTTTTTATATATTTAAAGCTAATGAATTCAATATAAACAAATTAAATGATTTATTTAGTGGTTTCGAACTGCAAGATTTCCTAGAGGCCCATAAAGAACAAAATAAAATTGTTGTTGTTGATTCGGCTGAAAAGTTATTAGAACTACAAAACTCGAATCCATTTAAAATTTTTCTTACGGATCTAATTCAAAATGACTGGAAAATAATTTTTACCACAAGAAACAACTATATAGATAATTTAAATTTCCAATTTCTTGCAATACATAAAATTTTTCCATTTAATTTACATATTCAGAATTTAAACCAATCCGAATTGGAAAAATTGGCATCTAAGTACAATTTCTCTCTTCCAGAAGACCTAAAATTGTTAGAACTTATAAAAAATCCATTTTATTTAAATGAATATTTGAAATTCTATAATGAAGAAAAAACAGTGGATTATCTTAATTTTAAAAATAATCTATGGAATAAAATAATAAGGAAGTCAGAACCTGCGAGAGAACAATGCTTTTTACAAACCGCTTTTCTAAGAGCAAATGAAAGCCAATTTTTTGTTAACCCTGATTTCGATTATCAAATTCTAAATAAATTATATCAAGACGGAATTTTAGGATATGAAACAGCAGGTTATTTCATAACTCATGACATATATGAAGAGTGGGCTTTAGAAAAGAAAATTAATTCTGAATTCATAAAGAAACAAGATAATAAAGAATTTTTTGAAAAAATTGGAGAATCCCTACCGATTCGCAGGAGCTTTAGGAATTGGGTGTCTGAAAAACTTTTATTCAAAGATGAACTTATAAAGCAATTTATCGAAGAAGTCGTTCAAGATAAAGAAATTAATCATTTTTGGAAAGATGAAATTTTAGTTTCCGTTTTACTTTCTGATTATTCTGATGTATTTTTTGAGTTATTCAAAGAGAAATTATTAGAACGTGATCAAAAATTTTTTAAAAAAATCGTTTTTTTACTTAGAATAGCTTGTAAAGAAGTTGATAGCGATTTTTTTGAAAAATTAGGAATAAAAAACGTAAATGCCCTCCCGATAACATATATTTTGACTATACCTAAAGGTAGAGGTTGGCAAAGTCTTATAAAATTTGTATTTAGCAATATTGATGTAATTAGTATCGAAAATGTCAAATTTATTTTCCCAATAATACATGATTGGAATAGTAAGTTCAGAGAAGGAGAAACAACCAAATTATCAAGCTTAATAGCTTTGAAATATTACCAATGGACAATTGAAAAGGATAAATACCTTGATAAAGATTTTGAAGAAAAACTGATTCAAACTATTTCATATGGATCCAGTGAAATAAAGGATGAACTTATAACAATTTTCGATGAAATTTTGTTAAATAAATGGAATAACCACAGAGATCCCTACAATACTTTAATAATGGCAATTCTGACAAAAATCGGGAACAATATAGAGGTCATAAAAGCTCTTCCCGAATATGTATTAAAATTGGCAGATTTATTTTGGTTTAAAATTCCAGAAAGTCCTAAAAGAGATGATTTTCATGATTCTGGACATCAAGGCGATTTACCTTTTGTAGAACCTCATTATGATCCACTTGATCATGATTCTAGATTTTGTTTAAAAACATCTAATTTTAATTATTTTCCTTCAAGCTCTTTTCAAACACCTATTTACTGGCTGCTTCAACATCACTTTAAAAAGACTATTGATTTCATATTAGTTTTTACCAATAAAGCGGTTGAATGTTATGCTAAATCTGATTTAGGAAAAGGTGAAATTTTTGGTTTAGAACAAGAAGGTGTTTTTGACTTAAAAAAAGAAAAAGTCATTGAAATAGATGTTTTCATAGAAAAGGGAAAAACTATTAAACAGTATATTGATGATGTACTTTGGAATATGTATAGAGGCACCAAAAATTCTTCTAATCTTTTACAATCAATACATATGGCGTTAGAAAAGGTTTTTTTAGAAATAGCAAAAAATATTGACTCAAAAGTTTTAGAATCTTGGCTTTTATATCTGCTTAAAAACTCAAAATCAGCTTCTATTACCACTATAGTAGTTAGTATTGTATTAGCATTTCCTGATAAAACTTTTAATGTTGCAAAGGTATTATTTCAAACAAAGGAATTTTTTATTTATGATACCGAAAGAATGTCGTTAGATTTGGATGCGAAAAGTCTATACAGTATTGGACATGGCTATAATTTCCAACGTGATATTCATCTTAATGAAAGAATTAAAACTTGTAATGATGAACATAGAAAAATATCTTTAGAGAATCTGGCTTTAAACTATCAACTATTTAAAAATAAGGAAACAAGTGAAGAAGAAGGAGAGCAAAGACAGAAAGTAATCTGGAATATTTTTGACCAATATTATGGGGATTTACCTGATGAATCCGAAGAAAATGAATCTGACAAAACATGGAGGCTTTATTTAGCTAGGATGGACAGTAGAAAGATGTCCCCCAAAACTGAAGAAAAAACGGTACAACTCAGATTAATTTCTACCCAGAAATTGATTCTAAACTTAAAGAATTCAGTGAAACTTCGGTTAATGAAGTCACGAGGAAAATGGAGTATATGCCCCTGAAATTCTGGGCCAGTTACAAAATGAGGAATGATGAGCAATATAATCAATTTGAAGAATATAATAAAAACCCTAAACTAGTTTTAAAAAAGCTAAAAGAAGTCATTGAACATTTTAAGATGTCTAATGATCCCGAATTTTATCTTTTTTATTATTCAATCCCTGGAAATGTGAGTTCTGTACTAATAAGAGATTATTATGAGGAACTTTCCAAGGATGAAGTTAGATTTTGTAAAGATATAATTTTGAGAGAAGCATCTTCTTCTTTAAGAGAAAATTATGCATATCAAATGGGAGACGGTGTAGATTCATCAATTTCGGTTCTACCCCTATTATTGAACGAGTTTCCAGAAGAAAAAGAACCCATAAAATTTATTTTGTTTTTAACTCTATTTGATCCTTATCCCTTCGGTGTGGATCATGAATTTTGCGATTATTCAATTAGAGCAATACTTAATTTATGGGATAAAAGTTTTGAAGATGCACAATCTTTGCTTTTAGGCTATTTACTTTTAAAACCAAAATACGAAGAATTAAGATTAGAGTTACGTAAACAAAATCATGAAAAGGGTGTTTATGAGGTTCATGAAATTCAATTAATGGAAGAATTTTCCAAGAAATATGAAATAGACATTCAAAAAGTACTTGATAACCAAATAACTATGGATAATTTGAATGAAATCGAAAGTCTGGATCTAGATATTTTAAAAACAGCGTTCAAATTAATACCATCAAAAACCAATAATACAGAACATAAAGAATTAGCCAAAACCATAATTTCAATATTTGCAAAGGATTTATTATCAAATAAAAGAGAAGATAAAGTTGATTATAGAGTTAGGCATAGTTTTTTAGAAAAACTTGCAGATTTTGTTTTGAACTCTCCAGAACAAGATATCTCTGATTATTTAAAACCTTTTGTAGAAAATTTCAATAATACAGAAGCAATGTCAGATTTATTTGAAAGATTTGTTTATGCAGAAGACAGATTAGAAGATTATAACAACTTCTGGAATGTTTGGAATCTATTTTATGAAAGAATAGTAGAACTCTGCAAAAATGGAGATAATTGGAAAACAAAAAAAATTATTAAAAGTTATCTTCTTGCTGATATCTTTTGGAAAGAAGACGCTACAGAGTGGCATACATTAAAAGAAACAGATAAAAGATTCTTCAAAAAAATAACAGAGAATACAGGATCGTGTCCTTCAGTTTTATATTCTATCGTGAAATTATTAAATGGAATCGGAAGCAATTATTTGGATAATGGAATTATATGGATTTCCAGAATGTTAAATACTAACGAAAACATATGGTCAGAAGATTTAGATAAAAATACGATCTTTTATTTAGAGAACATTGTTAGAAAGTACATATACAAAAATCGTGAAAAATTAAGAAGAACAAAACAATTAAAACAAGAGTTTCTAGTAATATTAGATTTCTTAATCGAGAAAGGGTCTGAAAATGGATATTTGTTAAGAGAAAATATTTTATAAATTTAGTAGTATCTTATATGTAATTCTGTGAAGTTTAGATGGTATTAAGACAAATTAATAAAGTTTTAATAGTCTATTAACCTAATTAATTTTGATTCTAATGAGAAATGATCTTTTTAATCAGACGTTGCTGAAGAAATACGGTAAGAATTTCAAGTTAACTCCTAGCAAACATGACCTGATTAAAGATTATCTTTATAAACTTGATTCTGGTGTTTTTAAGTCCGAAACAAAGAATTATCTCCGTTTTTATGATATTATTCTTAAGGGATTGCTTGAATATCCTGGCGAAAATGTTCTTTTTGATGAAAAAGAGGATACTGGAACTGGTAAGAGTGAATTTGTTTTAATGTCAAATGATAAGAAGTTCATGATCATCGAACTTAAAGGTCAAGGAATTGACCTAGATAAAAAGCAAAACAGTCGTTCTGATACTAAAAGTCCGGTGGAACAGGCTTTCGGTTACGCCATCAACACTGGAGATGTTGAATGGATAATGGTCTCCAATTACGATGAATTCAGGCTCTATAATTATCATGAGAAAACAAAGTACATCTCATTCAATGCAGAGGAACTCTTAGATAAAGAAAAGTTCTCCTACTTCATGGCAACATTCTCTTATAAATCTCACATCCAATCAGGCTACGTTCAAAAAATCCATAAAGGAACCTTATTGGTTGACCGTAAACTCGCCAGCGAA
This sequence comes from Methanobacterium sp. UBA353, assembly GCA_002496805.1. Lineage (GTDB taxonomy): Archaea > Methanobacteriota > Methanobacteria > Methanobacteriales > Methanobacteriaceae > Methanobacterium. The sequence goes on along the minus strand of DALO01000005.1, from coordinate 3,230 downwards.
TTCTACAAATTATACAACGAAACCAGATTAATGCTCATTAAAGAACTGGAAACAAATAGTAATTGCGATAGATTAGATGCTATTCATTATGCTCAACTAATTTTAAACAGATACATGTTCATCTGCTTTGCAGAAGATACCGGGCTATTACCTTCGCAGGTATCTATAGATACCATAGCAACACCCATCCAGAAAGGGAATCTCCGACATAACAGTATATGGCAACGATTAAACGAACTATTCCTGGATATAAATGAAGGGAATGATTTTAAAAAAATATCAGCATATAATGGTGGGTTGTTCCAAGAGGACCTTGAATCCCTGAAAATAAGGGACATAGTCGACGATCAATCCTCAATCCATATTCCAGGACACATACCAAAACTGGAAATTTGAGACATACGAAAAAGGCATAGAACATCTGTTAGGAAATGTAAGGGATAGAATAAACCCCATATACCGTAACATGCTCACAATATCCTCATTTGATTTTTCTTCAGAATTAGACGTTAACATACTCGGCCACATATTTGAAAACAGCATAGGAGACATAGAAGAACTCAAAGAAGACACTAAAAACCGGCGAAAGAAAGAAGGAATATTCTACACTCCAGACTATATTACCGATTACATCTGTAGAAACACGATTATACCCTACTTAAGCAAATCAGGGAAAGTAGACAAAATACCAGATTTATTAAATGAATATTCATGGAGTACTGAAATTGAAGATCTTGATGAAAAACTCAAAAATATAAAAATTGTAGATCCGGCGTGTGGTTCTGGAGCTTTCCTAAACAAAGCAACAGATATTTTATTAGAGATTCATGAAACAATATTCGATATCAAAAAAGGATACACCACCATTACAGATATGAGAGTTGGTAAAGGAAAAGGGAGAAGAACAGAATCGATACAACATACCGATCTGGGAGTTTACGTATTCGATCACATAGAGAAAAGACGTGAAATCCTATTAAACAACATATACGGAGTAGACCTAAACGAAGAGTCTGTAGAAATAACTAAACTCTCTCTATTTCTAAAAGTATGCCGTAAAAACTTAAAATTACCAAACATCGACAAAAATATCAAAAACGGGAACAGTCTCATAGACGACCCTAAATATACAGATAAACCATTTAACTGGAATGAATCATTTTCAGAAATATTTAAAGAAGGTGGATTTGATATAGTTATCGGAAACCCTCCTTACGTCCGACAGGAAAAAATAAAGGAAATCAAACCATATTTAAAGGAAAATTATGAAGTATATACGGGAATATCCGATCTTTTGCGTATTTTTTTGAAAAAGGATTAAATATACTTAAAAATGACGGATTATTTTCATTCATTTCTTCTAACAAGTTTACACAAACAAAAAACGATGCTCCTTTAAGAAAATTCATTTTAAAACATGACTTTTTGAAATATACGGATTTTACTGGTAAAGATGTTTTTGAAGATGTTACTACCAATCCATCCATATTTGTAATTAAAAATAGTAGGCAAAAAAACAATAAAATCAAAATTAACGATAGATTTTATATCCCTCAAGATAAATTAAATGAAAGCATATGGACTTTTCATCACCCGAAAATATTGAATTTAAAGGATAAAATCATGGATGAAGGGATCATGCTTAAAGATTGGCCAAATATAAAAATTTTTAGAGGAATTTTAACTGGATATGATAAAGCATTCATAATTGATGAAAATACTAAAAATAATTTATTATCTGCTGATTCTAAAAATAAAGATATAACTAAACCACTTGTTAGAGGGAAAGATCTCAAAAAATATAGAATCAATTATATGAAATTATATTTAATTTTAACATCGATCGGAGTTCCTATTGAAAATTATCCATCAATAAAAGGACATCTAGACCAATACCAAGAAAGATTACAAAAAAGATATGATAAAGGAAAGAACTGGTGGGAATTAAGAGCATGTAACTATTATAAAGAGTTTAAGAAGGAAAAAATCATGTGGGGTAATTTATCAATTGGGCCAAATTTTGCTTACTGTGCCGATGAATTATACACAACAGCTCCAGCAAATTTTCTGATAGGAGACAATTTAAAATATCTTTTAGCTATTCTTAATTCTAAAATAACATTTTTTATTTTTAAATTAATTGGTGTTAAAGTTGATTCAGGATATGGCTCTGTCAAAAACTTGGGGGTTGATTGTCGAAAACCTTTATTTGGTTTAAGATTTCTTTTCTGATGTTTATTCGTGACATTGCGCCTTTTTTAATCTTCATCTTCTTTTTGATGCTTTTGGGGAATGTTATTTTGAATGTGTTTTCTAATTTATTTGATGTTCGTTCGATATTTTCATCTAACAGGTACGAAAAGTATGTTTGGAAGTAGGGCATTAAGGAATCCTTGATAATTGCTTGAATGACACTGGAGTAATCTTTTATTTGGTTTAATATTTTATTCATCCTGTTTCTTGCTTTTTTAAATGATTTACTGTCGAATAAGCTGAATAACTCTAGTTTTTCTTGACGTATTTTATCTATCTCATCATCAGATAGTTCGTTATCTTGTATATAGTCGTGTATTTTCTTGTTTATATTTTTAAACACGTGAAATAAGCATTATTGATGTTTAAAACCTAAATCTTCAATTATAGATTTATATTTCTCGTTTAAATCACTTGTTATGGCTATTATTTTTTTATTCCGGGTGGATTCACTTAAAAACTCTTGTATATTTGCAGAATTCTCTTTTGGATATATTTCATCATTTACGATAATATTCTGTTTACTGTCGAATAAAGTGAATCGGTAATTCCATACGCTGTTAAGTTTAATCCATTCGACGTCAAAGATGTAGTATCCAGAATAACGATTTGATATTTCTTTTTTTGGGATTTTATATCCAAGTATCCAGTTTTCAATTGTTTGTCTTGATATACTGATTCCTGTGTCTTTTTTAATTTTATAGGCAATTTTACGGATTGATCCGAAGAATAAACCAGCTAACTCAATGCATTTTTCTTTGAATTCATGTGTAAAGTTACTATTATCGTCTACAATGTTAGTAATGTCTGTTTTAAACTTTTTACCACATTTTTTACATTTATACATTTGAATTTCGCTGTTAACAACTCCTTCATGATAAAAGTAAAGTTTTCGTTCTTTAACTCCATTTTTAATCACAAATTTACTGAAACACTTCGGACAAAAAGGAACTAACATCTCAATATGAAAAATATCC
>DALO01000001.1:12379-12510 GCA_002496805.1 Methanobacterium sp. UBA353 | reverse complement strand
GAATGCAGGCATTTCCACGCTTTTCCCGTTGATTGTGACTTTTTCGGGTAGTTCTTTCTCGGTTTCTATGTATGTTTTGACCTGGGTGGCTGCATCTTTGGTTTCTTGGATGGTGAATGTTCCTAAGTATT
>DALO01000001.1:11679-12122 GCA_002496805.1 Methanobacterium sp. UBA353 | reverse complement strand
ATGTTTTCGTATCCCCAGTAGGTTCCTAGTCCTGTTTTAGTGGAATAATCAGGCGCTTTAAGGTTACGATCCATGAATCTTTGTATTAGTCCCGCAATTTCTATGTAAGTTGCTTTTGTCAGTTGCCCAGTGGTTATCGTGTCTTTGGATGCAGTGGGTTTATTGCATTTTACGTAAGTTATGCCTGTTTGATCGTTGTTGTTGATTTTTTGAGTTAGTGTGGTTATTAATCTTAAAAATGAAGGCATATCTACGTCTATTCCTTTGATTGTGACTTTGTCGGGTAGTTTTTTATTGTTTTCTATGGATGTTTTAACCTCTTTGCTGGCTTGTTTAATTTCACTTTGGGTGAAAGTTATGCTACCACCAGCAGCATGTGGAATAGATGTGTTTTTGTTTTGATCAATAATTTGCTCATTAATAATAGGTTCAGTGCTGTTTGT
>DALO01000001.1:0-11390 GCA_002496805.1 Methanobacterium sp. UBA353 | reverse complement strand
AGAAGTTTTTAATTTTATATATAAGGATCGTTTCCATAACGACATATAAATCTTTTGGTCCATTTTCTAAAATAAAAGATAATTTAACATTTTTAAGTGATTTAAACATGTTATAAACAAATTTGAATTTGTGTATAGTCCTTTTTATCTTGATTTTTATTGGTAAATGTAATAATTTAAAAATAATTAATCCTAAACTTGGAAGGGAAAAATTGCCACTAGATTTATAGTCTAAATCTAGTGAATAACATATAATATCATCAATGAATATCTACATTCAATTTAGATAATGAAATAGCAGAATTATCCATAGCAACAATTTATATTGCAGAATTTATCTTAAAATATTCAAAAATTATACTTCACATCAATATTGGTACTATTATGAAAATATTAAGCATTCAAATTTCAACTCCAGAAAATAACGCCGAGTGGTGGCGTATTTCTAATTTAAAGAGGATAATGGAGGAAGGAGGGCATGAAGTTGATTTAATTCATTATTGTGGTAAAAACAAATATGAACACTTTCAAAATAAGGATGCCTTTCCAAATGATAAATTTATTATCACATCCCAACTTGATGTCTATTTCAAACATCTGAAACTACTACGTGATAATAACTATGATCTGGTGTATGCCAATACTGGTGCTGCTGCTTTTTGTTCTTTATCAGGCAAATTAACTAAAACCCCCCTTGTTTTTGATATGCACGGTGATCTACTTCAAGAACTTCTACTTAGATATGGATATAGTTTTAATCCAAAATTCATGGCAAATTACTTACAATTCAAAATAATGGACTATGCAAATCTAAAAGGATCAAATCAGATCATATGTGTTTCAAATCGGATGATTGACTATTTACATACAAGTAAGGACATTGCATTAAATAAATTGGACTATGTAACCAATGGTGTTGATTTAGATTTTTTTAAACCCGATATTTATAAAGTTCAGGAATTTAAAGAACAATTAGGTTTAGAAGATAAACTAGTATTTGGTTATGTTGGTGGATTTCAAAGTTGGCAAGGTACTGAAAATCTGATAAAAGCTGCTAAATCTACTAATGATGATGAAATTGCATTTCTAATAGTTGGTGGGGAAACAACACCCCAAAATTCAGATAATCCTAACCTGATTTTCATTCCCAAAATTACTCGCAATGAAATACCAAATTATTACTCAGCTTGTGACGTGTTAATTTTACCCCGACCTTTCCATATTGCAACCGAAGTAGCAGCCCCCACTAAATTCGCGGAATATACATCAATGGGTAAACCGGTTCTTACTTCAAATGTTGGTGACGCTGCAGACCTGGTAAAAAAATATAATTCTGGGATTGTGATTGACAACAATCATGTGAATAATCTATTAAACGGTTTTAATCAGTTTAAAAATTTAGATGACGCTGAATTAAGAAAAATGGGCAAAGCTTCTAGAAAATTAGCTGAAAATGAGTTTGACTGGAATATAGTGGGTAAAAATTTATTAAAGTCCTTAGAAAAATTCCAATAAATTAAAAAATGACAAAAAAAATGAGTTTCATGTCATCAACTTAGTAGTTAGGGTATTAAAACCCTTGATCCGCCATTATCATAAATTCTTGATTTCCAATCTTTTAAGAATACATTGCTGCTGGTTGTATTGGTGATGAATGTTGGAGCAGTTTGTTCGAATATAATATTTTTTCGTGTGTTTAAGTAAGTTAAATACAGATACTGATATTTAAATTGGGGATCGGTTTTTAAAAATTTCTTGAATTTAAACGTTTTTTTAGAATCTATAAACGTTCTATTGGGTATTGAAAAATTATTTGCAGCCATTAATCTGAAACCCGCGACAGTATCTCCGTGGATTCTTATTTTTTTCTTTTCTCCATAGTGGCTCAAAAATTTCGCCCCAGCAATATCTTGATCATAAATGAAAGCTTCTATTCTTGCGTTGGAATTTTCATCATAATAAGTTGATGAAGGAATTCCACTGGCAAGGTAGTTAAAATGTATGGAAACTGTGAAAAGCGAAATAATCAATATAGTCAAAAGCACCAGATCTAATTTAGGCTTTCCTATTACCTTAGCAATTTTTATCACACCAATAACAAACATGGGCCCTAGAAAAACTAAGGAAGTAAGAAATATTCGATGTGCGCCATAAGCTTTAGAAAAAAATGGAATAATAATAAATAATGCCAACAAAACAGCAGAAATCACTGAACCAACAACGAACTCAAATGGTAATTTCTTTTTGTACTTTTTATATCCGATAAAATGTGCGAAATATTCCCACAATGCAGCTAATAAGCCAATAGCTATTGTTAAAAAAATTGCATCATTAACCAGGACACTGATCATTTGAGGAACAGAATCTACACCTATTCCAAAAATAGCAGGAATTGTGTTCTCACGGGTATGGTTAACAACAATTCCATTAGTTGTATTTGTTGCGTTAGTAACATTGCTTGCATTTATGGGGCTTGTTGCGTTAGTTACGTTACTGGTATTCACATTCGATCCTGTTGATATCCTGAAAGCACGGGTTGCTGTGCGTGTTTGTGCTTTAGCCACAACAAAATACCAGATATATGAAAAAAGCCCTAAAACCGCCAACATATCAAAATTTATTGGTTTAATCTTTTTATCATTGAATAATTTTTTTATAAACGGAATTAAAATAATTGGAACTGTCATGGCCAGACCGATGAAGGCGGTACTATAGTGGGAAACAATAACTGAGAACATGAAAATGCTGAATAATATTTTTTTATTCCTATTACTCAAATCAGAATCAAAAAGTACCAGCACAGCTAGGAAAAAGAATATCAATGCAAATTCTTGCCTAATAAGGGATAGTAATTCAATGAAATTCATCTGGAAAAGTACTAATAAAGCAACAAATATTGCATATTTATTCCCAACAATTTTTTTCGATATAATATAGATAATTAAGGGAATAATTGAACCAATAAATCCAAAAACAATCTTAAAGACATATATTCCTTTAATAGCTGTTAAAACACTATAAATTGCGGGTAAGATATTTACACTTAAACAGTTATTTAAAGGAGTGTTGAAGATGGTTGTATCCAAATGGTAGTTATGTAAGGTATATTGGAAGTAAAAAAATTCTAAATGATTATCTCTTCCAATAAGATAATTTGATGTCAAGCCATGCATCAAAAAAAAGCTTAAACTCACCATTAAAATAGCAAATGGATAAGTGGCGTTTGATATTTTATTTCGCAAACAAATTATGACCACGAAGTAAATTGGAATTAAAAACAAAAATAATAAAAGAACTGAATTATTATTGCTTATGTTCATTAAGTAAGTCCCAAAAAATGCCAAAAAAGGGAAAATGATGGAAAAAATCATTGGAGATACTAATTTATCCTTCGCATCCACACTAAAATTGAAGATTTTCTGAATTTCAAATTCTTCTTTATTTTTCTGGTATGCAATTATGGATAAGAGGATTATTATAATGTTAAATGTTATGAGTAACGGAAACAGGGATAATGGCTGTGATATGAATGGATATAGGTAGTTTAAACCCAACCCAATAAAAATTATAATGAATAAACTTAATCCTATCCAAAATACAAATTTTTTGACAAATTCCAATTTATTCAAATTCAGTAGGATTGTAATTAATAATCCTGGAACTATGGTGAAATAAATTGTAGGGAGGATCTCTCTGAAGCCGGGGATGTTAAATAGTATTGCTATGTCAGCAAGTAAAAGTAGTAACAATATAGGGGCAAAGAAACTCTTTGTGTTAATGTTTTTAATTTTACTGAATAATGAAGCCATAACTTGCTCTCCCTAAACCTTAAATTATCTTCATTTTTAAATTTATGGTAATAAAGTATTTGTGCATCATATAATCATTTAACTCATAATATTATAGATTTATTATTTCAGATAAAAATTTAGTGTGAAAATATTCATTCAGGAATTTTTAACCACAATATGAATTATAGATTAGTTGTTCCAAACTGGGGGAATTTTTGGATTTGCACTCATTTACCCGATGTTTCTTCATATAGTTTTTCCAGATTTTTAATATGTAGGTTCATATCATATTTTTGGCTTGATTTATATGCTCCACTTTCTAGTTTCTCTAATTCTAATGGATTTTCAACCAAATACTGGAGTATATCCTGTAAATCTTTGATATTGCCTGGTTCGAAGAGACAACCATTAACTTTTTCATCAATTAATTCAGGGATGCCCCCAATTTCACTTCCAATAACTGGAGTTCCATACTTGAAACTTTCATAAATTGCCATAGGCGAATTTTCATACCAAATAGATGGCATAACAGTAATATTTGCTTTTTCCTGAAGTGATGTAAGTTCATTTCCATCTAAAAAGCCATAAAAAGTTATTCTATCATCGGGCCCAGCAAGTTCTATCAGATCATCCATTTTTTCGCCTTTACCAACAATATGCAGTTTGATATGGTCATGTTTTAAATTTTTAAAGGCGTTTATCAGAATGTCAACTCCTTTGTGTCCAATAAGGGCGCCGGTATAGATAATATCTATGTCATCGTATTTTTTTTCAGTTTTTTCATTTAAAGGTGTAATGCCTAGAGGGAGTTTCATACATCTGGATTCTGGGAAGAAACCATTTTTATTCAACATCTTTAATACAAAGTTGGATGGTGATAAAACCAAATCAGGTTTACTGGAAACTATCTTTCTAGATACTTTCTGATACAGTTTACAAATCGAACGTGGATTATCACATACTTCACCATTTGCATGTAAAAGTGAAACTCTCCGACACAGTAAGATGTATTCATGAACTGTAAATATGAAAGGTATTTTTAGGCTTTTAATAGCATCAAATGCTGATAAAGAAATCCACGTGGGGGTATGTATATGCACCACATCGGGATTTTCTTCTTTTAATATATTTTTTATGGTAAAATATGCATGTAAATTCCATATGTCAAATACATTCCATATAGTTTTCATTAACAATGATTTTCCAGCAGTATTTGTCCAGGAATATATGTTTAACGGATAAAAACGGTGAATTTTGATTCCATTTTCCAGTTTAGATGAGGATTTGATTGAAGATAAACCATTATAAGGTTGGGTGGTGATAACCACAACTTCATGACCCTTAATTGAAAGTTCTTTTGAAATTCGCTCTGCATATATGTCTGCTCCCCCAGTTGCATGTGGGGGATAAGTGTATATTATTTGACAGATTTTCATTTTAGATTTCCTTTAACCTTATTTCCCTAACCTTTTAAATTCCTGCAAACACCAATTTAATGACGCAATTAAACCCATTTTTCCCATTTTTTCATCAGAGATCTGTCTAGTTTTTTGTATGTGCTTCCTTTTGGTAAGTGCTTTTGGAATCCCTTTGATGAAAGCATAATTACCTCTTAAAACAGCAGACACGAGGGAAAAATCACCATGAACTATGAATTTTGACATGCGGACCAGATCGAATATTATTGAAATAATCAATCCTTTGATTAAGTTTGAAAGTGAGAAATTTTTTAAAATATTAAATAAACGGTTCTTCTGAACGTTGAAAACTCTGAAAGGAGTGTCCATTTTCCCCCCAGTACTCCCATATTTATGGTATACAATAGATTCTGGAATATAATATGTTTTATGTCCTTTTAACCAGCATCTCCAACCAAAATCCACATCTTCAAGATATGCGAAGTAATCTTTATCAAAACCACCCATTTCTAGAAATAAAGACTTTTTCAACAGCATTGAACATCCTGAAGGTGAAGCAACAAGGCGAACTTTGTTGTATTCTGAAATGTCCTTTTTCCCAAAGTGTATATCAAGTCCACTTCCCATCGGAGTTATAACACCCCCAATGGTGTTCAGAGTTTCAGGTTCATTGTAGAATAAAACTTTACTGGAATAGACATGGTTAGGCCCATACGTTTCAACGGCTTCCAATAACGTTTTAAGCCAGAAAACATCTACTTTAGTGTCATTATTTAAAAAAGCAATGTATTTTCCCCTGGTTTTTTCAACTCCCAGATTACAACCCTCAGCGAATCCATAATTTTTTTCCAAAGGAATAATCCTTACCTTAGGGAAATGATCTTTAACAAATTCAACCGAACCATCATTTGATGCGTTATCAACAAAAATAATTTCATAATCATCAGATTTAATTATTTCCAGTGATTTTAGACACTCTTCAAGATGTATCTTTCCATTATAATTTGGAATTATGATACTAACCAGCGGATTGGACTTTTTCATCTTATCACTAATTAAATAAATATTTAAATTAATTACAATTAATTTTTAATAAATCCTGGCATGTATTTTTCATATTTTCCCAAGAAAAACCCTAAAAAATGAATGAAATTATATAGGAGTGCATAGGGAATTCCCAGAATTTTTTTTTTCCTGATTAAAAACTTCATTTCTTCGGTTACAAATTTGAAGCCACGACCAAAAAAGCCACTTTCACCTTCCAGTGCTATGTTCGAAAAAGCAGAACCATCTTGGAAGCGCCTTTTAAACAAAGAACAAAGTGAATAATCATGGGAGTGATATACCACAGCTTCAGGTTCATAAACAATTTTATACCCAGTTTTCAAAACTTTAAGTGCAAAATCTTTATCTTCAGACATCGGCACATCATCAGTGAACCTTAACTTTTTCCAAACATCTTTTTTTATAGCAGAACACACATCAGAGACATATATATGATCTATATAAAATTTTTTAGGATTCTTAGCCACTGTTTTTCCTAAAACCTTTCTTTCATCAGGATAGAAATATGAATAAAAAAAGGTATTCACATCATCTGATTCAGGGTTGGCAATTTGTCTCCCGTAGGAAACAGCTACATCAGGATCTTTCAAAGGTTTTACCAATTTTTCCAGTAAATCATTATTTATAGGGAGGGCATCTTGTGTTAGATAAACCAAAACTTCACCTTTAGATTTCTGGGCACCAAGATTACGCGTTCTGCTGTGATGGAATTCTTCTGGTTTAATTTCATAAATTTTGGTGTTGTATTTCTCCAAGATCTGGATTGATTCATCCTCAGAACCGGAGTCGATTGCAATAACCTCAAAATTACCACTGAAACTTTGTTTTTCCAAACTTTCCATCAGCAGTTTCAGTCTTTTACCACCATTTTTCACCAAAACTATAATGCTAAGGTCAAAGATCATCGCAGCGACTCCAGATTTATCTATATGATTTTAATTTAAGGATTTATATCAAAATAAAAATTAATACGTGAACTCGGCTTCTCATTTTGGTTTTTCCAACAGCAACAGACTCAAGAACATTCCTGAGAATATGGTTTGAATACCTAAAATCGATAGGATCATAGCCAGGATAGCGTTCTGAATTTCAAACAGTGCTCCAAATCCAACTGTGCTCCAACTGTTTAAAACATTTAAACCGAGTATTATTCCTATTGCTAGGAAAAACACTCCTAAAATAAGTTCTTTTTCTAAAGAGTGATAGTTCATTATTTTATTGATAAGGTTAGATTTACTGGAAAATCCGTAGGTGGCTCCGAATGCTGCGAAGTACATCCAGGATAGTAGCAACTGGTATCCAACCAAAAGCATCAAACCACCCAGGATCAGTGAATGCATTCGGGAATGTCCAATCAACCATACAATTGTAGTTAAACTGATACCTAATACTAATGCAATGACACCAGGTATTAGGAGAAATGGGCTGGGCCGGTAAAGCATCATGAAACGGAGATGTCTCCAACCATCAGAGAACGAGCTGAGTTTTGATTCTCCCCCACGAGGATAATAGGTTATGGGAACCTCAACGATTTTTATATCTAACCTTGATGCTTCTATAACCATTTCTGAAGCAAATTCCATTCCAGAAGTATGGAGGTTTAATTTATTCCAGGTTTCTTTAGTCATAGCCCTCATACCACAGTGAGCGTCAGATATTCCTGTAGAAAATAAAGCATTCAACACCCAAGTAAGGAAGGGATTACCAATATATCTATGCAATGCTGGCATGGCTCCCTTTCGAATATCACCCTTTAATCTTGAGCCCATGACAAAATCTGCATTTTCAGTTACAATGGGTTGAATAAATTCGATCATTTCGTCAAAGGGATAGGTTCCATCTGCATCACCCATTACCATAATGTCACCAGATGCTTCGCTGAACCCTTTAAGATATGCATTCCCATATCCACGGTTTTTTTCATAAACAACTCTTGCACCTGCTGCTTTTGCTTCATTAGCAGTGTTATCTTCAGATGCGTTGTCAACCACGATTATTTCGGTTTCAAATCCTGCATCCCTTAACTTTTCTATAGGCACTAATTTAACAGTTTTTCCAACAATTCCTTCTTCGTTAAGAGCAGGAATAACCACAGAAACTTTCATTATAATCACATTTTGTGTAAACTTAAATCTTATTTAACTTGGTTCCATTAATAAGGCACTGGCTTAATACTACTTTTCAAATATATTATCTATTGAATATAACTTATTTACTTTAAATAATGTTTCCATACTACCAAAAAGGGGTCACCACTTTATTTCGCATACAATAAAATCTTGATTTTCATACACCACTCTAGAAAATTCAGGTTTTATACGATTAATGTTGGAATGGATGTCTTGAGTGAAGTAGTGCAGTGGGAAAAATTCAGTATCTATTAGACGCAGAGCTAGTATGTGTTCTTCTGGAGATATTACCAATCTTTTATCATAAACCACATAACCAACATTCGCTTTCTTGAAATTTGCCAATGTACTGCTTTTGGTTGATTTTTCTTCTATCACAACATTTTTATTTGTGGAAAAATACTGGAAACCTTCACGGAAAGACATGTTTGTTTCAGCTGCCAAGAACATACCAGTAAACCTGTTGGAAATAACAACATAACGGCTGTCATCACCATTGTTTTTAAACCAATTAGCAAGTTCAACCTCTGCATTTGAAGGGGGGGCGATTTGAACATATCCTTCATAGTTTTTAACGCCATAAACTCCAATTTTAGGGTTTTCAACAGTTAAAATTCCACTAGCTAATGACAGGCATAAAAAGGATACTAATACAATTGTGTGCACCTTTTTTGATGACAATCGATTATCATTTTTTATTCTTTGATATGTCCTGCTAAGGCCATATCCTCCCAGTATTGAAAGGGGTATCAGGAGGTATATGAGCACCCGGTATGAAATAACATTTATCCCGAACCAGTAAGCATTGCTTAGAAGGAACATGGTAAATATCCATACCAGTATTATCAAGTCTTTTCTTTTTGAATTCTTTTTTTGAATTTTCTTCAGAATTGACATGCCCCCAAGAAGAGAAAAAATCAGTACTAAAATGCCTAAATTTCCCAGATAACTAAATAGCCCAAGAGGTCGATTAATAGGGAGGGATGTGCTCATTCCAGTAACACTGGTTATGCCCTGACCTACAAAGTTATGCAATAATGTTGGATTGAAAATTTGGAGATAAGTGATGCCGCCAAGCACGGTTAATATAAATGCCAGGAAGAATATTGTGAAATTCTTTAAAACCCCAATATTTCGATATACCAATAGTTCCAAAATTGTTATAGCTACAATGGTTAACATGAGGCATAATGTGGCCCCTTGATGGGTAGAAACTACTATTATTAACAAAATACCTCCAAAAAAGGCGGGTTTCAGGTTTTTATTTTTTAAAGATTGATGGTACAAATAAACAGCCAGTGGAATAAAAATCAACGCCAAATTTTCTGGAAGAGGCAGAATAATCCTACCCACCAGATAACTGGACAATATCAAAAACCCTGCTCCCAGCCCTGCCAGTTCTCCGTAAAATTTGTAAGCCACATATGAAACTGATGCAACTATCGACATTGCAAATAGGGGCTGCATGAATCTGGCTACTTGGAAATAGTCAACATTGAGCAAACTTCCAATACCCGCTATTATAAAATGGAAAAGTGGAAGATACGCCATTTTCCTCCCAAAAGGAGCATTCAGTTGAGGATCAGTAAGAGTGAATCCATACTGGGTGTAAACCTGAGCATACTGCACATGATAAATTATATCCCAACCCATAGGCCAATAATATTTAATAGTTGGGATTAGTGCAATGCAGAGTGCTGCTAAAGCTGGTAAAACAATAATATATTTCTTGTTAAGTTTTTTTTTATCAAGTTCAACATTCATGGCTGATCCTTTTGTACTATCTTTAGTTTAATGAGTATTTGTAAGATTAGTAGATTATTATTCTCTAAATACATTTTTAGAGGTTATTTTTAAGAACCTCCCCTATAGAATAAGAAGTATGCTATAACCATCAAAATAATGGCCCCTAATATAGTCACTGTGATCATACTCTTATCATTTCCAAAGATGATTGGAATTGGGCCAATGAGTATCACTCCACCCGTACTAACTTTGGTGTCATCCCCTTCACGGTTATTATTTTTTCCCGAAGATAATAGGGCCGTTCCTAAAAATGTAAGTAGCACACCCACAATTACAACTGCTATTCCAATAAAAATCAGGGTTTCTCCCTTGATCATCTAATTCCCCTTACAAATTCATGGTTGATTTATGTAAATTTTTTTAGTAAATTCTTTCAAGATATTAGTAAATCCTATAAAAAATAGTTTTTTTCCCCATTGTATACTATTTTGGGGGTTTGTTATTTTTTATCGTCTAATATAATGCAATATTCAAATTCATTATTTTCATGGCGTCTTTGCAAGATTTCAAGTGTTAACATTAATTCCAAACATTCTTCAACTTTGGGGATATACTCCTTTTTCATAGCATCCACATTGTTGATTAACTCTTTTTCTGCTTCCATCTGCTTTTTAATAGATTCCGTATTAAGCCATGAGTTTGATTTACTTAGAATATCGTATATTTTTAGAGATTTTATGAGTTTTTTGTGAATTGCATCTTCAAGTTCCACTTCCTCTATCTCACCTTTTATTTCCTTAGCCAGGGATTTAACGCTGGAAATCTCATTGGAAGGAACGATTAGCAGAACCTTTATTTCTTCTCTGAGAAATGAAGTGTTACGGGAGATTTGTAGGCTGTCTTTTTGAATTATCAACCCACCCACATCATCAACGTGTTCAACCAAGAGATCGTATTTGTACAATCCACCACTAAACAGCATAATTTTGTACATAATTAATACACTCACCATACATTTACATACAACATAATCGTAATATACTCACCCAGAAATATACTCACCTTGATCTAATACAATTAATTCATTCCTTTAAGTTGTAATTAAAATTTCCCTGTAGTATTATTTTTTGTAAAAAAAAATGTATTGTTTTAACAGGGTGTCTGTTTTAAGTGAAATTTTCCAGTGTGTAAATTTCTTGGATTTCGTTTTGGCCGTAGGATATTAGTATTCCTAGTAAAAG
>DALO01000028.1:1117-4240 GCA_002496805.1 Methanobacterium sp. UBA353 | reverse complement strand
CAACAAAACATCCTTCTCCCTAACTGTATCATTAGAATATTTTAACTTGCGCTCCATCTCAATAAACTGATTTTGCAAATTTTCCAATCTTGTTTTATTTTCATTAAGGTTTTTTTCAAGTAAATTGATTTGGTTATGTAACTCCGAATGTGCAATATAAAATTTTATTCTTTCGCTTTCAAGCTTATCTGATAAATTAGCCTTGTTTATGGTTTTTTTTATGATGTTATCAATTTCATAATTTTGGGGAAACAAAAATCCTAATCCATGAAATCCATAAATAATCTTAAAAGTAAATTTTAAATTAGATTCATTAACAAAATCTTCAACAGCGGTTAATACCCCATTTTTTGGATTGTTTTCATAAATTGAATTATAAAGAGACCAGTTTAATCCACCCTTTTTTCTCAAATCTGTTTCACCAGGATACATTCCCAACTGTTTATAAGGTTGTCTGTATGCTTCAGGGATATTTTCAGGGTTGTAATATAGATCCCTTCGAGCATAAGGCCAACCCACATCATGTAAAAAAACTAATGGGAACTTTTTACCCTTAGAACTTTTTTCAATGATCTTCAATTCATTGTACACAGTATACCAGTTATGATCGCCATCAATTAGAACTGCATCATAATCAGTTAAAAGTGGCAATATGCTTAAACTAAATCCTTCATAAAATTCAAATTTGTTTCCGTATTCATTCTTTAATTTTTCAACATCAAAAATAGGTGCTGGATCAATGGCAGTCATGTGAGCATCATGATCTTCACAATAACTCAAAATATTTTTAGTGTTGATTCCACTTTCAGAACCTATTTCTACAATATAGTGAGCATTAATCTGTTCAATAATTGGAAGTATAATTGTGTCCCAGAATCTGTTCATTATTAAGCCTCAATAATAATTTAATCATTAATGTTACAATCATTGTTATTATTAATATGAGTTTTATGAGGTATTCCCCTAAAATATTCGTTTTCCCAACAAGATAAATCACAAATGTCATATTCAAAATCTTTTTTCCAGCAAATATAATTAAAACTTAACTGGTCTCTTCTACTATAATTGAGTACTTCTTCATTCCAATCTTCCATTACTTCAATCACGCTAGGATCATTATGTTTTCTAAACATAATCCCACCAGCAATCAAACCATTATTTTTCGGGTATTTTTCAACCAGATACTTTTCTATTTGAGCAATGATGATGTTTTCAGAATCTTTTTTCAAAGATAAACAGACATCAGCTTCATCATAAATACAATTCCTCTCAGGATGAGTTAAACAAAGCATGGGGTTTGTTTTAGCATATTTATATATGTATTCATTTATATCACCAGTTATAACAAAACTTCCATCAATATATACACTACAATCATATTCTGACAAATATCTATGTGGTAAAATTTTATATTTTCTGGATTTTCTTACCGGATCTAACTCAAATTCATGGATCTTTCTGATTTGCCAAAAATCAGACTTAATATCAGTATCCGTGAAACAAATGTAATCCCAATCTTCATTAACATATTCTGGGATCTTTAAATCATCATAATCTCCAGTAATCACCGTATAAACAACTTTATTATTTTTTTTAAATCCAATTTTTTTAATTGAATCTAAAATCAGAGATAATAACATTTAAATTCACTTATTTTAGATGTATAAAGTTTTTTTCATAATTTTTTATCAATATTATCCTACGAAGTGAGTTTAATCTTTTCTAAAATTTTCCCTACTTGTTTTCTGTAATTGTGCTGTTTAATTATGTTTTGTCGAATTTTTTCAATTTTATTTTTCTTTGCCTCATCATTTATAAATATTTTAATTACATTATGAAGTTCCCCAATATCTTCATAAGTCACCAAAGAATCTCCAAAAACATTTTCTATCCCCCTAACCTTATCCGAGATAACAAATGCCCCACAAGCAGATGCATCGAATAAGCGGTTGGAGAGGAAGCCTTTATCCCGCATATCATCCCAGTGATCACATAGCAGGATTTTACAGGACGAATAAGCTTTCCTCAACTCCTTATTAGGTATGTGATCTCCTTTGATATACTTCTTATCAATCAATCCCTCCCAGCCTGAACCATAAACAGCCAGCTCTTCATCGGTGGGCAGTAAATCCTTAATTATCTTCCGATGCACTCCACGAGAATTACCCACAAACAGTAAGTCATGTTTATAATCATCATCAGGATCCGGATAGAAAAGTTCCGGATCAGTGCACTGAAGCATAGCTTCCACTGGAACATCCACCTTTTTAGCTATTTCGCTTGCCCAGTACTCTGAAGCTATGAAAACATGCTGATATTGATTGTACTCTTCAATAGTCACATCATCAGGGTGGGATATGTTCCACATCATGTTGAAGTGCTGAGGTTTAGGATTATAACGACTCAATCCCCTCAAAACCAGGACACTGTCACAACGGGCATCACCATCACCCTCCCACTCTGGTAAAACTTGGAGTATGACCTCACAATCATTCCTCTCCAACTCCTTTTTCAATCCCAGGGCCAGGTAATAGTCACCCCACTCCTCCACTTCCTCCCAGTTTGGTGCTGGAATTTTAATGGCCATCTTCCTCTTCCAGATGTAACTTTCCAGGACATCCTTAATCTTCTCTGCCCGCTGATCATAGGTGTGATTGGAAAGAACAAATTCCTGCAACTCTTCGATCTTGGCTTTTCTCTCATCTTCATGGGATAGGTAAAATTCAAGTAATTCATTCAAGTCCTCCTTTGACTTGTAAACAGGCAGAATTCCGTTAAAAGTTTCTTCTGCCCCTATATCACCATTGGTAACCACCAGCACGCCCGATGCAATAGCATCAAAAACCCGACTGTTCACAGATCCGTATCTTTTGGTAACCCGGTTGGCATCATCCACCACCACCCTGGTAGACCGGTAAATTTCAGGCATTTTCTGATAAGGGATGAACCCTTCATAGTATGGTTGAAACTTTTCAAACTCCTCCCAGTTTTTACCAAACAATCTAAAAGTGTAAGGCAAACTCTCCGGATCCAATATATCCACAATTTCACGGGGATCATTCCAGTAACTACCCGTAAAACAATAATCACACATCCAATCCTCATTCCCCTCGACCTGGCTGT
>DALO01000028.1:0-896 GCA_002496805.1 Methanobacterium sp. UBA353 | reverse complement strand
TGTTTTATGTATTTACAGGCAGTTTCACTGGTGGCCATTACCAGGTCAAACTCGGCAAAATCAGGATAATAAAACATCCAACGGTCAAGCCAGTTACGCGGCCATGCCATCTTAATTAACAAGTTATTCTCCGACCTGATTTTACGTATATCATAAGCATCAAGTAAGGATATTAGGACATCAACATCCCCTTCAACATGGTACCAGTCTTCAGATTCAACCCGGGACAGGTAACTTGCTTGCCAACCATATTTCTGGAAACTTTTAGCCAGTGATGTGGCTGTGAAGTAGTCCCCGGCAGATGCATTCTCACCAGTCTCAGTCACCACAAAGGCCACTTTTAATGGTTTATCAGAAAACACGTAGTTACAGTTCAGTTTATCCATTAACAGCTCCCTGCGCAGCCATTTATTCCATCTTTCCCTGAATATCTTTTGATTATTCAAACGCCATGTTTTAATATCTTTCTTCTTATGTTTTTCCTGTGTTCCGAATTCATAATGGAATAAAACAGCTCGTGGACAATAGATATTGTTGTACCCTTTTTTTAGCAATTTCAGACAAAAATCAACATCTTCATAGCCGTAGATATACCCCTCATCCAATCCGTCAACCTGGAAGTATTTTTCTTTTTCAACCAGTAATGCTGCACCAGTAACCGCAGCCCGGGCTCCATCCTCTGATTCGTGAACACTGAAAGGTTCTCCATTACCCCGATTGTATGGTTTGATAAAGCCATCTTCTTCTTTGAAGACTATGCCTTCATGCTGGATTTTAAAGGAGTTTTTTCTATTGATACGTGACTGGGAACAGTCCGGGTAAACCAGTTTGGCTCCTACTGCACCCACATCCTCAGATTGTGTTGCTGATCTCATCATATGATTCAGCCAGCCAAA
>DALO01000026.1:6157-13754 GCA_002496805.1 Methanobacterium sp. UBA353 | reverse complement strand
TCACCCTAAATCAGACACCCTGTTTATTAAATGAATATAAAGTATTGGATTTAAAATTCTTGATGGGGGAACACTTGTTGATCTGAATTAAAACTTTAAAAACCGTTTTTACTGAGATAAATCTGGAATTCCCGCCTTTAAAACTATTCATTTTCAGTGATGAAGTCATCTAAAATCTCTTTAAATTTTTCTTCACTTGCATCGGATTGTATTATAAACATAAGATCATGACCGGCATTTAATTTACTGGTATTTTCTCATTTTTCAGTGCTACAATCCAAAAAAAACGTGTTTAAAGATTCGGTTTTTATCTCAACAATTTCGTTTTCCTGACTTTTTCCAAACATAATATTAGAACCAGAGAACTGATAACATTACAATTCTTTAAAATGCAAAAAAAATCTATTGAAATAAAAGAGATCCCACTGATACATATTATGCAATCATAGTTTCAAGTTCTTTGAATTGTGTGATTGATTTTGAAAAGATCATTGTAGATTACCTAACTAACATTAATAAATATTAACATCCCACTAGTATTAAATAAACAATTAGGGACTGAAATGATAACCACTAAACTGAATGTTAAGAAATCATCTCTTTTGATATATCTTCCCTTGATTATTTTCTTTATAATAATTTTCCTGTGGCATTTTAGGTTAATCCCTGCAGGGGATGACCTATACTTTAGTAAAGCGTATTACGAGCAGAATATATTTGTTTTTTTAGCATGGCATTATGAAACTTGGACTTCACGACTAATAATTGAATTCTTCATAACCATATTTGCAGGGCTACCTCAAATAATCTGGAATTTTATTGATTCGGCTATTTTCACATTAATTGCTGTTATAATTCCCAAAATAACATTTAATGAAAATAACCTTAATGAAAAAAAATCATTGATCTATTACTCTTTATCTTGTGTCTTGGTATTACTATACATTTACACAATAGATGGTGCCTTATGGTCCGCTGGGTACATAGCATCCACGATAACTTATACATGGCCATTATTTTTCATGTTATTACATTTTTATCTGGTGAAAAAATATTTATTCAATGAAAATAATCTGAATAATTTAAATATCGTTAAAAAGCTGGCTATTTATGGAATAATGATATTTTCATTGATATTTGCCATGAATAATGAAATTGTGTTATTCATTGCTGCTGGAGCTTATGTCTTTATCATTTTTTACTGCTGGTACAAGAAAATAAAAATCCCAAAATCAATTTTTTTAATGTTGTTCATCATATTTTTGGGCTTTTTAAACTTCTATTTGTGCCCTGGAAACCAGGAAAGGTATATGAAAGATACTTTACGCCGTTTCCCGGAATATTCCACATTTACAATAATCAATAAAATAGATTTGGGCATCAGCGCATTGATATATAAATTCATTACTCCTTACGGTCCAGTTAAATTTGGCCCAATCTACCTTACCTTCTTCGGAGCCCTGACTGTTTATATATACTCCATCACAAAGAAAAAGATCCCGCTATTAATCAGCATGCTCCCCCTAATTCTTATCCTAAGTTCATTAATATTGATTTTTTTAGTGGGATATTCACCAATAATCGCCTTCATGAACAAAGCAGTGACAGAGTATGGCTTATTACACTCTGATTTAAGTCATATTATGATAATTTCTGCCATATACGCAATTGTTACATTTTCAGTTGTTTATAGTTTAATACAAATCTATAAATATGGTGGGAAAAAGTTAAGCGCCCTAATATTATGTTTGCTAATTTTAGGATTTGCATCTCAAATGATTAAGGGATTTTCACCTACGTGCTGGTTTACTGGTGAGAGATGGGAAGTATATTATTATTTCTTCATTACCTGCGTTATTTACATATTAACAGTTGAATTGTTAGAAAATAGAGACGATGAATGTAAAATAACTGATTGGTGAACAGAACAGAAAGTTGTGTAATTAGTTACAAAAAAAATCACAATATCCCCTTTGATTTATAAATACCACCACTTTTCAATGCGTATTAATGTATTTTACAGTTTCATTACAATCTGATTTAAAAGAGATCAAAAACAATAAAATAAAAATTGATTTTTTTTGATTGATGAAGAATCTGTTCTGAATATTTCCAAAAGTATTGAAGATGAAATTATTGATTTTGGTATTATAAAAATTGGATAATGGAAATATTTTATTTGATAAGCTTGTTATTCTATCTCAAATATTGACACAAATGAACATGGGATTGATCTTCTCACTTAATTCAAACCATGTGAGTCAGAAATTGTTATAAATGACGGGAAAAATATTTGACTTTTTTTAAAATAAAAAAAAATAGATTAAAAGAAAAAAATAGTTATTTGGAAGTTTTCAAGGTTTCCATACCTTCCAGGAAACATTTAGCAAAGTACTCCACTTGTTGGGAAGGTATGGAAAAGCTCACCCTGAGATAGCGGTGCCCGAATTTTTTACTAGTGTAAGATCCTTCTCTGGCAAATATTTTACGCTCGATAAGGTAATCAGCCATTTCTTGAGGTGTAACGCCAGTATCACCCATGTCGATAGCCATCATATTCCCATCAGATGGGTAGACTGCTATGAAAGCCCCTTCAACTTGATCTACTGCTTGTTTGATGATGTCCTGGTTCTGGCGAGTGATGTTTTTTACTCTTTCCAACCATTTTGGTTTGGATTCTATGGCCGTCATAGCCCCGTTCTGAGCTACCAGGTTGGTTCCCAAGTCGTTGATGACAATGGAACGTATTGAGTTGATTATTTCAGGAACTCCTACTACTGCACCGATCCTCATGCCAGCCATACCATATATCTTGGAGAAACTGTACACTGTGACTGTGTACTCTGGACATATCTCTGCCATGAGTTGATGTTCCTGTGCAAAATCACGATAGGTGATGTCATGTAACATGTAGATCTCATGATCTTCGGCAATATCCTTAAATTCTTTTCGCTCTTCCTTGGTGTAGGATGATCCCAATGGGTTTAGGGGATCAACTAGGGATACCAATTTGGTGTTCTTATCCAAATTATCCCTTACCAGTTGAGGGGTGAGTTTATAGCCACATTGGTCGTTGTATATGGGAATTGATTTAACATGGTCCCCAAACCGGCTGGCGAAATTATCAATAATGAGATATCCCGGGTCACAAGTGATTGTGTTATTTTCCGGTTCCAATATGTCATTGGCACATAAATAAAGTGATTCTGTGGCCCCGGCAGTTACCAGAATATCATATTCACTACCCAATCCTAAATCTTCCATGATAAGTTCCCTTAAACGTGGAAAACCTTCTGGTGGTGGGTATTTACAGTAATCATTCCACCGGATGCTGGCGATCATTGCCTCTACAATTCCATTATGATCATGGAGATGGTTGGTGTTTTGCCCCATCCAGATCATATCCGGATCATTGTAAACGTAGTTAAAGAATTCATTAGCTGTTTTGAATCCTTTAGGCAGTACCTTTGCTACTTTAGCATACTTTTTGGGTGAAATCATATCTCTCAACACACAGCTAATCTTAGCTACTAATTTTTATTGTAAAATTAGTAATTTAGGATTACCATAACCAAAACATTTAAGCCTATTGGTAATCGCCAAAATACCATCATGAATGTTAAATAAAGTTCTATTTTATCTTAACCTAATTTATATCATCACTTAATTTAAAACTATCCCTTCACCGGAGCCCACTATCAACAATAAAAAAACGGGTGCGCAGTCCCTCAGGTCGGCTACGGTGCCTTTTTAAGATGGCATATCTTTCCCCACTGATATCGCCTCTTTCCAGTTCAATCATGATTTTACTACGATATTTGAGGATAGTTCCCCCTACAGGTTCTACCATCCCGTCCCCCTCAAAACTGGCGTATACCTGGTTGGTGATCACCACTGCTATGTTGTGTTTGCGGGCGAGTTTAGTGAGAAGCCCCATCTGCTTTCCCAATTCCCTTTTTATCTGGGATGAATCACCATCAAGAACCCGATAAAGAGCTACTGCCGAGTCTAAAATGATGAGTTCCACATTTTCCCCCGATAAAATCATTTGTTCAACTCTGCGCAGGACAGAATCCTGTTCAGCGAATGTGGACGGTTCAAATACTAGTATATTCGGAGCCAATTGGATGAAATCTGTTCCAGATATTTGTTTAACTCTTTCAATAGATAATCCACCCTCAGTATCTATGAATATGCTTTTGCCCCCGTTACTGGCGGATTGAACAAGGAGATTGAGTGCTATGTTAGTCTTACCTGATCCTGGAGGGCCGTAAAACTGAGTTATAACTCCTTTTTCAACCCCTCCCCCAATAAGAGAGTCGATCGGGGAAGATGTGAGTATTTTACCCTTCTGTTCCATGTTGGATAGAATTTCTGACATTTAATCCTCATTATTAATTATAATTAAATCTCTATTTATCTTATTAAATCCTTCCTGAATAAATATAATTGGTTTAGACCTTAATCTCCATTACTCTACTTACTATTTTATTATTGAGAGCAGTTTCTTCATCCCTGCACCTTCCCTTACGATGCGTGGAGGAGTAACTGTGAGATCCACAACCGTAGATGAAACTCCACCACTGCAGGGACCAGAATCAAGGATCATATCTGGCTTGTCATCCAACTCTTTTTGTGCTTCCCTGGCAGATAAAGGAGGCTGGTGGCCAGATATGTTGGCACTAGTGGTAGTTATAGGAAATTTCCTGGAAAGTTCCCTGCAAATAAGGTTATTTGGAATTCTGATCCCAATTTTATCTGTTCCCGCAGTGACTCTAGATTGTAGATTTTCATTCTTGTTCAAAATTAGAGTGTAAGATCCTGGGAGGATTTCCTGAATTATCTTCTCCAGATCAGGACTCAATTGTGCCACTGTTTTGATATCTTGTGTTTGTGACAGGCAAATAGAGATAGGTTTGTCTTTTGACCTTTTTTTTATTTCATAAATATTCAAAACAGCTTTTTCATGGAATATGTTTGCTGCCAGACCGTAAACTGTGTCGGTAGGGTAGACAAGGGTCCCGCCTTGGCGTAATATTTCCCGGGCCATTTCAATTTTTGCTGTCTCTGGATTCTCTGGATTGATTTTAATAAGTTTCATCTGATATTCCTTAAACTCCAAAGTATATATTTTTTAGACCAAATTTAGTGGAGCATATAATGTATCCAATTTAGAGATAAACATGAAATAACACCAAAAAATGAACTTATAGTCAGAAAAATGACTCTTCGGTTATCACCCTAATTAATTAGGGCATTATATAATATTTTTGACAAAAAATATACTACTATGATTAATTTTCTTGTGCTCTCTACCTCAAATTCCTTGACCTATCCCCAAGTTATAGTACTCCACCCCCCCCCATAAAGTGGAGGTGAAAGTTATCATGAGAGTTAGTCAGGGAATACCATTAGGGATGAAGGCCATGTTATATGATTCTGATTCTTTCCATGATCGTGAAGAAGTTATTATTTATTCAAAAGAAGAGTTTAGGAGAACTTACGTAGCTATGCATAACCAGGTGCATGATATTTTCTTAATGGATCAACTTCAGGATCAGGAAGATAATAGAAAGTTGATTGGTCACTGGTACTGGATAATGGAAAAGATTCATATAATAAATTCAGAATTAGACTCATTTCTCAGTGTCAAGCCAACCCAAAGTTATCTGGACACCTACCTGGACAATCCAGTTAAAATAAGAGAAGATGATGTGTTAGAATCTTTAGGTGAACATTCTAAAGAATCTAGGAAAGCTCTGAACTTTTTATAAACTAATGAATTATTTTTTAACGTGCACCAAAGGTTATTGTATTGACTGGTTTTGGTTGGGATGAAACGTAGTTACGGGATTATTGACCGCAGAAAAGTGTTAATTTACAAGCCTCACCTATTCCGAAAAACCGAAAACATTCTAATTTTCCCCAGTAAAGAATTAGAAAAATGGCAAAGCGAGATCAGAGAATACTTAGATGGTATTTACCAGATCAACGCTAAAAACATGGAAAAAGGCCGGTTGGTGGATTTGGAAGAGGTGAAGCTGGTCCAGGGATTAGTGGTTAACATCAGTGAAGAACTGGAGAACATTTTCAATCCGGATAGGAAGATGAATTTTACCTACAACTATGTTTCCATTATGGATGATGAATACAAAAAACCCAGAAACAACTATTACGGCCGGTACATGGACAAAATAGATAGAAAAGTCATTAAGATAACTCCCAGGATGAAGTACTTGCACATGATGGAAATTGTGGATTACGCTCATAAACTATGGAGTTTAGAGGAGAGTTATGCCCGAATGTTAAAGTAAGGCTAAAAAGTAGTTTATAACTGATTTGGTTAAAAAATTTGAAATTAATGGAACCCCCTATTCTCAAAGAAACTTCCTTAACAATTATTGTAGAAAAACACTGCCTAGCATGATTACAACAAATAGATAAAATATAGGTCCTGAAAGTTACATAGGAATTAATGGAATTAGAAGCTGTACCCTATCTAAGTAAGAGTTATTTGGGAGTTGATAAAAATGGCAAAAGAAATCAAACAATTAGTGGTAGGAATAACCCGTGAAGGCGATATAGTGGTCAAAAGTGCACGGGGCAGAATGTATGCAGTTAAAAAAGCAACAGATCTAGAATTTGGATGTGAAGACCTTTTTAAGGATGTGAAAACAGAATTATATGCCACCATAGACACTGAAGCTGAAACCTGGGAATGCACTTCCATTGAATGAAAAATAATCCATAACTATTGTCTTAAAAAGATTGAAACAATAAATATAGTGACATAGTCATAAGTCAGATATTAATGGAGGTAATGATGGAACTTGCCCCCATAGAAGCACCTCTTAGGGGTGAGTGGATGGTGTTAAACAGTCCTGGTACTAAAGTTCCCAGCCATGGTACTGATTATCTTGCACAGACATATGCCTTCGACCTTTTACAAGTTGACTGGACCCAAAAATCAGTGAAATTCCACAGAAAAAGCACTATAGATCATATTTTAGGCCAAGTGCATCTAAATGATTGTTATGCCTACGGGAAACCTATCTATGCACCCATCTCTGGCCAAGTGGTTGAATCTTTAGACGGGCACTCTGAACGGGACCCAGTACAGCCTTTCCATGATATTACAGTGGCTTTTAAAAATGCCCTGTTTTTCGATCCCTATAAACATAACATTCAGGATATAACTGGCAATTTCGTGATAATTCAGGGTGAAGGAATGTTTAAGGGAGTATGGGCCTTTTTGGGCCATATGAAAACTGATTCAGTGAAGGTAAGAAATGGTGATTTAATCAAATCCGGAGATCTTATAGGAAATGTAGGTCACTCTGGTAACTCTACCGCTCCTCATCTTCATTTCCAGCTTATGGACAACCCGGATGCAACCCAAGCTAAGGGTATTCCCTGTTGTTTTAGAGAATATGAACTATACCATGATAACCATTGGATCACTGTGAAAAACGGAATACCTAAAAATAAGGACAGAATTCGTTTATAAGAGTTTGTTATTTTGATCTTTTTAGCTTGTTAATTTTGTGTTGGATCGAGGAGGATAGATGTTCCTTGATGTACCATCTTAACGCCTTGT
>DALO01000026.1:0-5912 GCA_002496805.1 Methanobacterium sp. UBA353 | reverse complement strand
GTTCCCTGATGTACCATCTTAACGTTTTGTTCCTGATGTACCATCTTAACACCTATGAAACTGACTGACCATTCCCCTCCAAAAAAAATAGGGATCGTGTTGAGTGTGCACCTGACTGGGAAATAGTTAATTTTATATATCATGATTAATAATGTTAGATTAATTATCATGTTTTATCATGATAAATTAACTGGTTGGAAAGCGATACTCATGTTAAAAGTAAAAGGAATATACGAACTCCCAAAAAAAGAAGATGGATACAGGATATTAATAGATGAATCATGGCCCCCCAACATGTCCAGAAAAGAAGCTAAAATTGATTTATGGCTTAAAGACATATACCCTCCAGATTCCGGCCAATGGTCCGAGAATGACCGTACACGTCTTACTATTCTCAAGAAAAAAGATCTTAAAGAACTTTGGAAGAGTAACACCCTAAAATTTATTAGGGATGCCGAAAAAAAGAGAGGCACTGTTACATTTTTATGCTCTAATCTCCAGAGCTTGAAACAGTTACAGTTTTAAAAAAATCCCGTCCCTAACCTATTCCATTTTTTAAAAAGATCAAGCAAAAAGTAAAAAGATTAAACTCATCCCCCCTAAAGAAAAGTTGGACTAAACACATCAAACACTCAATACAAGGATGATCCTTCACACACAACCCAATATAACTGGCAGGGAATATCTTTTTTATCACGTTTGAAGCATCTGAAAAGATAAAAAAAACTTTCAATTAGCCTATGACCTTTTTTTTACCAGGGATTTATTTTTTTAATAAAATTCAGGTGTAGCCATATGAAAAATTATTTAGCCTTCAAGAATAATATTTTATAATGTAATAACAGTTGTTATTATCTTTAGGAGGTTATTATTTGATTGAACAAATTTTTAGGTTATCCCGTGGAAATGAAAAGGCAGTTGAACGAGTTATTTTTGATGAAAACGTTCATTATCTTCACATGGTATTTAACCAAGATGAAGGGCTTCCTGAGCATTTATCTAATTCCAACGTATATATGACAGTTATCCGAGGTAAACTCTCAATCGGCCTTGATGACCAGGAAGTACATGAATATGAGGCTGGAACCCTTCTTAAAATACCCTTCCAAACCAAGATGAATGTTAAAAATCGGCACTCTGAAACGTTAGAACTGATTGTTGTAAAGGCCCCATCACCAGATACACTGAAAAAGGAGTAAATCATCATTTTTCTTATAGAAACATGCCTAGTTTTAGTGCAACTATGAGTATATAAACTGGTTTGAGGAGAGTGAGCAAAAATGAAAAAGCAAATAAAAAATAAGGTATCATGGGTAGGTAAAGTGGACTGGGAGCTTCGAAAATTTCATGGAAATGAATATTCAACTCATAAAGGCTCAACCTACAATTCTTACCTGATACAGGAAGAGAAAACTGTACTGATTGACACAGTATGGTCTCCCTTCGCCGAAGAATTTGTGGAGAACTTGGCCCAGGAGATAGATCTGGACAATATTGATTACATTGTGGCCAATCATGGGGAAAATGACCACAGCGGAGCACTCCCCGCTTTAATGAAACATATTCCTGACACCCCAATTTACTGCACAGCCAATGCAGTTAAATCTTTGAAAGGACAGTACCACCAGGACTGGGATTTTCGTGTGGTTAAGACTGGAGATACACTGGACATTGGGAATGGGAAGGAATTAGTCTTCGTTGAAATGATGATGCTGCACTGGCCAGACAGCATGGCAACTTACCTCACCCAGGATAATGTACTGTTTAGTAACGATGCTTTTGGACAACACCTGGCCACTGAAAAGTTATACAACGACTTGGTAGATCAGTGCGACCTTGATGAAGAAGCCATAAAGTACTATGCCAATATTTTAACCCCCTTCAGCCCCATATTAAGGAAAAAGTTGGATGAAGTCCTTTCCTTAAACTTAGAAATCGACCTGATTGCCACCAGCCATGGAGTTATCTGGAGAGACAATCCCATGCAGATTGTTGAAAAATATTCACAATGGGCCAATGATTACCAGGAAAATCAGATCACCATTATCTATGACACCATGTGGAACGGTACTAAGATTCTGGCTGAGAAGATAGCCGAAGGAATAGGCCTGGCAGATCAGGAAGTGGTTGTAAAAGTATTCAACTTGTCCAAAAGTGATGAAAACGATATCATAACCGAGGTTTTCAAATCAAAAACCGTCCTAGTAGGCTCACCAACCATTTCCAACAGTATCTTACATAATGTGGCTGGTTTCATCCATCTGATGAAGGAATTAAAATTCAAAAATAAAAAAGCAGCTGCATTCGGGTGCTACGGCTGGAGTGGTGAATCTGTGAAAGTTTTAAACGATTTAATGGAAGATGCGGGTTTTGAAACTATTGACAATGGATTTAAAAACCATTGGAATCCAGATGTTGATGCACAAGAATCAGCAATAAAATTCGGGGAAAAAATCGCCAAAACATAAGTTCAGGTTTTTATACCCATTTAATCCCCTATTTTCTTTTATTGGGAAAAAATTTTACTAATTTTTATAGTCCGGATAATCGCTGAATATTATTAAAAATTCCTTAAAACTTCAAAAAAAGGATGAGTTATCAGCAAATTACTTGTCAAGATGCACCTAAACTGGGGGCATGATCATTATGTCAGGGATTACTTCTCACCCCCTCTAACTTAACTAACTTCACTCCCACCCCTACCAAAGTATAAGCTAGTGAAGGATCTATGCTGATTAAAAAATTCATTCTCATGGACATTGACTATATCACCAGGAACCGTAAACCAGTCATACGATTATTCGGCAAACTACTGGAAAATAATGAACATAAACATATTATCGCGTTGGATAAAAATTTCAAACCTTACATCTACGTCATTTTTCATGATATTGATGCTTGTTTTGACGAATTAAATAGATTAAATATTTTAAAAGTAGAAAAAGTCTATAAAAATTATGAAGGGATGGGAAAAGAGGTTTTAAAGGTATTTTTTAACCATCCGCAAGATATTCCTAAATTAAAAGATAAAATAGAAAACTTAAAATCTGTGAAGGAAATTCGAGAGTATGATATCCCATTTTACCGCAGATACCTTATTGGTAATGGTTTATCTCCCATGAATGTGGTGGAAGTGCATGGTAGGGTTCTATCTGAAAAGTCTTCGACTTGCATCTTCCAGGTGGAAAAGCCCCCCAAACCCAGAAAGTCCAGTTTACCAGAACTTAAGGTTTTAAGTTTTGATATGGAAGTCTACAATCCCCAGGGCATAGCCCAACCAGACAGAGATCCTATTATAATAATTAGTTTTTCCAGTAATCATGGTTTCGAGAAAGTGTTATCCACCAAAAATTCTGAGATGGATTTTGCAGAGGCAGTAGCTGATGAGAAAGAGTTATTGGAAAAGTTCGTGGAGACTATTAAATCCGAAAATCCGGACTTCATTCTAGGATATAATTCAGACACCTTTGACTTTCCCTATATCAGGGATCGGGCTGCACAGTTAGGTGTGCCCCTTAAAATAGGAGTTGATGGATCCAAACTTAAGTTCACACAGATCAGTGGGAGTAATGCAGCCATGATCAGGGGACGAATTCACATTGATCTTTACCCCTATATCCGCCGTTACCTCCAATTAAACCACCACACCCTAAAACATGCCTACAGGGAACTTTTTAGTGTGGAAAAACTGGACATTCCCCAAGAAGATATCCACGTTTTCTGGGAGGAAGGTCAAGACAAATCAGAACAACTGTTCCAGTACTCCCTGGACGATGCCAAGTCCATTACCCAAATAGGGGAGAAGATGTTACCTCTTAGCATAGAATTAACCCGTATTGTGGGACAACCCCTATTTGAAGTGGCTCGCATGGCATCAGGAAGACATGTTGAATGGTACTTAATCAAAAAATCATTCGAATATGGAAATTTAGTGCCTAATAAGGCTTTATCATCAGAATTAGCCCAACGAAAAGACGTGCATGTTGTGGGAGGTTACGTTAAAAAGCCAGTGCAAGGTTTACACGAGAATATTGTCTATTTTGATTTTAAAAGCTTATATCCCAGTATAATAATTTCTAAAAACATCTCCCCAGACAGCCTCACCCAAAACACTAAACTGGATTGTCATATAAGCCCCGAATATGGGCATAAATTTCGTAAAAAACCATTAGGTTTTATTCCATCAGCTATAGACAAAATTCTCCAGGATAGAATAAGAATTAAATCCCTGATGAAAGAATCTAAAGACAAAAGACAGTATCAAGTTCTAGACACAGAACAAAAAGTGCTGAAAAGGCTGGCCAACACTATATACGGCTTGTACAATCACAACTCCTTTCGATGGTATAGTCTGGAATGTTCTGAATCCATAACTGCTTGGGGGCGAGAGTTTCTCAAAAAAACCATGGAAGATGCTGAAAAAGAAGGGTTTAAACCAGTTTATGCAGATACTGATGGGTTTTTTGCAACTTATAAATGACTTGACTTATGAAAAGCATGTCTACTTGAGATAACGTTCAAACCCAGCCTTTATACGCAATAGAACCATAAGGTTCAAACCCACTCAATAGGACTATAAGGTTCAAACCCAGCCTTTATACTTTAATTCATTGAAATTGACCTTAAATCCTGCTTTATGGGTTTTATCTAGTTTTAATTCACCTTCCATTCATTTTTGTGTAGGTAAAATAAAAAAAGTAAGGAAATAGTTGATAAAAAAATTGTAAAATAGATAGAAAAATAAACCAAAGTGCAGGGGAAGGGATTCGAACCCTTGAAGGCCTACGCCAATAGGCCCTGAACCTATCCCCTTTGACCGCTCGGGAACCCCTGCAATAGTTATCCTGGTTCTTGGAAGAAGGATATAGATGTAAAATAGTTTATTTCCACATCATTTATTTTATTTCCTCATCAGTTATAATATTATACTCCTATTTGGATGTTCCCCAGATGGGACAATCAAGAATGATGATGGTCTTTTCAGAAAACTAATAAAGTAAGGTGCTTCAGTTACTGGTAACTGGTTACAATAATCATTGCAAACCCTAATCAGACGGGATGAAAATATTCAATTACTTTTAGGATGGATACACTTCTTTTACAGAAGTTACCACACCATAAACAATATTTTTACTGATTTTAGCACTAAATTCAATCTCTATTTTTTGGTTATTGCCATTAATTAGGGTTAAATTTTCATTAATAAGGTTACCTTCATTTTCTAATTTCCCCATGAGTTTTTCAATTTCCTGTGACTGGTCAAACATGCTCCTTAAATTTCTTCCTATAATTCCCTCTGAAGAATTTCCATTGGACAAATTAGCCAAGTATTGATTCATCATTAATATATTACCATTTAATTCTGTGATGAAAACTCCAACCATCAAGTTATCAATGAGGGTTTTGTACTTGTTTTCAGATTCTTTTAGTTTTCCTTCCATTTCATGCTTATATAGTGCCATTTCGACTGCGAACTTCAACTCATTATCATTGAATGGTTTAATAAAGTAAGCATGCGGGGAAGTTTTATGGGCCCGATCCATCATGAAGTCAGATGAATGAGCAGTGATGTAGATGAGTGAAATTTTCATCTCTTTCAAGATTTTCTCAGCAACTTCCACCCCATCTTCTTCTCCCTGGAGTCTTATATCCATGAGTATCAGGTCAGGTTTAAGATCCCGGGCCATTACCATAGCTTCCTCCCCTGAAACAGCAACCCCTACTGGATCATAACCCCATTTGCGAATTTTATTCTCAAGTTCAAGTGAAGTTATACCTTCATCTTCCACAATCAACACTTTTTTATTCATTAAATCGCCGCCTGTAACATATTTTACCCAATTTAGTAATAAATCTTCATCCTTCCAGATGTTTAGATGGGAATTTTATAACAGGGTGTCTGATCTGGTGTG
>DALO01000016.1:142984-188673 GCA_002496805.1 Methanobacterium sp. UBA353 | reverse complement strand
ATTGGTAATTTTTTTTAGTTCAAATATACTACCTATAATGATCATTAAAAAAACAAATGACGACACAAAATAAAAATAGTCTGATGGACGATCTAAATAGTTCAAAAGGTTTGACACCAAAAATCCAACACCCATTATTAACGTTACTAGACTTCTTTTTTTGTTCATAATTTACCTCATATTTTACAGCATGACATGAAAAAATAGATAATAATAAGAGATTAGATCTCTCAGGTTAACCATAATTTATGTCCATCAACTGTAACTTCAATCCAGGGATCATGATATACATCATACAGCTCTCGATATTCCCGTACAAGACCTATACCACCCAGAGCTATCCCTGAAGCAGATAATAAACCAATACCTTCACTAATGCCCGAAGCTAAACCTAGGATAAATACTCCTTCAGCAATCGCTACATTAACCGAAGGATCAATTCTATCTGGCTTGATTTTAACAGTTGCAGGTATGTGGCATTAGCTGGGGCTTGTCCATTGATTATTAGTGCAACCCCTATATAGAGTTCGTTGAATTATTTTCGACTCATTTCTATGTTTCCGAGGTTAGGATCGAACAAGTAAACTGTGGTGTTAGTAATGTTGCGTATGATTTCAAGTGCTTAGTTCCACTTATATTTAAAACTACTAAATAGTTGGTTTGAAGTTAATCAATGGTTATTAATCTGGTCTCACCCTTATATTAATTTTACTGCTTCAAAATTGAAAATTAAGATTTAATATCACAATAAAAAAAAATCACTTATAGTTAATAAAAAATAATACAGAATTTGCTACCAACTAAATGGACGACATCAAAAAATACTATAATTAGTTCTATTGTTTATCCTAAACATGATTTAGGCATGAGTGAAACGAATTTGACATAATTATTTAAATATTAGTTCATAAATAGTAACATAGATGAAAATCTGAAAAAATAGGATATATCTCATGAAATAACCCTCAATTTATGACAAGAAAAAATTATCATTTTGTTGAGGTTTTGGGAATTTTTTTAAATATAATAAAAAAAGGAGAAATAGATGATGAATACAGAAATTATCAAGCGTAACCCCCTAATAATTGGTATTTGTATCATATTAGCAATGTATGTAATTGGGGACGTGATAAGCGGTGTGAGTTTGCTATTACCCTCATTTTTATTTGCAGGAATTGTAGTTGGATTCATGGTTAATGGCAACATAAAAACTGGAGCTATAAATGGGGTAATTTTAGGATTGATCTCCAGTATACTAGTTAATGCAATCTTAATAGCTATGATGTTCCTTGAAGGTTATGGTAATTACGTCACGATACTTTTCCTCTTTTATATCATAAATATAGTGATTGAAATAGTTGTTTGCACAGTAGGAGGAGTTTTAGGGACTTTCATACAAACAGAAACCGTGGAAAATGTGAAGGAAGAAGATTCTTCTTAAACTTCCTTTTTTTATCCATCACATCCAGAGAAAGCCCTACAAATTTAAAGAATCTATGTATATTTATCAAATAAATTTTAACATAAAAAACTGAAATATAGTATATAAAGAGGGAATTTCCAACATCTATTGTGAAATGTTCATGAAAAAACCATAAAAATGGTTGATTAATATTAATAGTTGATAAAGAGTATAAAAAGGATATTTAATCCTGATAAACAAGAGATTTTATTTGTTCCCTGAAAAAATAAAAATACATAACTTAAACGAGATGAATATGCATGTCTTTAGTCATAAACACCACCACCCCTGAAGGAATAGTCCTTGCAGCTGACAGCAGACAGAGTTATCGTAATATGAAGGGCATGGCCCGGATAGGTAGTGAAAATGCCATAAAAATATTCGAAATTAACCCAAGGATTGGCGTGGGCATTACTGGATTGGCCTTCCTCCCAGAAGGGAGTGTGCAGAAAAATGTGAGCCAGTTCATTGAAGAATTCCGACGGGGCTCCAAAGTTAAAAATATGGAAGTGAAAGATGTTGCACGAAAATTAAATCACGTTTTCAGCCAAAAATACCGGTGGGAAGGACAATTAGATCAAATTAAGGCTAATATCCAGAATGATCTTAAATCCAAGGGCTGCACTATATTGCAAATGGAACAAGAGGGGCCTTTACTGAAATTCAGTTTTCGAACACCTCAAGGAACTATTGAAAATGGAATTGCCCGACCAGATCCTATTGAACTTTTAGTGGCGGGTTATAATCCAGACGGAACACATCAAGTTTACAGTGTGACCATACCCGGCCCAGTTCAGAAGCTCAGGGACGGTAAAAAACCAAACATGGAATATGGAAGTTCATGGATCGGCCAGGGCGATGTTGCTGCCCGAATTGTGTTAGGCTTTGATGGTAGAATTCAAAATATTGAATTTGTTAAAGAAGCAATTCAGAAACGTAGCGAACAAGAAATACAGGGCCAACTAAGAGGGTTGGAATATGCCATCCAATGGGGGACTATGAGCTTGCAGGACGCAATTGACTTTGCCACTTTAATGATACAAACCACCAGCGCCATACAACGCTTTAGCGACGGAATTAATGCCGATCCGGGTGACATGCCCGGAGTGGGTGGTCCCATAAATGTGGCTGTAATCACACCAGATCATGGATTCGTATGGGTGAAGAAAAAGAAACTACATTTTGAAGATAGTGAAGTTGATTTAGACAACGAACCACACCTTTAATTCAATTATAATAGAATCAAACCTCATTTTAATCTGGATGAAACTTTACCCGTCACAAGAAATAAAACGAAATATACTGTCAATGTCAAACCTTGCCAGTATTTATATAACCTTCTTTTTATGAGCAACAGCTTATTCAGTGAATTTAGTTTTTAAATAGTTATCTTCCAACCAAGTAGGATTAAATCATAGACTTATGATCTCTTATTTTCAAATGATTTAATAGCATCGTTAACCCCTTTATACAAATTTTCCTCGCCTAACACATGTATAAATCCAGAACGTTCAAATTGAGCTTTTAAACTAGGAAAAACTGTGGTCAGGACTAACAATACATTCATATCATCCAATCGATATTTTAATTCCTTTAACATTTGTATTGATGTGTAATCAATGCTAGTAAATCCTCCAGAATCCAACACTAACCATTCAACTGGATATTCTGAGGCTTCAACTAAGTTAATTACTTCTTTCATTAGTTTTTCAGCATTGGCATAGTAGAGATCCCTGTTGAAACGATACACTATTAAACCTTTATGAGTGTATTTCCCAAACGTGATTGGGACAAATTGCCATTCTCCCCTCTCATTTCGTATTAATATACTGTTATTGGGTTGGTAAGAGTGACTGAGATGCAGTAAAAGAGATATTATTATAGACATTACAATACCCCATAACACGCCCAATATAACAACAGTAAGGAGTGTTATGAGTGCTAGTACAAATTCAACTGGCACTTCACGATAAATATCTTTTAATCCAGAAATATCCACCATTTCCAAACCAATTAGAAAAACTATACTTGCAAGCGTTGCGTTGGGTAAGAGTGAAAGGGGTTTGGTTAAAAATATAACCACCAACAAAACAATAGCTGCGGTTACCAATGTAGCCAGTTGGCTACGTGCTCCAGAGTACACTGCAATCTGAGTCTTTGTGGGACTACCATTTACCACAAAACTACCAGTTAAACCGGCCGCTAAATTTGATAACCCTAATCCCAATATGTCTTGATTTTCATCCAACTCATCTGAACACTTAATACTATAAGCCCGAGATGTTGCAGCGCTTTGAGCCAATATAACAATAAAACAAGCACTTACCGCTGTGAAAAATGCATATGAATCCAAAGTAGATGATGTGGGTAGGATAATGCTGGGGAAACCACTAGGAACCGCACCCACCACTGAAACACCGATCTTGGTAAAATCAAAAAGAAAACTGGCAGTAATAGTGCCCACCACTGCAATTAGTGCTCCAGGAATTTTAACATTAATACGGCGTGATATGAGGATAGAAAACACTACTATTATAGAAACAATTAGAGTAGTGATGCTCGTTTGGGATAAATGAGAGATGAATGATATGATTCTAGGAATTGTGTCTATTCCACTTGTAGTTAACCCGAACATTCCCCCTAATTGGCTAATGGCTATTTGTATACCCACCCCAGTTAGGAAGCCTACTAGTGCAGTTCGAGATAGGAAATCTCCAATGAAGCCCAATTTAAAAACTCTGGCTATGATCAGGAATACACCACACAAAATAGCAATCATATATGCCATTGAAAGATATGATGGACTTCCTGGCACCGCCACCGTTACCAGTACCCCAAACATGATCGCAGCAGTGGCCGAATCTGCACCGACAATAAGATGTCGGGAGGAACAAAAAATTGCAAAAACAGCCATTGGAATTAAAATAGTATATATCCCTGATATCAGTGGCATTCCCGCTATCTTCGCATAACCCATTACCTCAGGTATGAATATGGCAGCCATAACAATGCCGGCAATCATTTCAGACCCCAATCTAGACTTATCAATGGGTAATATGCCCCGGAATAGAACCCCTTTTATTCGTGAAGCAAATTCATTAATCCAGAATCCCCCCACCAATTAGAATGTTTTATTTTCTATAAGTTTAATTATTATTAATAATTTTAAGAGAGTTTTAGGTTTTAAACATTATTGGCCTATCCTAGACAGGAATGTATTATACAAACGTTATCTATGAAATAACAAATATGAGTTTCTGGAATGAAATCAGTCCACATCTAGGCACCAACCAAGTTTGACCAATACGATCTTCCATCAAAACTTTGAAAAACATCGTAAAAAACTACAAACATCTAAATAATATGAAATAATCTTTTAAATACAAATATAACCTTTAAAAAATAAGATCCCCTCAAAAAAATGTTTAGTTAATTATGAGACCACTTCAATAAATATTAACTCAATTTTCCATTTTTTTGCCAGCATTGTAATGTAATTTTGGGTGAATTTTGGTGTAATTTGTAGTGAAATACCACGGAATCAGAAGAAAAAAATGGGTAAGTATGGGGAATTCTTGAAAAAACTATTTTTATAGGTTTTAACTACAAATAAAATAATTAATGACTTGATTTAGTAAAAAAGAGGTAGTAAAATAGTGGGAATTAAATAGTTTTTGGGAAAAATGAAAAATCAGGATGTTCCAATGAAAATCGGGATCTGGGATGATGTTTTATCATCAAATCCTATTATACCGTCTCAAAATCCCTTCTTGAGGAACATTTAGATTTTAATTAAAAATAGTTTTTAATGTGAATCGAATTATTAAAATAAGAAAAATAAAACTTTGCAATAATTTTCTTAATTATATATATGGTTTCACTAGAATAATAATTTAACTAAGAAAATATTACAGTGTGATTATAATGATTGATATAGCTTTAAAAGATTTTAGAGCCAAGAAAGGTCGCGCCGCAATGTGTATCGTTGGAGTTATGGCGTGTGTTCTGCTAATTGGCACGGTAAATCTTGTTTTATACGAAATGGAATCTGGTCTTGAAGGAGACTTGGGAACAGTCCATGGTAAATTATACTTCGAAAAAAATGGGACTGGTTTCCCACCTTCTGGAAGCATTATTAGTGAAAACTTGGGAAACGAAGTCATGAACCGTAGCGAAGTAAACCCTGATAAAAGTACCAAAGCACTTTTCATGCCCATCCAAAATGATAATTTCTCTGGTTACACCATGATCGTTGGATTAACTCCGGGAAGGGAAGAAACATTCATAGAAAACGTGAAAAACGTCACGGTGGAGGGTAAAGGATCTTTGGTAGGTGAAAGTGATAACTCAGTTATCATCGGTTCACAAGTTGCTGAAAACTTCAATGCCACTGTGGGCAGTACAATAACCGTGTCAAACCATAAATACAAGGTAATTGGCATTATAAAACAGATTGGCACTGGTTGGCCACTTACTATAGACAATTCTATAGTCATGCAATTATCCCATGCACAATCTGTCATGGAAATGCCAAACCTCATATCAACAGTTATTATCGTGCCCCAAGAATCCATAGATGTGGCCGAGATTGACTTACAGAATGCATATCCAAGTTACTCAATCTATTCCCAGAATGACACCCGAAAAACACTGGAGGATAACTTGAGCCAGATTAAGATATTTTTCAACATGATTAGTGCCTTCATATTCGCAGTTTCGGTTATCCTCATTATGATCGTTATGATGATGTCAGTTAAAGAAAAAACCAAAGAAATAGGAACCATGCGGGCAATTGGAACTAGGAAACGATCAATTCTTGCTTTAATAATCTATGAATCGCTTATCTTGAGTTTAATCGGTGGAATTATTGGTATTATACTCATGTCACCCACTTACAACATGCTAGGACTGTTAATGGGTGCAAAAGAGGTGAATTTCCTCAGTTTCTACATTCCCACCCCGATCCTCATCCAAATCTTGATGATAGTGTTTATCATCGGAACATTCAGCGGATTATTACCTGCATATATAGCAACCCGTATCAGCCCCATACATGCTTTGAGATACGAATAATAACTTATTTGGTGATGTGATTACTATGAAAGATCTAGTCAAAGGACAAGAACTTTGGAAAACTTATAAACTGGATAGCACTGAAGTTCACGCACTTAGAGGATTGAATATAACGGTGGATGAAGGTGAATTTGTATCCATAATGGGGCCTTCAGGTTCAGGAAAATCAACCCTCCTCAACATGATTGGAGGGTTGGACACCCCCACCAAGGGAAAACTCTACATTGGTGGTAAGGAAACATCGTCTATGAAGGATAAAGAATTAACCAAAATGCGTGCTAAAGATATAGGGTTCATATTTCAAACATTCAACCTTTTACCAGCCTTATCCGTGCTTGATAATGTGGAATTCCCTATGAGAAACTTAACTAACGGTGAAAAACTGGATAAATCTTCTAGAATTCAAAGAGCTGAAGAATGTGTGGATATTGTCGGCCTCACACCCCGGATTAAATACCTTCCCGCTAAACTTTCCGGTGGTGAAAGACAACGAGTGGCCATTGCCCGGGCCTTGGTTAACAATCCTAAATTCATTTTAGCAGACGAACCAACCGGAAATCTGGACAGTGAAGCCACTGCAAACATTATAAATCTGTTACATGAGGTTAATGATCAAGGCACAACCGTGATTATGGTTACTCATGACTTAGACACCGCCAAAGACACTAAAGTGATGAAAATCCGTGATGGAGTTATTGAAAGTTAAATTCACATAATTTTTTTTATTAGCTTGACATTTTTTTTGTTATAAAAAATTTAATTTCCAATATAGTTCATATCACAGTACCACTGCAATTGTAAAAAAAGTATTGAAATAATGATGACGGAATTCTACATCTTTCCAAAAAAAATCAAAGGTCCCTTCAATCTGTCTCTTACCATTGGAAGTGGCCAAACAAGTCAGCCCCCATGGAAAAAAATCAATTTACAGTTCCAGGAAATTATAGTGATTGATGGTGCTCCTTGCCTAGTAAAGATTGGCAATAAAGACGATGAACAGGACGGTGCCGTGAAAATAATTGCTGAATCCCCTGATGATATCCCTCAAAAAGATATAAAAAATAAGATTATGGAAATATTCAGCCTTAATGATGATTTAAATAAATTATATGATTTTTTAATGGAAGATCCCATACTATCCTCAACTGTTGACATTTGCAGTGGTTTGCGGATTTTCAAAGCCCATAACCCATTTGAATGCGTTATATCCTCAATATCGTCGGCAAATTGCTCAATACTTCGATGGACACGTTCGATCCAAAATGTTAAAGAAAACTGGGGTGATTCATACAACTTTAGTTCTGGTTATTTCCACACGTTCCCCACTCCAGAAATACTTAGTAATGTACCGGAACATGATTTGGAAGAGATGCAACGATATGAAGATGAACTTCCAGCAGATTTCGTCTTTAAAAACAATCTTCAAGCATGTGGAGTGGGTTATAGAGCTAAATATATCATGAATACCGCAAGAATGGTACAGACTGATATAAACTTGAAAAAACTGTCAAAAATGAAATATGAAAAAGCATTCGAAACTATTTTGGAGCTACCTGGTGTGGGGCCAAAAGTAGCTGACTGCATCCTCCTCTATGGATTCGGGATGAAACAAGCCTTCCCAGTGGATGTGTGGATTAAACGTGTTATAGAATATCTTTACTTTTCTAAAAATGAATTAAAACCACAAGAAGTAAGAGAATTTGGAATGGAAAATTATGGTGATTGGGCTGGTTATGTTCAACTCTATCTGTTCCATTACGCTAGGACATCCGGTCTTTTAAAATCTTTGCGTGGAAAATGATCGATCCTCCTTTTTTAGGTATTTCTAATATCATAGAAGCTATTATAAAAAAAATCGTTAAAGTAGGGAGGGGTAGATATTGTATGTTGAATGGTGTGATAGGATTAATACTGGGTAAATATGAAGTATCAAGTTAATTGAAATCATGAAAAGTGCAACAAGGCTTAAATTATTGTTCATATGGTTTATCCATCAGATTAATGGATATGTTTAATGTGATTTGTTGAATTTGACTTAATAGATTTATTTATTTTCTTGAAGAATAAAAATACGAATTTTTTTTCTTATCCATTGAAATCAGCAGGTGATCCCTGTTCCAAACACTTTTTTTGGATTTTTTTAAGCTTCCTCTGGTTTGGTGGCCAAGCCATGTACAATAATCCCTTCAACTTCAACAAAATTGATGGTTCCGGTGGTTCCATTAACCTCCGCATTTGGGAATTATCCGGCAGCCCTGCCAAGTGGAATATGTTTGGAATGGCATCAGCGTGATAAACTGATTCAGCAAAACCCTTACCCAGATATTTACCCTCAGAATTTCTAAGTAAAACACTTCCTTCTGAGTATTGAACGCCACTGGCATTGAAACCAGTTTGCCCATTATCAACAATAGGAGTCATGGTAAAGTGACGCAAATCCGCGGGAACAGTGTCTTGAAACTGGAATTCCCAATGGTTAGGGTACCATGTGTTGGTAACGAAATAATGTTCAGGAAGAGGAGATTTAACACTTTTAATCCATTTATTCACGGTTAGTGTCCCATCGATACCCGAAATACCCATGTCAACATCAATAAACTGTCCTTTAACCGTTACTATCATATTTTCAGGCGGTTCAGAGCCAGTTAAGTGATAATATTCCATGTTCTCATCGGTGTGGGGTGCATACAGTGCCATCTCACGATCGCCTTCAAAATGGGCCATAAACCAATCACGTCCCCTAGAATATGATGCCTTAGTTAGGACATTAGCTGCCCGGACCACTTTGCACTTGCTGTTACCCAGAGGTTCCAGTCCGTTACCCCACTGGTGGTCAAACCAGAATTTACCTTGAGTGAGTATTATTTCTTCCCCATCCAATTTTAACAGACTACCAGGCTCAAGAGATAGATTTGTAGCCGAGTAATAGAGTGTTCCCATCCCACAGCAACAGGGGAAACATCCTTCATTCCCATGGAGAATGAAATCTTTGTTAGAAGTGAATCCAAGGTCAACTTCTATTTCCACATCCCCTTCTCCCCCCTGATTCACTCCCCAAGCTTGCACCCTTAGAGGAAAGAGTTCATCTTCCTTTTCAGATATTATCCGGTTATTTCCTGCTTCATAGTGAAATGGGTTGTTAGAAAAATTCAATAAACCTGTGGTTCCTGCAATGGCAAATGGTCGGCATTGGATGTGTTTTTCTCCAGATTGAGAAACGGCTAGTTGCATTTCAAATATTTGGTTGTCCCAATCTGTTAAACCAAAACTGTAGGCCATTTCTGGTGGTAGGAGTGAGTAACGATGAAATGAAACTAAAATTCCGTATTCCTTTCTTCGGGTGTCGCGACAGTTCCCCACAAAAAAATGCCAACCCATTTGAAAGCCAAGTTGCGGGGCAAAATCTCGAGGAAATTCAATGTTCGATTCTTCTGGAATGTTTTGATAATCACGGCTGCTGTCTAAGCCTAATAAGTGGTTTAAGGCGTAAGCTTGAATTGATGTTAGTGAATCACAGTGTTCCAATAGTTTTTCATATCTTTTCTTATAGGTTGGGGTGAAAGAATCGGGATTATCTAGGAGATATTGGATACGGCTGTGCATCCTCTGTCCAAATGCTTCTGGACTATTTTTATTACTTAAAATATGTTTTTTAATATTTGGAGGTATTTTATTAGCTTTAAACTCTTTCATCCAAAGGGCTAGGGCAATATTTTCTTTGGTTAGCTCATCCAACTCATTAAACATTTTTTTAGCCATTTAATCGTCTCCTCATAATAATTATCATGTTTTTATAGTGAATTATTTATTCCTGATTTTATTTTATTTTACATTTAATAATGCTAAAGAGTTTCTAATAAAAATCCATTCACTTATTCTAGGATTCATTTA
Source organism: Methanobacterium sp. UBA353 (assembly GCA_002496805.1). GTDB lineage: Archaea > Methanobacteriota > Methanobacteria > Methanobacteriales > Methanobacteriaceae > Methanobacterium. Next base: position 178,247 of record DALO01000016.1, on the reverse strand, counting down.
TTACTAAGAATAGGAAATTTAGATGAAAAACATCATATATAATACTTAGATGACCAAGTGAAATAGTGATTTTATGGGAGATCTTCAAAATCGTCTAATTGATTTTCAGAATGAAAGTAGAACAGCATATGATGATATAATGAAAATTTTGGAGGATAAATATTGTTGGAAGTGTCCTATGCGTAGTACCAGTGATAAATCACGGTGTAGGGAGATTCACTCCGGGAGAGTGTTGCAAGAAGCATTTGATGAAGGAATTTTAACCCATTTACTCGAAGTTGATATTGATCAAGTGGAAGTAGAAGCGTTGATTAATCGGATATTAAAAAAGAAGATTAAACGGGCTGGTGGAAATCAAAGAGAAACCACCATCATGATGAAGTTGGATGCTGAACAAAATATAGATAGATGGTTAAAGATTAAAATAAATCCTAGACATTTGAAGATGGGCGACAAAGTTTTAGTATCTGACAAAGCAAAAAACCATTCATTGTTAGGTTCTTATGCGTTGGTTGCTGGTTTTCCTTTCCATGCAGCTTCTGTGAAAAGAATTTTCCATGAAGGTAATTTTTGGTATGTTGAAATAGAAAATGATGAAATATTTCCCCTTGATTCGATTTTTGGTGTGATGATAGGAATTTTTGAGGAGGATTATATGTCTATTGAAGAAGAAATTGATGTTTTCTCCCTGAAAATAGTGGCAATGCTCCCGGATTGTACTCTTAAAGAAGTTTCAGATCTTTTTTTAGAAAAAATCAAACAGATCCTAAAAAGTGAAAGTGGTTACGTGGCATTTATTGATCCAGAAAACAGGGATAGTGTGGGTGTGTCTTTCTCTCATTTAACAGAATCCTGCCAAATGTATGAAGAAATTGGTGAAGCACGCTTCAAAGTCTTGAATGATGGTAGTTATGGTGGTCTTTTAGGTTACTCCTTAGACACTGGCAAATCATTTTACGTCCATGATATAAGCAGCCATTCTGCAGCACATGGACTTCCCCCTGGTCACGACCCTGTGAATCAGTTCTTATCTGTTCCAGTTAAATGGAAGGACCAAATTCTCGGACAGATTGTGGTTGGGAATCCTAAAGAGGATTATAACAAAAATCATGTTAAGATTGCTGAAAAGATAGCTTCAATCTATGCTTTAGTCCTAAAAATACTTCTTTAAGTAAATCAAAACAGCACCAGCTATGAAGAATAAAAAAGAAAAAAATAAGTGAAGAAAGTTAGGATTTTGATCACTCATCGGTTACAGTAACTTTATTCATCACGTCTCCAGGTTCAATAGAGTTAACTACTTCCATTCCTTTAATTACTTTGCCGAATACCGTGTGATTACCGTCCAAGTGAGGTTGTGGGCTGTGGGTGATGAAAAATTGACTGCCACCAGTGTCCTTCCCAGCATGAGCCATGGAAAGAGCCCCGGTACTGTGTTTATGTGGGTTTATTTCACACTTGATTGTGTATCCAGGTCCACCCGTCCCATTACCCTTTGGACATCCGCCCTGGATTACAAAATCAGGAATAACTCTATGAAAAGTTAATCCATCGTAAAAACCTGTGTTGGCCAATTTTTCAAAGTTAGCAACAGTGTTAGGTGCTTCTTTTTCGAATAATGTGAGTTCAATGTTTCCTTTATCTGTTTCAATGACTGCTTTTTTCATAATAATTCACCAGAAGATAAGTTCAATTTCTTTATTTATAAATTTTTGAGAAGTGAATTTTTCATGTTTTCATTTTTTGATAGTCAATTGTCAAGAGTACATTAGATATAAAACATGTGGTTTTAAGTGCTTTCATAGCCAACTAACATGAATGAAACAAATATTCCGAGTATGCCTGCTATAAACCATGCCACGCCTGCTAAAAAATCACCATAGTATAGAGTTACTCCCCCAATTCCCATCAAAGATATGGAACAAATTATAATTATGATTTTTCTCAATTTTACTGCCCTAATAGGAATTCCTATTTGTGTGGAGATTGATAGAAACAATATTGCTAAAATGAACCAAGTTACACCTTGGGATACTTGGCCAATATACAACGTGTAAAGGCCTATAATAAGCAAAAAAGCTGAACCAATGTATATAATGAGTTTTTGATTATTCATTAAATCTAAACCTCCCAAAAACTATTAACTGCAGCATGAAAATACTATTCTGATTAAATTGTTAATTATATTAATCTATAACATATACCTGTTCATCCTTTATTTATTATTTAATGTTTCTCTTGGGAAAATGTGTAGCATATGGAGAGATTAAATCTTTATAACCATGACTCATTATATTGATTATAATAATAATGGTTTCATGGTAATGGAACCCCCTACTAAATTACAATATTCATGTTAAAAAAATGGATTTAATAACTTTTATTTCGTGGTAAAATGAACACAGAAAAGATCATAGATTTAGATAAAGATTACGTTATGCAAACCTACGGTCGGCAACCTTTAGCCCTTAAAAAAGGGAAAGGCGCGGTTGTTTGGGATGTTGAAGGTGTTCCCTATATTGACTGTGTGGCGGGCATTGCTGTGAATAATGTGGGTCATGCACATCCTCGTGTAGCAGAGGCCATCAGTAAACAGGCACATAAGTTGATCCACACATCAAACATTTACTACACAGAAGAACAAGTGCGTCTGGCAAAACAACTGGTAGAAATCTCCCCACATCAAAAAGCATTTTTCTGCAATAGTGGAGCAGAAGCCAATGAGGGAGCCATTAAACTGGCACGAAAATTCACTGGTAAGGGAGATATTATTGCCATGGAAAATAGTTTTCATGGTCGAACCATAACCACGATCACTGCTACCGGCCAACACAAATATAAAAAAGGATTTGGCCCGCTCCCACCTGGATTTAACCATGTGCCCTATGGAGATCTTGAAGCTGTAGGGGATGCTATAACTGAAAAAACGGCTGCAGTACTTGTGGAACCCGTGCAAGGTGAAGGAGGCATAATAATACCTCCACAAGGTTATCTGGATGAATTAAAAAAAATATGCCATGAAAATGATGTTTTACTGATTTTTGATGAGGTTCAGACTGGTTTCGGCCGAACTGGTGAGATGTTCGCATCCCAAACATTTAAAGTCACTCCAGACATTACCACCTTAGCCAAGGCAATAGCTGGGGGTTTCCCTATGGGTGCTATCCTGGCCAGTGCAGAAGTAGGAAGTGCTTTCGAACCTGGAGATCATGCTGCAACATTTGGAGGAGGTCCTTTAGCATGTGCTGCTGGTTTAGCCTCTATACAAACAATACAAGAAGAAGGGTTAGTGGTTAAGTCCCGTGAAAACGGAATTTACTTTCAAAATGAGTTAAAAGAACTCTTCCAGGAACATGGCCGGGTTGAAGATGTGCGGGGTGTTGGCTTGATGTTAGGTATAGAGATGGACATGCCATGCACCCAAATGGTAGATGCCATGCGGCATCAAGGTGTATTAGTCAACTGTACTGCTGAAAACGTTTTAAGGCTTGTTCCCCCATTAGTTATTACCAGAGAACAAATGGACAATGTTACAAACCATTTAGATGAAGTAATAGGTCGTTTAACTGATTAATTTGGACGTAAACCCAACATACTATACCTTTTTTTAAGAGTATTTGACTCGTGGGATCACTATTTTTTAAAGCATTGATTTTATCAGTTATAGTAAGAGTTATATGTGGGTAAAAGGATATATCTGATGTTTACTTCTTTTCGGAGGATTACGATGAACCTAGAATTTAAGACCAATGAAAAAGGCAACCTTGAAATTGGTGGTGCTGACGCGCTGGAGCTTGTTCAAACATATGGAACGCCTCTTTATGTTTTAGATGAGATGAGGATACGGGAAAATTATCAAAGAGTGCAACAAGCGTTTAGTTCTGAATATTCAGACTTTAAAATATTCTATGCAGCCAAAGCCAACACCAACTTGGCAGTGCTGAGGATTTTGGAACAAGAAGGGAGTGGAATTGATGCTGTTTCCCCTGGAGAAATTTACACAGCACTTTTAGCGGGTTTTGAACCAGAACGAATCCTTTTCACAGGAAACAATGTAACAACTGATGAACTTCAATTTGCACTAGATTCAGGTGTTCGAATTAATTTAGACTCTGTATCCATGTTGAAACGTCTGGCTAAGCTTGAAAAGGCAGAGGGAACTAAAATTTCTTTTAGAGTCAACCCAATGGTAGGTGCCGGGCACCATGACCACTGCATAACTGGTGGAGAACTTTCTAAATTTGGAGTAATGGAACAAGAAGCGGTTGAAGTATATAAAAAGGCTAAATCATTAGGTTTTGAGCCCGTAGGGATTCATACTCATATTGGTTCTGGAATATTAGATCCTGAACCGTTTAAACTTGCAGTTCAAGTTCTAATGGATATTGCTGGACGAGTACACTTGGATGCAGGAGTTGAATTTGAATTCATAGATTTTGGAGGAGGTCTTGGCATACCTTACACCCCTGAGGAGCCTGTTTTAAACATTAAACAGTTTGCAAGTGAAATTGTAGCTCAATTTAATGCCAAACTATCTGAACATGGTATTGGCAATCCCACTATGTGCATAGAACCAGGCCGTTACATTGTCGGAGATGCAGGATACCTATTAACTCGTGTTAACACGGTTAAACAAAGCTATAGAAAATTTATTGGAGTAGATGCCGGGTTCAATACCCTTCTACGACCAACCATGTATGATTCATACCACCACATCCTAGTAGCTGATAAACCAGCTGCCCCACCCTCCCAAAATGTTGATGTAGCTGGTAATATCTGTGAATCTGGTGATCTTTTCGCTAGAAACAGACCCCTTCCCGAGATCATAGAAGGTGATGTTCTATCCATAATGAATGCCGGAGCATATTCTTTCAGTATGAGCAGCCAATACAATTCACGGCCTCTCCCTGCTGAAGTGATTGTGCAGGAAGGGAAAGTGGATGTTATAAGAGAAAGGGAAACTTATGCTGATCTAATATCTAAACAAAACTTACCATTGAGGCTTTTCAAATGAAAGAAAAAATAATTCTGCTATTCCATAAGATGCATGGCCTAGGTAATGATTACGTAGTAATCAACGAATTTGAAGAAGAACTGATCCCTGAAGATAAGAAATCAGAAATTTCACGCACATTATGTTTAAGAAGATTTTCCATCGGCGCTGATGGTGTGATATTCGTCTCAAAATCTAACATTGCAGATATCAAATTCAGAATATTTAACAGCGACGGTAGTGAAGCAGAGATGTGTGGAAATGGAATCCGTTGTTTCGGCAAATATGTTTATGAAAATGATGTCATGAAAGAAAAAAAAATCAGTGTAGAAACTCTGGGAGGTATCAAAAAATTGCGGTTAACAGTTGAAAGAAATTCTGTAAAATCGATCAGAGTAGATATGGGAACAGCATCATTTAAGACAGTAGATGTGCCAATGATTAGTGAAAATGACGAATTTATTGATGGAGAGTTAAAAGTAGATGATCGGGTTATTAAACTTACCGCAGTCAACGTTGGGAATCCTCATGCCGTGATATTCTGCGAAAATCTAGATAAATTATCCCTGGAAGAATTAGGTCCCTTGCTCGAAAACCATGAAACATTCCCAGAAAGAACTAATGTCCATTTTGTTGATGTGAAGAGTCCTGAAGAAGTGGAAATGATCACATGGGAAAGGGGTGCTGGTTTCACCATGGCTTGTGGAACAGGAGCAACTAGTGTAGTTGTTAGTGGTTATCGTATAGGGGTTTTAGAGAAAAACGTGCAAGTGCACCTCCCTGGAGGAGTTCTTCAAATTACTGTTTATGAGTCGGGAGATAATTTGGGTGCTTTCATGGAAGGTGATGCAGTCTCTGTTTTCGAAGGAATAACAGAACTTGAATTTTAAATAGGGGCAACCCTCATTGGATGAATTTACTAAATCGAAGTGTTTTTAAAAAGAGAATAAATTAATGGTCAGGGGATTTACAAGAAAAGACTATTACCTACATAAAATCTAATCCACTTGACCTTGTTCCCTGAATATGATTAAGGAGAAAATTGAAATAATCCCAAAACAAAAAAATGGAATTACAAACCAATCTAGTTTAAAACCAGAAGAAATAGATTTATTTTAGGACTTTAATTCATCCAAAACCTCTTTTAGTATGATTGCATTATTTTGTTCTATGTTTCCAGTCGTGTAAACTAATGTAACCGTTTCTTCCTCTTTTTCCAATTCTAATATCTGATTTAAAAACTCTGTTTTGTCTATAAGTTCTTCCTTATACCTATTTGCAAATTCATCCCACTTTTGAGAATTTTGAGACCACCATCGAAGTAAATCATGACTAGGGGCGATGTCTTTCAACCACACATCCATCCTTAACCTTTGTTTAGACACTCCCCGTGGCCATACACGACCCACCATAATCCTGCAACCGTCCTTTTGGGCAGGAGATTGGGAAGCTCTTTTTATACGAATCATTATATCACAAACATTAATTTGTCGGACATGGTACATTATCTTTTGGAATTTTTAAAAAAAAATCTAGAAATCATTTAAAATAAATTCTATTTTATGATTTCATCGAAATGTTCATTTCATCAAATTTTGACGTTCCATTTATCAATACATTAAATGGAAATTAAACTACCCTACAATATAATAGCTGAAGCACCACCTATTTAGTTAGAAAAACACATTCACGTCGTAATTTGAGAAGTTCTTTTTTATTATCTTGTAGGTCCGCCACTTTTTTCAGTAGTTGAGGTAATTTGGCCTGTATGCATTCCACAGTATCATCCTGATGTATCCATGTGCATCCTTCACAACTCCATACTTGCTTCTCTTTGATCCAACACCCACCTGTAGATGGATCTCCACAAGGATAGAAAGGACAAAAACAAAATGTGCAGTTTTGAGGGTGATTATGGCAGGGATAGTACTCACAATCCGTGTTAGAACCTTCAACACCTTCACCAGCCATATAACTCTCATAAAATTCACTAGCTAGAGGGTGTGTGGAGTGTGGGAGAACATAACCCCTGGGAGTTATCATTTTACCATCATCCAGATAGGTAAATGTGTTGCCAACAATGATGGTAGTATTCATATCCACGTCATCCTCTTCAATGCTGCTTAGAGAAACTATTCTAACAGAAGAGGAATCATCCCTAGTTTTTACTATTCCAACCAATGTTTCTGGACTACGAACTTCAAAAAGAATTTTTAATGCCTCTTTAAATGGTTGTGTCCTTCGTTTGCTGCGAGGGTTGTAGAAAGCTAAAATAAAATCTGCCTCAGCTGCCGCACGGATTTTCCTCTTGATCTCCACAATAGGCGTGAGTATGTCACTAAGACTAATAACTGCAAAATCATGAAGTGGAGCCCCCAAGAGTGCCGCTGAATAATTAACCGCCGAAACTCCAGGTATTACTTCTATTTCCAGCCCAGAATACTTTCCCATGACTTGATGAAGTACATTGGCCATTCCATATACTCCAGGATCACCACTGCTGACCAAAACAACTTTATATCCTTTTTTATCATAATCAATGGCTAATTCTGCTCTGTTAACCTCCTGTCCCATTCCTAGTGAAATGACATTTTTACCTTCCACTAGATCTTTAATTTGCTTTATGTAGCCACCATAACCAATGACAACTTCAGCCTCTTTCAGAGTTTGACTAGCCATAATAGTCATGTCTTCCCTTCGCGGCCCTATGCCCACTATCTTTATCATTTGTTCACCAAAGAAATTATGAAAAAATAATGATTAATTATCGATTGTACAAGATTCGGGTTGAAGTAATCACAATTGAACCCACCTTAATCTTCACTCCGTCAATTTTTGAAACTGCTACTGCAGTTGCAGTAATACTGTAAGTTTCATTAGATTTGATCACGATAGTACTTACGTTGGTAGTACCGCCACTCTTATCATCCTTATATCCCATAGCAGTGATATTAACCGTTATGTTAGCGTCATTGGTGTTTTGATAGGTTTGTGCTGTGAGTGTCTCTAGATTAATACCATCAACACCAGTTTTAGCCTTCAAAGCTTCTACCACTTCATTTTTATTTAAAATCTTCAAATTATTAGGGGTGGCAATCTTTGGCGTGCCTAAATTAAATAAAGAAGTGATACCGTTGATTTGCATTTCAATTAAATCAGTAGGATTAGGAGGTTGCTGAGTTACTATAGTGTAAGATGCAAATAATCCCGCCTCAAAAAATACTAGGAATAATATTATTTTAACTGCTCTGGACAAAATATCACCTTATACTTCTTAAGATAAATTGAATTGTTATTTAGATAAGATTCAAACAAACTATTAAACAAAGAATTGGAAGTGTAATTTAAGATTTTATTATTAATTTGAAGACATTGAATTTGATGGAACAGATCTCAAAGAAAGATTAGTAGACTAACACATTAATATTTTAACTATTATGAGAAGTGTTTTTAATCATAAAAAAACTTATCCCCCATCATATTGTTTAAGAATTTCATATTACACTACAATTAGTTTTAAAAAATATAAATCTTGTGAAATCAAAAAACAAGTATTAACAGATTATTAAAATGGAAAGGGTGCAAATAAAAAATGAATATAATTCATGAATAAGGCGATATTTGATGTTTGGGATGACCAAGAAACAATTCTTAAAAAAAAGTAAAAAATCCTTGAAAGATATTGGAATAGAATTACTGATTACCAGAGAAGTTATCAGCCAAGAAACAAATAATTGTGTAGATTTGGAGAAAACATATCTGAAAATGGAAAAAATTAGAAAAAATTTAGAAGAAATTTTTTTCAAATACGAAAAGTTGAATCCTCCTTCAAAATGCAAAAAACTTCAAATAGATCTTTTAAATGCAATTATCATCCTACAAGAATCTGTTGTCGCAAATACTGAACATCTAATTCTTCTTAAAGATGGTTCAACTGAACTATCCGAGGATAAATTAAAAAAATCCAAGGATAAATTGGACAGATTTCGAGAAAAATATGGTATTTTAAGTCGGGAAGTGGATTTATATCTCAAGTCGAGGAAATAAATTGAATGATAATGTGATTAAATAATTGTAATAAACAAAATAATTAGATTAATTTGATGGATAAACAAGTACATTAAAATCTGTGAAAACTAATTAAATACTTGTATAATGGAAATTATACAATTCCTTCATATATTTCTAAGGAGCCCAAATGACTGAAAATATCATATCAAAATTCGCAGCAGCAGAAATACTAATTGATGAAGAAGCGTATCTTAAAATTAAAAATTATGATGATTCTCCTAACCTAGTGGATTCACTGATTAACCATCTCACAATATCATCCCCAGAAATGGTAGTTCTCACTGGTGAACTAGTGGAAAGCTATTTAGATAGAACAGTTAGCCCGAAAAATTATGATAAAGTGGCACAAAGCCATTTACTAAAAAGAGAATTTAACTTTGAAATTCTTCAAGATACCAGCCGCAAATCCTACACCAATGGGGAAATTAAAGACCTTTCAAGTTACTTCCAAAATCGTTACCATAAGCTTCAAGAGATGTTAACTAACAAACGTGAGCTAAAAGATGTAAACTCGGTTAAAATAGCCACTAGTCTTGATGATGTGGTTAAAATTGTAGGTATGGTAAATGACATACGTAACACCAAAAACAACCACAAACTCATTGAAATTGAGGATGAAACAGGAGACGCCACAGTATTAATTCATAATGAAAACCATGAAGTCTTTGAACAAGCTGAAAGAATTGTAAAAGATGAAGTAATAGGTGTTGTTGGGAGTAGAAAAGGAAGTCTCATTATGGCCAGTGAACTGATAAATCCGGGAGTGCCAAGAATCGATGAAAAGAGTATGAATTTCGGTACAGTATTTTTAAGTGACATCCACATTGGCAGTTCTACATTCCTTGATTCCGCATTCCAACGGTTTATTAAATGGATAAATGGTGATTTTGGGGATGAAGAGCAACGTGAAATTGCCAATAATGTGAAATATGTAGTAGTAGCTGGAGATATTGTGGACGGCATCGGAGTTTATCCCAGTCAAGATAAAGAATTAACCATAAAAGACATACACCAACAGTATGAAGAAGCAGCACGACTTTTTGGAGATATAAATGATGTGAAAATTATAATAGCTCCTGGAAACCACGATGCTAGTCGCCTTGCCGAACCCCAACCTGCTATACCTGAAGATTATGCAAAAAGCCTTCACGATTTAAAAACCACTGAATTTGTTAGTAATCCTGCATTGGTTAGTTTAGACGGTATCAAAGTACTCATATACCATGGAAGGAGCTTTGATGATATGGCCATGACCGTTAAGGGAATGAGCCACCAACAATCAGAATTAATCATGAAGGAACTTCTGGAAAAAAGACATTTAGCACCTATATATGGTGAACGAACTCCACTAGCATCTGAAATCGAGGACCACTTAGTAATTGACGATATCCCTGATGTTTTTCATACTGGACATGTACACATTAACAGTTACAAAAGATATAAAGGCATACATCTCATAAACAGTGGAACATTCCAATCCCAGACAGAGTTTCAAAAAATTTATAATATAGTCCCTACCTGCGCACAAGTTCCTGTGATAAACAATGGTAGCTTTAAAATGTTAGACTTCAGTTAATTTGACTAAGTAATTAAATCATTCCATTAAAAAAATTTCAGGATTGCTTTAAATTTGAAGTTTGGTTTTTGAAGACTGAAAAATATGAAAATAAAAATATTATAATTCTAGTGTTAACTATTGAAATGATATTGAATTAGGTGATAATTAGATGAATAAACCATTAATTGTGAAAATTTGTGAAACTGGTCGTCATATTTACAATAAAGGCCTTACTCCTGGAAAATCAGGTAATATTAGTGTTCGTTCCAAAGATACTGTGGTCATAACACCAAGTAATGTGTCACTTGGTCATTTGAAAGTGGAAGAGATGGTCATTGTAGATATGGATGGAAAAATCGTTGCTGGTGGTATAAAACCATCATCAGAATTACAACTCCACTTAGATATTTACCAAAAAAGAGATGATGTTAAAGGAATCGTGCACACTCATTCACCATTCGCAACAGGATTCGCAATGTCCAATGAAATGATAGAACGACTTGAAGGTTTTGGTAAGACACACAAACCATTCTTAAAAATGGTTGAATACGCTCCACCAGGAAGTGCTGAACTGGCTAATTTAGCAGGGAATGGTTTGATAAGTGAAGATGTGGTAATCCTTAAAAATCATGGTCTGGTAGCGACTGGAAAAAATTTATTAGAAGCTACACTCTTAGCAGAATTCGTGGAAGAAACAGCTAAAACACAATTCATATCACGTGTTTTAGGAAACACCAAAGATTGACAATACTTAAATAAATCGATCTTTTTTATTCATGAAGATTTTTTGTAAAATTAATCAATTATATTAATGGATATTAATTTTTTGAAAACTTGAAAATATAAAGAAAAAAATATTAAAAAATAAAAATTAGCATTTTTTTTACTCACGTACTGACTCTAATTCACTTAAAACATTCCAAATAAGTGTTCTGGCATGAATGGGTATGTTAGGATCATTGCTTATTTCATCCAAAATGGAAATTACTGTACTGGCTCGGATGGTTGGTTCGTCATCATCTTGAGACAATAAATTTTTAGATTCCTCAGCAGCCCTCCTAATATTCCTAGGGACGCTAGTATCCCCCATGATATGTTTTAAAATCTGATTACAACGTTCGAATGATTCCACACTCATAATAATGCCTCCATTGATTTACTTGTGTTCATGATAAAAGTTGCTTAAATTGATAATTCATAACAAGCCTTATCCAAGTTTGTTTATATCTTGGCCTTTAAAAATGTTTTGGTAATGAATTTCAAAGAAATGATTTACACTCCCTATTTAAAAAAATACGCCATAATTAAAATATTCAAATGATCAAAATGTGTTATGTGTTAGTTTATCAGATTTGGAAAGTTTACTCCCAATTGCAACTGCTACTGCAACAGTAACGCCATTGTAAGCAGTTTTTTTAAGGATTAGTCGGGAATTCGCCCCTGCTTCGAGTAACGCTGTGGGTTCAGACACTCCTTCAATCCCAAATTCACGTTTTACAAGTTGGGAGGGTGTGCAGTCAGGATGATGAAAATGACGTATTTTGTCCAAAGATATTATATTCAATGGTAAATTTAATTTAATTGCAGCTAATTTAATTCCTTCTTCTTCTTCTTTAATTTCGGCTGTAGCCATGGCATCCAATCTATCCACAGGTAAATGTAAGTATTGAAGGGCAGAACGTAATGCAAAAAAAACTTGTTCTTCTGTAACTCCCTTCTTACTACCAACACCCGCAACCATCCTTTTGGGTGTTAGATAAACCTTTTTATCAGTAAAAATAGCTCGAATAAATGATTTGTCCCATTTATTAAAATTATAAGATTTGTTCGCTAGGGGATGATTTTTTAAAAAATCAAATTGTGCTGGCAAATCTAGATCAACTTTGCCACCAGCAGCAATGTATTGGTTCATGGTTTTAATGAACTTTTTATGACGGATATTTAACCAGTATTGGTATGCCAAAGTATCAACACCCATTTTTCCTGCTAAATCCGTTGCAGTAGTTATAACTGGAACAGCACCTATCATGCCAGCTAACTTAACAGTGAAGTGATTTGCTCCACCGATGTGACCTGATAATAAACTAATTACATGTTTACCGTTTTCATCAACTACCAAAACGGCAGGATCCGTGAATTTCGTTTTTATTAGACCACACAGACTTCGAACCATTATGCCTGAAGCCATAATACCAACCCAACAGTCATACTGATGAAAATGATCATTTAAGGTTGAATTTACATTTTTATGGAAAATATCTACTTTGATGACTGATGGATCATTTTCAAGGTAATTTAACAAGGTTTCAGCAAGATTTTGCCCTTTTTCTGTTACACTGATGATTGCAAACTTCATAAAATCACGTTTAATATGATTATGTTTAATAATATTTGTTCATGATTAAAGTAAAATGATTTAATTAGTAAAATAATTTATCCCGAGAGGGATGGTAGTTTTATGATTTTTATCACCAATAAGCAAAAATAATAAAAAACAGTGAAATTCCAACCAAAAACAATATTATAGTGACAAAACTTAGTTTAATGGCTAGTTTGATCTCATTTATTGTGAGACATTTTTTGGATTCACCTAATTTGTATGTTCCAGGTTTATTCAATTGAACATTCAAAGCTCCAGCAGCAGCAGCCATTGGATATCCTGAATTAGGACTGGGAGTCAAATTAGCGTCTTTTAAAATAATTTTCCAAGACTGTTCATAGTCAAATGATAATATGAATGCAGCGAGAACTATTAACATGCTTGTAATTCGTGCAGGAATGAAATTGAGGACATCATCTAGCTTAGCTGGGAACCATCCAATATTAATGTTTGTAGAGTCTTTATAACCAACCATTGCATCTAAAGTGTTGACCACGCGATAAGAAACGCTTGCCGCTACTGCAGATATGACTAAAATTTGGTAGGTTGATGTTAATCCTATTTTAATAAAAAATGGAGAAGAATTTGGAAATAAAAACATGAAAAGGAAAAAAACGATGATGCAATAAAATATTGGAGATACCACTGAATCAACAACATTTTCAGTCAAAGTTTCAATAGTGGCTGAAACAATCTCCTGTAGCGATAGTTTTGATGTTTTTCTGCTGACCAAAAAAGACAAAGATTTCCTTCCTTTATCAATATCTTCATCAAGATCTAAGGCCACTTCCTTTGCAGATCGCAGTAAAAATTTAACTGAAAAAGTAGTAGACAGTAGCAAAGATGCTGTTATTAAAAATAATATTAAATTAAATGATGAAAAAATTAAAATTATCGTAAATAATAAGACAAATATAAATATCAATGAAATGGTAATTAAAATCCCTGATAGAATGTCAATGTATTTCGAATCTTGGAAAAACAAGTTTTTCATCCTTTCAATTAACTTACCCATCCATACAACTGGATGGATTGGAGAAGGGAATTCTCCAAATAATAAATCAGTGCAAAATGATGCTAAGATAATGATTAAAATTATTTTTTCCATGATCAACCACAACTAGTTATTAGTGAATTTTATTTTGTTGGAGATATTATTATTGTTATTTTTTTTATTAGCTCGATTTTTTTAAAAAAACATATAGTTAGTTGATAAAGATTTTCAATTCGAAATAATATTTTTCATTAATTTTTGAGAATCGTGCGATGGTTTTAGATAATTTTAGAAAAATTTCAAAATATATTGTCATTGGGAGTAAGACCCCTATTTCAAGTGTAATAAAATAAAAAACAGAAAAATTCTGATTTGAATGACATGAATAGATATGGTAAAATTATTTTTCCAAAAAGAAATTTAAGAAAGAGAGGTTGATTTCAACTGTAAAAATTTCTAAATAACAATATAATATAAAAAGAGTGGAATTTCAAGTGTAAAAAAGAAAAAACAAAAAGTGACTATTTAAAGAAGGTGTATTTCAAGTGTATTTATAGTTTAAATACACATGAAGGTAACTACAAAATAATTTGGGTATTTAATTAAGATAATGAGAGGTCGATTTCAACTGTAATTTTAAAGTGTTTACGAAAAAATATTAAAAAAAATAATTAATTAAATAAATTTATTTAAGTTAATAATGATTAAAACCCTAAAATATCCTTTAAGAGTATTGTAACATGCTTTAAAATAGATTAAAAGACAATTCCAATGATCTAAATTGTATAAATATAATATAATATGTTAATAATATTCCTTTAAAATTTATAATGACCAATTAATATAGAGTAATGTAGTTAAATATTGATTTTTATGTGGTTTTATCTAAATTTATAACTAAATATTAGATTTAACAGGAAATAACACTATAATTATTTATTAATATGAATATCAGTCAAATTGATCAATATACAATAATAATAGTATTATCTTATTTTTTTACACTTGAAATTGATCTCTCTTACTATATTTTTATAGATTTAATATAGATTTTTTTTTACAGTTGAAATCGACCTCTTTCTGTGTAAACTTCTTTCAAATTTTTATTTTTCACACTTTTTTACACTTGAAACTGACCTCTCACCATAATGATTAATATAGGATCAGTTACTTACACTTGAAACACACCTAAGTTTAGTCAAAAAATTTTGATACACTTGAAACTGACCTCTGTTCAACTGTTTGAAGCACATTTTTTTTTCAAATATTGGGAACTAATATCAGAAGGGTCATTTTTTCACATAGTGATATTTATTATAAATAAAATAATTCAGCGGATAATTTAAACCGTTTGTATCGTTAACATTTTTTTAATCGGAAAGTGATGGCAATGAATATTTTTGAGGAATTGGGCGAGAAAAAATCAGTGTTTAAATTTAAAAAGTTTCTTGATCATAGATTTTTACCTGATAATCTTCCCCACAGAGAAGATCAGATTAAATCCGTGGCAAAATATTGGGTTGAGGCGTTGACAAATGTGACACCTCCGGATGTCACTATCTATGGTAAAACTGGAACTGGAAAAACAGCTGTTGCCAAATTTGCTAAAAAACAGTTGGATCAGGTTTCTAAAGAAAAAAATGTGAATGTGCGAGTGGAATATATTCGTTGCACGGATTTTACCACTGAATACCAAGTTATTGCACGTTTATGTCAACAGATGGGTCAAGACGTCCCATACCGTGGTTGGACTAAGGCTGAAGTAATAAATTCATTCCGCAATCTTTTCAAGAAAAATGTTTTTGGCAATGATTTAATCCTGATTATTATTTTGGATGAAATAGATATATTATTGAAAAACGATGGTGACGGTCTTCTTTACACTCTCACTCGAACTGATAATGTTTCTATTGCTTCTATTAGTAACTTTGTAGATTTTAAACAGTTCATTAAACCCAGAGTTCGCAGCAGTCTTCGTGATCGTGAGATTGTTTTTCCCCCATACAATGCCCAACAATTAGTAGATATACTAGACGAACGATCAGAATTGTCTTTTAATGATGGGGTGCTCCACGATGAAGTAATACCCCTCTGCGCTGCACTTGCAGCTAAGGAAGAAGGTGATGCTCGTTATGCCCTCGATTTATTACGCACTTCTGGCGAACTAGCTGATGAAAAGGGCACCGATATGGTTTATGAAGACTATGTAAGGGAGGCTAAGGATCATATTGAACATAATAAAGTGACTGATATCGTAATGACTCTTCCCAGCCAGCAACAGAAAGTTTTAGAATCGTTAATCTTCTTAACTAAAAGGAAAGAAGAAATTACATCAGGCCGACTATATGATATCTACAAAGATATAACTAAAGGAGATTCAGTTTCATACAGGAGAATATTCGATTTCATTAACGAACTTGAAATGTTGGGCTTGATTTCTACAAAAACTGTTTCAAGGGGAAGAGGAAAGGGAAGAACAAATTTGATAACATTACAATGTGAAATGGAATTATTAGAAGATGCTATATGGAGTGGATGAATAATGATCAATTTTTATTATTATTAAACCACTTTTAAAACAATTTTTCTCAACATGCAAATTTAATTACCAAAATAAAATCATTCCTATTTAATTATTGATTTTAACAAGGCCATCCGCACCGGTACCCCATAAAAAGCTTGCTGAAAATATTTTCCATAAAGTGTGTTGTCCACGTCATGTGATATTTCATCTACCCTGGGCAAGGGATGCATCACGATGGCTTCACTCCCTTGTAATAGTTTAGAATCAATGGTATAAGCGCCTTTAATTTTTAAATATTCTTGAGGGTCTGGAAAACGTTCTTTCTGTATTCTAGTTACGTATAAAACATCAGCATTAGCTAAAACGTCTTTTATATCCTTAGTTTCTTGTACACTAACTCCAGCGGCTGCAAGGTCATGGAGTGTTTCACGTGGCATTTTCAGTTCTTGAGGTGATACCAAACTCATTTTAACTCCAAACATAGCTAATGCATATGAAAGGGAGTGAACAGTCCTTCCATACTTCAAATCACCTATTAATGCAACATGTAGTTCTTCTATGTCACCTAGAAGACGTTGCATAGTGTATAAATCCAAAAGGGTCTGAGTTGGGTGTTGACCTGCGCCATCACCAGCATTTATAACTGGAACATCAACCATTTCAGCAACATAACGTGCTGTGCCTTCCATGTTATGGCGTATAACTAAGGCATCTGCATATTTCCCCACAGTTCGAACAGTATCAGTTAAATTTTCTCCTTTAGTAGCGGAACTAGTTTCAGTTTCAGAGAAACCAATCGTATTCCCTCCTAAACGCTTCATAGCAGTTTCAAATGATAGACGAGTTCGGGTTGAAGCTTCGTAAAATAACATTCCTAATATAGATCCATCCAGGATGTTGGATTTCTCTTCTGACTTAGCAATGGGTTCCATCTTTTCGGATAATTTCAGAATATATTCAATGTCTTCCTTACTGAAGTCCTTAATTGAAATTATATTTTTTAATTCGAAACCCATCTTTTCACCAGATACAATGTCTGTTTCTCATCAATTAAAAAATTATTTTTTTTATCTCGTACAACTTTCACTACAGTTTCCGACCAAATGTTAAATATCCAGTATGCCCTGTCATACGTGTTTTAGGCCGAATACCTTTGAGTTTAACTTCCATTTCTCTTAAAATACATTCCATACTTTTTAAATCAGAAAAACCATGTTTTTTCATAATTTTGGTAAAAAGTTTTACTTGGTCAATGTAGGGAGTGTAGGCAACAAGATATCCTCCAAATTTAAGGGCTGTCATGGCATTTTCTATGACATCCCATGGCTTGGGAAGATCTAAAAAGACCAAATTCACGTTTTTTTCATCAATTCTTGAAACTATATCTGCACATTTCACTGTCACATTTTTTAATCCAAATTCTTCAATATTTTTTTCAGCAACCGCTTTAAAATCTTCCCTAATTTCGTAGGAATATACATGCCCATTTTCTCCTACTATATTACTCATAAAGATGGTAGCTGCACCAGCACCAGTCCCGGCTTCCACCACAATATCTCCATTTCCAAGTCCTGTGAATGCTGATATAATACCTAAATCTTTTGGGAGGATTATTGAACATCGACGTTCCATTAATTCAATAAAATCATTAACATTTGCTTCTAAAACACGAAATTTATGCCCAATATGAGTTTCCACCACGTCTCCAGGACTACTGGATTGGATGTCCTCATTTTTAATGTAACCTTTGTCTGTGTGCAGATCTTGTGATCCAGCCAGAAATTTTTTTCCTCGTTCATTAATCAATATCTTCATTTCTCATTCATCCTTGTTTATCCGGATCTAACCGAAATTCTTTATAAGGTTTATTTTTATCTGTTAAAAATGATTCTTGAGTCTTTCTTAAGTATGGGGAATTATAAATATATTCAGATTCAATCACTGTACGGATGTTTTTAGCAATTTTTTCTCCTATTCCATCGACTTGTTTTAAGTCGTCTTCAGATGCATTAAAAACTTTATCAATTGTTTTGAATTTTTCTAATATTTTTTTAGCCGTCACTGGGCCTATATGGGGTAAAGATTCCACGATAAATAGTTGTTGTTCATGAAGGGTTAATGGTTTTTTCTCAGCACGTACTTGCACATCTCGAGATCCTTTATCAAATTCTCTTATAGCTAGTCTGTGGATCATTGCTGCTGTGTCTTCTGGGCTGCGGGTGGGAATTATGGGTAGATTGAAATCAACAGCTAAACTGGCCAAGGCTCCTCTAATGGCATTAGGGTGCAATCCACTACTGTACAGATCTTGACCTTCTAGAATCATTAATGGATTTTGAAAGTTTTCCATCAGCTCTTTGGATTGTTTATACAGTCTTTTATCAATTAATGAGCTTACAAAGTCCTTTGTACTTTTTCTTTCCACTGCTACGTGGGCACTAATTTGATAATCGCCAACTGGGAGGTTAACTGGTTCAAGTTTAACTCCTAAATTACTTAGTTCTCTAGTGACGCCTGATCTTGCTTCTCTGTGATCAACCAAAACATGAAGTTCATTTTCGGCAAGACTGCTATTTTTTTTCCTTTCAAGTACCCTAACATCTTCATCTTTAGCAATCAATGGATTTTCAGTTTTTTCATACCCTTGTGATAATTGTTTTTTCATCTGTCTTTCACGATGTATGCTGGAATAATAGAATGATTCATCCCTGGTGTTTTTAGTTATTAAAACGATCATACGACCTTTTGATGTTCTCCCTGTTCGCCCGCGTCTCTGAATCATCCGTATTTCTGATGGAACTGGTTCGTATAATACGACTAGATCTACACTGGGTATGTCGATACCTTCTTCTGCTACACTGGTTGAAATAAGTACTTGGTATTTTTTCATTCGGAAGGCTTTGATGATTTTTTTCTGTTCTTTCTGGGTCAAACCTTTTTCAGTCTCTCTGTTTGCTTGTCCAAAAAATTTCACTGCTTTAATATCTTCTTTTTGACACTTTTCTTGAATTTGGTTCACCGTATCCCGGTACTGGCTGAATACAATCACTTGTTTTTCATATTTAATGGCATTTTTAAGGATTTTTATTAATTTTTCTAATTTTGGATGTTCTAATCCGTTTTTTTCCGCTTTTTTGGTAAGATTCACAGCAGTGTTAAAACTTTTATCTTTGAATAGTCCCTTGGCAGCTTTCGTCTTTTTTTTCCGCATTTTTTGGAAATAAGAGTGTAAATTATTAATTCCTTGTGTTTCTAATAATTCCATTGAATGCAATAGACTAAAAACTGCGGTTAACATTGATATTGCTAGTAAACAGTCTCTAGGTGGTTTTGCACTGCGAGATATGTTGTTCTGAACTTTTCCCCGCGCGCGAAGGATGTCTTTTTTACTTACATTTTGTACAGAACTAATAACTCCCATTCTTTTAAGACCCTTTAACCGATTTTTCAGAACTGTATCTAAGTGATTTTTAATTATTAGCTGTTCTTTTTTTAGATTCACTTTAACCCATTCAACTTCAATGGGGTTAAAGTAGGGTTTAACATCAGAGTCGTCCTCATTTTTAACAACTACTTCATTGATGAAAAGATTCTGACACACTTGATTTATCCGCTCTTCTTCACCGCCTGGAGATGCTGTTAACCCTAGTATTAGTGGATCATCGGCTTCAGTAGTATAGCGATTGGCCAAAAAGACGTATGCATAGGAACCAGTTCCCCGATGACATTCATCAAATATTATGAGTGAAACATTTTTAAGAGAGTAACGTCCTGCAATTATATCTGATTCAATTGTTTGGGGTGTTGCACAAATAATCTGGGATTCTTCCCATCGTTTAACACGTTCATCAACTTTCACAGCACCAGTCAAACTACTAGTAGTGGATATAATAAAATTTCGGAAACTTTCTTCATGTTGTATTACTAGGGGTTTAGTAGGTGCTAGAAGTAGAATTTTGCTTTCTGGATGTTTTTTAAGTCTTTCAGCAGCCACCAGAGCGGCCACAATAGTCTTTCCCAGTGCAGTAGGGGCCACAATCATAGTATTTCCTTTTTTAAGCACATTAGCAGCGAGTAATTGTTGGTAAAGGCGTGCTTCTATTTTTTCTGACTGGATTAAAGGATGTTGTATCCACCTAACTGATTTCGATGAAAGGTCTGTCTCTTTTTTTTGTTTATTTTCAACCATTTTTCATATCCTGAATTTGGTTTGTTAGAATAAAATTTCTTGAACTAATACTATGTTTGCAATCTATAAAACTATTATAAAAATCAATTTAAAGAGGTATAGATTTTCATATTGTTTTGCAAATAATTTCTAAAAAATTCATAACATTTACTTTTACAGTTAAATATTTCAATCAACCCCACAACAATATTTATTAATATTTTATAATAAAATAATACTACACTGTTTTCAACAGTTTGATACATGAATGTTAGGTGATTAAATGTTAGGATCAGAAAACGAAAATGAAGTGAATGAGTTAAAAATTCGGTATAATGAATTTTATACAGAATTTGGCCATATATATGAGGTTTCTAGAGTTTTAAGAAAATTTAGATATTTGTGGGAAGAAAAATACTGGGAAACATTATTTAAATTATATGAAAATTCGATGAAATCCCTTAACACTCAAAAGTCTGATGAAAATCTTCCAGAAAACATAGTTTTGATAAAAGCCATTGAAAACGGAATTCAACCCAAAAAGGAAAGAAATGATTTTTCCATAAGTCATGAATCATTTATTAGTTTATATCATTTT
This sequence comes from Methanobacterium sp. UBA353, assembly GCA_002496805.1. Classification (GTDB taxonomy): domain Archaea; phylum Methanobacteriota; class Methanobacteria; order Methanobacteriales; family Methanobacteriaceae; genus Methanobacterium. Next base: position 156,961 of record DALO01000016.1, on the reverse strand, counting down.
TTTGAAAAAGTATATTCCCTATATTTAGGTCGTAACTTGATTAATGACGATATATGGGCTTTGAATGAGAGTGATCTTGTTGAAAGGGTATTAGGGGGGTTAGATCGGTTTGATGTTTTCAGGGGGAATCTTTTCCTAGATGATGAGTTTTTTCAATTGTTACAAAAAGTGTCTTGGGAAGAAGAGGCAAAAGATTTTTTTGTTAAATTTCATACCTTATTAATTTATTTCCTCTTCGAAAATCATGGAAAGACGGAGTTGACCTTTAGTAAGGAGATTATAAACGTTTTAGTACTTTTATCACATTCAAGTGCTATATTGTCGGATAACTTTAAAATTAATATTCACCACGTTTTGAAATCCTATTTAACATTATTTAGAATAATTCAAACTGAATTTTCTGTTTTTGTTAATAAAAAGTATTATGAAGGATATATCGTGTGTAAAAATTGTGATGAATCTTATAGATTGCTAGAAAACGAAGCTCCCTACGATTTTTCACGATGCAGTTGTGGTGGTGATTTAAAGTACATTAGTTTGCCATAATTTGGATTCTGCAATGTCATTTAATAAAAACAATTTAGGTTTCAAATGAAATAAGGTTTTTCCAATCATCAAAAACAACATCTAATCCACACATACTCGGAACGTAGTTAGCAGCCTTGGCAGAGTCCACTCCAATTACTTTAAAGTCCATTTCTTCAATTGGGGCCACCACCATGCAAGTATCACAGACAACTTGCCCTCCTGCTTTTTCAATAATTTTGGTGTAACCCATCCTATCTGACGCGGCTTTAACTGAGATTGAGGTGCATACCCACAAATCATTGACTAGTGTTTTCCCCCTAAGAATCTCGGCCACTTCTTGAATTTCTTCTAGAGAAGCATGTGGACATCCCAAACAGACAAGATCGGGCTTATTTTTACACCTAGATAGCTGTTCTCGGGTTTCCTCTAAGTCAGCAGAAGTTATAGATATTTTTTCCAACGTTTCTAAGTTTGCGTGGGTAGTTTTATATTCTGGAGTGATTTTTTCCACATGATAAAGGGCAACAGCTCCGGAAGATGCTAATGCCGCACCAAGAGCCTTTAAATTATTAATACTTGTTTTTTGCTGGGTTTTACTTTTCAATATAAAGTAAGGAATCCCATTACCCACAGTTTTCCCCACACAATATCCTAATGCTCCGTAGTCTGATCTTTTCAAAGGAGTATCAACTTCAACTAACAAGTTCGGAATCCTGCCTTCATCTAGATGGTATCCATAATTAGGTGTTCTTCCACATATAGCTGCAGATAAGGCTCCAGGCCCTCCTTCCCTATTAGTCCGGGCACCAAGAACGGAATTAGCATAACAAACTGCGGATGACTCGGACCAAGCTATATGACTTCCTAGTGTGGGCACATTGCCAACAAGATAAGGAGTACAAGTGCAAGTCGTGCTGATACCCATTTCATGGTATGTTTCCACAATAATTTGCTGTTTTTTCACGAATTCTTCTGGAAATCCTAGTTTTTCCCAGTTATCAAGGTCCACACCTGCCGGGTTTAAAGTGCTGGGCACTTTTACTTGTGCACCTTCACCAGCAAGATCTTTCAAGTATTCTAATCCAGCTTCACCGATTGTTTTGTAGGAAACACCTGATATTTGGGCTGATACTATTTCCACCATACCATCTGCTCCGTAAATATCTCCCAAAGCCACCAGTATTTCCATGGATTTTTCAATGGCAGGGCCGAATTCTCCCTGATACATTTTTTCCTCTTCGCGTGTAAGATGCATGAAACGCTCCGCAGTAAGTCAATGACAATTTTTTATTACTTAATTATTAATTAGATTTTTTTAATATCAACTAATTTGGGTACTTATTATATCATTTACCAGATTTTTAAAGTTCTCCAAATCGCGGTAAGGGATTACCGCACCGGCGGCGATGTTATGACCACCTCCAGCTCCATTAAAGCTTTTTGAAGCTTGTTCAAGTGCAAATCCTAAGTTTACTCCCTTACTTGTCATTTCCAGGGTTGTACGGCCTGAAATTTTAACTTGGTCGTGCATCCGTGAAAGGGTCACTACTGGCTTTTCTGGGTTTAAAATCTTTAAATCAATCCCTAACGTTGCTAGAGTACCCATAATCTTCTTTTTTTCCTTATCTTCAGTGTAAATGTATTGGACATTCTCCATCTCCTGAGAACCTTCCCTTCTGATCCAGCTTATCCCTTTAATAAGGGAGTTTTGATATTTTTTTAGAAATTCTACTCCTTCTGGTATAGCAGACTTCCTGTCACCTAGACAAATACTCAAACCAACAGCATGTTTTTTGTTTTTACCACAAGCATCCAGTATCTCTGCATATTTTTCCAGATTCCTGAGTGCAGGATCTTCTTTGGGAACACTGTATACTTGGCCAAAAATTTGAGGATTCAAATCAACTAAACGCTCTTTGAGATGGTCTTTCTCTTCATTGGCCAAGTCAGTAAATTTTATACCGTAAGAGATGCCTATTTTTTCTAAAAAACCCCGACTTCCCTCAAGATCTCCTGAAATCCCAGGGAGGGCTGGTTGAAATGTGTGAGCCAGAGCTTTGTAAAGTGGTTCTCCCTTCGAAGCGATTTTCAAATCTTCTTGTTCTTCTACAACTCCCGATTCAATGGCTTCACTGAGTATGGTTTGGTTGATCCCATGAAAACCATCATCGTATTGCATATCTCCAAATGCCCCTACAATGGCTAATTTTGCCAACTCTACTATTTCTAATGGGCGTACTGTGAGATATGTTACTCCAGAGGCACTTACATCTCGTGTTCCGTCTAATCCAAATAAATGGGGGTTTACATGCACTAAATTTTCTTTTTCATCACCAGTACTATCCATGGTCTGGTGGTGGTCGGCAATTATGGCTTGACCTTTGAGTTGGCCAATTTTTTCCACATAGCCACTGCCCATGTCACAAAAAAAGAAGAGTTGATATTTTTCCTTGGAAAGACGTTCAAGAACGTTGTCTTTTAGACGGGGTACTAGGGAAACATGAAATTTCCCACCTCCTCGGGATATGGCATTACAAATAACGCCAGCAGCGGATATTCCGTCTGAATCATTGTGGGAGATCACTCTCACCACATGATCCTCATCTAAATGCTTTTTTAGCAATTCAGATGCTTCTTTAGCTCTATTTAACAAGTAGTGCTGTTGATATGCGCCACTTTTGCTTGATTTTGACATAATAATTTCCTAATAAAGTATTACTGTTAGTTTTCATTAAATTTAAAATAATCAACATTCTTTATTGTTTGGAATTTTCTTATTAATCTTCTGGTTTTTTTTAGATTATTGTCGGAGTTTGTTAGTGTTTATGTTTATTTGACTTGTTACATTGTTTTGTTTTATTCAAGTTTTCTGTATTGTTCCCTTAAATATAGTTAAATTTGGTGGCTGAATTGGAATGTGTTTTCGATTGCAGCAAAAGTACATTCCCAACCGTTCTTTCGAGTAATTCTTTCGTTGGGCAATTTTTACATTATGCATAATGAATCTAATAGATTTATATGTTAAAAACTTATGTTAATATTAACCTATGTTAATATTAACCTAGCTTTGTCATTAGAATAAAATGATAAGTTTGATAGAACGTCGATAAAATGGTAAACAACGATTTAATAATATTGGGCATGATTTTCCTGATACCCAGCCACGGATACCAATTGAAGAAAAATATTCGAGAAACTGTAAATCCTTATTTCAAAATCAACAACAACGTTTTATATCCGGCACTGGCAAAAATGGAGAAAAAGGGATTAATTGAAGGAAAGGAGATGCCTGGAAAAGGTATCAACAAAAAAGTTTATCACATCACTCAAAAAGGTAGAAAACACTTACTGGAGATAGTAGCTAAGCCTACAGAGCCGGATATTGATAATTTTGAATTTATGGTAAAGGCTGTTTTTTTTGATTACATATCTAAAGCGAAACGTCTGGATGTAATTAAACCATTATATGAATCAAAAAGAAAGGAACTACAAGATACACTGGAGAAAAAACAGAAATATGGGGGAAATCTTTCTCCTATTGCCTTGGCCGTTTTAGAACATGGAATATGTGAGATTAAAAATTCTATAGATTTTTTAGAGAAGTTAATGGAGTTAAATTAATATTTTGACCATTTTTACATGTAAATTTATTGATATTGATCAAAAAAAGAACGTTGAGAAGGTATTATGGTAAATGAGTTCATAATTGAGGCGAATAATCTCTTTAAATCTTTTGGAGATTTTGTAGCAGTAGATAATCTAAATTTAAAAATAAAAAAAGGTGAAGTATTTGGATTTTTAGGTCCTAATGGAGCTGGAAAAACCACTTCCATCAAAATGATGGTAGGTTTACTTCGCCCAACTGGTGGCCAAATATTGGTTGATGGCAAAGACATTGCCAATGCAGATAGACTTAAAATTGGAATATGTCCTCAGGATATAGTTTTATGGGAAAGTCTTACATGTAAAGAGAGTTTGAAGTTCATGGGGGAAATGTACGAAGTTCCAGATGACCAATTGGAAACTAGAGTAGAAAGCCTATTAGAAGACCTCATACTAATGGATAAAGCAAACACGCTAGTTTCTAACTTATCGGGCGGTATGAAACGCAGATTAAATCTAGCTATGGCATTAATACACTCTCCAGAGATAGTGGTTCTGGATGAACCTTCAGAAGGACTTGATCCTCAATCAAGAAGAGTTCTGTGGAATTTCATCCGCTCATTGAGGGATAAAGAAGGGAAAACAGTTATTTTAACCACCCATTTGATGGATGAAGCAGACGGGCTTTCGGATCGCATTGCCATTATCGATCATGGAAAACTATTACGACTGGATACTCCTAAAAATCTTAAAAAAGAGTTTGGTGAGGGAGATATAGTGGAGATACACTTGGCTGATTCTAAAATGAATCAAGAAGTGATTTCTAAACTTAAAACCATGGAAACTATTGATTCGGTTACTGAAGTTGATGGTAAAATAAATATAAGGACTTTAAATGCGGTTGGAAAACTTCCAGGGATAATGAGTAATGTTAAGGACATGAATACTGAGATTGCTGATTTATCACTGCACCCCAATACATTGGAGGATGTGTTCATTGAATTAACTGGAACCAGTTTGAGGGAATAACATGAAATTCATTAGTGTAGCAATTAAAGATTTTAAAGAACTTATAAGAGACCGCAGAGGTCTTTTCATGATACTGCTCTTTCCCATGTTCTTCATGATTATTTTTGGAATCGTCTATGGGAATATGGGTCAAACTAATGAAACATATAATCTGGCAGTTGTTAACCTTGATGAAGGTGCAAAGATGCCTTTAACCAATGAAAAGGTTAATTTTGGGGATAATCTGACCGAAATTTTCCGTGATGTTGAATATGAAGACAGTGATGTTAAGTTATTTAATGTAATAGATACTTCAGAATCTTCTGCAAATAAGCTTATACAGCTTAAAGAAGCCGATGTTATGATTGTAATTCCTAAAAATTTTTCACAAACCACCGTAGATAAAATGGAGGATTCAATCACTGCGCAAACAACAGGAACAACATCATCTTATAATAATTCAAATAACGACACCCTTAAACTAATTATTAGCGGAGATTCATCAAGCATGGGCTTTGGAGTTTCTCAAGTAGTATTAATAAAAATTATAGACGAATATCAGGATAATCTGGTGGTCAATATTCAAAGCCAAGCATCAGGATCTTCTGTTGAACCTCTTAAATTGTTTGAGGGAGATGTAGAATCAGTCTCTGGTACTGAGTCTTTTTCACAGTTTGATTTTCTGGCGCCAGGAATGATGTTATTTGCAATTTTGCTCCTTGCCACTACAGTGGCAGCCAGTTTGACCAAGGAAGTGGAAAAAGGTACTTTAGCTCGTTTAAGAATTTCTAAAATGAGATCATTTGACATGTTATTTGGTGCACTCATTCCCTGGTCAGTAGTGGCAGCTATTCAGGTTTTAATTCTACTTACCGTTTCTTTGATAATGGGTTTCAACTGGCAGGGAGGTTTAAACTCCATTTTGTTGGCCATGTTTATAGGAGTCATTGGAGGAGTCGGTTCTATTGCATTAGGAATGATAATTGCCTCTTTTGCAAAAAATGATACTCAAGCATTTAATTTAGGTATAATGGTGGTGGTACCTACCAGTTTCGTGGTTGGAGCATTTTTCCAGCTTCCCCTGGTAGTTATAGGTGAAATCATGGGCAGATCCTTCCAAATATATGATGTACTCCCCTGGACTCATATTTTAAATGCATTAAAATCAGTTTTGATATATGGAAATGGATTGAGCGCCATTACTTATGACCTGGCCTGGAGTGCAGTTCTCACTACCATAATATTTATCGTAGGTATGGTATTGTTTTCCAGATTCAGATTAAGTGCTGAAAATTAATTTGTGACTCGATCAGCAGTTTAATTGTTAAATAAAAGTAAATTATTTGTTTAATTATAGGAGAAATATTAGTTCTCTTTTAAAAGGTCAGAAATTCGTTATTGACCATTTTAAAAGAGAATATTTTTAAATTACTTAACAAGTAGTGCTGCTTGTTTTGGTTCATATCTCCATCCTTCAGGTAAAACTCCTTCATTGGTGTAGTAGTTTACCAGTCTCCTGATTCTGGATTCGACTAATTGCAGTCCTCTTTTGGTGTGTAAGTCTTTAGGGTTTTCTTTGAGATGTTCTCTGATGTTAACAGCCTTTCTGATGAGATTCATCAAATCTTCTGGGTATTCTTCAGTCTGACCATGTTTTTCCAGTATGTGGGTAATCTTCATACCGGTTACACTTTTGACGTCTGGGATTCCATACTGGTCTCTAAGAATTACTCCTATGACACTGGCTGATTTCCCTTCTTTTCTTAGCTTTAAAATTATGTCTTCGATTTCTTCGGTTGAATAATCAACCCATCCTGGTTTTTCTACCATTTAATCACCTTTATAATCGTTAATATCTATTTTTTTACGCTGTGGTAATCTATGGGTTTGCATAGAAATTATAGATTAATCACTCATGATTGTGAAATCCTTGTACCAATGGGCAAAACTTTCCAGTGACCGCCGACGATGAGAGATCTCATTTTTCTTTTCTATTGTGAGCTCCCCAAATGTCTGATCATATGGTTCAGGTTTGAAAAGTGGATCATATGCAAATCCTTTCATTCCTTTTTCATGATGTGCTATGTGTCCACCGACTACGCCTAAAAAAATCTTGGGCTCGGTTTTGGGTGTTGCAAACCCAACCGCCGACCTGAACTCAGCGTAACGGTCTTGAACATTTTTCATCAGTTTTAAAATACCTTCATTACCCAGGGTACTCTGTACGTAGGACGAATATGTTCCTGGAAACCATTCTAGACTCTTTATGAACAATCCTGCATCTTCTACAATTACAGGGGTTTCCATTTTATTGGCAGCGTATTTTGCTCCATAGCAAGCAACATCTGTCAGTTTTCCCTGGATTTCGGGGTAGCCCAAATCCACATGTTCCAGTCGGATGTCAAATTGCTGGAATATTCCTTGGGCTTCTTTTACTTTGTGTTGATTACCAGTTATAAAGGTTACCTTCAAATTATCACTCCAATCAAACATGAGTTATAACTTATAAGTATCTTAGTATATGATCTAAGATGTATACCTTCCCCTTCTTTCAATTTCTTCGATTTTGGCTACAATCTGTTTATAATCATCTGCTTCTTGGTACCCGTTCAGTATGGAAATGAAACAATCCTGACTTATATCATGATGTATGCTACTAATTGCCTTTTTAAAGACCAATAAGTCCACTCCTTTATCTTCAACAAGATTGGAATTTTTTCCCAACCCAAAATCAATAAACACTACATCTGCTTCTTGACAGTTTTCATTATTTCTTAGGATGATGTTGCTGGTTGTAAGATCTCCATGAATTATCCCACAGTTATGCAGACGTGCGATGTTTACTCCAATATTGTTGGAAATGGCTCGTATTTGAGAAATATCCAGTTTAGTTTCTTCACTAAAAAGTTCTTTAACATTACTTCCTTTAACATTTTCCATAATAATGGTGGTTTTTTCCTCATCCACATGATAAACCAGGGGGGTGATAATTCCACACCTTTTTGATTCTCCTAGAAGTTTAACTTCTTTACGAGTACGTTTTTTTCGGAGATATAAGTCAATTTCCTTTATTCTATAACTTTTAGAAATTCTTTTTTTAGAAAGCACATCTTCTCCAAGATATTGATCTGCATATATGTTGGCTTCAGCCCCCTTAGCCATCATTTCAGGGGGAAGTTGAAGTTTTTGACTTGATTTTTCCATCCATGGAAGATCCACTTCATCGGTACGGTAACGTTGAATAACTTTGCTGTTTGAAATGTTTTGTTTAATTCCGTGCTGATGCATTAACATACCTAGCCAAGCAATCATAGCTCCATTATCACCACAATACTTCATTTCAGGCATGAAAAAATCAGCGTAATGATCTTGAGTCATAATATCGAGCATTTCACGAAGCCGCTTGTTAGCAGCAACTCCTCCCACTAATAACACTTCACTTTTCTTTGAATGTGCTAATGCGCGTTCTGTAACCTCTACTAACATTGAAAAGGCTGTTTCTTGTAAACTGAAACACACATCTTCTAAAGTTGCACCAGATTCAAACTGACGAATAGCGGCAGTGAGTAATCCTGAAAATGATAGGTCCATACCCTTCACCGTGTATGGTAACTTCAGATAATTATCTGATTTCCAAGCTAGCTCTTCTATTCTAGGACCTCCGGGGTGTCCCAGCCCAACTCTTCTGGCAAACTGATCTAAACAGTTCCCTATGGCAATGTCTAAGGTTTCTCCAAAAACTTGATAGCGCCCAGCATCAAAGGCAATAACTTGCGTGTTACCTCCACTAACATAAAGAGTTAATGGGTCTTGACAACACGTTGTCAATCTTCCTATCTCTATATGGCCTATGCAATGGTTAACACCAATTAGGGGGACTTTCAATAAAAGTGCCAAGCTACGTGCTGCGGTTGCCACTGTACGCAGTGCAGGTCCCAGACCAGGACCACGTGAGAATGCTACCAAATCAACATCCTCGATAGTTAATCCAGATTCTTTTAGAGATTGTTTAATCAGATGGACTAAATTTTTTGCATGATGTTCTGCAGCTTCACGAGGATGTATACCTCCTTTTCCTGGAATAAGGGCTTTACCTTTTGAGGCGAGGATAGTTCCATCAGAATCCACGATACCCACACCAGTTTTTTCTGCAGTTCCTTCTAATCCAATACAAATCACTCAGATCACCTCAATATCAACCGAAAATCCAATTATTAAGAATAAGGACTAACAAGTATTTGATCATTTATATCTTATTTTTTACTTCATATTCAGTAAATTATTGTTGTTCAACCAGTTTATTTTTATATATCATCTCATCCTATCTTTTTATTAATATGGTTAGAGTTTCTATCATTACCTAAAGTTGGATTGATAAATATGGACCAGGCTATAAAAAGTTACGGATCACAGAAAGTAATCCCTAAATTGCAGAATATGGATACATTATTTTTATGCGTAATTGCTTCTACATTAACCTCAAGAATACCTGGAATTACTGGTGCAGGCGCATCTCCTGAGCTCACTGATTACACACCTGCTGCTGATGCAGAGCTGATTGTACATGGTGAACCCCGATGCCTTCCAGAGATCCCCCAAACTCTTGTGAAAGGTCAAGCAGCTCCCACACCTGCAGTAATAACAAAAGCATCTTTAGAATTGTCTAAAATACCCTTTTTGATTGCAGATGCGGGGGCAGTGATTAAACCAAACATACCTTATCTTAATATTAATAATAAAGAGGGACAAAGTATTTTATCAGGGCAAGCGGTTGAAAACCCTGAAGAAATATATAATAAAGGCATAACATTGGGTGAAACTCTTTCGAAACTTACTAGTCATTTAATCCTTGGTGAAAGCACACCAGCAGGCACTACTACTGCCTTAGGTGCTTTAGCGGCTATGGGATATGATGTTTGGGATAAGTTAAGTGGCAGTACTCCAGACAATCCCCACGCACTTAAACGCCAAACAGTTGAAAAAGGGTTAAATGCTTCAGGACTAATTGATCAAATTCCTCTTGATCCATTTCAGGCTGTACAAGCTGTGGGAGATCCAATGATTCCTGCAGTAGCAGGCATAACTGCTGGAAGTACTGTACCAGTGACGTTAGCCGGAGGCACCCAGATGACAGCTGTGTGTGCATTTTTGAAAGAAGCTATACTGGATTTTTCCTTTGATGATGTTTCCATAGCCACCACAATCTTCGTGGCCACCGATGAAACTTCCGACATACACTACATTACCAAACAAATTGCACCAATTAACATATTTGCAGTTGACCCTGGATTTGGAAAATCAGACAATCTTGGTCTGAAAAATTATGTTAAAGGTGCAGTGAAGGAAGGTGCTGGGGCTGGTGGGGCAATGTTAGCCGCAAATCTTAAAGGAGTTCCCATCGAAGAAATAAGAATAAAAACCGAGGAATTATGTAAACAAATTTTTTAAACTCCTCATTGCGATGATGAAGTACTAATAGAGGAATTATGAATCCAAAAAAGAATATATCCAATAGGTGTAAATACATACGACTTTCTTACACTCTAAATTCTAACAGCCCACTCCATCCTGATCTTAAGGAACCACGCATTACTCCTAAAAATCAGATTTTAACAGGAGGTAATTATAACACTTCAATCATAACGGTAGAAAATCATTCAGGCACACATGTTGATGCACCGGCTCATTTTTTAAAGGATGGGAAGATTATATCTGACTATAGTGCAGATGAATTAGTTTTTTACAATTCAATCATTTGGGACTGTCCAAAAAACCGTGATGAACTGATTAATAAGCAAGATATCTCTCATTTTTTAAGTAAAAATAAAGTTTTAATTAAAAATATCGATTGTTTATTGCTCCGCACTGGTTTTGGAACATATCATGATGAGAATGCTAAGATATATTCAACACAAAATCCGGGTATTTCTCCTGGGGCTGTTTTTTATCTTCGTTGCCAACTTCCAAACCTAGCTTGTTTGGGTATTGACACGATATCCATGTCTCGTTATGGTAGGATGAAAGAGTCTATTGAAGTTCATCAGAATGCTTTTATGAATGTGGCCAGTTTAGGAAAACCTCTTGTTTTAGTCGAAGATTTAGATTTACGTGTTGTTGGGGAAGGGACTGAATTGATAAAAGTCTTGGTTGTGCCTTGGCAAGTTGACGCAATCGATAGTGCTCCCTGCACTGTTCTGGCTCAAATAAATTAATACGAATCAATAAAAAAGAGAATTAGATATGGGTTTATTTCCAGATCAGGGGTATTAAAAGGGTTAGTGCTCCAACTATCCAGCAGTAGTACGAAAAAATCAGGAGGTTGTGCTTTTGGATGTAATTCATCATGAATTTAACAGCCAAATAACTGAATATAGCGGATGATAGAAAACCACAGATTAATACAGCAATGTTTGAGTCAAAACTAATAATATCTTTGATTTGAATTAGTGCAGCACCTAATATTGCGGGTATGGATAATATAAAACTATATCGTGCCGCTAATTTTCTTTCAAGTCCTAAAAAAAGGCCTGATGCAATTGTGGACCCAGAACGCGATATTCCTGGTGCTATGGCAAATCCTTGGAATAGGCCTATGACCAGTGAATTTGAGAACGAAACTTCTTTTATCTTTTTTCCTTTTTTTCCACTATTTTTCTTTGAAATCCATTCTGCCGCCCATAGTATTACTCCAGTTATAAGTAAGAAGAATCCAACTGCTGTTAATGAGCTGAAAAGAAGTTCAAACTGGGTTTTTAACAGAACACCCATAAGACCTGCAGGTATTGTACCCACAAACACCAACCAAGTCAATCTTTTAAATGGGTCATTTTTCACACCATCTTTAAAGTTACCATGGGAAAGATCTATTAAACTAGAAAAAAAAGCTTTAATCATTGCTAATATGTCTTTCCAGAAGTATCCTACTACTGCTACTAATGTACCAACATGTAAGAGAGTGTCAAATGCCAAACTGGATTTTGCTCCCAGTAACTCTGGCAAAATAACCAAGTGGGCGGAACTGCTCACTGGTAGAAATTCAGTTAATCCCTGAACCATACCCATTATTATTGCTTGAATGATGTCCATTTATTATTCTCCATTATTTTTCATATATCTGTTAAGTAATTTCAAGAATGAAAAAGAGATTCGTTTCATTAAACCGATTATTCCAAACAGGATCAGTTATAACTTCTAAGTTAAAAGTTATAACTATTTCAATTTCTTTTTACATTTGAATCTGCACATTAAATTTAATTCAGTTAAATAAATAGTTTTTTCCAGAATTCAGACCTATTCGTGCATTATTTCTACCTTAATCATGGAAAAATTATTAATTGAATGATTTTCTCTATTGTTATTTTTTCATCCATTAAAAAAAGTGTTTATTTTAAAAAGGTAAGCCAACCGTAGGAATCTTCTGCTTTTCCCTCCAAAATGGCGAAAAAACGGTCCTGTAATTTTTTCGTAACTTCTCCCCTTGAACCATTACCAATAGTTATTCGGTCTACAGATCTTATGGGGGTTATTTCGGCAGCAGTTCCAGTTAAAAAGATTTCATCAGCAATATATAGCATTTCTCTGGGAATTTCTTCCTCATTAACTTTTAAATCCATTTCTCCAGCCAAAGTAATAATGGAATTTCTGGTTATTCCATCCAACAATGAAGAAGACCGAGGAGGGGTGTAAAGAATTTCATCTTTTACTAGGAAAATGTTTTCTCCACTGCCTTCACTCACCATGCCATGATAATCCAGCATAATAGCTTCATCATAATCATTGGAAATCGCCTCCATCTTGGCCAATTGACTGTTCATATAGTTGGAACCAGCTTTGGCCATGTTAGGCATGGTGTTAGGAGCCATACGGCGCCAAGCAGACACACCCACATCAACACCTTGTTCAAGGGCTTCTTCTCCCAAATATTTTCCCCAAGCCCAAACTGCTATAAGGCACTCTATGGGGCAATTTAGGGGATATACTCCAAGTTCAGCATAACCTCGGAATATCACAGGCCGGATGTAACATGCTTCCAAGTTATTGGTCTTTATAGTGTCTAAAACGGCCTGGCAGAAATCTTCTTGGGTGTGTGGGATTTTCATCCGATAGATCTTGGCAGAATTGTAAAGACGAGCTACATGTTCCTGTAAACGTAACACTGCTGGACCCTTTAATGTTTTATAACACCGTATTCCTTCAAAAACGCTTGATCCATAGTGTACTACGTGTGATAATGCGTGAACTTGTGCTTCTTTCCAATCAACGAACTTTCCATTGAACCAGATTTTCCCCGACTCTTCAAAGGCCATGGTTATCCCTCATTAAATTTAGTGATCTTTCCAGAATTTATTAGGTGGAACTAGTTATTAAATTGTTTTTACGACTACAATTAGATACCAAAATATTTAACATTGTTGTTATTAACGCACTATATGATGGAATTAAGGGATTATATTTAATTTGGGTATATAACTATCATTTATGGCTGCATGGCTCTTGTAACTGATGAAAAGTTTATTAATGCAGCTTAAAAATTTTTTTCGAAAAATGGATACTAATCTACAACTACCATTGCTATTGCTTCAGAGGCAGTCTCATTGAGAAAACATTATTCCGGAAATTCAAAACCAAAAGAAATCTTCATGATCACATGGCAAAAAGGAAAAACATGAAATTCATGTTAATTTTAAAACATACCCCACTCCTATTAACTTTCAGTCCCACAACTTGGAAAACTTTATATAATCTACCAGTCAAACCATGGAAGTGCTAACCATGGGCCGGTGGTCTAGGGGTATGATACCTCGCTTACAACGAGGTGATCAGGAGTTCGAATCTCCT
>DALO01000016.1:142701-142821 GCA_002496805.1 Methanobacterium sp. UBA353 | reverse complement strand
AGTTCGAATCTCCTCCGGCCCACTTTTAATACTGCCAATTAACCTTTCTTTGTTATTATAATATCGTAAATCTTCTTCAAATCCTTTAAAATCCCATAGGGCCGGTGGTCTAGGGGTATG
>DALO01000016.1:128481-142509 GCA_002496805.1 Methanobacterium sp. UBA353 | reverse complement strand
GGAGTTCGAATCTCCTCCGGCCCACTCAATATTTTCATCACTATTTATCACGGGCAATCTCGGAGATTAGAAGTTGTCATAATAAAATTAAATTCTAGTTGTTTTGGATTAAGAATAATATTAGGTTTCTTAATTATTTGACATATATTTCTAGGTACTGGGGAATGCTCAGAACAAAATAATTTGTTTTCTATTGCAAAGGCTAATTATATTTTTTAAAGGAAAACAATAACCAGAACATAGATCACCAATACCACAAAGAACACAATGGTGCCTTTGGTCAGAATAGTGTTTAAATCCCGATCTGAAACCAGTACCAATCCATATGAGAGTACTGCTGCGATTAGTATTTTATAAATCCCGGATGTGGCAGCATTCATTCCTATCAAATAAGTTAATAATGACGATAACAAATAAACGATAATAATTAAAGACACGGTATTAGTGAGTATGGGCTTTATTCCTGAGTTTGGCAGTGAAAGGGTTTCAGACAATGATCCTCTACTTTTGGCCCTGTTTAAAGTAACTTTTCCCCTACTAAAAAAACTAGATGGAGTAGAAGAAGTTTTGGGAAATGATGAAGAAGTTTTTGAGGAGGGTTTGTATATTTCTGTTACTCCTTCTGCATCAGATTCATCGCTCTGATCGTATACTTCAGCACCACTATATTCATTTTTCTGGGCTGAGAATTTCTTGGCTAAAACCATTAAGCCATCTTTATCTATGGTTTTAATATTTCTACGGCTCGCATAGTTAATGGCGCTGTTGGTGAAGTAAGAAGTTGTCACGACTACTATTTTAGAAGCCTTAAGGGTTTTTGCCACCATTTCCATTTCTTTTAAAACGTCTAATCCAACTTCCCATCTATCATCATAATTTTTACATGAAACCACTACCCCTATATCGTCCAAAACGGTGGGAAGAACTCCATATATGTCTATGATGTGTCGGGAAGTTTGAAAGTTTCGGTAGACTTTGAAACCAGATTCTTCCATTACCCTTGCCATGAAATTTATTAATCTGTTTTTATCCAATTACCCCACCTTCGAAAAGGGATGTTTTAACACCAAATCATAATTTTAATATCTATAACATTATACTATTGTTTTCTACTTCTTTATACTTAAAACTGTTCCCATACGTAATCAAAAAGAATCACGCAAACTATTTAGAGGTGAAGATATATAATCTGCCTTTATGACCATTCTTCTTACTAATGATGATGGAGTTAACTCGTCTGGGATAATGGCAGCAAAAAATGCTGCTAAAAATCTCGGTAAAACTATTGTAGTCGCACCAGCCACCCAACAAAGTGGAATTGGCCATGCTTTAACTCTTTTTGAACCAATTAGAGTTACCAGCACAAACATGGCTGATGGAACGGAAGCCCACATGGTTTCTGGAACCCCAACTGACGCAGTGATCATAGGAATCTATCAAATAGCTCGTAAAAAACCAGATCTGGTTATTTCTGGGATTAATATAGGGGAAAATCTGGGTAAATCCGAATTTACAACTTCAGGAACCATAGGCGCTGCTATGGAGGCAGCAGTTCATGGAATTCCCGCTCTTTCAGTCTCCATACAAGTTACTCGTGGTGATATCAAGTTTCATGATGGTCATGTGGATATTGATTTTTCACATGCTGAAAACCTAACTGAACGAGTGGCTAGGATGATACTGGAAAAAGGTTTACCTAAAGGGGTTGATTTTTTAAATCTCAACATTCCCTCTAAACCCCAGAGTGATAAGATCAGACTCACAAGGTTGGGTGAGAGAATGTACCGAATACATATCAAAGAACGCTTGGATCCTCGGGGAAGGCCATATTATTGGATTGACGGTGATCCTGTGGAGGATGACCAAAAAGGTACTGATGTACACACTTTGAAACGTGAAAGATGCGCCACATTAACTCCTATTTCTTTGGATGCTACTTCTTCCTTGGAATTGATGAATGAATGGATGGAATAATAAAATCTTAATAACTAATTTTTGAATATTATTAATATATTCCTAATTTGCAGAATTAGTTTTTCATGTTTTCTTTTTTTATGATGAATGGAACGGTATTATGAAATATAAAAATATTTCAAATTAGAATTATTTATATCTAATTATAAAATTAAACATTAGAATTAATTGTTTAAAATAATAATTTTCTCCACTGCAAAAACATCACAAATAAAAGGGCCAGCACCTAAAATTTATTTCTAAGAATAATCATTAGCAATTTATAAAAAAATCTAACTATTAAAAAAGATGAAATTCATTGTTAAGAGGGATTTGATGGTTGCTCGGGATTATAGGAACCGGATAATAGAACAGGGGGCTTTTGTCCAGTACGTTGGAACCAAAACAAGGGGGATAGTTGATAAAATATCCACTAAAAACAGTGAGACATGGATTCGAATTAATTCCACTGGTCTTTTTTACCGTTCTGATTATTTGGTGTTGTTGGATCCAGAAGAACAGCCCATTAAAAAATCAAAGACGATTACCATTAAGGATAAGATAATTCACTCTAAAAACTATCGTAAAATAGCTCCCACTGAGATATCTGATCATACTGATGGTCCTGGATATGGTGGGGGATGAGCGAATTTTTATAGAATGATGCTTATCCTGCGGTTCAGTGTTTGTCTTTGAAATTGCGCTACATATTTCTACTGTAGAAAAATTTTTCATAGAATGAAAGGTTAAATTCAGATTAACTCATTGGTTTGGAAGACAATGTTCTACTGTAGAATATTTTCAGGGGTTTTCACATAATTCAGACATGAATTTTTCAACTGTAGAATAAAATTAAAAGAATGCTATTAATTTATTAGTCTCGAAATTAGTTAAATATAGATTATAATACTTTAATCCCAAGTATGTCTTTAGCACCTTTATAAACGGCCTTTGCAATCTGGGCACTTCCAATCGAACCAGAAGTAGGGGGAATCTTTACTACTTCGCCAATGTTTTCAACTTCATCTTTAAGCTTACCGAAAAAATCAAATGGATTTTTCATGGATCCCACCGAGCCAGTAAGCACCACACCTTCAATTTCATTATGTGCAATCCCTGCTAATCCATAAATTTCCATGGTGATGGTCATAAGCATTGTTTTCAGGGCTAGTTCAGCCTTAGGATCCCCTTCCTGGTATTTTCTTAGTAGAACTTCCTTTGCCTTGGCCACCTTCTCATCTATCTCTGCAACTTTAACTGCCCCTGCACGTGAGAAACACTCATTCGCAGTTCGCATACCGTCATCTATGTCACGAATCATTTTTAAATCTAAAGGGCCATGTATTATGCCCATAGAGCCTAAACAAGCATCAATTGCTCCTCTGATTCTTCCATTTTCAAGGAGAATGCTGACAGTGTTCGAACTAATATCTGAAACAATAAAATTTTCAAAACCAGTTTTTAGATGGGCATTGTAGCAAATACTAACCTTTTCAGCACTGGCATGATGTGAATATGCTTCACGAAAAAGAGGGTCCATAGAAGGAGTACCTTGGTGAAGACCAGGTATCAATACAGTGGGGACATCTGATTTTCTAATTTCATCATAAACAGCTGTACCTCCTCCTGTAACTTTCCCTGCACCTTCAATTGAAAGAATGCCTCTATTTTTAACCTTATTTAAGGGTGTTATCTTAGTTAATCCATCCCCCATGGCATAGGTGATAGCCATTAATTTAATGTGTTCTGTTTCAACCCTCTTTGATAGTTCTGCTAGAGCAGAAACATCTCCTGATGAGAGTTCATCCCTTCCAATCTTAAAATGAGTGGTGTTATCTTCCAAAATTGTAAAAGAAACACCAGTTGTGCCATGGTCCATCCCCACAAATACCATTTAGATCACCAGCTAGGTTGGGAATTTAGTTGTATACTATTCCACGATTTTATAGAAAAATATAGAAATCCAAGGAAAAAAAGTTATTTTTCAAGACCACAAAGCTTGCGAAGCTTCTTTCCCTGCTTTTCAATTTCTAATTCATTTTCAATGTCACGCATACGATTCAGCTGCGGTCGCCCGGCTTGGTTTTCAAGAGCCCATTCTTTGGCGAATTTGCCTGTTTGAATCTCTTTCAGTATTTGTTTCATTTCCTTTCTAGATTCTTCGGTTATAATCCTGTCTCTACGGCTGAGTCCTCCGAATTCAGCGGTGTTACTCACATCATTCCACATACCAGCAAAGCCTTTTTGATAGATCAGGTCCACAATCAGTTTAAGTTCGTGACAAGTTTCAAAGTAAGCAACTTCTGGCTGGTAACCACCTTCAACAAGGGTTTGAAACCCTGCTTTTATCAGTTCAGTGGCCCCCCCACACAGAACGGCCTGTTCACCGAAAAGATCAGTTTCAGTTTCTTCTTTAAATGTTGTTTCCAGGACTCCAGCTCGAGTGAGACCACTTCCCTGGCCCATGGCTAGGGCAACTTGCAGAGCATTACCTGTGTAATCCTGTTGCACTGCCACCAGTCCAGGAACACCAAATCCATCTAAGTACTGTTGACGGACAGTGGAACCAGGTCCTTTAGGCGCTATCATGATTATATCAACGTTTTTCGGCGGTTTTATGTACTGAAAATGAATATTGTATCCGTGGGAGAAGCTAATAGCGTTGCCCTGATTAATTCCGGGTTTTATAGATTTTTCATAAACTTGGGCTTGGATTTCATCAGGAATGAGTATATGAATAACATCAGCTTCTTTGGATGCTTCTTCAACAGTCATAACTGGCATATCATGTTCAATGGCTGTTTCCCAAGAATCACCATCTTTGCGAAGTCCAACAATAATATCCAATCCACTTTCTGCCATGTTTCGTGATTGTGCCATTCCTTGGCTGCCATATCCAATAACGGCTATGGTTTTATCCTTTAATACATCCATATTCACGTCTTTTTCGTAGTAAATCTTCATACAATGTCACCTCTTTTAAAAATTAAAGGGGAATGCAATTGGGGTATTTAAAAAAATTTCTGCCCAAATCTCTATGTAAATAGTTGATGGAGTTCATTAATAAAGTTTGCCTGATTTAACTTGGAAATAGAATCGAAAACATCTAAAGGCTATTATTAACAAAATTTAAGGTATTAGTTCTTGTTTTTTTATAAAATTTTTAACTATTGGATATAAGATGGGGTTGCAGTAGAAAACTCCCTAAATAGTTTTTGAACCTCTTGATATAGCTGTTGGCCCTGTTCTAGCAATTTCTTGGATACCAAAACTCTTTAATAGGTCTATCAAGGCATCTATCTTTTCTGGGGTGCCGGTAATCTCCAAAGTTAGATTTTCAGGCCCTACATCGACTATTCTTCCCCTGAAGATGTTTGCATACTGAATTATTTCGGAACGGGCTCTTTCTGAAGTAGCATGTGTTTTGATCAAGCATAATTCCCGAGTCACAGTTCCATCTGCATTTAAATCCCTAACTTTGATTACCTCGATGATCTTGTTGAGTTGTTTGGTTATCTGTTCCAGAACTTTATCATCACCCGTTGAAATAATGGTCATACGGGCCAAACCTTCCTGTTCAGATGGTCCTACAGTGATACTGTCAATGTTGAATCCCCTACGGGTGAATAGGCCGGCAACACGTTGAAGCACACCTGGTCGGTGCATCACTATGGCACTTATTATGTGGCTTCTAAGTTCGTCCATTTAATCACCCCCAGTTTCCTTGGCAGAAAATTTGTGGGGTATTTCATCAGGATTTCCCCTTTCAACCTCGTCTTCTCCAATGATTTCTGTTAGACCGCACCCTGGAGGTACCATTGGCAAAATTTCGTTGGGATCGATCATCACATCGATAAGACTGGGTTCCCCAGATTTTAAAGCTTCTTGAAGTGTTTCTTTCATATCACCTGGGCGTTCTACCCGGTAAGCATTTACTCCAAATGCTTCAGCAAGTTTAACAAAGTCAGGCATAGCCTTGAGTTTGGTATGGGATATCCTCTCTTCATAGAAAAGTTTCTGCCACTGGAATACCATTCCCAAGTAGCGATTATCCATGACACAAACCACTACAGGTATATCATACTCTTTAACTGTGGCTAGATCCTGACACACCATTAAAAAGCCGCCATCTCCGCAAACTGCAACTACATCATTTTCCGGCATGGCAACTTTGGCTCCCATTGCTGCTGGGAAGCCGAAACCCATTGTTCCCAGACCACCTGATGATATGAATTTTCGAGGATTCCTGGAAGTGAAATAATGGGCCATCCACATCTGATTCTGGCCAACGTCTGTAGTTACAATAGTTTCATCAGTCACTGCTTCTGAAATCTCTTTAATTACTTGTTGAGGTTTCAGCGGCATTTCTTCAAATGAGAGGCGAGGCAAGCATTTAGCACGGAACTTGCTCACGTAATCTACCCAACCGTGGTTGTTATGGTTTTTACTCTGTGAAATCGCCCGTATTAGGTGTGAAAGTATGATTTTGGCGTCTCCAACAATTGGTAGGTCTACTGGTATATTTTTTCCAATTTCTGCTGGATCGACATCAATGTGAATTAATTTGGCGTTAGGTGCGAATTTAGCCACATCTCCAGTGGTACGGTCCGAAAACCTACAACCTATGGCAATAAGGCAATCACATTCGTCAACTATCATGTTTGAGACTTTTCGTCCATGCATTCCCAGCATTCCCAATGACAATGGATGATCTTCTGGGAAACTACTTTTGCCCATTAGTGTGGTGGTAACTGGCGCTTCAATCAATTCTGATACATGTTTAAGTTCTTCAGATGAGTTAGAATGTATTACTCCTCCGCCAGCAAGTAGAACTGGCTTTTTACAGTTAAGTATCATCTCTGATGCCCTTTTCACTTGAAGGGGGTGTCCTTTTTTTGTGGGCTTATAACCTGGAAGGTCAATGGTTATGTTTTCTGGATATTCTAATTCTCCTTCTTGAACATCTTTAGGTAGATCAACGACTACAGGGCCGGGTCTGCCTGTTCTGGCTATGTAAAATGAAGATCGAATCATTTCAGGTATTTCAGATGGTTTCATTGCCTGATAACTGTGTTTACTGATGGGCATGGTTATGCCGATGGTGTCAACTTCCTGAAAGGCATCATTACCAATCAAAGGAGTTCCTACTTGTCCTGCAAGAGCCACTATAGGGGCAGAATCCATATAAGCCGTGGCTATGCCTGTCACCAGGTTTGTAGCACCAGGACCAGAGGTACCTATGCAAACACCTACTTTACCGGAAGCCCGAGCATAACCATCTGCTGCATGGGCTGCGCACTGTTCGTGCCTTACCAGTATATGTTTAAGGTCAGAATCGTAGATTACATCGTACAAGGGGAGTAAGACTCCTCCAGGATATCCGAAGACCACGTCCACTCCTTCGTCGGTTAGTGACTTAATTATGGCTTGACTGCCTTTCATATTAACACCTAATTGTGTTTAATTTTTAAAAAAATCATGATTCTTTAAACAATAAAACCATGACTTGATTTATCATATGCCGATTTTAATTGTCATGGTATATGTATTTTTTAGTTGATTTCTGGAAATCTTGAACTCTTTTATTTATTAAATTTTGATCTTACTACTTATGAAATAAGACATGAATTATATGTGTGTGAAAATTAAGATGTTTATTCAAGATAAATGGAGGATTTAATATGAAGATTCTAGTGGTAGGAACTGGAGCAAGGGAACACGCAATTTGCCAAGCATTGCATAAAGAAGCCGATCTTTATTCTTTAATGAGCAATCTAAACCCCGGAATTGCTCGCATATCTCAATTCAAAATTGGTAGTGAGATGGATATTCAGGGAGTGAAAAAACATGCTTTAAATTTAAAGGTTGACATGGTCGTAATAGGGCCTGAAGCTCCTTTAGAACATGGGATTGTGGACATTCTTCATGAAGTGGGAATTCCTTGTGTTGGTCCCACACAAGAAGCTGCCAGGATTGAAACAGACAAAGCTTTTATGAGAAACCTTTTTGTTAAACATAAAGTTCCTGGATCCATAGCATATGGGGCTTTTGATAATGTAGAAGATGCTGGTGAATTTATCGATGACTTTGGAAAGGATGTAGTGGTAAAACCTGTTGGTTTAACTGGGGGTAAGGGCGTTAAAATAGTGGGAGAACACTTAAAAAATTCAGCAGATGCCAAATCTTATGTTAAAGAGATTATTGATAACAAAATCGGGGGACATGCCAGTGTAGTTATTGAAGAACGGCTGGTGGGAGAAGAATTCACTGTGCAAGCGTTAGTTGATGGCGACAATTTAGTGCCAATGCCTGCTGTTCAGGACCACCCCCATGCATTCGAAGGAGATCAGGGGCCCATAACTGGTGGAATGGGATCTTATTCTGAGAAAAATGGCCTATTACCGTTTTTGGAACAAAAAGATTATGATGCGTCGGTCCAAATCATGGAAAAAACTGTTAAGGCAGTTAAAAAGGAAGTTGGACCATATAATGGTGTTCTTTATGGCCAATTCATGCTTTGTCGCGATGGGCCTCGTTTGGTGGAGTACAATGCACGTTTTGGCGATCCTGAGGCCATGAATGTTCTACCTATCTTGGAAACTAGTTTATTAGAACTTTTCCAAGGCGTAATTGATGGAAATATTAAAAATGCCAATTTTAAACATGAAGCAACGGTATGTAAGTATTTGGTACCTACTGGATATCCTGATAGTGGGAGTGCTGGTCAACCTATTCGTGTAGATGAAGAAAAAATACAAGCAGAAGGTGGTATGGTATTCTATGCTGCAGTTAACGAGAAAAATGACGAAGTTCTAACCACAAGTTCTAGAGCTTTGGCTGTGGTAACTACTGCAAATGACTTGCCTGATGCAGAAGAAAGATGTGAACGGGCCACCAAATATGTACATGGGGATTTGTATCATCGCAGCGACGTGGGAACCAGACAACTCATTGATAAACGTATTCAGCATATGATGGAAATAAAGAAATAAAAATAATATTTCCATAACCAGTTATTAATCCATATCGGACGATTCATACCATCTCTCAAGAAATGTCTACTATCCACCACACCAAAAATAATGTGTAAATAGACGTTTTCCTTAGAAATTGCATAAAAAACTATGAACAAATTGTTATGACCATTTAAATGAGAAAATCATCAAGTATCATGAAATATGGGCTTGCAACGTTGAAAATTTTTAAAATACAAAGAAAAACCAAAAAAAAATTGAAAAACAACTTCCAATCAGAATAATATGTAGGGTGGTTGATTTGGAAGAAATGACAAGGGAGTTCACAAAATTTAAGTAAAAGTATCCCAGATATTTTTATTTCAATGAAACTCCAGAATTCATATTTAATCAATTCAATAATAATTAATTCGGGATGAACCTATGACGCACCTTTTATCTGCATTAGATGCTCAAAACAATGTATGGAGCATACTTAAAGAAGCTAAAGAGTTTAAAGAAGGAAACAGTTCTAAAAAACCGTTAAAGAATAAATCATTGGCTATGGTTTTTGAAAAAGCTTCTACGCGGACGCGAATGTCCTTTGAAGTCGGCATGTATCAATTAGGGGGGCAACCCCTATATTTGTCTGCATCTGATCTTCAATTAGGACGAGGAGAAATTATTGAAGACACAGCCCGGGCAATGAGTCGTTACGTTGATGGGGTCATGATAAGGGCACATAAACATGAAGATGTCCTTCAATTTGCCCGATACTCTGATGTACCTGTTATCAACGGTTTAACTAATCTAGAACATCCTTGTCAAGCTTTCACGGATATTTTCACTATCAATGAACGAAAAAATACCCTTGACCTTCAAATGACATTCCTGGGTGATGGTAATAATGTTTGCAATTCATTATTATTGGCTGCGGCTATGGTGGGTATGGACGTCACTGTAGCATGTCCTAGTAGCTATGAACCAGATTCAATAATTTTAAAGGACGCCCAGAAAGTAGCCAGAAAAACTGGTTCGGTACTAAAGATCATCAGTGATGTTCAAGACGCGGTAGCAGGCGCTGATGTGATCTATACTGATGTTTGGGTTAGCATGGGCGATGAATTAGAAGAATCTCAACGATTAAATGATTTAAGGGATTATCAAGTTAATCAGGACCTTTTAAATTTGGCGCATCCTGATGCAATTGTTCTACACTGCTTACCTGCTGTTCGTGATCAGGAAATAACCGAAGAAGTTTTAAACGGACCCCAATCTGCAGTGTGGGATCAGGCTGAAAATCGTTTGCACGTTCAAAAGGCCATTATGAACTGGCTCATGGGATAAAATTATTTTTTCAAAAAAATGAAATGAATCAATTCTATTATTTTTTTTCATAGGTGCTTTTAATTATTACATTGAATTTGGGGCGTCTATTCCTAATAGATTGAGGCAATTTTTGATAGTTATTCTGGATTTATCAACTAATAATAGTCTCAAAATTTCTTTATCAGATCCAATAACTTGCACGGATTTGTAGAATTTATTGAACGTACCAGCCATTTCCATGGCGTATTGGGCTATTGGATGGACTCTAAGATCTCTTGCAGAATTTTCTACAATACTAGTGAATTTAGCAATGTTTTTAATGAGGTCAATTTCCAGTGTATTCAGTTCAGAAAAATCCAATGTGTCGATTTCTACGGATAACTTGCCTGTTGCTGATGCTTTTTCCAATAATTTGCAAGCCCTAGCATGTGCATATTGTATGGATGCACATCCTTTCTCAAAACTCAACGCTTCATCCCATTTAAAAACTAAATGTTTTTCTGGAGATAAACGGGCTATAAAGTAACGTATGGCTCCAATACCAATTATTTCCGCGATTTCTTTAGATAATGATTCGTTTAATTCTGGCCTTCTATCTTTCAATTCACTTTGGGCCCTTCTGAATGCTTCATCCATTAACTGATCCACACTGATGAATACTCCTTTCCTAGTGGACATAGATCCTTCAGGGAGAGTAATGAACTCATAAAAGATAACTTCTGGTTTTTTTCCTCCCAAAAGTTCCAATGCAATTTTAAGCTGGTCAATAGCCAGTTTGTGGTCGGAACCAAGAACATCTACCACCCAATCCGACTGTTCAGATTTTTGCAGGTGATAAGCAAGATCACGTGTGGTGTAAAGAGAAGTTCCATCTGAACGGGTGAGAATTAGTTCTTTTTCAATACCATAATCTGAAAAATCCAAGTAAAGGACATCATTCTGGCTGGTATGGTCTTTCAAATTTTCCAGTATTTTGTCTACGGAACCATCTCTGATAAACTGACTTTCCCAAACGAAACGGTCGTGGGTGATCTGAAGGCGTTGTGATGTTTCTTTTATTCCTTCCAAACACTTTCTGACAACGCTTTTAAACAGGAATTCCAATTCTTCTGGGTTTTTTTCTTCATAAATTCTCAAAATAGTGTTTACTTGATTTTTAACATCTGAATTTTCTTTTAATTCCTGATTAACCTTGAAATAAAGTTTGCCTATCTCTACATCTGCTTTTTCATCTGTATCCAGATGATAATCTAGGTTTTGAAGGCCCCAGACAATCATTGCAATCTGTCGTCCCATATCATTTACATAGTACTGTGTTTCGACTTGAAAACCGGCTGCTCTAAGAATACGGGCCAATGAATCGCCAATTATCGCGTTACGAATATGACCGATGTGTAATGGGCCGTTGGGGTTGGCAGAGGTGTGTTCCAGGATCACTTTAGTGTTTCTGTCTTGAAGTGAACCATAATTTTCATGTACAGATTTTAAAACCAACTTAAAAAAAGTTTCATAATCTAAATAGAAGTTTAAATAAGGGCCTACAGATTCCACCTTTTTAAATGGAGATTTTACTTTTAATACATCTTTAATTTGATTTGCAATGTCAACTGGAGAACTTTTTTGCTGACTTACTAATTGGAATGCCACTGAAGTGGCCAGATCACCCATGCTGGGATCGGGTGGTTGTTCAAACTTAATATCTCTAATTTTTTCCCATTTTAGGGAGTCTAATGCCTCTATAACTGACTTACGGGCATTTTTTTCCAGAATTCTGTACATAACTTCACCTTTATGAGCTTAAATTTATGTAATAATAAGTTACTCTTTATGATATTACCAATAAATGAAAGTATCAGTGGATTAAAGTCCACGAATTAATAGGGTGATATAACCTATTTTAGGGATCACCAGCGGATGGTCTCCGATTGCAATTACTTTAGCTTTAACTTGGGCTCCTGATACTAGTGCAGGGTCTGCCTTAGAGTTGTTATCGCCCTTGGTAATATAATATTTTTTTCCATCTGAGCCTTGTTTTATGCCAATAATTCGATGAATAACTGGTTCTGCAAACCAAGTTGCATCATATATGATAATGTCTCCTATTTTAAGATCTTCGACATCCATCTCGCTGATGCCCATGAAGTTTGTTTTTTCAATTATCACCACATCTCCACGATAAAAGACTGGTTCCATGCTTCCGGATACCACTACGTTAAGATGTTGTGCCAAAATTAATCCCAACAAAATAATGGCAAGGTAACTAATTATTTCCCGGTTTGTGCTGGTATCATTTTCTTCGGAGCGGTTTGAATTTTCATCATACCTTTTTTGACTTTCCGAACTCCTTTTGACCATTAAACCACCCGATTTAAAATGGCTCCTTTATCTGCAGAGCTTACTAATTTACTATATCGTGATAACCATCCTTTCAATTTCTTTTTGGGGTGTTTTACTTTACGAATCCTTCTCTGGATCTCTTCTTCTTCTAACATGAGTTCCAGTTTTCTGCGTGGTATGTCAATTTTGATTAAGTCTCCATTTTCAATAACAGCTATAGGGCCATTTGCCATGGCTTCTGGCGAAACATGGCCTATGCATGGCCCTCGAGTACCACCAGAAAATCTACCATCAGTAACCAGTGCAACTGAGTCTAATCCTCTTCCAGATATGGCTGAAGTAGGGTTTAACATTTCCCTCATTCCGGGACCTCCTTGTGGACCTTCATAACGGATAATGACCACATCACCATCTGTGATCTTGTTTTGGAAAATGGCTTGCACACATTCTTCTTCACTATTATAGACTTTTGCCGGCCCTTCATGTATTAACATATCCTCAGTAACAGCAGCTTGCTTAACAACAGAACCATTGGGGGATAAATTACCTTTAAGAACCGCAATACCCCCTTCACTGTGCACAGGATTGTTTGTTGGGCGGATTACATTATCATTATTGACTCTAGCATCTTTGATATTTTTTTTCAAGGATTGTCCAGTACAAGTAAGATTTTCTCCTTTGATTTTATCTTTTAGAACCTTTAAAATAGCAGGTATGCCTCCGGCTTTATCTAAGTCCAACATCGTATGGGGGCCTGATGGACTTATAGCAGTTAAATGGGGAATTTTCCTGCTGAGTTCGTCAAAAAGGTCTAAATTTACTCTGACTCCTTTATCATATAGTTCATAGGCTATAGCAGGTAAGTGAAGGGTGGTGTTACTGGATCCTCCCAGTGCTAGATCCACAACTACTGCATTAAAAAATGCATCTTGAGTCATAATCATAGAGGGGGTGACGTTTTTTTCCACCAACTCGATTATTTTTTCTCCGGATTCCCTGGCCATCTGGATCTTCTTGGAATCCACTGCATGAGTAGTTGCGCAGTAGGGTAGGCTCATTCCCATTGCTTCGGTAAGACATGCCATACTATTGGCAGTGAAAAGACCAGCACACGATCCTGCCCCAGGACATGCGCATCGTTCTAACTCATCTAACTCTGTTTCGCTCATATTCCCTGCGGAAACTTTTCCCACAGCTTCAAAAACATTAATAAGATCCACAGCTTCTTCTTTGTATTCTCCAGGTAGCATAGGGCCACCAGTAACTACAATAGATGGGATATCTAGTCGGGCCGCCGCCATAAGCATGCCTGGCACTATTTTGTCACAAGTGGGCAAAAGAACTAGGGCATCCAAGCTATGGGCTTGTGCCATACTTTCCACGGTGTCAGCTATAATTTCGCGACTGGCCAGGGAGTAACGCATTCCTTCGTGGTTCATGGCGATTCCGTCACAAA
>DALO01000016.1:0-128343 GCA_002496805.1 Methanobacterium sp. UBA353 | reverse complement strand
CATGGCGATTCCGTCACAAATAGCCATGGTGTTGAATTCGAAAGGAACGCCTCCAGCTTGGCTTATCCCTAGTTTAACAGAATTAGCAATCTGTTTTAAATGAATATGTCCTGGTACTATGTCTGTAAAGCTGTTAGCAATGCCTATAAACGGTCTTTCCATTTCAGCATCAGTCACACCGCATGCCCTCAAAAGGGAACGATGGGGTGCCCTTTTTATTCCCTTTTTAATTTTATCGCTTCGCATTCTATCACCCGTGAGTTAGAAATAAACTGGTTAAATTATAATAATATAAAATATGTCATTTAATCTTTTAAATGCTATCTCTCTAAACAAATCTAATATTAATTCATCAACTCTCTATCTTATAATACTCAATCATCAATCTATTTTCATTTTGGATAATTTTTTATAGGATTTGTACTTTTTTGAACTGAATATTGTCTTTTCGTCTTGAAATTTTAATCTTGTGATGACATGTTTACATAGCACTAAAAGGAAGAAATTCGTAAAAAAACCAACAATATCCTTATTAACAGTTTTATTTTTAATCCTTTTATTGGAACTATGTACCAAGTTTCCCATTTATTCTTTGGTTATTATCTTTTGTTTGCTGATGATTACATAACATCTCACGATATAACGTAACAACCCGTTTAAATAGTGATTAGAGCATTACCACTTAAATTGTTTTTAGCCTTAGCTTTTGATAAGGAGTTTAAGTCGCACATATGGGGGTATATTTTTTTAAACATTGACAATTGTACAATGATGATGCCAAAACTTTATTAAGAGACTTCGGTTATTAATTTAACTTCAATACTCCATATTATGTATTTTTTCCAAGTGGTATTGGTTAATTAAGATCAAATTAAAAATTAAATTATCTATAGTCAAGTATACTTAAATCAGAGAAGTAAACGATAAGTTTAGTTAATTGAACTATCCTCATTAAAACCCAAGTTGGTATGATACCCTTTTTATCATGTTAATATCTACATCTACTAATTGCCATACAATTTAGGGCGTGTGCAGTGAAGTAGTCACGATTCGTTGAAATGGGAGATATTATTAATCGGTATGGCTAGTTAATAATTCAAAATTTAGAAAAATTCTTCATCACACCAAATTTATTCTAAAAAATTTCGGATAATTGAATTATGCACTTTTTTATGTTAGTAATAATTATATTCAATTATTCTTGGCAAAAGGATCTGGTTTAAATATTATTTTTAGATTAGTGTATTTAATATGGAAATTTAATTCATAAGAAATTTGGAGATAAAAATATCTAGCATTTTATCTTAGAAGTAGCTTATAAATAACATCAAGACAGAACTTTATTTTTAGTGTATCAGTCTTGACAGTAATAACACTATTATAGTTATTTATCTACAGGTGGTAGCATGCGCATACTTTTGATTCATTCTGATCATTTGAAGTACCAGACCAAATCTAAAACAAGAATTGCAGAGAAAATTAGTGAAGAGGAGAAAGCCGGTGAGTTTATAAATGCACTGGTTGTTTTCACTGCCGTTGAGAAAGAAGATGAGGCAAAACCAGAAGAAATTGCCGAAAATGCAGTAAAAGAAATAATTGATGTTTTCAGGAATGTTAAAGCGGAAAATATTGTAATATATCCCTACGCTCATTTAAGTTCCTCTTTAAGCTCACCAAAATCTGCTAAAACTATTCTCACCAATATAGAATCAAAACTGGCCAAGATGGACTTACCGGTTAGCAGAGTTCCTTTTGGATGGTATAAATCTTTCGAAGTTTCATGCAAAGGACACCCATTATCAGAACTTTCAAGAAGTATTACTCCTCTATCATTGCCAAAAGAAGAAATAGAAGAAAAAGGGGAAAAATCACAGTTTTTTATTTTATATAATGGGGAATGCACCGATCCTGAGCAATTCGATGATTTTAATCAAGATATGAAGAAATT
The DNA here is from genome assembly GCA_002496805.1 of Methanobacterium sp. UBA353. Classification (GTDB taxonomy): domain Archaea; phylum Methanobacteriota; class Methanobacteria; order Methanobacteriales; family Methanobacteriaceae; genus Methanobacterium. The sequence goes on along the minus strand of DALO01000016.1, from coordinate 126,395 downwards.
GATGGATTATGAACTGGGTCGAGGCGAATCAAGTGGTGAAGAACCACCTCACGTGAAACTCATGAGAGAAAAGAAATTGGCAGATTATGAACCTTCTGCTGATGTAGGACATCTTAGATGGTATCCTAAAGGTAGATTGATAAGAGATCTTCTTTCTGATTATGTTTACACTCTGGTAACGGACCACGGAGCAATGCCAGTTGAAACTCCTATAATGTACGACTTGGCTGATGATGCAATACGAGTACATGCCGAAAAATTTGGAGAACGTCAGTACCGTATGGGCGGGGGTAAAAAAGATCTCATGCTCAGATATGCTTGTTGTTTCGGAGCGTTTAGAATCCTGTCTGATTCATTTTTAACTTGGAAAAACCTACCAGTAGGCATATATGAGCTATCAACTTACAGTTTCCGACTGGAGAAAAAAGGTGAAGTGGTAGGTTTAAAAAGACTACGGGGATTTACTATGCCTGATTTACACACTGTATGTGTTGACTTAGCTCAATCCATGGAAGAGTTCCAAAAACAGATAGAAATGTGTAAAAAGACAGGTGAAGACTTAAAAGTTAATTATGAAGTTATTATTCGGACTACTGCGGAGTTCATGCAAGAGAACAAGGACTGGATCAATCATGCGGCAGAAAAGATAGGTAAACCAGTTCTCTTGGAAATTTTACCCGAAAGAAAGCATTACTGGGTATGTAAAATGGATTTTGCAGCGATTGATTACCTTGGAAGGCCGATTGAGAATCCTACTATTCAGATGGATGTAGAAAGCGGAGAAAGATTTGGAATAACTTATATTGACTCGGAAGAGCATGATAATCATCCTATAATATTGCATTGCAGCCCCACTGGAAGTATTGAACGGGTTATCTGTAGTTTACTAGAAAAATCAGCGTTGGACATGAAAGAAAAAGCGCCCATGTTACCTTTGTGGCTTGCACCCACTCAAGTCAGGATTATACCCATTACAGAAAGGCATTTAGAACACGCTGCCAAGTTAGCACGGGAACTCCGCAACGCCCATATCCGGGTGGATGTGGATGAACGGCCCGAGACAGTGGGTAAGAAAATCAGAAGTGCAGGGGGAGAATGGGTACCATTTGTGATTGTAATTGGAGATCGTGAACTGGAAGGTGCGGAATTAACTATAAATGTAAGAGAAACTGGTCAAAAGGTTTCAATGGGCCTTCAAGAATTGATCGATATTATCCGGCTAGAAACTAAAGGAATGCCTTACCGGCCATTACCTCTTCCCATGAATATTTCTAGAAGGGTTAATTTCTGATTACACATTAATTATAAATGTAGGGGGTAATTCCATGGAAAAAACGCCTTTATCTGAAATTGAAAATAGAATGGGGAAATTTAAAGAGGTCATGTCTGAAGTTGATCCTGAGTGGGATATGGCTGTAATTTTTAGTAACATTAATCTTTTTTATTTCACTGGGACCATGCAAAACGGGATGCTGCTTATTCCCAGAGATGAAGAACCAACATTTTGGGTGAGGCGTAGTTTCCAGAGAGCACAAGATGAATCATTTTTTCCAGATATAAAGCAAATGAATAGCTTCCGTGACGCAGCAAAACATATGAGTAAACTTCCAAATAGTATACATCTTGAAACAGAAGTTGTGCCTTTAGCACTATATCATAGATTTCATAAACATTTTCCTTTTGATGATTTTAAACCTTTAGATTCTTCTATAGCTTCAGTTAGATCTGTAAAAAGTGAATATGAACTTTCATTAATGAGAAAATCTGGTAAGATACACCAACATGTATTAGAAGATATAGTGCCTAACATACTTTGTGAAGGGATGAATGAGGCTACTCTTGCATCAAAAATATTTTCTATTTTGATAGAGGAAGGCCATGATGCTGTGACTCGTTTTGGAATGTTTGACACTGAAATTGTTGTGGGACATGTGGGTTTTGGTGAAAGTTCACTTTATCCAACATCTTTTGATGGTGCCAGTGGAAATTATGGTCTTAGTCCTGCAGCACCAGTTTTAGGAAGCCGTGATAGGAAATTAAAGAAGGGAAATCTTGTTTTTGCTGATGTTGGTTGTGGAGTTGATGGCTATAACACTGATAAGACTATGACTTACATGTTTGGTTGTTCATTACCTCAACATGCCATTGATGCACACCAAAAGTGTGTTGAAATACAAAATGAAATTGCAACCATGCTTAAACCTGGAGCAATTCCTTCCGACATTTATAGGAATATTATGGATAATTTGGATGAAGAATTTCTTGAAAACTTCATGGGTTTTGGAAAACACAAGGTAAAGTTTCTTGGACATGGAATAGGTTTATTAATTGATGAAACTCCAGTTATTGCAGAAAAATTTGATGAACCAATTCAAAGGGGAATGGTATTTGCGGTGGAGCCTAAAAAAGGCATTAAAAATGTTGGAATGGTTGGTATAGAAAATACCTTTATTGTTACTCCTAATGGAGGAGAATGCATTACTGGAACTAGTTCAGGGTTGATTCCAGTTTTTTAGATTAAATTTTATTTTAATTTATTTTGATACAATTTGCCCGGTTTATTCTAGAGATCTTCAGGGATATTGATGAAAACTATAAATATTATAACTTATAACTTATAATTTATAAGTAAATGGAGATCCAATTATGGCGGAAGTAATAGCAATTTTAAATCAGAAGGGCGGCTGTGGTAAAACCACCACTGCAGTTAACCTTTCTACTTCATTAGCAATCTCTGGAAAGAATATATTGGTTATAGATATGGATCCTCAAGCTAATGCTACCACTGCATTTGGGTTGGAGAAAAATGAAGATAATTCAATATATCGGGTTTTAACTGGACAACAAACTCTGGATGAGGCTATTGTTGCAACAGAAATTTCAGGATTAGATCTTCTTCCCAGCCACATCTCACTGAGTGGTGCAGAGATCGAACTTAGCAAAGATATAGGATTCCCATTCATTCTAAAAGAGGCCATGGATGATATTCAGGAGAATTATGATTATATTTTTGTGGATGTACCCCCTTCCTTGGGTATACTGACAATAAATTCATTAGTGGCTGCGGACAGCGTCATAATTCCAATTCAAGCCGAATTTTATGCATTAGAAGGAATGGCTGATCTATTAGATGCCATGAACTTGGTAGAAACTCGTTTAAACAGTCCTTCACCCATCAAAGGAATTTTAATCACGCTTTATGATTCTCGAACTAGGTTAGGGAGAGATGTTTACCAGAATGTTAAGCAATACTTTGGTGAAACTGAATTTATCTTTAAAACTACGATTCCTCGTAATGTGAAGCTGGCTGAAGCACCTAGTCATGGCAAACCATGTGTGATTTATGATGAGGAATGTGTTGGAACTGAAGCATATAATAACCTCGCCAAAGAAATTTTAACTATGAAAGGGCAAAAAGTGGAGGAAACTTAATGACTCCATCTAAAAAGGGTGAAAGTGCGTTAGGCAAAGGCTTGGATGCTCTGATTCGTAAAGAAAAACCAAAATCTACTGAAAAAATTAAAAAATCCTATATAATGGAGAAAAGTTCTAGTGAAGGTTCTGCTAAAGAAAAACCAAGTGCTAAAAAAGTTCGAAAAACTCAAGAAAATCATAACAAAATTATTTTTGAAGGTGTTGTACTAGAAGTTCGGAAAAATCCACGCATATCTCTTTGGTCAGCAAAATCTGCAGCCGTTTTAAGGTTTTTAAAAAAAACCAAACCCGCATTCAGTATTAGCAAAGAGGCGTCAATGCTCATTGAAGAAGCCGTGCAACAGAAGTATCCTGAAATTTGGGAATTGTTTGAAAATGAGGAATTTTAATTTTTTTTTAAATTCTCTCATGAGCTAATGATTATCTTAGAGAAAATCTTTCATTATCAGCTTAACAAATTTACAGCTAAGTACTAATTAAAATTATACTTAGCTCTTTGGTAACATGATCTTGTTCTAAAGACGAATTTTGTTTTTAATATCCCAAAAAATTTATTTTCTCCTATTTCATCATGAATTCTAATTAAAATTAATGAAAACTCGACAATAATTATAACTTATAAGTTATAACTAATAACTTAGAACTTAAAAGTCAATGTGGTTTGATGATTTTTATCAAGTTTTAAGAATGGTTCTGCTCTTTTAACAACCACCCCTAACTTTTTAATCTCATCCAACTTGGTAATTTTTTTTCCATTTTTCCTTGCTTCGATAATCTTTCTGGCAGAAATTTTCCCAATTCCTGGAACACGAAGTAATTCTTTAAAACTAGCTTCGTTTACTTCCATGGGGAACAATTCTTGATGAAGTTTGGCCCAGAGCAACTTTGGATCATCGTCCAAGAAAAGAAATCCATCATCATCCAGCACCAGTTCATCAGAAGAAAAACTATACGAATTTAGGAGAAATTGAGCTTGATACAAACGAGGAGTTCGATTATCGGCAGGTTTGTCATGTTTTTCCAAGGGGGTCTCTTTCAGAGGTTTAAATGGACTCAAATAACTTAAATTAATATTTAGATGTTTATTCAGCCATTCAGCCCGTTTGAGTATGTCCTGATCTGTTTCATCATTAGCACCCACTATTAACTGAGTGCTTTGGCCAGAAGGTGCCATTTGGGGGTGGCGTTTCTTCAAACGTTCGATCCATTTCATTCTACGTAAAATATCATTATGATAATCTTTGGTACTGGTGAGTTCTTCAAAACCAGAGGAAGTGGCTGATTCGAGGTTTACACTGACTCGGTCAGCAAGACTCATTGCCCTTTTGATCATATCATAAGAAGCCCCTGGAATTATTTTCAGATGTATGTATCCTTTGTATTCATATTCCAATCTTAACTTCCTGGCCACAGCAATCATTTTTTCCATTGCTAGATCAGCATCTCCAGGCATTCCTGAACTTAAAAAAATTCCTTCCGCATAATGATTCTGATAATAATGAAGGAAAATAGATATTAATTCTTCCGGGGTGAATTCTATTCTTTCAAAACGATTGTGGCAATGGTTTATGCAGTAATTACAATCATTGGTGCAATGATTACTCATTAAAACCTTGAATAATGGTACTTGACAACCACCCTGTGTTCGTGCATGATAGATTCCAGGAAGTTTTTTTGATGTGAAATTTTCCTGGTTTAAACTCACATAGTTACAAAGGTCGTATTGTGAAGCTTCCCCTAGAATCCGTAGTTTTTCTATTTCCATCAATTTTTTTATGTTTTTAATGATTAATATAAATTTCAAGAGGGGTATTGAGAAGTATTTAATCTTCTTTTTCTGAAACAAACTTGTATCTATAATTTATCATAGATTAACCCGCTATGTTTTTAAAGCATTGATTATAATTTATAGTATATGCGTGTTGTTTTAGCAGGTACTGGAAGTGCAGTGGGGAAAACAACCATCTCCACAGGAATAATGAAAGCCCTTTCAGAAGAGCAGAATGTTCAACCTTTTAAGGTAGGTCCAGATTATATTGATCCCACTTACCATACTCTAGCAACAGGCAACATCAGTCGAAACCTCGATTCATTTTTCATGAGTTACCACCAGATCAGAGAAGCTTTTGAAAGGGCATTAAACATCTCCAACTCCAAAATGGGAATTATTGAGGGTGTGAGGGGCCTTTATGAAGGTATCAGTCCTATTGGGGACGTAGGAAACACGGCTTCTATAGCTAAAGCATTGAATTCGCCTGTTATTTTGATTTTAAACTCTCGAAGCTTAGTTAAAAGTGCTGCTGCAGTAGTCATTGGATTTAAAACTTTAGATCCTACTATTAAAATTGAAGGGGTTATTTTGAACTTGGTAAAAAATAGGAAACATTACCTTAAAACCAAGGAAGCTGTTGAAAAATTAGCCAATACTCCCGTCATAGGGGGGATCCCCCGTGATGAATCTATTAGTGTGGAACAAAGACATTTGGGCTTGGTGCCGGCTGTTGAACGTGAAAGTATTTTGCGGAATATTGGAGATTGGAGTCAAGTTGTGAGGGAGAACATTGACCTTGACGCTCTTATTACTATAATGAAAGAAGCAGGAAAACTTCCAGATGGACGTGAACCTCTTTTCTTTAAAAAAAACAAAAAAAAGCTTAAAATCGGCGTTGCAAAGGACGAAGTATTCACTTTTTATTATCAGGATAATTTGGAATCTCTTGAAGCTAACAATGCCGATCTGGTATATTTCAGCCCTTTGAATGATGAAAAGCTACCAGATGTGGATGGTATCTACATTGGTGGAGGTTACCCTGAAATTTTTGCCAAAGAGCTTTCAGCTAACCATTCAATGCTAACTTCAATGAAAAAATATCATGAAAACAACCAGCCCATCTATGCTGAGTGTGGGGGGCTGATGTATTTAACCCGCTCAATAAACCATCATGAGATGTGTGATATTTTTCCTTATAATTCCTTCATGACAAAAAAACCCCAAGCATTAAGTTACGTTGTTGCCAAGGCGGTTCATGATAACATTATCATCCCGGAGGGGGAGACGTTCCATGGCCATGAATTCCACTACTCCAAACTGGAACTGGAAGGTCAAAAACCAAAGTTCGCATTTGATATATTGAGAGGTAGGGGAGTGACTGATTCCATGGATGGGCTCATGAGTAAGAACACGTTGGCCAGTTACGTTCATACTCACGTGGCAGCTTGCCCAACTTTTGCCACCCGGCTGGTTAAAAGTGCATTAAGAGATTATTAGCATTTTTTTATAATTTTACATGTTTTAATGAGATTCTAGTTGTTTTAAAACTTGTTATGACTGATCATATTTGGTCTACTGTAGAAAAATGATCTTGTAGATCAATAATTGCTATTTCTTCATCTTCTTCTTGCTGCGAGAAAATGTAAAAAATATTTCTACTGTAGACCTAACGACTCTCGATGAATTTCCTGTGCTTTGTGATTGTTCACCGTATTTTTCTACTGTAGAATGAATTGGATCACAAATTCACTACAAAACTGTCAAATCTATGGAATCTTTCAGGAGCTAAAAATACATCCTAAAAAATATAAGCAAGAGGAATAAAGGAATTAGACATTAATGTTAGATAATTTAAAAAAAGATATAATTTGAGATATTATTAGATTAGTCCAATCAGCATCAAAAAAATGTAATTTAATTACGAATGCACCCATAATCTTAATTCAACATCATCTCAACATCCTACCTTCACGGGACATGAATCATGAAGACATATTTCAGGAGCATAATAATGAAGTTTTCAGAGTTAAAACGGGTTGATCTATTTTCACCTTACACTTTAGTGATAATTATTGCAATATACGTATCATTGGCAGCCATTGCATATCAAGAACACTTGAAAAACCTTCAATGGATTTCAATCACAACTTTTATCTACGTTTTGATTGGAACCTTATTTTTCATAATGGGGGTATTTGTTCCTAAGATAATCCATGATCATAGTGTGAAACTAAAATCTATTTTTAGGGATCTTAAAGTCACTGAAGATAATTCCGAACAATGGTACAACAAATGCCGTGTCTTACTAGATGAAAGGGTATTGTTGACAGCAGTACTAATTGCCCTTTTTTTACAAGGTCTGAACCTATACCTTCTGGGAGGTATACCAATTTTAAGTGGATATCTAAAATTTAAAGCCACTACTGACTTATGGCGGATCGCATATCCTCTTTTTTTGCCTGCTATTACAATTCTCCTGGCTAAATATCCTCGTAAATGGTATTATGTACTTTTCGTCATAGGTCTGGGCGTATTTGCAATTAATGGATATCGTACTACTACTATGGCCATTCTCATCAGTGCCTTTATAACTTTATATTACACTCGTAAAATGAAAACCACCCATGTATTAATTTCAATACTTATTATAGCTTTAATTGGAATAGCTGCTGGATATATTGCTGTAATGTCTATTCAATGGCAACAGTGGAGTTTAAACCCTTTACAACTAATTGCGTACCGGGCAGGATTCACCATGATGGTTTTCGACAAGATCTTGCACATGGCTGGATTTACAGGGGGTGACTTGTTCCATCAAGCCCTTACCACGGGACACCCCAGAGTTACCGTAGGGCAAGTCGTTCTGAACTATCCAGTAGGAGGAAACACTCCCACCACTAGCATTACATCCACAATTTTTGGACCAGCAGTACTTGACTTTGGATTCTATGCCATGGCTGTTCAGATGTTTATTATTGGGGTGGTTTTGAAGATAATCCATGCCACACACCAGAAAGTAAACGGAGCAGTCACGGCTTTATATGCAATTGTACTCACTCACACCATGATTTGGGTTGAAACTGGCCCTACAGATAGTGTAGTTTACTTATTCTATTTTTTAGCCATTTTAACAGTGATAATATATGCAACTCAGCTTTTTAGAATATCCCTAAAAAAGTAACAAATTAAATGACTTTCATTTTTTTGGGGTAGATTTAATTATTTTTTAATCATTATCAGATTTTTTAGAAAAAGTTACACTTGAAACCCATGTCTAATTTGTTGAATTAGTAATACGAATTTCTGTAAAAAAATTGCAATTCTTTTTTAAAAAATTAAATTAAATCTTTTAAAGTTTAGAAATTATTGATTTTTAGATTGCCGATAATCGTTTTCAAGTTCTTTTTTCTATGAAGCATTCCTTTTTCAGATATAATGTAGTTTGGCGTTATTGGTATCTTAATTGAGAAAAATAATCTTTTGAAACCGCAATGGTTTTTGCATCTTATATCATTAGAAACACTAACCTCCCAATTGGAATGGTAATCAAAAAGCCATAACTTGGAAAATTTTCAATTTTTTCACTATGTATCCTGTGAAAAATCATCAACACATCCAGAAATGGATACTAGGGCTTAAACTATAATAATCGTTAAAACATTTACAAACAATTTCACACCAACGCCCACCGAAAATAGTATTTTTTTTATATTTAATGCATTTATCATTAATTCAATTGATTGCAAGCCATTATAATACTATTAGTACTTTTGCACAAACTCAGAAATCTTATATATAAACTTTCCCCTATAAATTAAATGAAAAAATACTTATGCCGATCTTCCAAATAGCAAAACGGTGATAATATGGTAGTAAAAATAGGAGTTATTAAATGCGGTAACTTAGGTACCTCTCCTGTCATTGACTTAGTACTGGACGAGAGGGCCGATAGGCCTAACATAGACGTTAGAGGTGTAGGTTCTGGAGCAAAAATGAACCCAGAACAAATCGAAGATGCCGTGCCAAAAATAAAAGATTTCGACCCAGATTTCGTTGTATTCATCAGCCCAAACCCTGGTGCACCTGGCCCTGCCAGAGCAAGGGAACTATTATCCGAATTCGACATTCCTGCAGTCATCGTTGGTGACGCTCCTGGAATGGGTAAAAGAGAAGAAATGGATGAACAAGGCTTAGGATATATGATCGTTCTAGGCGACCCAATGATTGGTGCCCGAAGAGAATTCCTAGATCCCACTGAAATGGCATCATTCAACGCTGACGTGGTCAAGGTTCTAGCTGCTACTGGGGCATACCGTGTTGTTCAAGAAACTTTAGATGGGATGATAGCTGCATGTGAAGCTGGAGGCGATGTAGAACTACCAAAAGTAGTAATCGACGCAGCAAAAGCCACAGAAGCAGGTGGGTTCACAAACCCATACGCCAAAGCCAAAGCCATGGCAGCATATGAAATCGCCGCCAAAGTCGGTGATGTCGACCTCAAAGGATGTTTCATGGTTAAAGAAATGGAAAAATACGTACCAATAGTGGCTTCTGCCCACGAAATGATTGCAGCCGCCGCCAAGTTAGCTGTGGAAGCTCGTGAAATTGAAAAAGCTAACGACACTGTACTACGTAAACCACACGGTGGAGAAGGCCAGACCCTATCCAAAACCGAGTTAGTTTCCAAACCACAGTAAGTATGTATTTAAGCGGTCCATCTGGACTGCTTGTTTTTTCATTTTAATTAATTATTTTTTAAATCCATTTTTTTAAAATCAAAATACCATTATTTTAATGCCAGTTTTCACATAACATGCTCAGGCGGTATCATGATCGAAAACATAATAGAACGATTTTCCAAAGCAGCCAGCATGCAACGCTGGAATGACCACATTCGCCCAGTTGAATTCAATGAACTGGATAAACAGGCCCATAAAATGGTAATAGCATATGTAATAGCCCGATTTGAGGAAGAACGTATGGGTCCTGGTAGTGTGGACTGGATAGCCCTCATTGAAGGGGGAATCTTCGAATTTTTGCACCGAACCGTTTTAACCGATATTAAACCGCCTGTATTCCACCGAATGATGAAGGAAAAAGGTTATGAACTCAATAAACATGTTTTTAAAAAGCTTGAGATGGATATGGAAGGTCTGGATCAAAAATTCCAGAAAAGATTTAAAGATTATTATCTAAAAAGTACCAACACTCTTGAAAGGCGTATTTTAAGGGCAGCTCACTATTTGGCCACACAATGGGAGTTCAAAATCATCTATCATACTGCACCTTTCATTTATGGTATTGATAAAACCAAAGAAAACATTGAAAACCAAATTGAAGATCATTATGATCTTATAGGCGTTCAAAAGATCCTCTTAGGTAAAAAATCATTTGGTTTCATTGATCTTTGTGGCCAACTCCGTTTTCAGAAAAGATGGGCTCATATTCCCCGAATTCCGGAAACTTCGGTGTTGGGACACATGTTCATTGTGGCCGCTACCAGTTACCTCTGTACTTTAGAGATGGGTATTGAAGCATGCTCTAAACGTTTATATAACAATTTCTACGCTGGTCTTTTCCATGATTTACCAGAAATACTAACTAAAGACATTATATCTCCTGTTAAAGGATCAGTTGAAGGACTTAAAGATATTATTAAGGATTATGAAGATTTTCAAATGAATGAAGAGCTTTTACCTCTTTTACCAAGGCCCTGGCATGATGATATGAAATATTTTTCTGAATCAGAATTTTCCAATAAGATAAAAAAGAACCAAAAAATCTTGTTAGGCGTTAGCGTGCACGATATAAATGAAAAATACAATAAAAACCAATATTGCCCTTTGGATGGAGAACTTCTCCACGTTGTTGATCGTCTTGCAGCTTTCATCGAGGCTAAACTATCTATTGATCATGGGATCAAATCTGATGAATTAGAGGAAGCAGCACAAAATATTTTTCAGGAATACAATGGTCTGAAGATTTCTGGAATAGATTTTGAAAGGATATTCAATTATTTTATATAGATTAAAAGAAATTTATCATATTTACAATGAGTTAAAACATTTAGGCTCAATAAATGAGAGAGCTCGAAATTGGGCCTAAATTTGTAACTAGCCTAAACTGTATAGATGGTCTAGTTCTTTGCTAATTATACATCATTCAGTTGGATTAGTAGTTTGAAAAGATTTTTTATCAACTGTACTAAAGAAGCATAAAACCATTTTTTTTTAATTCTGGTTAAATTATTTTTTGAGCAAATTCTTGGGTCAATGTTTCCCATTCACCACTTTTTTGAGCACTACCCTTAATGACCAGTTTGTCAATAAACTCCATTCCCTTTGCTTCTAAACCATTTTGTATCTGAATGGTGGCCAATTGATTCCCATCCCCGCCCATGGTTACAACAATTGCAAATTTTTTGCCAGAAGTGTTTATCAATTCATCCAAGTACTGGATGACTCCGGGAGTTGTACGGCCGGCCCAGATGGGGCAACAAACAATCAAACAATCATAATCACTAATATCTGTAGTGCAAGGTTTGATTGGCCAGTTTTTTTCTAAATATGCATGTATAGCTTTTATCACATACCACCGGTCTTTAACAGGTTCAATACGTGTGAAATCTGCATTTATCTCTTTTTGTAATTTCTGAGCAACAGTCAATGTTTTCCCGGTATGGGAGTGGCAAGCAATTAACGTTTTCATCTTTTTCTCTCTCCTTTGTTAGTTAATCTCTTTTTAAATACGGAGTTAAACCATATTTTTTCTTTATAAAACACCTTTGGTGCTGGGCATCTGTTCATGAACCACGCGAGTTGCGTCAAACATAGAGCGGGCCAATGCTTTGAAAAGAGCCTCTATTTGGTGGTGGTCATTTTCCCCTTCGCAACGGGCATGAAGGTTTATTTTCCCAGTTTGAGCAAATGACTCAAAAAAATGGCTTACATTTTCAGTACTGAGGTCTCCTACTTTATGTTGGTGAAAATTCATATCTAAAACTGTGTAATTCCGGCCAGAGAGGTCTATGGCCACCATTGCCAGTGATTCATCCATGGGTATCAGTGCATGGGCCATTCTCCTGATTCCTTTTTTATCTCCCATGGCTTCTTGAAGTGCCTCTCCCAGCACTATTCCCACATCTTCTATTGTGTGGTGGTCATCTATTTCTACATCACCGGTGGCTTCAACTTTAAGATCAAAGAGGCTGTGTCTGGCAAATGATTCTAGCATGTGGTTGAAAAAATGGATTCCTGTTTCCACTTGGTACTGGCCGGTACCATCTATATTCAGTTCAAGATATATTTCTGTTTCAGAGGTTTTCCTTTTTATTTTACTTTTTCGTTTCATTTTGGACATCCCGCACTATAGCTATTGCCTCTTCCGGGCACTTAGAAGCGCAAATTGTGCACAAGTGACAGTAACGAAGATTAGTGGCCACGGCTATCTGATTCACATCCCAGATCTTGGGGCCTTTGGGGCATGATTCTTTACAGATCCCACAACCGGTGCATTTTTCTTCATCAATATCAATCCTCATTAAAACGCTCCTTTACTAATAACTTATAACTTATAATAGTTAATCTATTTTTTTAAAATTTGATTTAATTTATTTTTGAAATATTTGAGCTTTTCAACGCACGTCTTTAGTTATAACTTATAACTTATAATAGTTAATTTAATTTATTTTTGAAAAATTTAAGCTTACTAACACACTTCTTTAGTTATAACTTATACCTTATAACATAATTTTTTTTAGCCACATTTTATTCATTTACTGGTATTTTTCCAGAAATTCATGAAATCTCTTTATAGTTTTATTAAGGCTTCTGAATCCTTCTTCATCTTCTTTCACACCTTTTAAAGTGTCCCGAGACCAAAAATTTGCTCCCAGATTGGAGCCGAAAGGCCCCCCACTAACTGGTATGGCGCCATTTAGAATGCAAAAAGTCATTATCTGTTGAATTGCTAATTCTTGACCTCCAACACGATCTCCACCAACAGTGATTGCCATTCCCACTTTATGTTTAAGGAAATTGATGTCAGCTGCTGCGGCCGCCCTAGTGCGGTCCATGATTGCTTTGATCTGGGCAGTGACACCACCATTATAAACTGGGGTGGCTATTATAATCCCTTGATAATCTTTTAAAAGTGGATAAAGATCGTACATGTCATCCTTTATTAAACATTCCTTTTTTCGCAGACAGTAATCACAATGCTTGCAAGGTTCAATTTTTTTCCCTCTAACAGTGAATAATTCGGTTTCATAACCCCTTTCTTTCATGAAATTAAGAGCTTCACTTAACACGTACTCTGTGGCTTGTTTCCTAGGGCTTCCACATATCCCTAATATTTTCTTTTTCACCATTAATTCCCCCACATAATGATTATATTGAATTTATTAAGTTTTAACTTTTTTCTCATCCACATGATATTTTTATTACATTTAGCTTAACAATTTTAAAAAAGTACACGTTATTTAATTCCAAAATGGAAAATATGTTTTGTTGTTGGAAAAAATCAATATTATTTATTAGAATTTTTTTTATATTTGTTTAAAGAATAATAATAAAAGAAATGAAAGGAATTAAGGGCAATAAAAAGAAATGCCCTTATTTCATAAAGCTTCGTCTTCATCCAATGCTAACCGCATGGTGTCGGGGTCTTGGGGCATCTTTTCCAGGAAGTCTTCTGCTGCCCTACGCACATCTCGAGAGCCAATAATGTAACGACCCACAACAATTATATCTGCATTGCTATTTAAGGCTTGGTCCATCTTATTGGGTACGATTCCACCGGCAACAGCCACCAAGCCCTTATTGCCTAGAATTTCTTTGATCTGGCTAATGTTGCCCCACTCAGTTAGGGCTTCTTGTTCTTCACCACGTTCCGCTTTCATGGTTTCTAAGTCCACATTACGGTGTAGTAACACGATATCGGGTTTGTAACTTAGCATTTCAAGTTTTTCAGTGAAGTTATCCACATTCATCATGTCCAAGATGGAATAAATCCCCTGTTTCTGAGCTTCATGCACTGCTTTTTCAATTGACTCCTTAGTACCAAGGCCAGATATAGCCACAGCATCTGCAGTTTCATCAGCTGCCATTTTAACTTCTATACGGCCTACGTCAAGAGTTTTCAGGTCGGCGATGATAAATGCATCTTTTTTGAGTTCTCGGATTTTGCTGACAATTCCCACTCCAAATTTCTTAACCAGTGGAGTACCTGCTTCAATAAGGATTCTTTCCCTGTCTGGTAGGCTGTCAATAATGCGTTCCATTTCCTGTAAGTTATCTAAATCGAGAGCCACTTGCAAGTATGGAGGTTTCCATAATCTTGTAACTTTGAAGCCCATTATAGGATGTGCTCCTCTGTCTTTTTCTGCTAACACTTTTTCAACAGATGGATATCCTTTCATGGCTCTTCTTATAGCTAATTTAGTTGCCCCATAGTTGTACTGGTAGATCTTACGGAAATCTGAAGCTTCAGGGTGGATGAACACACTGATAATTAGAACTAGTTCTTCTGCATTTTCCGCAGGCAAAATTCCTTCTTCCACAGCATCAGCCACTGCCCGACCAACTGCAGTTTGAGCAGGTCCAAAAATTTTGTTAGCATCATCAAGGCAGCGCACACTGACTTTAGGCACAATGAGAGTTGCTGGTTTGGTCATCAAGTTCGGTCTGACCACAGACAGCAAGGGGGTGTGGCCCAGTGAGAGGTTGGCCATGTTGTTTACAAAGGCTGTCCCAGCAGGACCGTTTTTATCTCCGATTACCAAATCAATGTGAGCTATTTCATTACCATTTCCGATCAAAGCTTCCCCTATTAGGTACATAAACATGATCCTCCTTTTATAAGTCTCTATTTAATCTATTGGTTAACTGGTATAAATAGGGTTTGATGAAATGGTTCATTGTCGATTACGAAAACTATAAAGAAATAAGTTAAAGTGTTAAAAAGGATGAAATTGACCGAATAGGCAAGTAAAGGAAATAATTTTTAAAAAAAATAAAAAAAGAAGTAAGATGATTAATCTACTATTTTACCTTCTAGATAATCATCGTAACCTGCTAGATCCAAGAGACCGTGACCCGAAAAGTTTATAACTATATTTTTCTCTTCACCAGTCTTCTTACATTTAAGGGCCTCATCAATTCCAGTTTTTATAGCATGACAAGTTTCTGGGGCGGGAACAATTCCTTCGGTTCGGGCAAAAAGCACTCCGCTCTTGAATACTCCGGTTTGAGGAATTGCTCTTGGTTCCACGATACCTTCATGAACTAGTAAAGCCACTAATGGTGACATGCCATGGTAACGCAGGCCGCCAGCATGATCTGATGGTGGTATGAAATCATGGCCCATGGAATACATCTTGATGAGGGGTGTAAGCCCGGCAGTGTCTCCAAAGTCATAGCAGTAGTCCCCTTTGGTTAAGGTTGGACAGTGGGATGGTTCAACTGCAATGAACTTGCAGTCTATTTTCTCGTCTAAATGATCCTTGATGAATGGGAATGTAGCTCCAGCGAAGTTACTTCCACCACCAACACAACCAACCATAATATCGGGAGATTCATCGAATATTTCCAGTTGTTTCTGTATTTCCTGACCAATGACTGTTTGGTGCAACATCACATGATTTAGGACACTTCCCAAGGAATAATTTACTTTTTCATCACTTAAAGCATCTTCAATAGCCTCTGAAATAGCAACGCCTAGGGTTCCAGGATGGTTTGGGTTTTCTTTTAGAACTTTTCTACCAAAATCAGTTTTATCACTTGGGGATGGTAAAATCTCCCCATCGTAAAGTTCCATAATAGTTTTACGGTAGGGTTTTTGGTCAAAAGACACTTTAACCATATAAACTGTGCAATCAATACCCATAAGTTTACATGCCAATGAAAGTGCAGTTCCCCATTGACCTGCACCAGTTTCAGTGGTCAAACGTTCAATTCCATCTTGTTTAGCATAGTAAGCCTGTGCTATGGCAGTGTTTAACTTATGGCTTCCAGTGGGGGATGTGTCTTCTCTTTTGTAGAATATTTTAGCCGGAGTATCTAAATATGCTTCCAAGGCCTTAGCCCTGGTCAGGGGGCTGGGCCGTCCCATTTGTATGTAAATATCTCTTACTTCTTTTGGAATATCAATATATCTTTCTGTGGATACTTCCTGCTCTAACACACCTTTTGAAAATATTTTTGGAAGATTTTCTAGTTGTTTACCTTCTTCAGTCTGATCATAGGGTGGAAATTCAACTGGAAGATCCGCTGCTATGTTGTACCATTTTTTGGGGATTTCCTTTTCGGTTAATTTTACACTGTACATGTATTTCACCTCATTTTTGCATTGTATTAAAAAATTCAATTATATTATAGCAATCCCAATAATTGGAACTTAATATAAAAATCAAATTATAATATCTTCCATCCAGTTTTTGTCATTTATAAATCTTTTTAAACACTGAATTTTTTTGGACATATATATGTCTAACACCAAAATATAACAAGAGTACTATTTAAATCTTTGTTGTATATATTTGTACATTCAATTGTAATTCTTTATTAATGCATCATGAACATAAGAGTAAAACATGAAAATACTGGCAATTGATGTGGGTACAGGGACCCAAGATATAATGCTGCATGACACTAACCATTCCATTGAAAACTCAGTGAAGATGGTTCTCCCCTCTCCAACCAAAATAATGGCGGATAGGATAAGAAAACATCATCATGATCTTTTTTTAACTGGTGATACCATGGGTGGTGGTCCTGTGAACAAAGCCATTAAAAATCACCTTGATAAAGGTCATCGTGTGCTGATGACAGAACAATCTGCTCGAACAGTTAGAGATGATTTGGAACGGGTCAAATCAATGGGCATAGAAATTGTTCCATCCAGGGAAAAACATCCAAATATTGCACAATTAGAGCTAAAAGACGTTGATTTGTCAGCTATAAATGGGGCATTATCAAATTTTGATGTCAAACTGGAATTTGACCATATTGGGGTGGCAGTACAGGATCATGGTTATCATGAAGGAACAGGTGACAGAAACTTTCGTTTTCAAAAAATAAAGGAGAATCTTAACATTCCTCGCCCTCCTGAAGATTTTGCATATCATGATAAAGTTCCAGAATACTTCACCCGTATGCAAGGGGTTTTTAGGACCCTCAAAGAATACCATCCAACAATCATGGACTCTAAATTTGCATCCATATCCGGAGCCGTCCTTGACACCACAGTTGCCGAAATGAATAATTATGTGGTCTTGGATGTGGGAAATGGGCATACTCTAGCTGCATCATTTAAAGAAGGAAAAATTAATGGAGTTTTTGAACACCACACCGGACTTCTCACTCCTCGAAGGATAGAAGAACTAATTACTCGTCTTTCAAAAGGAATAATAACTCATGAGGAGGTTCATAGTGAAGGGGGTCATGGGGCATGGGCAGTAAAAGGAATAGGATCCTTTGAATGTGTAGTAGCTACAGGACCAAAACGTGCTATTCTTAAAGAAACAGATCTGGAAATTTACAACGCTGCACCTGGAGGGGATGTCATGATGACCGGTCCTGCTGGACTGATACAAGCAATCATGCAAAGGAGATAAAATTAATGATCATTGACCCTCACATTCACAGTACATACTCTGGAGACTCCACTGCATCTGTAAAAGACATCATAAAACATTCCCGTAAAATTGGTTTAGACGCAATAGCCATTGCTGACCATAATTCCCTCAAAGGTTCTGAAGTGGCGTTAAAAGATCATGGGAAAATGGATGATCTGGTGATCATACCTGCCATGGAGGTATCAACAAGTAAAGGACACATTGTGGCCTTAGGTATTAGTGAAGAAATACCGAAAGGAATCTCCCCTGAAGAAACTGTTGATCTCATAAGAATTCAGGGAGGAATTGCAGTGGCTGCCCATCCATTTGTAACTTACCGCGAAGGACTGTTTACCCAAGTCAAATACGTGGATGTGGATGCCATGGAAACCCTAAACTCACGTTACATATTTGGATACTCGAATTGGCGAGCTAAAAAAATGGCTATAGAGAAAAAAATTCCCCAAATTGGTGCTAGTGATGCACACTTTCTAGAAGCTATAGGCAGTTGTGTTACCCAACTGGAAGCAGATTTTTCAGTAGATAGCATACTTAATGGGATACTTTCTGGGAAGACCAATGTTTTTGGAGATCGGACTCCCCTACCACTCATCCTGAAAGAAGTTATAAACAAGAAGATCAAACGAATTTAAGATGTTTTTCATTTTTAAGAATATTTAACAAGTTAAGATAAGTATAAATATTTTAAATCCATACTTAGTGCCATGTGGTTTGATTCTATCCTACAGTACATCCAGGAGAACTTTATATACTTGCACCCTGGTTACACTACTTTGAATACTATAGTTTTTGGAATAATATTGAGTTTGGTAATCCTCCTAATAATCAGAATGTTCAGATGGATAGAAAAAGATCCAAAAGATCTTTTCATACCATTAATTCCCTTCATATTCTTCGGGGCCAGTGCCCGGGCACTTGTCGATAATGGAATATATCCTTTAACTTACATCTTGGTAACTCCGGGCATATATGTTTTAACCGGCTTATCAGCTATTTTCGCAGTTTTAGCATCAGTTTTCATTGAACACAAGACTGGATGGAATTATCGTTACATTATACTTGCAATTGGCGCAGGCATGTGTCTTCCAAATATATATCACGCCCCACACCTCAACCCCATAGCGAGTTTACAGATTTTAGGTTCATGGGCTCTAATATCAGCCCCATTTATATTATTAAGTAAAAAATGGGGCCTTTTACGGGATAAATTTAATTTAAGTGTTTTATTAGCTCATTTATTAGATGCAAGCACTACATTCATCGCTGTGGACTACTATGGGTATGGTGAACAACACGTTCTACCCAACGCACTCACTCAATTAGCAGACACTGCATTTGTAATGTATCCTTTGAAAATAGCAGTCATATTATCTGCTCTTTATGTTATAGATACTTATGTTGAAGATAGAATTATTCGGAGCATGTTGAAATTAGCAATATTCATTTTAGGTTTAGCACCAGGCCTCAGAAACTTCTTGAGCTTGAGTATGGGAACCTAAAAAAATAACCACAGAATCTAATTTCAAAAGATATTTTTTAGCACAATTTTTTTATCTAGTTCCATCTAATATCAGATCGTCATGTCAAACCATAAAGGGGTCTTCCCATGTACATAGATGAGATAAAAAAAGAAATGAAAATTCCTGAAAAGGTGCGAATATTCGATACCACCCTTCGAGATGGTGAACAAACGCCGGGAGTTGCGATAACACCGGATGAAAAGATCAGAATAGCCAAAAGACTGGACCGCTTAGGAGTAGATGTCATAGAAGTGGGATTTCCAGCCGCATCACTGGGTGAACGGAAAGCAGCCCAGCAAATTAAAAATTTGGGTCTGAATACGCAAGTTTGTGGTTTGGCAAGAGTACTACGGGAAGACGTTGATGCAGCCCTAGATTCGGATGTGGATTACATTCATACCTTTATTGGAACATCTCCACTTCACCGTAAATACAAATTAAAAATGGATCAGGATGAAATACTCCAAAAATCAGTGGAAACAGTGGAGTACATTAAAGACCATGGAATCATTGCTGAATTTTCAGCAGAAGATGCCACCCGAACCGAATTGGAATTCCTCCAAAAAATTTACTCCGCAGTAGAAGAAGCAGGGGTAGACATAATCAACGTTCCAGATACAGTGGGGGTAATGGTTCCCGGATCTATGCATAAAATAATAACTGACATCAAAAAAATAGTGGAAATTCCAATAAGTGTGCATTGTCATGATGATTTTGGTTTAGCCGTGGCTAACAGCCTTTCAGCAGTGGAAGCTGGTGCCCAGCAAGTTCACGCAACAATCAACGGATTAGGGGAAAGGGCAGGAAACACTTCCCTGGAAGAGGTTGTAATGGCTCTTATGATCAATTATGGGATTAAGACCAACATCAACACTGAACTTTTAGTGGGCACCTCTGAACTAGTTTCCCGAATCACTGGAGTAAAAATGCCCCCAAATAAAGCCATTGTAGGGGATAATGCCTTTGCTCACGAAGCAGGAATACACGTCCACGGAGTATTACAGAAAGCAGAGACATATGAGCCATTAAAACCAGAGATGGTGGGTCACACTCGCCGCATAATCATGGGGAAACATACTGGGACCCGCGCAATACGATCTAAACTGGATGATTATGGAATTGAACTGGACGAAGATCAGTTCTGCAGTCTATATGACCAAGTGAAAAAACTAGGGGATAAGGGAAAAATGGTCACAGACGCTGATCTGCAAGCACTCGCAGAAACAGTAATAGGAAGACCTAAAGAAGAAAAAGTAAAATTAGAAGGTTTCACCGTGATTACGGGAGATAATGTACTTCCCACAGCTACGGTTAAACTTAACATTGATGGTAACATAAAAACCTCAGCCCAAACAGGGGTGGGTCCGGTTGACGCAGCCATAAATGCCATTCAAAGTTTAGTGAGAGAAACAACTGACATAAAACTAAAAGAATATCATATTGAGGCGATAACCGGAGGAACAAATGCACTAGCTGAGGTATTTGTAATTTTAGCAGATAAAGAAGGTAACAGCGCCACAGGCCGATCAACCGTGGAAGACGTGGTAATGGCCAGCGTTGAAGCTGTTTTAGATGCAATAAATAAGATTCTCATAGGGAGATAAAACTACTAGAATTAATTACTAGTTTAAAAATCCTTATATTAAAGCAATGATATAGTAAGAATATTACATTTACCCAACGATTCTATATATAATGTCAGGAGTGCAGATGGAGTGACTCGTGCAACAATTTTAGTGGTGGAAGATGAAAGGATCACCGCCGAAGATATCAAAGCTGGACTGGAATTTGCCGGATATAAAGTTCCCATTATTTGTTCTACAGGAGAAGGTGCAGTTCGCCAAGCAGCGAGATTGGAGCCAGATTTAGTTCTAATGGATATTAAATTAAAGGGAGAAATGGATGGTATTGAATCTGCTGCTGAGATCAGAAAGGTACAAGATATTCCAGTTATTTACCTAACAGCTTATTCCGATGAAAAAACAGTTGAAAGGGCTAAACTAACTGAACCATCTGGTTTTTTAGTTAAAGGTCAAGGAATGTTGAGTAAACCATTTGATGAGAGTGAACTCCATGCTGCCATAGAAATAACGCTTTATAGGCACCAGATGGAAAAAGAACACGATCAAATTTCTGGTGCTATGTTACAGAAAACATCAGAAGCAGTTATTGCAACCAATTCCACAGGACAAATAAGATTTATCAATGCTTTAGCAGAGAATTTAACTGGTTGGACTAAGGCAGAAGCTCTTGGAAAGGATATAAGAGAAATTTTCTTGCCTCTGAAAGAAGTGACCCATGAATGTTCGCTGGCAGAAGCTTTAACATCAGATGAGGAACCTAAGCTTATTTCACGTGAAGGGAGTCATGTTTTTGTAAACGGCACGATTACTCCTATCAAAGATAACCAACAGCGTGTTAATGGCCTGGTTGTGGCGTTCACCGTTAATTAATAGTGTGAAATATATTTTATTACAGGGGAGTAGAATAGGGAGGTAAATAAAGTGTCAATTGTGAAAATTCTTGTAGTTGAAGACGAAAGAATCACTGCGGAAGACATGAGAAAAGCTCTCAATAGTGTGGGCTACGAGGTTCCAGCCATTGTTTCTTCAGGAGAAGATGCCATTAAAGTTTCAGAAGAAATAAAACCAGATCTAGTTATTATGGATATTAAGTTGGAAGGAAAAATGGATGGTATTGAAGCGGCAGAAAAAATACGATCCAAGCTAGGAATTCCCATTATCTATTTAACAGCTTATTCTGATGAAAAAACAGTTCAAAGAGCTAAAATAACCGAGCCTTCAGGGTTTATCTTAAAACAACCATACGGATTTTTACGTAAACCCTTTGAAGAGAGCGAACTAAACACTGCTATTGAAATTACCCTATACAGGCACCGGCTGGAAAAAAGGCTCCGTAAACACGATCAATGGTTGGGAGCAACACTTAGGAGTATAAGTGACGCTGTGATTGCAACTGATCCTCAAGCACAAGTGCGTTTTATGAATTCCATGGCTGAAGAATTAACTGGATGGCTAGAAGAAGATGCATTAGGGCATGATGTTCGTGATATTTTTAAGCCAATGGGGTTTAAGTTTCCCATTGGGGAAGACATCTTTTTGAAAGACGAATTTTCATTCAACATGGCTTCGCTCACAGCTAAGGATGAAACCACCATTACTGTTGATGGTAGTGTAACACCAATTAATAACATAGATGGTAAAATGGATGGTTTTGTGATAATATTTCGTTCGGCGGAATAAAAAATCTGTTTAAATATTATACTTGTTTTTTAGAAAAAATTTAGAACAAAATTACCCGGAACAACGATATTTGGTGGATTTATTACAAAACACATGTTTTTTTTCTTATATTCATTTTTTTTTAATGTTAATCCTATAATAATCATTTTAACGATTTAAATGGATTAATTTTTAATATTTTAATAATTTGCATGCAGAAAAGCTTTTATTTCCTTAAAACAGTGTGCATAAAATATATATAATACTAGTAACACAAAACAACCATAGTATAATCATGGAGGTTAAGTGATGTCAGAGGAAAATGTGGTGTACATTGGAAACAAGCCGGTAATGAACTATGTATTAGCTGTAGTAACACAAATGAACGGTGGCACTAATGAAGTCATTCTCAAAGCAAGAGGAAGAGCTATTTCTAGGGCAGTTGATGTTGCAGAAATAGTCAGGAACAGATTCATAACCGACGTGACTATTGCGAGCATTGACATATGTACTGAAGAAATCATGAGCAATGAGGGCACTTCAACTAATGTTTCTGCCATTGAAATACAGCTTTCGAAGGCTTTCAGCAAATAGTTAATAAACCTCCCGTTTTTATTTTTTTAATCTTATTTTAGCTTTTTTTTATACTATGTTGTATCCTTTTTGTAACTGATAGTAAGATTAAGCAATATTTTTTAAAATCAAATAATTTATGAAAAAATTTGAATCAAATAAAAAAAAAGTATGACTGAAGACATTTTAAAAGAAAATATCCCCGGTCTGGTCAGTTTGTTAGATATTTCTTAAAAGTATTTATTCTGCCTTTTTCCTTCGTTTACGGATAATTCTAACTGTTACCAAGAAAATGACTAGGATTACAAGAGTTCCACCTATGTAGTAAGCATATACTGAGGTTGGGCCATTCATTTTGTCATTGTTCAGGGCATATAGGGATCCATCGTCAGCACCGAAGTATATCATGTTTCCATAAACTGCTGGAGATGATTGTATGGCTTGATTAATTATGCCGTAACCAGGATTATAATTCCACTCAAGGTTGCCATTGTATTTATTTACTATATAAACAGTGCCTCCGTCAGATCCGAAGACTATTTTATTTTTCACGATGGCTGCAGATGTTTTTACTGCGCCAGTAGCATTGTAACTCCATTTTTCCACTCCGTTTCGCGTGTCTAAGCAAATCATTTTACCATTATCAGCTCCTACAAATAAGCTGTTGTCATTGGTGTCAATGGTAGGTGATGAATCAACTGGTTTTCCCATATCATAGTTCCATTTGAGTGTCCCATTATTGATATTAATGGCATATAGCTTACCATCATCTGATCCAACATAGACTACATTATTCATCACAGCGGGGGATGATTGTACCTTATCCCCAGTGGTGTATTCCCATTTTTTATCACCAGTTTCCATATCTAGTGCGTAAATTTTGCCATCATCGGAACCTACAATTAAATAATCATCTATGATAACGGGGGATGATTTAACTGCGTTTCCAGTGTTATATTCCCAATTTTTAGTCCCATTTGATTTATATATGCTATATACTCTTCCATCATCTGAACCAATATATATCATGTTGTCATGGGCTAAAGGGGATGATTCTATGGAATTTCCAGTTTTATATTTCCATTTAACATTACCATTTTTAATGTCCTGTGCATAAACATATCCGTCCTTTGATCCTACATATAAATAGTCTCCGGAAATTGAAGGGGATGATACTACAGCTCCTTCGGTTTTATAATCCCACAATTTGGTGCAGTCTTCTAGGTTCACAGCATACACATGACCATCTGATGATCCGAAATAGGCAACTTTGTTTAAAATGGCGGGTGATGACTTTATGGTGCCCTGTGTGCTGAAATACCAAACAGTAGGGGTGAAATCAGCAGGTTGTTCAAGATATCCTGTTCGTTGGGCGTTTTCATGGAACATATTCCAATCC
This sequence comes from Methanobacterium sp. UBA353, assembly GCA_002496805.1. Lineage (GTDB taxonomy): Archaea > Methanobacteriota > Methanobacteria > Methanobacteriales > Methanobacteriaceae > Methanobacterium. The sequence continues at coordinate 101,821 of DALO01000016.1, read as the reverse complement.
GCCCCTGCAACTGGAGATACCAAAATGCAGGTTATAATAAATCCTAATAAGACTTGTTTTTTACGTACGTTCATATTATCACTTGATTCTATTTTTAGATTCTTAATTTGCTTTAAACCTCTAAATATCTCTGTTAAACCTAGTTACTCCCATTGCAAAGAACAACAGTGTGAAACCCAAAAGAACAGCTATATCGATCCATATATCTCCTATGGTTGCGCCTTTTAACATAACTCCTCGCATTGCATCATTAGCATAGGTTAAAGGTGCTATATATGCTATTTTTTGGAATATCCAAGGCATGGTTTCCAGTGGATAGAAAACTCCTGATATGAACATCATAGGCATGCTAAATGGCATCACCATTTGGACGTAGTCTTCCTGAGTACCAACTCGGGCTGAAACCATTATGCCAAAACCCACAAAACACAATGCTATCAGTATTAGCAGGAGAATGGTAAGTAACAAACTACCGGATATGGTAATATTGAACAGTAAAATGGCTGAACCGAGTAATATCATGGCAGTTGTCGTTTGAATGACAAGTCTTGATATAATTTTACCTGCTACCACTGTAGTAACACTGGTCGGAGTCATGAAAAGTCTGGCAAGCTCACCCCGTTCTCGTTCACCAGCCAAAGACTCGCCCATGCTCATCATTGCTCCCATCATAACTGTCATGGCCAGAATTGCCGGTACAAGGAAGTCAATATATTTGGTGTCTCCATAAATCTTATTGACTTGGAAGTTGATGGAGTTCATAATGTTCTGGAAGTTAAGGGAGGGTAATGATGAACTGGACTGAACCTCTTGAGATTGTACTTGCATGGAAGAAAATTGAGTTGATTGAGCTTGCAATGCGTCTAGTTTTTTCATTCCAATTTGAGATGATATCTGGCTAAAAAGGGCTTGGGTTGCTGGGACCAACATTTGTGTGGCCATTTGATCAGATGAATCAACATAAACAACCACCGATTTTGAGTTGCTACTATTAATATTTTCGTAATCTGGGGGCAGTAAGATGGCTGCTTTGATCTGTCCTGATTCCACCATTTCCCGACCACGTTGCGGGTCACTGATAATATCTTTAACATCGTAAAGTGACATTTCTTTAATTGCGTTAAGAGTCGCGTCGGTTACCGGCCCATCAGTCTGTTTTACTACCACCACAGGTATGTTTTCAATTTCTCCTCCCATTCCATAACCAAAAAGGGCGATCATAAGTATTGGGAATAGTAATATGGATGCTAAACGTGGTTTGTGTCTCCAAAGAACTAATAAATCTTTTTTAATCATCCACCAAATTTTTTTTGATTCTGACATTTATTCACCCTCTTTTTCTACTTTTTTGGGCTTTTTAGCAGTTACTTTGATGAACACATCTTCTAAAGAGGGATCTTTGGTTGAAATTGAGTTTATGTTACTTCCGGTTTCCATAATTGCAGATATCACTTGGGTGATTGCAGTTTCTGTATTGGCTAATTTAAAAGTCAGCCTACCGGATCGGTGAGTTTCAATGTCCAGAACACAAGGAATTTGGAATAGTCTGTCAATCAACTTGTTATCTGAATTATCTACTATCAAGCTCATTTCCCTTGCTTTATCCATTTCAGATTCATTTACAGCTTCTCTAAGTTTGCAAAAAGAAGGGTGGGTGCTGGCATCGGATTCTTCCATTTTTCGCACAATTTCACCGACATTGCTTTCAATGGTATTTTTTTGCTCCAATATGGTGTCTTTTAATCCCTGTGGAGTGTCATATGCTGCCAATTTTCCATGATTAATTATTCCTACGTGATCACAGAGCATGTCCACTTCGTACATGTCGTGGGAGCAGAGAATGATAGTATGGCCCTTTTGGTTTAGTTCATCAATAAGGTCCCAAAGGACGCTTTTAGTTGTAGGATCTAATCCAATGGTGGGTTCATCCAAAAAAAGAATTTCTGGCTGATGTACTAGGCTAGCAACCACAGATACTTTTTGCTTCTGCCCTCCAGACAGTTGTTTAACCAACTTTTTCTCAGCATATTTAATGTCCACCAATTCCATTAATTCGTCGATTCTCCTTTCTTTAAGGTCTGTGGGCATTCCATAATAGTCTGCACATAACTCAGCATTTTCTCTGACAGTAAGATCAGCGTATAGGCTAACCAATTGTGGAACCATCCCTATTTTTTGACGAACTTCATTTGGATTTTTTATCACATCATAACCAGTCACATGTGCTGTTCCAGATGTTGGCGGGATTAAACAAGTCAACATTTTTATAGTAGTAGTTTTCCCTGCCCCGTTAGGGCCTAAAAATCCAAATATGGTTTTATCTTTAACTTTTAAATCTAAAGCATCCACGGCTGTGAAGTCACCGTAACGTTTGCTAAGATCAAAAGTTTCTATAGCATACTTCATATGTTAATCTCCCATGTCTTCTTCAAGGAAAAACATGTCCTTCATGAATTCCTTCCACAAGTCTGTTGCACCCATTTTTTTCCCATGGGCAGCGATTTGTCGTATTCGATTGAGGCTTTTGTTGCCTTCATCAGTTATTTCATAATATTTGACTTTCCTCTTACCATGATGCTCCCATGTTCCGATAACCAGTCCTTCTTTTTCTAATTTATGCAGTACTGGATAAATCATGCTGGCACTGGGCATTTTTTTATCAAGGGGGGATGAGGCATGTATTTGGGTCATTATTTCATATCCATGTTGTCTACTCTTGCTGATGAGCCACAGTATCATAATTCTAGCAAAACCTCTCATGAATCCTTTGATCAGTTTTTTATCATAGGAATTTAGGTTGTTAATCTGACATCCCCATTCCTCTTCTTTTCCCGTATCAGTAACATGTGAATTTTTTCTGGCCATTTTACTGCTCCAACACATAATTCTAATATGGATATATTGATTTTGTATATATCACTTTCTGATATAATGAAGTGTATGGGATGTTATATAAAAGGTTCGTACAAACATCGACTTCGAGCCAAATTTCTGGCAAATTCGAAAAATATATCAGAATTATCATTAAAAGTTCTAAACATGAAACTAGGATTTTCGACTTTGGCATTATTCATGCATTCATTTGAAGAATGTCTACAAATTGCCGATGCTGATGGTTTTGAACTTATTGAAATACTCTGTGAAGGTCCATACTGGCCAAGAAACCTCCTTAACCTGTCAAACGAGTTGGAAATTTTTTCATCTTATGATATAGATGTTTATTTACATTCTCCCACAATAGATCTTAATCCTGCCAGTCTAAACCCTGGAATAAGGGATGAAACCCTCCTTCAACTTGAAGAAACTCTTGATTTGGCAGTTAAGATTGGTGCTAAAGCAATAACCACCCACCCAGGGCTGGTTCATCGATTGGAAGATAGGATCCGAGACATGGCCAAACAATATTCTATTGAAACTCTTACAAAGGCTAATCAACATGCTGAAGATGTAGGTGTGATTTTTTCTGTGGAAAATATGCCTTCTCGCTATGCATATTTCTGTAACACTGCTCATGAGCATGCTTATTTCTTAGATCAATGCGGATGTTGTGCTACCGTTGATCTGGGCCATGCCAACACTAATGAAGATCCCAAATCATTTTTACAATTAAACACTTATTATTATCATTTAAGTGATAACAATGGTAAAAAAGACCAACACTTATCATTAGGTAAGGGAACACTTGATTTAGATCTAATTTATGGGATAAAACGGGGAATAATTGAATTAAATAATTATGATGATGTTATAAAAAGTAAAAATTTACTGTTTGAAAATTTTGATTAATCAATTGCAGGAATGCATCTATAAAAAGATTTATAATAGTATTGGAGATTTAAAATGTCTAGTGATGTGTTTTTTTCTAATTTCCGTTCTCGAAGCATGGGAGAAAATAAAAACAGCAAAATAAAGCAGTTATTTGACAAAGCAAATTTTGGGGGATTACTAAAGAAAAATGACCTAACTGCAATCAAACTTCATTTTGGAGAAATGGGAAACGACACATTTATTAAACCAGTTTTGGTGCGTCCAGTTGTTGAAAAAACTTTAGAATTTAATGTTAATCCATTTCTTACAGATACCAACACTCTTTATCATGGAAGTCGTCATAATTCAGCCGATCACTTGCAAACTGCCCTAAAAAATGGCTTTGGCTACGTGGTTACTGCTGCACCCATTATCATTGCTGATGGAATTTGTGGAAACAATTGGGTTCCGGTAAAAATTGGTCTAAATCATTTCAACACAGTTAAAATCGCAGGAGATATTGAAAATTCTGATAGTATGATTGTTTTGTCACATTTTAAAGGTCATGGGATGAGTGGATTCGGGGGAGCAATTAAAAACTTAGCTATGGGCTGTGCTGCTATTCCTGGAAAGATAGAACAACATCACTGTTCCAAGCCAGTGATAACCGATGTTTGTATTGCTTGCGCCAAGTGCCTAGATTTTTGTCCTATATCAGTAATATCAATACAAAACCAAAAAGCAACCATAGATTTGGAAAAATGTATTGCATGCAATAACTGTCTATCAAACTGTCCAGAATTGGCGATAGAAATTGATTTTGATTCTTTACCTGAATTTTCTGAGAGAATGGTTGAATACGCCTACGGTGCAGTTAAAAACAAACAAGGAAAAGTAGGTTATATAAATTTCCTTATGGACATAACTCCAGACTGTGACTGTGAATCCTTCAGTGACGCTGCAATTGTTCCAGATATTGGAATATTGGCCTCTATGGATCCAGTGGCACTTGATGCTGCATCATATCATCTGGTGAATCAACAAATTGGGTTAGAAGGCTCCTTACTTGAGCATCATCACCAAACTGGTGGTGATAAATTCAAAGGAGTTTGGGAAGAAGTTGATGGCATGGTGCAACTGGAGTATGCTGAAAAAATTGGAATGGGGACTATGGATTTTAATTTAATTAAATTGTAAACGTTGCATGGCACTTTGAAGAAGAGGTTTTATCATGCATTAAACTGGTTGATTTTTCAACATCTAACTGAAAATAACTTATAAATCTTTCCATTTGATTCACGGAGGAAGGTATTAAATAAATGATAATTGAACGCAAATAATGTGTTTTTATAAATAATAACTCTATGCGTTTAGGGGGTTATTTAATGGACATGGCTTACACCTGGCTAATACTAGGCATTATAATTGCGTTTATATTAATAGGGGTTCAATTTTATATCAAGAGATTTTTAAACATTAAAAGAATTGTTGAACTATTTTTACTTTCTTTCTTGGTTTTTACAGTTGGCATTGGTTCATTATGGGCATTTACAGGGCATTTGTTTTTCCCGAACCAAGTTGCTTCGAATATTGGTTGGGCTGTTGGGAACCCATTCCAGATGGAGGTTGCATTTGCCAATCTAGCGTTTGGTGTTTTGGGATTATTGTGCTTTTGGATAAGGGGTAATTTTTGGACTGCAACAGTAATTGGTGTTTCTGTTTTTTATTTAGGGGCGGCCGTAACCCATATTAATAATATGCTTTCTGTTTCTAATCACGCCTCTGGAAATGTAGGAGCAGCTTTAATTACGGACATTCTGATACCTTTACTGCTTATTGGACTATTGATAGCATATAAAGTAGTGGAAGAAAGAGCTGTTCGCAGTGCCATTAAAAGTCTGGAAAGATCTTTATAAATAAGAGGGTATTCATTGCAGGAAAGCTATAATAAAATCAATACCACTAGTATCAACCCTAAAAGGATTGAAACTCTGGTGGACGGTGTTTTTGCCATTGCACTAACTTTACTGGTTTTAGGAATTACAGTGCCATCTATTGCTAATCCCACTGAAACCATCTTATACCAGTCTCTACTTGGCCTATTACCTAATTTTTATGGATATTTCATTAGTTTTTTCCTTCTCGCGGTCTTTTGGAGAATAAATCACACCCAATTTAATAAAATAAAGCGTGCTGATGATGTTATGCTATGGCTTGTTATTTTATGGTTAGTATTCGTTGCATTAGTACCATTTTCAGCATATTTCATTGGAGAATATGGAAATTACCAGATTCCCAACATTTTTTTTGATCTGAACCTTTTTGCCATAGGAATTCTTTTATTCCTCAATTGGCGCCATGCAGTCAATAGTGGACTGGTAGATGAAAGCGCAATTAAACGACGAAAATCAGATTTAATGGCTAATTTAATGCTCCCGATACTTTCTGTAATAGCAATTGGAGTAACATTTCTCCCGTTTCTAAAAGAATATGGTTATGGATGGTCAAGCATTGTTTACCTTGCTATTCCTTTTTTTAAACATTTCATTGATAGCTGAATTATATCATGGAATTTTGAAATTCAATTACATATTTATCAATAATACTTCCTAACCTAGGGGATAATTTGTTAAGAAGGATGAAGTTGATGTCCAATCATATAAATAGTTGTTTTGCTTAGAAATTTATTTCCAAAATATCTTTAATGTTATCTACAACCACATCTGCTGCATTAAGAACCTTGGAAGAAGGTTTATCATCTTGTTGGGTAGTTAATACACCAATATCTGCTTCTTGAAGGGCTAAAATATCATTAGCACTGTTTCCAACCATCATTACACTATAATTCTTTTTTAGCTTCTTCACTATCTCTTGTTTTCTTTTGGAATTTGCAGTGCCAAAAACATTTTCAGATGGAATGTTGATGTAATTAGCTAGTTCTTCCAAAGATTTAGTTCGATCCCCTGATGCCACGTAAATATGGAAATTTCTTCTTTTAAGTTCTTTTACTACCTCTTGAACCTCTGGAAATATTTTTCCACCAGCAGTGATGGTAAAATCGATCTGACCGGTATATATGTTTAAAATAAATCCGGATCCACTGCATATCTGCACATCGTATTTTTTGTCAATAACGGCTCTAATGGTGTCTTGGATGTCGCTTACTCGTGTTTTTTCATATTTAATTAGATTCAATATTTCTTTTTTATCAAAATCTAAAGAAGAATAACTTATATCAAAAGAAATATTATTTTTACTAATAAATTCATAAATAGTTTGTTTTGGACGGGCATTTATAATACAAGTAGCAGGATCTGTCTGTATAACTACGAGGGCCCGACAGGGGTCTTGATCCACCAAATCAATTGAACAGACATCATCATTTATAATGCCAGATTTAATGTCTTTAATTGCCCTATATCTTGAAATTAACGTTCCGGAGTTGTCAAAAACCACGGCTTTCATATGTTTTAATTGTATATAATAACTTAAATAATAAACCTTCCAAAAATTGTGGTGAAAAAAGTTTTTTTTATCCATAACTATTTTAATATAGTCGAATAGATGAAATAAAGTCCTAATAATCCCAGGAAGATTCCACACATGTTCATTATTATTCTGTAACGTTTTTTTGATAACATATGCCTTCCTTTACTTGTAAAAAAAGATACTAAGCTGTACCATGTGAGATCTGCTCCCCAATGACCTATTAAGAAACTTAAAACTCCAATAATTCCTGCTAATTTGATTCCTTTAAGCATGAAAGCCCAGCCAACAGTGGCCCACCATAAATAGAAATAGGGATTGGATGCACTGCTTACAATTCCACTAAGAATGGATCCCCGAGTTTCGGCGGGATTCTTTTCTGCTGGAATTTCTTCTGGCACTGGGGATTTAGATATGGAATAACCGATGTAAATAAGCATCAAACCACCCACGCCTCCGATTATCATAGTGGCAATTTCAGATTTAATCAACCAGCCGAGTCCAAGTACCAAAAGTATCATTATGGTTATTTCAGCAATATAGTGTCCGAATACAACCAAGGGTCCAGCTTTTGATCCTTTTTTCATGGAATCGGAGATGGTAACACTGAGCATTGGGCCTGGAACCATTGCACCAGATAAACCAACCCAAAATGATGCCACAGTAAATAATGTAATTTCTATCCACATCTAGATCATAAAACTCCATTAATCAATTTCTATTCTATGTTACGAATGTTGTATTTTTCTTTTTCAACATTCGAAATTCCTTTATAGGGTTATTTGGATTTTTGGCTCCAAAATTCATTTAAGTCATTGCATAAAATTAAATTCGGTCCCTAAACCCTTTTTTCGAGCTTGTTTGTATATCATTCCAGCAGTTACTATATCTTGAACAGCCAAGCCAGTAGAATCAAAGATGGTGATTTCATCACCTTCTCTTCCTGCTACCTTTCCAACTATAACATCTCCCAGTTTAGCGTGAATATCTTTTTGTTTTAAGATTTTTTGGGCCAATGGTACATTGATTTCACCGCTGTGTCTGGCTTGAACCCAAGAATCTATGATTATCTTTGATTTGAGGAGTAATTTAGGTTCTAATTCTTGTTTACCTGGGGCATCTGCTCCCATGGCATTTATGTGGGTTCCGGGGCTGATCCATTCTGCGTTAATTAATGGTTTTCGGGACGGGGTGGTAGTTACAACAACGTCTGCATTTTTAACTGCAATTTCAGGAGTATTAACTGCTTTCATATCAAAATTATAAGTTTCTGAGGCTATTTTCGCGAATTTAGTCCGTGTACTGGAAGCCCTGCAAAATATCCTTACTTCTTGGATGTTCATAACTTCATTAAGGGCCGTTAATTGTGTGCAAGCTTGTTTACCAGCACCAATTATTCCTAAAACCTTTGAATCTGGTTTTGCAAGGTATTTGGTGGCTACTCCAGCAGCTGCACCAGTTCTTATGTCAGTTATAAGGGTTCCATCCATAACTGCGAGAGGAAAACCGGTTTGAGGATCTATCATTTCTATAATGGCCATAACTGTCGGTAATTTTTGTTTTAGGGGGTTTTGTGGATGTACGCTCACAGATTTAACTCCAGCTTCTTCTCTGCTCTGGACATAACAGGGCATGATTCTCAAATCTCCATCATTAAAAAACAAGTACTCTTTTGGTGGTATCTGAACATCACGTAGTGAAAAGGCTTTAAATGCTATTTCAACTGCGTTTATGACTTTTTCCATTTTGATGAGATTTTTAATATCACTTTGTTTTAAGAGAAGAGTTCCTGGCATGTTTTTACCTAAGATTTTTTTAAAATTGGATTACATTTTTTTTAAACTATGATTTTCGCGATGATTGTTATAATGCCCTCAACATTTAACTTTAACTTCTATATGAAATAAGAGTACTTTTTAAGAAATAAATTAGGTATAATAGATTGCATAAATCGGGTGAAATTTAATAGATATATTCAAGAGTTAATTCAATAACAATCCAATACATGGTTAATTCACAATTATAAGGATTTATATGGATATTTATGAGCGGTTCTGGGAGATAGATGTTTTAAGAGGGTTAGCTATATTGATGATGGTAATTTACCATTTATTCTTTGATTTAACCTATTTTGGGATATGTCAATTGGATGTTTCATCAGGAATTCTTTTTATCCTTGCTAGGATGACTGCCATTATTTTTATTTTCGTGGTGGGTGTTTCGCTTACTTTAAGTCACTTTCGCGCCAAAATACTGGTTAAAAATAAGGGGAAAACAATTTTTTTTTTAAAGTACTTTAAAAGAGGAGTGAAAATATTTTCCCTTGGTATTTTAATAACTCTGGTCACATGGTTATTCATACCCCATGATTTCATAATCTTTGGTATTCTGCATTTTATTGGAATAGCAATTATCTTGGAGTATCCATTGTTAAATAAAAAGTACCTGAATTTATTTCTTGGAATTGTTTTCATAATTTTGGGATTCATTTTTGCACAATTCACGGTAAACTATCCTTGGCTATTATGGTTAGGTTTGAAACCCGCTGGATTTATCACCGTAGATTATTTCCCGTTATTTCCCTGGTTGGGTGTGGTTTCATTGGGGCTATTTACAGGTAAAACCCTTTACAAAGATTATAAACGAAGATATTATCTTCCCGATCTTTCGAAAAATATTTTAATCAAGATATTCACCTACATTGGTAAACATTCTCTTTTTATTTATTTAATTCACCAGCCAATATTAATTATACTCCTGTACTTGTTGGGGGGCATTGATCCTGGAAATCTATTTATTTTCTGAAAAATTAGAATAATATGAAAATATAATGTTTCTTTTTCATGGATGTTCATGTGCACCAATGGTAACTATAATAAGATTAATTTTCTAAATCAAAGAATGGTAGAAATAAAGGCAAGTCACTACTCACGTAACAGGTGGGAACATGAATATTTTAGAAAAATCACAATCAATCAGGAACCGCGAGGAAAAGGCATCAGATAACTTGGAAAAATTCATTGATAGAATCAATAAACATAATCCAAAAATAAATGCATTTATAGATTTAAAAACTGATGAAGCTCTGCAAACAGCTAAAAAAATTGATAATAAGATAAACAATGGTGAAAAAGTTGGGAAACTTGCTGGTTTAGTCATAGGAATTAAAAGTAACATTAATGTGGAGGATTTCCATGTTACTGCCGCCTCTAAGACACTGGAAAATTACATTGGAACTTTTGATGCCACAGTAATCCGGCGTATAAAGGCTGAAGATGGTATTATTTTGGGAATGACCAACATGGATGAATTTGCTGCAGGAAATTCCACTGAAACATCATTCCATGGTCCTACAATCAACCCCAGAGAACCTGGACGAATACCGGGCGGATCTAGTGGGGGAAGTGCTGCAGCAGTTGCCTCCAAAATGTGTGATCTTGCTTTGGGTTCTGATACAGGAGGATCCATCAGGAACCCTGCATCCCATTGTGGTGTGATGGGATTCAAACCTACCTATGGTGCAGTAAGCAGGCAGGGTCTTCTTGATCTGGCTATGAGCTTCGACCAGATCGGTCCATTCGCAGCGGATACTACTGGAATAGCTTTAATAATGGATGTCATTGCTGGAAAGGATAGGCGGGAGTGCACCACTATTGACTGGAAGGTGCCTGATTTTACAGCCACCAGCAATGATCCTCAAGATACTCTTAAAGGTATGCGTTTGGGGGTAGTGAAGGAATTCTTTGATGTCTCAGATCAGTCGATCGTCAATATTATTGAAGATCGCATCAACCAAATGCAAGAGGCAGGTGCTAAAGTGGTGGAATTAAACTTCGATTATCTGGAATTATGTCTGCCAACTTTTTATCTAATTAACTTTGTTGAATTCTTCTCAGCCACCAGAAAATATGATGGCCGAAAATACGGTGAACGCATTGAAGAAGTATGTGGGGATGAAGTACTGCGCAGAATACATATGGGATCCTACATCAGCCAGAAAGAATACAGTGGAAAATACTACAAAAAGGCATTACAAGCTAGATCACTCATCAAAAAAGAAATCACTGGGATTTTAAAAGATGTGGACGTGATTGTAGGTCCGACAGTTCCTAAACTGCCTCATAAGGTAGGCATGGAACTGGAACCAATGGAAATATACGCCTACGATACCCTTACAGTTATGGCTAATTTGGCAGGGATACCTGCTGCCAGCACCCCTGCAGGTAATGTAAATGGAATACCTGTGGGAATGCAATTTCAAGCTAAACCACTGGAAGATGAAAAGATCATCCAAGTAATGGCTGCATATGAAGGGTTAAATTAGCCTAATTTAATTTTTTTATAAATCTGCACGGTTAGTGTTGTAAAATATAAAAATATGAGGATTCCATGAAAAATATCGGTCTCCTATATGTTAAAGGATCTTTACCTGCCTTTGAGAACTTCGGTAAACTTCCCACCCATCTGTTAAAGGAAAATGGCATGATCAATGGACAAAAGGCTTATGAAGTCTTAGATGGTCTAATACTTCCAGGTGGAAGCATCGTTGAATCTCAAAGCATCAGCCGGGAAGTTGAAACTGTCATTAAAAAAATGAATAGTCAAGGTAAATTCATCCTAGGAATGTGCTCTGGATTCCAAGTATTGGCCAATAAAACAGATATCGGCAGAAAATCTCCTTTTCCAATTGAAAAAGAGGGATTAGGAATTTTAAACGTCACATTTCATCCATTAATCGGAACAGATCGGGTAGAATCAGAAGTAGTAGATGAATCTTTCCTCACTAAGGGAATGGTAGGTCAGACTGTCACCGGTTTTCACTGTCATACTTACGGAGACATCAGGGGGAATGCACCGCCAATCTTTTTTTCAAAAGTTAAAAGGACAAATTACGCTGAGAATCCAAGAATGATTTTGTCAGGGGTTCGTAATGATGAAGGCAACGTGATAGGCACCATGTTGCATGCTTCTCTGGATGAAAATCCATCTTTAGTTGACAATATCTTAAAATTTATTGATGCTAACCATAAGGATTTTTTAGAAATTTATGAAGCTAATGAGGTACTCGTTAATAAAATGAAAGGAGAAGTGGGAATTGGATGTGAGATTTACTCTGATTACCGTTTACCAGCAGATAAACCGAAAACACCACCATGGCTCATGATTGCAGGAACAGGCTCAGATTCTGGAAAAACTTTTATCACTACGGGAATTGTAGGGGTCTTGCGTAAAAAAGGCTATAAAGTGGGTGTTCTGAAGATTGGACCGGATATAAGGGACCTGGCGCCGTCATTGTACCTTAATAAAGAGAAAATGGAGGAATATTCATCCATTCAAATTGGAGGGCTGGGCTGGAAAAATTTGGAAGAAATTATCGCCGATGTCAATGGACAAAACTATGATTTAATCCTAGTAGAAGGCGTTATGAGTATTTTTACTGGTATTTTAAATGAAAAAACTCCATTTTCTACTGCTGAGATTGCTAAAGCAGGAAAAATCCCAGTTTTACTTGTTACTGGATGTAATAAGGGAGGTATTGAAACTGCAGCAATAGATCTGGCTTCCCACACTGATATGCTGCAGAAAATTGGTATAAAAACTGCAGGTTTAATATTAAACAAAGTTTACAATGAAACAATAGCTGAAACAGCATTAAATTATCTTAAAAATACCACACAACTTGAATGGGTGGGGAAAGTTCCAAAAGTCCAGTTAACTGCCCGGGGCGGAACTCCAGAAGTGGAGATAAAACTGGAAGATTTCTGTTGTAAAGCTATCGAGACAGTAGAAAAGTATTTGGATGTTGAAAAAATTATAAGAATGGCTGAAACTCCTAAATTTATTGGTTATTCTTCTTATAAAGAAATAAAAAAGGATTTTATTTAGAAATAATTGAAAAATAACAGTAAAAATGTTTAAAAAAATATTTAAAGATTTTTTCACATGTCTTTAAACTCATGGTAACCTTCAATTAATTCTGCACCGCTTAAAAATATTAAATCATTTTTTTGGGCATACTCTGCCACATCAGCAGTGTTCATTGAATTACCAGTAACATCATCCATCATTTCACAGCAAACTGCAACTTCAATTAAACCAGCCATCTCAGCCAAAGCAACACTCATCTCAGTATGGCCTTTCCGATTCAATACATGGCCTTCAGATGCTCTAAGAAGAGTTACATGTCCGGGGGACCTGAAATTTTTGCCGAAATCTGTGAAGTTACCATTTTTACATAACAATCCTAATTCTTTAATGGTGCAAGCACGGTCATTATCAGTGATTCCTGTGAATGTCTTCCTGTGGTTTACAGTAATGGAAAAAGCCGATTTTTCGTCATAAGGAATATCTGTAGGGGATAAACTTGCTAATACCGGATATTTTTCACTCGCTGCTTCCATCACATCGGTCATGAATGGGATTCCAAGTTTATGTGATATTTCTGAAGATATAGGCACGCAAACCAAGCCACCAGCATCATTTCTAATGGTGGTCATATATTGAGGGGTCATGAACTCTGCTGCCACAATCATGTCGGTTTCCCGTTCTCGGTTATCATCATCAAAGATTAAAACTATTTCTCCTTTCTTAAATGCTTGCACTGCTTTATTTATCATATAATCACAAATTAAATTTTCTTATAAGCAATATAGTTACTTTTCTTCCATCATTTAATCAATTTGGAGGGTGGTTCCATCCCCATCTTTAAGATGAAGCGTTTTTCTGAGATTTTCATCCGATACAAACTCTAATATTTCATCAGAATGATGAGTTTTCAGTGGAAACAAGATAGCTCCACGAATTTTTCCATTAAGCTGGGCTGGTAAGAATTTCACATCTCCAAAATTACCTTTTCCCTTAATGATTCCCATTTTATCACTAATATCAAGTATGGACTCTGCATCATCTACAGATATTTCAATGTTAAGAGTCCCAGGAAATGGTTTAAATCCAAGTTTATTCAAGAATTCTTCCTGATAAAGATCCAATGACATGAAATAACTGCCTTGACGGGTTCCAGAGATTACTTTTCCTTCAACTTCCATTTTAATTCCTTCAATTTATTAATTGTTCTTTGAAAGTATCAATTGCCAGTATAATGGGATTGCCTTAAAGGTTTGGTGTTTTATAAATGATATTTCTCATTGTAACGCCTAATACACTTTTTAGAGACATTTTATGTTCTACACGTATTGCCTCTAAAAAAGGCCCCCTACCACACGGTTATTATGTAGTATAACTTGAACTTCATTAATAGGCGTGGTCTCTTTGGGTGGCTTCCTTTATATACCTTCCACCAGTTAACCTTTTTGCCACATCCAAGGTAGTAACATCTAATAACAGTTCCACATGGGAACTCAGTCTAAACATCCAAAATACATAATTCCATATCAATTAACCATTTAAACATCATAATCCTATTCAAACTAAATTCAAAAACGTGATCATAGCAGCACTGTTTCTTAAACCAATAAACCAACATGTAATGGAAACATAACTTCATGTTAATAGTTTTTTTTCTTCGATAAGTCTTAAATTATCTATTTCCGGCAGCATTGTTGTTACAAATGTTTCATTATCAACTGAAAATAAATTTCCATCCCTTCAACTTTATTTTAACTGGAAAAACAATTTTTTTCACATATAAAGCAGTCAAAGAGTATTGGATGTTAATTAAAAGCTGATTTATATCAGAACACATTTTGGCTTGTTTTTTAATTTAATCTATAATCGGCCTGCTATTCCATAAGGGTCACGGTAATGGAACAGAAAATAGGGCCTCTAATGTCGATAACCTTATTTTCACTGGTTATGTGGCGCACAGCCACTTTGTCAAGTTTAAGATTTACATCTGAAGGTAATTTGGCAATGGTGGTTCTTAAATTAATTTGTTCTTCTCCACTTACCAGCATCTCTTCCACACGGTAGGCTGCCATAGCCGCCACTCCTTCCAGATAACTTATACCCGTTGGAACTCCATTCTTAAGAGCTTGAATAGCAAGATCATCAACAATTTCTTTTTCCATGGAGTTAATAATCTCTTCAATCACTTTTTCAGGTGTTTGAAGATCATTGGTGGTGATAGGGTGGGGTACTCCCACAATGTTTCCATCATGAACATATATACGATTCCAGCTAGCGGGTCCCAGAAGTTTAGTCCCTTCTTCTGTTTCTAGGATTTTCACTTCAATTTTTTTATCTAAGAAATCTCCCTCAAAAGCAGTGAATTCACATGGTGAAGGTGTATCACCATATTCTCGAGCAGTTCTAACAATGGCTTCTGCCAGATTTCTCCCATCTTCAGTCACGGGATATAGATCCATACGGAGCATAGAGGCCAATTCGCGGTCATTGAGGCTTTTTTTATCATATATTTGGGGATAAACCATTTTACGGATATCTTCATATCCACCAAGGATCATGGCCATCCTCTCAGCGCCCACTCCCAGATTCATAACTTCCACATCAATTCCATAGTGTGCCAGAGCAATGGGGGAATATAATCCAAATGTGGCCACTTCCACCCAGTTATTTAGCTTAGGATGATAACCATACACTTCAGTCTGAGTTCCAGGGATGTAATATTTGGATTTTTTCTCATCAGGTAAAAATTTAAACTTTTTAAACCCAAAATATTCGAGTAAACTCTCAGAAATTGCCATCCCAAGATCTAAAGATACTTCTTCATCCATCCAGACGCATGAAGCTGAATGATATGTCATAAGGTGGCTTGAATCTTCCCGTTGCTCACGACGGAAGCAACGGTCAATTGAAAATAATTTAACAGGCAAAGGATGGGTTTTAGCCATGGCCTCAAGGGTTAAAAACCAGCCTGAAGTCATGTGTGAACGTAAGGTAGTATTGCTAGGAATGGGTGTGAGTTCTTGAAGCTCTGGGAATACTTTTTCCAATATTCTAAGTCCAGATTCATCTTCAACTTCCAGAGCAGAGGAAACATCTTGAACTAAGTCATCCCCACTGGTGTCCCCTTTTTTGTAACTACGGAACACCTCTTTCAATGATTGGATGTTATCTTCATTTAGAGGGACACCAAGGTTTTCTATTCTCTCAATTTTGTCCATGCCAATTCCAATATCTGGGCGGGGCAACCCTGCCAAGTAGAAGCATCGATCTAAGACTGCAGGAGCTTCTGGTCCGAATTGGCGGTAGATATGATCTTCTTCTATCAACAATGGGTTGATGGTTTCAGAAAAACCGAGCATGAGGTATGCTTGCCGTAATTTAGCAATAGAATCATTTAATGGATGATTTTTTCCAGTTTTAAGGTGTAGACGAGGATATTCGTCATCATGATGGGGTTTTTTAAGATTCAGGCCTGTTTCAACCCAAGTTTTTTCAAAATCCCTTTTTGCCAGTTTTAATATCTCCTTCTTCTTCACTGAACATCCTCCTTTGGGTTATAAGATAATGAGAATTGGTATGCATAATTTTTATATTATGTTTGTTATACAGTTAATCTTCTGTTGGTCTACTTAAAAAACTTAAATAAAACCGGGGTCAATCACATTAACATGGAAACAGAGCATTATCAAACTGATGTACTGATTATCGGATCCGGAGGAGCCGGGTGCCGATCAGCAATAGAAGCCAAAAAACATGATAAAGATGTAATAATTGTATCTAAAGGTTTATCATTTAAATCAGGTTGCACTACTTTGGCTGAAGGAGGTTATAATGCGGCTTTTGCATATGTAGATGCAGAAGACAGCATTCAAGCCCATTTGGACGACACCCTCAAGGGAGGGGGCTACCTAAACGATCCAGAACTGGCACGTATACTGGTAGAAGAAGCACCTGACAGGTTAACTGAACTGGAAAGTTATGGTGCATTATTTGACAGGCAAGAATCAGGTGAACTGAATCAGAGACCATTTGGTGGTCAAACATATCGCCGAACATGCTTCCAGGGAGATCGCACCGGTCATGAGATGATGACTGCTCTAAAAGAGGAAATCATCCGCCAAGATATCCAGACCTTTGATGAAATCATGATAACCAAACTTTTGCAAGACTCAAACGGCAGAGTTGGTGGTGCTTGCGGAATATCTTTACCTAACACAAATTTTTTAATATTTGAAGCTAAATCAACCATCATAACCACTGGGGGGGCTGGATGGATATATCCAGTAACTTCCAATGCCCTGCAAAAAACCGGAGACGGATATGCACTATCTTGGTGGGCTGGTGCAAATTTATTAGACATGGAACAAGTCCAATTCCATCCTACTGGTATGTTATATCCAAACTCCCGCCGTGGCGTTCTAGTGACAGAAGCTGTGCGTGGTGAAGGTGGAAAACTCATAAATTCTGAGGGTAAGAGGTTCATGACCAACTATGACTCCAGAGGAGAACTAGCCACTCGTGATGTAGTTTCTCGGTCCATATATAATGAAATAATGGAAGGTAGGGGCACGGAAAATGGTGGTGTTTATCTTGATGTGAGTCACCTGAGCCCGGAGCATATAGAGGAAAAGTTGGAAACCATGTTACTCCAATTCCAAGATGTAGGGGTGGACATCCGAAAAGAGCCAATGGAAGTTGCTCCCACTGCGCACCACTTCATGGGAGGCGTCATGATAAATTCCCAATGTGAAACTAATATTCCTAACCTTTACGTAGCAGGAGAAACAGCAGGGGGAGTACACGGTGCAAATCGTCTTGGAGGAAATGCATTGGCTGAAACTCAAGTTTTCGGCCGACGTGCTGGCGAATCTGCTGCTAAAAATGTTTCCAAATCAATTTTTGTATTGGACCCAATTGATGTTGAGAATGAACAGGCAAAAATTCGAAAATTGTTCAAAGAAGGGGATTACTATCCTTTCCAGCTAAAAAAAGAACTACAAGAAGTCATGTGGAATAAAGTGGCAATTATCCGAAGAGAAGAAGAATTAAAAATCGCTATCCAGAACATTTCTTCCATAAAAGATAAAATGATCCACATGACAGTTCCTGATGTAGCCGGATATAATCAACACCTACAAGATGCCTTAGAGCTGGAGAACATGATCCTAATTGCTGAATTAGTCACTCGGTCAGCTTTTATCCGTGAAGAAAGTAGAGGTGCGCATTTTCGTGCGGACTATCCTGATAGGAGTGACAAATGGAAGAAAAGCATTATTCAAAATATCAATGGAGAAATAAAATTTTTAAAAAGGTAATTTTTTAAAATAAGACATGCCCTGACCGGGACTTGAACCCGGGTAATAGGATCCGCAATCCTACGTGATATCCACTACACTATCAGGGCATAATAAAACAGAAATCATGTGTTTCAATAACATTAGTTGAAACTTATAATAAGTTGAATTTTTTTCTATTTAAGTTTTGTTTAAGTTTTTTTTAAGGGATACCATCATATCAATAATTAACTTGGTTTGGTGTGAGGTTCGTTGGGTTAAATGAGTAATTTAAATTTCCAGATATTCCATTATCCTGGTTTTAATTTTTTTTCTAAAATCGTCAGATAGTTCAACAGGGCCTCTTCGATCATACATGGTGCTGCTGCCAAAACATAGGTCTTCAAATGTTTTTCCATGGAACTCTATTGGGTTTCGGTAACGTGGTATGAAATGCCAGTGAAGATGGGGGGATGGTGGGGTTTCAAGGTAGGAAGAGTTCATCAAACAGCCCCAGTTGAACATGGTGGAGTTAAACGCTTTTTTAATAGATTTTTCTAGTTTTTTTACTACGTAACTAAAGTCAAACCATTCTTCATTTGTTAAACCGGATAATTCTATTTCATCTCTTTTAAGTGCCACAACGCAAGTTCCAAGGTTTTTTTGGTCAGGGGCCAGGATTATAAGCCAGTGATGGGTTTCAACCAATAAATCTCCGTACTTATAATCATGTATTTTTTCAAAAAATTCACATCCCATTTTGAACACTCTCTCTTGAACACAATAATTGTATTGATTGTATAATTGAAAATATTTCTAATCATTGATCTAGTATTAACAAAAATCTTTTTAAAATATAAGTTCACAGTGGGTGGCGATAATATTTTTTCAGGAGATATCCCACTTCTAAATCTTTCTTTTATCCACATAAAACTGAATAAATATATGGCATGTTCACAAAACACACACGTATCGTGGAAATTCTACTGCCTTTCCTTTAACGGTGGTGTTTTCATAGTTAATAAAACTGTAATAAGAAGAAAAGGGATAAATTATATAAAGTCACAATGGATTATGTTTCAATACAATTTGATGAAAAAGTTTTTAAATAGTTTTTATTTTACATAAATCCTATATGTGTGGTTACCACAATTTCGGGAAGCTGTGGCCACATTATTTTCATTTTTAATATCTAATTTTCCAGCCAAGATTTCACCACCTAACTGGTTTTCTTCTGTTAAAATATATTCCATTTTTGGGAAGTTTTTACTAAGAATATTAGAAGAAATTTCTCCTGCATACTGTATACTTGCTTGGTTGTTGTTTCCAGATTCTAAAGTGGTTGATAAGGTTTCTAACACTGACATCCCCCCATTTGGCCGGTATTGTGCCATAAAATCCATTACATCTTGCGCTTGTTGTGATGAATATACATAACTAGAAGGTTCATTAAATGTGGGGAGGTTGCTAACTCCGAAAATCACAATCATAATTGGTATTAAAGCTAAAACAGCGTCAAAAGTGTAAATAAATCCTTTTTCATCCATAAACTTCACTAGTTTTTAATTGTTTTTAAATCATTCTTTACTAGTTATTTTTCCTTATTCTTGCAACAATTTCTTCTTTTTTTGCAATTGCTTCTTGAGCCGCACTTTCAACTTTTTGTTTCATTTCTTCAAAGTCTTCAGGATGCACATCGCCCACAAACTTTTTGATTTTAGTGTAAGCTGCTTCCCGGAAGAGTGGCTTAAGTTCAGTCTGGCCATGGTCAGTTATCAGCCTGGGAACTCCAGTATCATCAATTTCGCCGATATGGCCGATTTTAACTCCAGATTTTGAAACAATCCTTTCCACTTCTCTGGCCACATCTTCAGTGGCTATAATCATGAGTGAATCCACAGAAACACCCAATGGATCGATGTTCAGACTTTCCAGCATGTCTAAAACTTTGGGGTTGATTAGTTCACGGATTTTATCTTCCCAAAAGGCCATTCCCAGTCCAGTAGTTTGGGATATTTCATGAGCATCACCTCTGAGTCCCCCATTGGTTACATCAGTCATGGCATGTATTTTTGGAAGTAGTTCTGCCTTTAAAATGGCCTCAGATGCTTGAATAAAGCTAATATCCATAGTTTCCCACACAACATCAAACAAACCGTGATACAAGGCTGTTGTTGTGATAGTTCCACCGCCAGACCCTTCAGTTAAGAGAATAACATCACCTGCCTCGGCACGTTTCCGGGCAGTGGGTGGATAAGGGGATATTCCCACAGAACCTACTGCACTTACTAATCTATCTCCAAGCACCATGTCTCCACCTACGCGGAGAGTACTTCCTGCTACTAATGGTATTCCAGTGAGTTCTGAAACAGCACAAACTCCAGCAGTATAGTCAAAGAGTTTTGACACATCTCCATCATCTGCCAAGTGCAAATCACTCAGTAAAGCCACTGGCTGAGATCCCATAACGCAGACATCTCTCATGGAAGCTCTGGCCACATGAAAACCTCCCAAGAAAGGGTATTCACTTAACCGTGAATGAATTCCATCTACTGCAGTGGTTATGTACACTTCGTCTGTGCCAGCTGGTGCTTTAACCACTCCTCCATCGTCTTGAGCTGTGGGGTTGATGAAGGCATCAGTGTTGCTGCTTTTAACTATTTCTGCAATTTGTCGGTGGACAAAAAAGTCACCGGCGCCTCTGGATCCAACACCCATTTCTCCCATAGCCACTCCTGATTTGGGATAATTTATGAGCTTTTTAAGGGGTTCATCAGGGTGATCTTCAATTTTCAGAGAATATTTAACTTCGTCCAGAACAGCCTTTGCCATTTGGCCGGCCTGTTCAGGAGAAATATCTTTAAACTCAAGTATCTTTTCCTGAAGACTTTTTTGAACAGATCCTTCAGCACTGTCTACCAGGGCGCGCCTGGCGAAACCTTCCATATCCACAGTTACACCTTCTTATGTATTACAAATATATAAATTTTTCCTACTTTTTTAGTATTTACAACCAATCTTTAAACGAGTTTAAAGAAGTTTTTCAATATTTTTAGCCCAATTTTTCCACTTTTTTCTGGGTGAAACTGGGTGGCAAAAACATTATCTTGAGCTACAATGGCAGGAACATCTAAACCATAATTAACAGTTGCAATCACAATTTTATCATCATCAGGCTCTACATAATATGAATGGACAAAATACATATAATTATTCTCAATATTTTTTAATAAAAAAGATTTTTTTAAGATATTAAGGCTATTCCAGCCCATTTGGGGTACTTTCAGACCCTCATTTTTTTTTCTTTCTGGAAGTTGTAAAACTTTCCCTGGCAACACATTTAATCCATTAATCCCTGGGCTTTCCTCACTTTTACCAAAAAGGACTTGTAAACCCAAACAAACTCCTAAAAATGGTTTTTCATCGTGAATATGTTGGTGAATAATCTTTTCAAATCTGCTCAGATTCTCCATGGCAGTTCCGAAAGCTCCCACTCCTGGGAGAATCAGTGCATCTGCTTTTGCCAATTCTTTTTTATCTTGAGTTATCAGTACTTCTGCACCAATTTGTCGGAATCCATTGTGGATGCTTTTCAGATTCCCACTACCATAATCAATTATAGCTATCATTATATTTTTTTAATTTTTTTCTCAAAGCAGTTCCAAAATCGGAAGCAATGATTTTATCAGTTCCCAAAGTTTTTGCATGGGCGTCCAGTTCAGTAATCACCCAAGTATATCCTAAATTTTTTAAAGGCTCCACCAATCTTGGGCCGTCAGTAATAGCAATTAATTTTCCTTTTAATTTCTCAATATTGAGCGCATGAGGCACTCCTGCCACGACTACTATGTCAAAATTATTTTTTTCAAGGAATGACATTGCATTTTTCCCAGTTACAGGGTATTCATCCAAACTACCGGTTATTAGATCAATATTCATATCCAGTTCCATTTTTATATTTTTGGCATGTTGACGTATACGTGGCAGTCCTATTCCTTCATCTAGATTGGCAATAATGCTTGGGCGGATTTCAGGATAAGTATCATGGAAAGGAACTTTCAAAATGTCAGCGAAGAGGTAAGATGTTTCTTTCTTGGAGTTAAGAACAAAAGCAATTTTATCTCCATTTTCAAAGGCATCAAGAAGATTTTGGGCTACTTCTTCTTTATCATCTCCGTAAGATGGTTGAATATATTTTCCTTGGGCCATTCCTCTGGTTTTTTCGATTTCAGTGGCTTTTTTTAACATTATAATCTGCCTATCTGCTTCCTCGCTAGAGATCACACCTTCTAGTTTTGCTGCTTCTAAAACAGCTATCGCTCCTTCTGTATTATCGCCTTCACTTAACCCACCATGAGACTCAACAGTCAACACTTTGGCGGGGATTTTAGCATTGTTAACTGCTTCACGCATGTCTTCACCAATGATCATACTTGCACAAGTACCCACCACCCCCACCAGTTGAGGGTGGAACAGTTCATAAGCTTCTTTAAGAGTTTCCTCTAACTTAGCTGATGCTCCGAAAATGAAATCATTCTCGGACATGGCAGTGGTAACCACCCTCACTCCATCATTTTCCAGTAGACGGCCAGTACGGAAACAGCAACCATGGGGTCCGTGAAGGATAATAACATCAGCATTCAAATCTCGGAGAGTATAAAGTGACGCGGCAATAGGGCTGGGTCGTGGATGCAATGTAATTTCACCTCTAAATTTATTAAACGTATTATTCGAATTATTTAGCCATTACAATGTATTGATCTAGCAAATTTTGGAATTAATAAATTCATTACATTTTACTTATCATTATAATTAACATTCTTGTAAACTTATTCTAATAAACTATTAACCATAATAACCAATAGAACCAATAATAAGTTTAATCTTGACAATCGATAAATGGATAAAATATTGGGTTATACAGTTCAAAATTTCAATTTACGATAAAATATCATACATATTAACGTTAATCAACACATAATGAGGATACGAACATGAATATGGAAACATTGATGGGCATAGGGTTAATAATTGTTGTAATTGTTTTGGGAGCTTTTATCAACTATGATGGAACTTCTTATAATTTTAATGATTCATTAAATGACAATTCATCCAATCAGATTAAATCTGAATCCATCACATCAGTCAAATTTCTTGGACAACGTGATTATGGTTTTGTAGTCCGTTACGGCCCTTATGGTAATCCAATGTCATCAGTAAAAGTTGCCTATGTCGTGGGCGTGCATCCACAGGAAGTTCAAGCCCATCAAGCGATGATGACAGTAATCAGCAATAGTAAATCACTAAAATACTGTTATTATGTTTATCAAATTACTGTAACTAAAGACCGAGACGATTACACAAATGGAAGGATTAATGGTCAAGAATTAGCTAGAGACTACGCAGTTCCCGATATCAAGGCATCCAAATACAATTTGGTGGTGGATGTACACTCAACCAAGGGAGACTACCCAGAAACCAAGTTCATCTCAGTTCCATCAGATGACAAACGTTCCAGACTACTGGCCCATTTAATAGTGAGCAAAATCTCCTGGCTTATTTTCTATGTCCCCCCATTTGATGGTGGGCCCACTAGCGGTCCTTATGTAACCATACCAATCATAGAATCTGGCACACCAGCAATGGTTTACGAAACCTACACTTATGCACCATTTAACGAAACATTGGACCGTGCTAAGGAATTTGCCAATGCAGTTGATAGCTTAAACTTCTAAGATTTCCAATTTTTTTCTTTTATTATTTTATTAATTAGGACAGCCACGGTTTTTTGAAGAGAATTAAATAAAATATGCCTAAATGATAAAATAATAAAGCTGAATAGTAGTAAAATTTAGGTTTTATTATATATTTGGTAGATTAAATTTTCATAAGATGAAAATCACTAACACCATAGAGGGAAGATTTTTAAAAAGACCCAACCGCTTCACAGTGGATTTTGAAACTAATAAAGGGATCGAACTTGCTCATTTACGAGACCCGGGTCGTCTTAATGAACTTTTACTTCATGAGGCTCATTTACTCCTTCGCCCAGCACAAAATCCAACAAAAAGGAAGACAAAGTACGATGTTATTGCCGTGAAAAGTGAAAAAATATGGGTGCTCATAAATTCTGGTTTCCACAGTGATCTTGCCTCAGAATTAATTAAATCAGGAATTATATCTGAACTATCAAATTATCATGTTGAAAAAAGAGAATACACTTACGGTAAGAGTAGAATCGATTTTCTTCTAACTAAAACTTTGGAAAAAGGAAAAGTAACATCTGATAATGAGGATAAGATGCTTCTGGAAGTGAAAGGGTGCACCTTGGTTGAAGATGGGCATGCCAAATTTCCGGATGCTCCTACAGTCCGGGGAAAAAGACACTTGGAAGAACTTATTAAAGCTAAAAAAGAGGGAATGAACTCAGCAGTACTTTTCATAATCCCCCGAGAAGATGCTCAAGTATTTTCACCTAACTGGGAGATGGATCCAGAATTTTCCAGCACACTAAAAAAAGCAGAAAAATACAAAGTGCTGATATTTGCATATTCTTTCAGTGTTGATTATCATAAAAACCAATTGGAACTTAATCCTTTGAATGAAGTGCCAATAAGTGTTAAACCATAAAAAAAAGCTTAAAAATCAGTTTAACTTCTTTTTTCAGTTATTTTCATTTTTTTCTACTTTTCCAGGGTTCAACTAGTTTTAAAATTACAATTATCATATAATCATTTGTTTCAAGTGAAATTGCGCGGGGTGTGATGTCATTTTTCAGTTACAAAAACACGTTTTTTATCATTCTTTTTAGGTATGCTGGCAACCCCTTGGAGTAAGGTTAGAAGTTGATAAAGATTTGCTAAAAATTTAAAAATAACAAGTTTTTTCTTAATTTACCCAATTTAGTTAGGCATATATTCCCCAAACATATTTTAAACATTCTCAACGCTAAAATAATCTTTAAAATAATTTAATTTCCTGTAAAACTCTTCAGGAGTGTGTTAATCTATCTTCACTGTTACACTTGAAACATACCTCTCTCTGTCAATGAAAATGATGCTGAGTAAAAAAATTTTGAATAATTTAGAGGATAATAGGATCATATTTATTTCTTGTTTATTTTATTCAACAGAAATTTACGGGGATTTAAATTGTTGTGGAAAAATTTTAATAAAGAAAAAACTGCTCATAAAATTTCAACGATAACTTTAGTATAAATCCAACGAATTAATTTAGGCAATATGTAAAAATGTATAGATAAATTCAGCTAAAATCTGGTTAAATCACGTATTTGAAGATAACGATGAATGCATTAAGTATAACAACAATAAACATATTTAAGTCATATTCATCACAAAATACTGCTGTATTTTTAGCAAAGGAGGATGCTATGTTAGTTCGGTGAAATTGACAAAAGAAAGAAAAGATTTGGTTATATTCTATGAGCTTACTTGAACTACTCCATATCCTGCACTTGTTTTTTGTGACGCAACTATATCCCCATCTTTGGTGATGAATATTGCTAAAATGTCAGACCCACCATCTTTTTTTTGGACATTTGCAGTCACATGACCACCTATGTTACCTAAATCAAATGATTTTTTACCTGAGCCTTCTATAGATCGAGTTCCAGATTCAGAACTTATTGATCCACTCCATTTGCCCAAATAATCTACTATAACCAGAACTCTTGGCTTAATAGATGATGATGGGGAAGATGTACTGGGGCTAGAATCATCACTAGAACTAGAAACACTAGAATCAGAAGTACTAGGGCTCGAAGAATCATTCATTCTATCACTAGAACTAGAATCACTTGATGTACATCCAGATGCAACTAATACAAAGCAAATCAAAACTAAAAAAATACAGATATTTGTTGACATTTTCATGTATATCCCCCACATTCATTATATCTAATCCATAATATAACATTTAGGATAGTTTTTTAAAGCAGAGTATTATCTGAAATAAGGAAATACATATTTTATCATAACAGGGGAATGAACCATTTTTTGCAAAATAAAGAAGATTCTAGAAATTTAGATGCTGTACCAAAAAATATAGATTTTTTAAATATGAATTGTGCGCTGACGACATATTTCAAGAATTCTGGTTAATTAGCTTGTTTTTGATGAAATAATTATGGATCTACATTTTTAGTAAATTTAAGCAGATAATAAATCAAGTAATTGCCTTTAAACTTTTTTTTTGATTTAGATATTAATATATTATATTTACATTTTTAATTTATTTTAGGAAAAATGTTAAGGGAAAAAAATGATATTTGAGATATCAATTGAGTAAATAAACATCAAAAAAAGACCCCTCACTCAGATAAAGTAGGTAAAGTGGATACAACTCTCCATGATTTCTCCTTCTAGCGTGTAATTATGCTAATTATATCTCCATCCTCTAACACATGGTCACTAGCGACCCTGCGGCAGTTCCTGGCATCTATTGCATGCATAAAACCTTCTCCAATATCAGTGTGGATGAGGAAAGCCATATCTCTTGGTTTGGACCCTTGCGGAATTAACAAGGCATCAGGGAGTATGTTACCTTTTTGATCAGATAGTTTATGTTCATCTTCCACTGGGAAGACAACAATCATATCCAGCAAGCTAAATATGGCTTGGTTAAGGGCTTCCTGAATTCCAGTACTGTCATATTTTTGTAAAACATTTTCTTGGATATATTTAAGGGCTTTTACTTGTTGTGAACTTAATTCATCCTTCTTTATGATCTCAAAATCTGATTCACCAGAAACATATTTTACAAACCCGGATTTTGCAGCCCGAATTAATGCCAGTTCAGCCTCAGCTGATGCTGGTACCACATTATCATATTTTTCCTGGAGCCGTTTAATGTTCTTTTCAGCATGTGGTAGATCAGCCTTGTTAGCTACAATAAGCATTGGTTTAGCAATTTTAAGAAGATTATTCAGTAGAAAGACGATATCATCTTCCTCCCAATCCTTGTAATCTTTAGAAACAGCTCGTTTAGCTTCAAGCACGTCTTCAACAAGTATACCTGCACCACTGAGCTGTTCAGCTATTACCTTAGCTATGTCAAGTTTCTCAGAGAGTGCTTTTCGCACCAGTTTATTCCAGTTTTTATGAAGGATTCCATAAAGCCACATGCTTATTTCGTGTTCTAAAAACTCCACATCTTCCAGAGGGTCGTGTGTTCCTGGTTCGCAAGGCCTTCCCTCATCATCAGTTGATCCTGAAGCGTCAATTACATGGATGAATGCTCTGGCTTGGCGAAGGTCATCTAAAAACTTATTACCTAGGCCACGACCTTCATGGGCTCCTGGAACTAGCCCTGCAACATCTAAAAGTTCTACTGGAATCAGTCTGGTTCCTTCAAGGCACTGAGAATTCCGAGGATTGCATTCAATTTCTAATTCTTTGCAGGGGCATGGTTTAACCACATGGGCAACTGCTTTGTTAACATCAATAGTTGTAAAGGGGTAATCAGCTACTTCTGCTTCTGATAGGGTGGCTGCATTGAAAAAAGATGATTTGCCCACATTGGGCTTTCCGGTAACTGCGATCTGGAGCATGATAATCACTACTAGTCTTTTCACATCCAAACTTATTAAAGATTTTATTAGATAAATGAAAGATTAAGATAACGAAAAGCAACATTACTATTGGTTATATTTACCTAGAGTTCAGGTGTATGTTAAATGGCAAAACTTTACCTAATTGGAACTGGACCAGGATCCAGTGATTATTTAACAGTAGCAGCAGTTAAGGCTACAAAATCTGTTGATGTTCTTGTGGGAAGTCAAAGAGCTCTGGATTTATTCCCTGATTTTCGTGGGGAAGTCTTGGTGCTCCAGGCAAAGAATATGGATGAAATGATGAAAAAATCAGTTTCACTGGTGGATGGAGGTAAAACTGTTGCAATTCTCTCCACAGGGGACCCTGGATTTTCTGGGGTTTTAAAGCCCATACTCAAGTTAAGGGATGATCTGGACCTTGAAGTGGTTCCAGGTATCAGTTCCCTGCAACTAGCTGCAGCCAAGTTACAAGTGCCATGGGACGAAGTAAACCTCCTAACGCTTCATGGAAAAGGAAATTCTGATGTTATTTTGGATTGTTTAGATAATGGAAAAGTTACCATAGTTTTACCAGATTTTAGGGTTGAAAAATTAGCTCAATTCTTACTTGAAAATGATGTGGATCCTAAAAGAAAAATTGCGGTTTGTGAAAGACTCAGCTATCCTGATGAGAGAGTTTTCACGGGAACTGTAAAAGAATTAGCATCTATGGAGTTCAATTACTTGTGTGTAATGGTAGTTTACTAGTTAAACGGTTTCAATCACACAAATATTCGTCTTTTTCATTCCAAGGTGGTGTTACCACACATAAAAACTTCAATGATGATTTTTCCCTGTTTTTTATCCACTGCACAGATCCTGGAGGTATGTAAATCACATCACCCTTTTTAACCTCTTCAGACTGGTTATCGATGTGCATTATGCCTTTCCCTTCTAGAATGTAATATACTTCCACAGAAGTTTTCAATCTATGTGGTAAGGATGCCTCGTCCTTGCCTAGTATGGCATGGGCGATGCTGCAGCCCATTTTTATCTTTTCATTTTTCGGATGCAGAAGCTCACAGATAGTAGTTTCATCAGAAGTTTGAAAATAGTTGCAGTCTTTTATAGATTTTATCAACATTTTATCAATTAAAATTAGCAAACCATTGTTTATTAATTTTTTAAATAAAATAATGATTTTTTGAACTCTTTTTGCCTGAAAAAATAGATTTATATTATTATATGTTATTTGTAAGTATTATGAAGGGCTTGCACACTTTGTATAAACAAGCCCCCAGTTTGGTAGGTGTCTTTAGACTTACAATATTTCCCACTCACAATAACATAAAATTCTGCATGATTATTGTGACAAACATCACATTGGGGTGGAGGTTCAGTGACAGGGGAACATTTGAATTTTTCTTTTACCATTTTCTTCATCAGATTTTTTTTGAAAATTTTAAAAGTAATCTCTGCACTAACCAACGAATTGATAATGTTGAGGGAGTTATGAGATAATTTTTCACAAAACAAGGTAGGTAGGAAAGATTCAATGATAAAAACTGCCATTAATACTTTTAAAAGTGTGTTAGTTGTGACGATGCTCCTATAATTAGGATATAACTATCACTACTAATTTGAACAAAAAATATATCTATACTCTAATCATTAGGCTGATTTATTAATTATTTAATAGAATTAAGTTAGAATTAATTGTTTTTAAAAAAAAATTAGTTTTAGGAAGCCTCTTGAGGCTCCCCGTAGAGAATAGTACCAACTTCTTTCAGTTTTCCTGTTCCTCTAATCTCTTCACGGAATAATGGTATTTCTGCCACAACTTGTCCTCCGAATTTTTGGCGGATACTTTCCATCCGTTTTTGTTGGATTTGGCGTCTGGCACGGCAGAAATCACAGTCAGCCTCTTCAGGTTGTATCTGGTTTACGATAACTGCATCGGTGTGCATGTTATTCTTTTCCAATGCTTCCATTGCTCTTTCTGATTCGTAGATGGACATTTCTTCAGGGATAACTACCATTTTGAAAGATGTTCGTTCGGGATCAGCCATTACTTCCCTGGCGATTCGGATCTGCTTTTTAGTGGCTTCCATATCTTCTAAGGCTTTATCTTCTTCTTCTTCATCCCCCATAAAAGGCATTATGTTTTTGAAAGCTTTGGCCATGCTGCCAATCTGCCTTCGTACTTTGATCATCTTCCCAACCCAACTATCCATCATTTCTGGGAAAGAAAGCAGCCTCAGAGTGTGACCGGTTGGTGCGGTGTCGAAAACCACAACATCATATTCATCAGTGGTCATGTACTGTAAAAATTTATCAAAAGCAGCTGCTTCATCGATTCCAGGTGCCATGGTGGCCATTTCCATCTGATCTTCCATTAAACCCATGTCCATTCCTGGGTTTAAGGCTTGTTGTTCCTTCATTTTGGCTTGGTAATCTTGCATGGCCACTTCTGGGTCGATTTCTGCGGCCCATAAGTTTTCACCAATGGGTGTGGGGTCATGTCCCAGACTCTTGTCTAAAGAGTCAGATAAGGAGTGAGCAGGGTCAGTTGAGATTACAAGGGTTTTTTTCCCATCGCTAGCCAACCAAAGGGCAGTTGCTGCTGAAACAGTTGTTTTACCAACTCCTCCTTTTCCTCCAATAAATACAAATGTTGTTTTTCCTTTTTTAAACTTGAATAGGTCCTTAAATGCCATATTCATTCCTCCATAAATTATCTTCTAGATTTAGTAAGCCTAAAATAAGCCTTAATCTTTTCGAATAAAATGTTTCTATTAGATTATCATATTAAATTCTGTGTGCATATAAAAATTGTGCAAAATCCATATTAAATAAAGACTCATATTCATATAAAGATAGCATGCTCTCATGGTAAATCTTTGTATTCAACGATTATTTGTCATTAAAGATTAAAAAGCGCATATTGTTGGAAATAAAGATTTAAATTACCACTTACACATATTAATCAATGATACTGTATGTTTTAATGAAACGGGATTAGGGTGATGTCATGGATTACAATAAGGGTATGTTACCATTATTAGACATTGTCAAAGTTTCTAGGGAGATATCTAGCTTTATTGAAAATTCTTTGATAGAATCAAATGCTCAAGGATTGGTAGTGGGTCTTAGTGGAGGTTTGGATTCATCAGTCACTGCCAAACTCTGCACCGAAGTGGTAAACACTCACAAAATTTTAGGCCTGATAATGCCCGGCCAGAGCACAAATAAAGAAGACATCAATGATGCTGTGTCTTTAGCAGATTCTTTGGGTATAAAATACAAAACCATATACATAGATCCTCTTATTCAATTAGTTTTAGGTGTTTGCACCAGTTTTCCAGATGATGAAAAGTATCAAATGGCTTCTGCTAATCTTGAGGCACGAATGAGGATGTTAATTTTATATTTCCATGCTAATGCCATGAATCGACTGGTGGTTGGTACTGATAACAGATCAGAACTTTTAGTAGGATATTTCACTAAATATGGTGATGGTGGGGTTGATATACTTCCCATTGGTGCGTTGTATAAAACTGATGTTCGCATGTTGGCAAAACATCTAAAGATTCCTGAAAAAATTATTAACAAAGACCCAACTGCTGGATTATGGCCTGGTCAGACAGATGAAGATGAAATGGGGATAAAATACTCTCTTTTAGATGAAATTCTGTATTTAATAACTGAAAAAGGAATGAAAAAAGAAGAAATAATTAAAAAACTTCAAATAAATCTTGATGAGGTAGTAAAAGTCAAACTGATGATGATGTCAGCTGAACACAAATTAAAAGTGCCACCAATGCCCTTAATAGTAAGATAAAGCCTTAAATTATAGTTAAACAACTGTAAAGTTCATATAATAGGACAGTGGTATAAATGTATTCTATCGTATATATAACCACTTCTGATTCAGAAGAGGCTCAACAAATTGCAAAAAACCTTTTAAAAGAAAAAATAATTGCATGTGCTAATATAATTCCAGTGATGGAATCTATCTATTGGTGGGAAGGAGAACTGGAGGAAGATGTTGAGTCGATCCTCTTGGTCAAGACTAGCTCCAAATTAGTGAATAAAGTTATAGAAAGGGTTAAAGAAATTCACAGCTACCAAACACCATGTGCACTGGAAATCCAGATAAAAAGCGGATCAAAAGAATATTTGGATTGGCTTGAGAATGCACTAAAATGACAAAAGATCATTTTATAAATAAATATAACATTCAAGTAAACAATTTGTTAACCTTAATTAAATGATAGTTTAATTTTACCATATCAAACTGAAGTATAACGGTGATTATTTGATAGACAGTAATATAGAGTCTAAATGGCAAAAAAAATGGCAAGATGCAAAACTATTTCAATCTAACCCTGATAACCGAGAAAAAGTATTCTTAACCGTGGCATATCCTTATCCCAGTGGAGCCATGCACGTTGGGCATGGCCGTACATACACCGTTCCGGATGTTTATGCCCGATTCAAACGTATGCAAGGTTACAATGTATTATTCCCAATGGGTTGGCACGTCACAGGGGCACCAGTAATTGGCATAGCCAAACGTATTGGCAGATCAGACCCTTGGACTCTAGACATCTACCAAAACGTGCACAAAGTACCTTTGAATGAGCTTAAAAAGTTTACAGACCCTCATTATATTGTGAAATACTTCAGTGATGAATATCGAAATGTCATGATGAAATTGGGTTACTCTATTGACTGGAGACGGGAATTCACCACTATAGATCCTCATTATCAGAAATTCATAACTTGGCAGTTTGAAAAACTCAATGAAAAAGGGCTGGTTAGGAAAGGAGCACATCCGGTTAAATACTGTCCTGACGATGAAAATCCAGTAGGAGATCATGACCTTCTGGAAGGTGAAGGGGTGGCTATCAACGAATTAATTTTGGTAAAGTTTAAAATCGGGGAAAACTATCTGGTTGCTGCCACATTCCGTCCGGAAACTCTATTTGGGGCCACAAACATATGGTTAAACCCTAATGAAGAATATGTTAAGGTTAAAATCAATGATGAAGAATGGATAATTAGTAAAAAAGCATATTATAACCTATTAAACCAGAAAAGTAACCTTGAACTGGTGGGTGAGATAGATACTCCTTCTTTAATTGGTCAACACGCAGAAAACCCAGTAACGAGAGAAAAACATATAATTTTACCAGCATCATTTGTGGATCCAGATTATGCAACTGGGGTGGTATATTCGGTACCAGCACATGCTCCGGCAGATTACATAGCACTGGCTGATCTTAAAAAGGACACAGAAACATTAAATAAATATGATATAAAGGATTCGGTTGAAAAAATACAACCCATAGGCCTAATAAGTCTTAAAGGATTTGGAAATCACCCTGCTGCTGAGATGATCGAGAAAATGAGTATTAAAGATCAAAATGATCCCGATCTTAAAGCAGCCACCAATGAAATGTACAAACTTGAACATGCTAAAGGAGTTATGGGGAAACACATACCTGATTATGCTGGTTTAAAGGTACCACAAGCTAGGGATGAAATTAAATCATATCTTCTTGAAACTGATAAAGGAGATATAATGCATGAATTTGCGGAAAAACCGGTGATCTGTCGTTGTGGAACTGAATGTGTGGTTAAAATCCTGGATAATCAGTGGTTCCTCAAATACTCTGATGAAGAATGGACTCAAAAAACCCTAAACTGCTTGGAGAATATGAACACTGTGCCTGGGGAGATTAGGTCTAACTTCGAATATTATCTTAACTGGTTACATGACTGGGCATGTGCACGGCGAATAGGCTTGGGTACTCCTTTACCTTGGGATCCTCAATGGTTGATTGAGCCTTTAAGTGATTCAACTATCTATATGAGTTATTATGCCATAGCGCCCTATCTAAAGGATATCGATCCGGAACAAATGGACGAAGAGTTTCTGGATCATGTTTTTCTGGACAAGAAAACCAGCAAAACAAACATTCCTCAGGGCATGAAGGAAGAGTTCAACTACTGGTACCCACTTGATTGGAGGTTATCTGCCAAGGATCTTGTTGGAAACCACCTATCATTCCATTTATTCCATCATTCAGCCATTTACCCTCAGGAAAAATGGCCTCAAGGCGTGGTAGTATTTGGAATGGGGCTAATGGAGGGACAAAAAATGTCATCTTCCAAGGGAAACATCGTACTCTTAGAAGACGCCATAAAAATCCACGGAGCAGACGTAGTCAGACTGTTTCTCATGTCATCAGCCGAACCATGGCAGGATTTCGACTGGAGAGAAAAAGAAGTTATTGGAACTAAAAAACGTTTAGAATGGTTCATAGGATTTGCAGAGATGGTTGATGAACTTCATGGCTCACAAATCAAGTTAAATGATTACAACCAAGCCCCTGATGCGAATAAATCTATAAATGCCTGGATAATCAGTCAAGTTAACCAGCGAGTTCAAGATGTAACCAGAGCATTAGAAGGATTTCAAACTAGAAAAGCACTTCAAGATGCATTATTCCTGTTTAAAAAGGACATTGACCACTATCTGCACAGGGTGGATCATGAACTCAAGGAAGAAAATGCGAAAGAGGAGATTAATCAAGTATTGGCCTATGTCCTTGGAATATGGATCCGTTTGATGGCACCATTTACACCCCACACCTGTGAAGAACTGTGGAACAGGCATGGTGGACAAGGATTTGCATCAGACGCACCTTGGCCAGAACATGATCTGGATTTAATAGATGAAAAGGTTCAAAAGAGTGAAGAAATCATTCAGGGACTGGTTGAGGACATAAGGGAGATTAAAAAAATAACAAAGAGCCAACCTGAAAAGATCCACATTTATTTAGCCCCTGAATGGAAGTGGAAGGTTTTTGAAATAGCTCATCAAGTTGGAAAGCCTGATATTGGCCGAATTATGGGGCAAGCTATTAAAGAGAATATTCACAATGACAAAAAGGAATTAGCTGGATTTGCTCAGAAAATAGCTCGGGAAATGGCCCGAATGCATTACGTAGGGTTTG
Source organism: Methanobacterium sp. UBA353 (assembly GCA_002496805.1). Lineage (GTDB taxonomy): Archaea > Methanobacteriota > Methanobacteria > Methanobacteriales > Methanobacteriaceae > Methanobacterium. Next base: position 66,875 of record DALO01000016.1, on the reverse strand, counting down.
TAGATGAAAAACGCTTACTGGATGATGCATTGGATTTTGTTGCAAGGGATGCCAATGCAGAGATAATAGTCTATCAGGAACCAACTTATGATCCTAAAAACAAGGCCCGAAACGCTTTGCCATACAAACCTGCACTTTTTATTGAATAACTATTCTTGAAATTATCCATTCAAATGAATGGCTTTATATTTTTATTTTTTTTCAAAAAGGATAAAATGAAAACAGAACTTATGAATGATATCACTTTGTGGTTAGGTAGGAGGTCAAAAAGGTATCAAACATAGTTTAAATTATCTAAAAAGTAAATGTAAGGTTATGGGCTTGGAAGTGCGTCCAGATATTGAAGATAATATTGGACTGTAAATGAATTTGGATTTCCTTCTCATACTCTTTTTTGATTCTAGAAGTTTCCATAAAGTTCCAATACACTTAAAAAAACATCTTCACTAACTCCATCTGAGAATGAGTTACCAAAAAAGTATTGATTTAGAAATTTACTCCGCTTTATTTGCTGATGAAAAAAAGAATTATTTAATGAAATTGAACTCTGTACAAAACAAAATTTATCTGGATTGAGTTTAAAAACACTCTCGAGTTGATTAATGGGGGAAGGGGGATATTATCATTATAACTCGGAAAATACGCCATTAACTTTTCATGTTTTATATATACTTGCTTATATTTAGTTATGGCAGGCTTTTAAGGCAGATAATCCTAAAAAAGAAGGTTTAATGGTAACGTTCAGATTTTATCGCAAGATCAATCCTCAAAAATAGGGTTTAATTTGTGTAAAATATAGATGCTATGACTTAATTGGCTTACTAATTGAGGGGGTGGGGGTGAATTAATAAAAAAGTGTGAACAAGATGTTATTAGATGGTTTTTAGGGATATTATTATGAAAAGAGTTCTGATTTTGAATGTGAGCTTGGTATGCGTAATTTTATTAATTTAAGATTATTTATAAATCATGTTAAATACTGATTATTTTATTTTTAAGAATTCCAATTTCCTCAATATTTACTTCAGCCACATCACCAACTTGTATGGGTCCCACACCAGGAGGGGTGCCAGTTGCAATCACATCACCTGCTTTAAGGGTCATAATATGGGATATAAAGCTTATCAATTCTTCAACCGGGAAAATCATGTTTTTAGTGTTGGAATTTTGTTTGATTGAATTGTTAACTTTCATCGATATTTTTTGACTTGATGGATCCATATCAGTTTCTATCCAAGGCCCCAGAGGGCAAAAAGTATCAAAACTCTTCGCACGAGTCCACTGTCCATCTTTTTGCTGCAAATCTCGGGCAGTAACATCGTTAAGAGCAGTATATCCTGCAACATATTCTAATATATCCTCATAATTAACAAAACGGGCTTCGCGTCCCATCACAACTGCCAGTTCTGCTTCATAGTCCACGTGATGGGAACAAGGAGGATATACAATACGGTCCTCATGACCAATTATGGTGGTAGGGGGCTTTAAAAACAGCACTGGCTCTTCTGGTATATCCATGTTCAGTTCTTCAGCATGGTCACGATAATTCAAACCTACACATACTACTTTGCTAGGTTGAGCTGGTGGAAGAATCTTTATTTCATCTAATGAGTAGAAATTCCTTCTTTTAAAATCATCAAGGGGTGATTGTGACGCTTCTAATATGGAATGTTTTATTTCAACCACTCCTCCATTGATAATTACTCCGTTTTTATTTTTACCATTTTTTTTAAATCTTAGAAGCTTCATTTAATCCGTCCTCATCGGTTGGGGTTTGAAATATGCACGGTTTGTTTAAATGATTCTTTCAATGGGAACCACTAGAATATCTCTGGCACCAATTTTTTTTAAATGATTAACTACTTGGAATACTTTATGTTCATCAACCACGGCGTGAACTGCTACTACTCCTTTATCAGAGAGAACTTGGGATACTGTAGGTCCAGTCATCCCGGGCATGGCAAGTTTAACATCGTCCAGGACTTCTTCATCCACATTCATCATCACCAATTTTTTCCCGTCAGCATCAAGAACGCCTTTTATTCCGGTTTTAATTTCCTCTATTTTCTCTTTTTTCTCCACATAACTTACAGGATTCGCTATAAGTTGTACAGAACTTTCCAAAATCGTATCTATCATCTGCAGATGATTCATCTTAAGTGTGGTGCCAGTGCTAGTTAGATCGGCGATAATGTCTGAAACTCCAATAAAAGGAGCGATTTCGGTTGAACCACTGAGTTGAACTATTTTAACGGGTATTTTCTTATTTTCAAGATATTTTCGGGTGAGATTGGGGAATTCGGTGGCCACAATAGAATCTTTTTTAATATCTTTGAGTTTTTTAATATCTGATTCTTCAGGAGCAGCTAGGACTAATTTTGATTTTCCGAAATTCAAATCTTCCATGATCTTAACTTGGGCTTCTTTCTCTTTAATCAAATCCATACCGGTCATTCCCAAGTCTGCAGCACCATCAGCCACAAATTCCGGGATATCTGCAGCACGGGTGAACATAACACTGATTTGATCATCGTAAGTATCTGAAAAAAGCTTCCTATTAACGGTGTCCTTCAATCCAATCCCTGCTCTTGATAAAAGCTTTACAGCAGGGTCACTTATCCTTCCTTTGGATGGAAGGGCTATTTTTATCTCCATCAAAAGATCCTCCTAGACTCTAAATTTCAGTTAAAAAATTTAATAAGTGAACATAAATAAAACTATATGTGTTGTAAATATTAATCATGGAAAAACGACTGTAATAGGGCATATGATATTAACCTATTACAAGGAGTGTTTTTGCAGATAATCCTCTACATATTTATGTTATTTTCCTCAATCTTATATAGATAGGTGGTCCAATGGAAACCCAGACTATTCTAATAAAAAACAGCATAATCGTTGATGAAGATGTTCGAAGAGGATCAGTGCTTATCGAAGACGATAAAATCGTTGACATAACGCGTAAAGGTTCAACTGGTGCTGATGAAGTAATTGATGCTGATGGTAAGGTTTTAATCCCTGGCCTAGTTAACACTCACACTCATCTTCCCATGAGCCTCATGAGAGGTTTGGCTGATGATTTACCTCTTGATAAATGGTTAAATGATCATATATGGCCGGTGGAATCTAATTTAGAAGGGGAACACTGTTATGTGGGGGCGCTTCTGTCTGCACTGGAGATGATCAAATCAGGAACCACAACTTGTAATGACATGTATTTCTTCATGGATGAAGTTGCCCAAGCTATTGATGAATCTGGGATCAGGGGACTTTTATGTCACGGAATGATAGACTTATTTGATGAGGATAAAAGGAAGGATGAATACAAAGAAACGCTGCGCATCATAAAAAAATGTCATAACACTGCTGATGGTAGAGTTCAAGTATCGCTAGGACCTCACACTCCTTATACTTGTTCACCTGAACTTTTAAACTGGGTTCGCAAAAAAGCTGATGAAAATGGTCTTAAAATTCACATACATGTATCTGAAACTGAAAAAGAAGTTGAAGACAGTTTGAATGATAGGAAAAAGAGACCTTTTGAATATTTGGAAGACCTTAACTTTTTAGGTCCTGATGTAATAGCAGCCCATTCTGTATGGTTATCTGGGGCTGAAATAGCCTTAATAAATGATAATGATGTTAAAATATCTCATAATCCTCTGAGTAATATGAAATTAGCTTCTGGTATTTCCCCAGTTTCCGATATGCTTGCCAATGGAATATGTGTATCTTTGGGAACTGATGGAGTTGCATCTAACAATAATCTTGACCTCTTTCAAGAGATGAAAACTTCCAGTTTACTACAAAAGGTTCGTACACTGGATCCTACGGTCTTACCAGCTAGTAAAGTACTTGAAATGGCCACAATTAATGGTGCCACTGCATTGGGTATGGAAAAAGAGATTGGTACAATAGAAGTTGGCAAGAAAGCAGATCTGGTCTTAATTGATATGAATACGCCTCATCTAACTCCTTACCGTAATCCAATATCTCATTTAGTATATTCTGCAGAAGGGAAAGATGTTAATACGGTTATATGTAATGGGAAGATTTTAATGCTTGAAAGAGAAGTTTTAGTCCTGGATGAGGCTGAAGTGATGCAAATGGCTGAAAATGCTGCAGCAGACCTCTTATCAAGAAATTAATTTCATTCGTATGTTAGTATGAAGTTTGAAAGAACTGGCTGAAATTAATCCTCATATTCTAGATAAAATTAAACAAGGAGATTTTGATGGTTGATAATGAAATTTTAACCCTTTTTGACATTGATGGGACTCTTGTCCAGGGAGCCCGTTGCCATTACATGGCATTTGTACATGCAGTAAGCAAATTCTATGGGATGGAAGAGGATATCAGTGGTATAAACTATGCAGGTAAGACTGACCCTCAAATATTGCGAGAAGTCCTTGAAATAGGGGGAATACCTGAAAAGGTTATTGAAGATAACTTCCAGGATTGCCTCGATTACATGGTTCAGGATTACTTGGCAAATGTGCACCGAGAGAACGTAAGAGCATTGTACGGGGTAAATAACCTTTTAAAACAACTAAAAAAAGAAAATATTCTTTTAGGCCTCACAACAGGAAATTTAGAGCCAATTGCTTATGCTAAACTGGGCCAAGTTGGGCTAGATGGGTTTTTTTCTTTTGGTGGGTTTGGTAGTGACAGCCCCAAAAGACCTTGTCTGGTTGAAAAAGCCTTGAAACGTGCTCGAAGATTACATGGCTATAAAGGTAATCAAATATTCATAATCGGAGATACTCCTAGAGATGTGGAAGCAGCTAAACCTTTTAATCTTTTTACTATTGCTGTTGCAACTGGAATGTATTCTACAAGTGAATTAAAAAAAACAGGGGCGGATTTTGTCCTTAAAAATCTGAAAGATGTTAAACAAGTAATGAAAATTATTGGAATTTAAATTAATATAATTTTTTTTTTAAAAAATTAGATGAAATTATCCATGTGATAATAAATTTATTTAAAGTTTTTTTTTTAAGTATAAAATCCTAGTAAGCCAAAATTTTTTCAACTAAATTTGGAGATTAAACTTAACTTTTAAAAAATTAAATCATTTATTAGGACTTTGAATTTCCAAAATCTGTATAGAATTTGTAGGACAGTTGGTCTGACAATCTAAACACCCACAACATCCTTCAATATCTATTTGACATTTTAAATCAACAATAGAAATGTTATCCATAAGGCAAACATCAACGCAAAGACCACAACCAATGCAAGTGTCTCCCACAACTGCCTGAAATTCCTGTTCGACTAGTATCCCAACGATAGTCTTAGTGTTATCAATATCTTTCGTTAAAGAGTAAGTTAAATACAAAAAATCATGATTACAACAACTGGTAATGGATTCTGCAACTTCAATAGAGCTCCATGAAAGATTTCTACCGTTTAAATAGTGAGAAACTGTGGAACGATCCATCCCGAGTTTGTTTGCAATATCTTTCTGAAAATAACCTTGTTCTCTGAGCTTCACTGCTGCCAAGTACTTTAATCCAGATGCTATATGTTTAGGCATTCTCCCACCATGTGTGTTAATTACACATTGTCTTTGTTTAATATTTATAGATTGTGACTGGCAATCAACAGTCAGCCTTAAACCAATTAACAATGAAAGCAGATATTTAGATGGGTCATGAAATCAAATACTTAGATTGTAATTAATTTATAGGATTAATAACAGGGGTTAGGCTTAAAATTTAGCTTATCAACGCCTAAAATAAATTTCTTGTCCTGTTTTTTGATATTGTTATAGGGCTGAGCAGTAAAAGACTCATACACAATGGTAGGTATTCCATTATTGATCAGAGGAATGGTAGTAAATTCAGGACTGCTGGAGGTAGGTGCTTGATAATAGGGAACACCATCAACAATGTTGGTTAATTCCAATGCTACGTCTAAAGAAGTACCTTTTTCTATAGGGGTAAACAGGAAAACTCTTGTGGAGTACTCTCCATCAGTTCCATGGACATCCACAGCAAAATCGAAATTTTCCTTAGTAATATCGGGAACCACATAATTATTTGATAGTATTTGTCCATTCATTCGGCCGATGTCAAAATCATCACTGTAACTGGTTACATTAATATAATAGAGGTAGTAACAGTATTTAAAATGAGGGGATTGTTCTTTAACATTCTCCGCAACAGCTTTGTGGGCAAAGTGTTCACGAGGATGTTGTCCGATAATATACGCGATTTTAACTGGTGAAGTGGAGTTCCCATAAGGCCCTTCCTTTACCACAAAACCATATGACTCATTCCCTAACACGTCTCTGGTGGTTGGTTGTAAGTGGGAGGTTTCTACGGAGTAAATATTATATAGAGGTATTATAACTATAAAAAATAGGCAAAATACTGTAAACATTCCTAAAATAGATTTATGGTGTTTGTGACTCTTTATATCATTTTTGAGTTTTTTTACTAAATTTTCTAAGTACTTTAATTTTCTTTTCAACCAATCGCCTCAAAGACGAATTTTTATCAATACCATTATATAAGTTATCGTAGTCTTCTATGGGACAAGATGAATTTTTTTTGTAAAAATTTTCCTCAATACATCTGTTAATATGCTGTAAATATAGATTTTTAAAAAATAGATCACTAAATTGTCTTAAAAATACACGTTAATTCCATTTTCCTGCAAATACTCTTTAACTTTTTTAACACTTAACAAGCGATAATGGAAAACTGATGCAGCTAACAGTATAGATGCACCACCCTCTATAACAGCTTTTTTAAAATCAGAAAGTTTTCCAGCACCACCAGATGCTATAACTGGAATGTTCACAGCGTTTGAAATTGATCGGGTGTATTCTAGATCATATCCTTCTTGTGTTCCATCTCCATCCATGCTGGTGGGTAATATGACTCCTGCACCAAGCTTTTGACATTTTTTAGCCCATTCAGCAGCGTCAATACCTGTTTTTTTAGTGCCTCCGGCTATCACCACTTCAAATCCTGAAGGCATGGCAGTGTTACGACACCCATCAATGGCCACGGTAAGTGTGTCTTTCCCATATTCGTCTGCTGCTTCCTGGATAAGGTCCGGATTTTTCACAGCAGCACTGCTTATGGAAATATTATCAGCCCCAGCATCTAAAATCAGTTTAATATCCTCTAGATTTGAAATTCCCCCTCCAACTGTCAGGGGAATATCAATAACCGAAGACACGTTTTTAACCCATTCTAAACGAGTTTTTCGGTTTTGGAGAGTGGCTGCAATGTCCAAGATGGCCAATTCATCTGCACCTTCATTTTGATATAATTCTGCGCTTTCAACTGGGTCACCGGCATCTTTTAAATCCGCAAAATGAATCCCTTTAACTACACGACCATCTTTCATGTCTAGACATGGCATTATCTTCACAGTTGTCATAACTTAATCTCCGTATTTCTATGCATGTGGTTATTATATCATGACAGTTCTATAAAAAATCAACAGCGCAAGTAGGAATATGATTTGAATTGTTTTGAAGGAAACGAATATCGATGTGGTAAATCAGCATGTTAAACGCAGAAACATATTTAACCTCCCAAAAAGGAATTGGGGGGCAGATCAGAACTAAAAATGAAGATTTTTATGTGGAAGAAATTCCAATAACCAACCCTAGTGGGAAAGGGCCAAACACATGGCTTTGGATTGAAAAAGAAGGTCGAAATACCTTAGATGTAGTTTTAGACATTGCTCGAGAGCTTGGAATAAATAGAAAGCAGATGGGTTTTGCTGGAATGAAAGATAAATCAGCTGTGACTCGTCAATGGATATGCGTAAGTAACAAAACTCCGGAAGAATTACAGGGGCTGGGAGATAAACTTCATCATGTAAAGATAATGAAAGTAGTTCCCAACGAGAAAAAATTACGCATAGGCCAACTGGTTGGAAACAAGTTCCGTTTAATGATTGGGAATGTTGAAGATCCGGATTTAGCAATAAACAGAGCAGAAGAAATTCTGGAACAGTTAAAAAATAGGGGAGTGCCTAACTATTACGGATATCAGCGTTTTGGAAAGAATCGCCCCAACACTCACTTGGTGGGTAAAGCCCTAATCAAGGGTGGAGTGAAAGCAGCTGTTGATCGTTACATAGGATACCCTTACGATACTGAACCAACGCATATTCAGGAAGCTCGAATGTTATATGGGGAAGGGGAGTTGGAAGAGGCATTGGAGGCCATGCCCAGTGGGATGCGGTATGAAAAGATGATGTTGCGTATGCTTATCAAAGAAAAGAAAAAGAAAGAAGAATTGGATGAAAAATCATATATTTTGGCACTTAAAAGTCTACCCAAACCATTAAGCAGGATGTTTGTCCATGCATACCAATCATACTTGTTTAACCGGGCAGTCAGTGAACGCACGAAACTGGGAATAGATCAATTCATTGAAGGGGACATTCTAATTGACAATGAAGAACATCTTATCCATGATTTTGACCCTGAAAAAATAGATAATAGGATTAAAGAATTCCAAGCCCATCCATCAGCTCCACTATTCGGCAGTAAAGTACCTCTTGCTGGAGGGAAACTGGGAGAAATGGAACAAAAGATACTGAATGAAGAAAATCTCAAACTAGAAGATTTCAAATTGCTGAAAATGCCAAAATTAGGAAGTCATGGGATCAGACGCCCAATCCGATTCAAAATATGGGATGTTTCTGCTGAAACATCTGAAAACGGGGTTATTGTAGGGTTTTCGATCCCCAAGGGGGCTTATGCAACAAGTGTTTTAAGAGAAGTTATGAAGAAAGAAGTATATTAGACGATCGTCAACGATTTTTTACTTTTCACACGCTCTTACCAAACCAACAATACAGATAGTATTCATATGGTAATTTGCCCCTCATACGGGGGGTGCCCCCTCATTTTTATATATCTAAATTGAAAATCTCTCAGAACATCATTGTTTTTAATATTTTTTTTGTTTTTTCTGCGATATTACTGTTTATCCTTCATTTCCTACAATGCGCCTTTTTTGACAATTTAATTAACAAATTCCTCCACTGACTTAATTAATCCCTTTAATTACTCTTATTATTTTTCAACATATTTTTCAGGATTTTCATCAAACTCTTTTTTACATCCTGGAGCGCAGAAGTAGTACTTCTTACCCTTATATTTGCTCGTAAATTTCGCAGTCTTCTCATCAACATCCATTTTACAAATTGGGTCTACAGCCATAAATTCCACCTCTGAATTATCACATTTTTTTTATCATTTTATTTGCAGGAGGTACATATCCCTTTAAAAGGAGTGATAAAGTTACGATGGTCACAGAAGATAGTGCCATGGCTAGTCCAGCATATTCCGGACGGAATGTTATTCCGAATGGAGGATAAAGTAATCCTGCAGCTACTGGTATAAGAATCATGTTGTAAGCAAATGCCCAGAAGAGATTTAGCTTTATACGTCCCATAACTTTCTTTGATAATTGAAGTCCAGCAACAGCATCCAATAAATTATCCTTAATAAGCACAATTTCCCCACTTTCAATTGCCACATCAGTTCCACTACCAATGGCAATTCCCACATTGGCTTGGGCCAGTGCAGGGGCATCATTAATCCCATCACCTACAAAAGCTACAACTTCACCATTTTTTTGAAGCCGCCTAACTTCAGCAGACTTATCTCCAGGTAATACTTCAGCCAAAACCTTTTCTATCCCGATGTCATGGCTGATCGCCTCAGCAGTCTTTTTATTATCACCTGTAATCATAGCGACATCCAATCCCATCTTTTTAAGTTCTTGAATAGCTTTCGAGGCGTCAGCCTTTAAAGTATCAGAAATACCCAGAATACCAGATAAACCATCTCCTGAAGCCACTAAAACGACAGTTTTTCCATTTTCTTCAATTTCAGAAATTATATCTTCATTAGAACCGGATATGATGATATTATTATCTTCTAGTAGGGTTCTGTTTCCAATAAGAATCTTTTTATCATTTAAATCTGCAGATATGCCTTTTCCAGGGAAAGTATCAAAAGTATCGGAATCAAATAATTTGATGTCATTATCACGGGCCTTGGTGACTATGGCCTGTCCCAGGGGATGTTGTGAATTTTTTTCCACACTGGCAGCAATCTGTAATAAAGTTCGATCATCAATTTTAATTCCAACAATATCAGTCACTTCGGGTTTACCTTTGGTAAGGGTGCCGGTCTTGTCAAAAAGGATGGTTGTTAATTTTTCAGACATTTCCAGAGCTTCACCATCTTTAACCAATATCCCCAGTTCAGCACCGCGTCCAATACCGACGGTTACTGCTGTAGGCGTTGCCAGGCCAAGGGCACATGGACAGGCTACAACCAATATGGATATTAAAACTGTGAGTCCGAAAAGGATGCTACTTCCAAGAATGAAGTACCAAACTACAAATGCTACAATGGCAATGGTGAGCACGGTAGGGATGAAATACGAAACTGCCTGGTCGGCTATCCTTTGGACGGGTGGTTTGGACCCTTGTGCAGATTCTACTAATTTGATTATCTGTGCTAGTACAGTATCTTTGCCAATTTTTTCTGAACGAAACTTTAAAACCCCGTTCTGGTTTATGGTTCCCCCAACAACCGAAGAACCCGTACTTTTCATGGTAGGAATTGGTTCGCCAGTGATCATGGACTCATCGACATAACTTTCACCTGAAACTACCTTACCGTCTACTGGGATTCGTTCACCAGGTTTAACCAGTACTACATCTCCCACAACTACTTCTTCTGTTGGTATTTGAGTTTCAACACTACTCCCGTTTTCATCACGGAGAATTGTGGCGGTCTTTGATTGCAAATTCAATAATTTTTTAATAGCTGTGCCGGTGCGTCCCTTGGCACGTGCTTCAAGCCATCGTCCAAACATTAAAAATCCTGCAAGCATCAGTGCAGTTTCATAAAACATGAATTCGGGAGTAAGCACAATATTAAAAGTTCCCAGCACACTGGCAGCAAAAGCAACCCCAATACCCATGGAATACATAACATCCATGTTAAGAGTACCTATTTGGAGGGAACGATAAGCAACAGAGAAAATTGGGAAGCTAACATAAATAAAGGGAATAATAGTAACTGCCAACATGAAATAAGTCATTTTAAAGGGTAACATCACATTAGCATACATTAAAATCATTAAGGGAATGGAAACAGCAAAAGCTACTATAAAACGATTCCTTTTACTTTTAAGATCATTTTCACGCAGTTTTTCCTCCTGATCTCCAGCAATTTCCCCCTCTAAACCCAGATATTCAAATCCTAAGTTTTCAATAGCTTCTTTCATCTCATTTGTACTGGTCATCTGGGGATTGTATGTCACATAAGCCTTTTCACCAGCAAGGTTAACTGTTACCTTACTGATCCCATCAATTTTTTTTAGCACATCTTCGATTGCCTGAACACACATGGCACAAGTCATTCCACCTACTTTGATTATAACGTTTTCGTTCATCACTCTATATCCAGCATTTTCCACAGTATCTTCAAGTTCTTGCAGTTTAACCTTATTTGAATCGTATTCTACCGTAGCTTTTTCAGTTCCAAAGTTTACTCTGGCTTCATCCACCCCTTCCAATTCATTTAAAGATTTTTCAACATTTAATGCGCATGAAGCACAATGCATGCCGGAAATTTTGATTTTTGCCTTTTTTTTAGAATCATCCGCCATTATATTATCCTGCCTGTAATTGTTAATTTTTATTTGTTTGAATTATATATTTTAATAATTTGTTTATGCTGCCTTAATTATTATATTATGCAGATTATCCGATGTTTTTATAAATTTGCCCTTCCTTCATTACCATAATTATGTTTTCAGGATTGCCCAGAGATTTGATATCATCTAGTGGATTTGTTTTACTTACAACTACGTCAGCTAGTTTTCCTTTTTCCAGGGTTCCTATTTTATCTTCCATTCCCAGTAGTTCTGCTGCCTTTTTAGTGCCTGCCTGAATTGCCTCCATTGGTGTCATCCCTATATTACATAAAAATTCCAATTCACGTAAATTCTGGCCATGAGGGGCTATTCCACTATCGGTTCCCATTACAATTTTCACTCCTGCTTCGTAAGCTTTTTTCATATTCTTATGGCTGTTCATGGCCACTTTATAGGAATCTTCCTCACTGAAATCAGGAAGTTTTCCAGCTTCCAGAAGATCTAAGTTGTTCCAATGTGCCAGTTGAGTAGTTACTAACCATGCATCCTTTTCCAGTAGAAGCTGAATACATTCTTCATCAAGATATGTTCCATGTTCAATGGATCTTATTCCAGCATTCAAAGCATTTTTAATACCGAAAGAACCATGTGCATGGGCCATAACTGGTAAATTGCGATAAAATGCTTCTTCAACCACTATTTTCAATTCTTCCTCGGTAAATTGGGGATGTTCTGGGCTGTCATTGGCGCTTATTACGCCTCCAGTTACCATGACTTTAACAACTTCTGCGCCTGCCCTTAAAACTTCTCTAACTCTTTTTCGTACTTCTTCTGTTCCGTCGCAGACTGATTCAGGCAATCCCGGGTAGCTGATTTTAACGGTTTTACCAGATTTGAGTTGTAAATCGAAGTGTCCTCCAGTTATGGATAGGGGCATAACACTGATCTGGAGACGGGGGCCTTTTATCAGCCCTTTTTCAACTGCTATTTTTACACCATAATCAGCCATTCCAGCATCTCTTACAGTGGTGACTCCTGTTTCCAAGGTTTTTTCCAAATTTCTAACAGCTTCATAGAAATAAAGAGACAGTGGTGTGTACAACGGGTTTTCAAAGCGGAAACCATTAAACATCATGTGCACGTGACAATCAATGAATCCGGGTAATATGAATCCTTTTTGAGCATTTAAACGTTTAATTTCACCATCTGGAACTTCAACCGATTTTTCATCACCAACATCAACGATTTTCCCATTTTTTATCAGTACTATTCCGTCTTTTACAGGTTTTCCACCATTACCATCTATGAGCTTTCCGTTATGGATTAGAAAGTACATTATGTGTCACCATCAACCAGTTTATCCCACTTGAAATTATTGATTGATCTGTTGGTTATAATTGTTATTTTTTTATCTGAGAATCATTGTATATGGATATAAATAAATTGCAAATAATGAAAATAATCCCTTTTTATAATGAAGTCATCGACAATCATTGATAAATTTCTTATTAATATTAACAGAGTGTCTATTTTAGGTGAAGTTTTCTAAGTTGTAGATTTTTTTTGGTCAGAGGATATTAGTATTTTTTGTAAAAGTAGATTTAAACAGGCTTTTTATGGGCTGATCGTTTGGTATATGCATGTATATGGCATAATCCTAAGTTTTCTTTGAAAAATTCGTATATTTTTTCAATTTTCCATCTGGTTCGGTGAAAATCCTCCCATTTTGGAAGTAATTCGAATAATCATTTTTTTTAGTTCCTTGTATATTGTTCTGGACTTTCATTGAATTTTGAATCAATAAGTAATGGTGCTGAATCGAGTAAAACCGTTTTAAAGCCCCTTATTTTTTTAAATTCTAGTTTATTTAATGTTATTTCTAGGTATTTTTTGTTCATTTTTTTTTGAATAAACCTCTCTCCCCTGTTTTAACATTAAGAAGTCGTCAATGTTTAAAACTTTCCGAAGCTTCTGACGGTTTTTCACTTCTAATAACCATGTGACACTTCTAAATTAAAATATGAAGCAAGTAATACTATTTTTAGCATAGTTTGATATTTTTTCATGCTTTGCAGCCTGTTTTGAGCTAGTTTCTGCCGGAATGTTCTACTATCGATAAGTTAAAATTACTTTGCCAAACAAGGTCCAAAATTAGATCTTTTTAATCAGGATTTAATGGGATATTCATTTTTATCGTCTTATAAAATATCATATTCTCTTATTGATAAATTTTTAGATTTTTAATATTCTATATTGGCATATAAAAATTATTCAACTGTATTTTTAGTATTAAGGTTTGAATAACAATCGATGTGTGAATTCAAACCTAAATATCCTCTGAATTTTCACACCAAATCAGATACTCTGTTACTATTAATTTTTATTCTTATTTCATCAGAGATGTGAAATTATAAGGAAAAAAATATTAAGGACATTATTAAGATAATTAGTATGTGAATTTAAAAAATTAATGGGGGTGAAAAGTATGGTAGAAGTTAAGTGGATGCCGGTTATCATTGGTATAGTAATTGCATTAATACTCAGTTTAATTATTGACATGGTTCTTCCAGGATGGGGCATAATTGCATATATAATCGCGACTGCATATGTTGGTTACAGTGTTGCTGGTGGATATATGAACGGCGCTATCCATGGAGCACTCGTAGGAGTTGTTGCAGGGATACTTGCTGGAATCATAGTAATGATTATCGGTGGAGCTTTAGCAGGATTAGCTGGAGTAGGAATAGGCATAGTAGCATTAATAATTGCAGTAATTATTTATGCAATTATTGGTGGAATTTGTGGTGCTGTAGGAGCCTTAATCAAAGGTGATGCACCAGCAGCGTAAGATTAAATTTTTTTTTTTTAATGGAGGTTAAAAATATGGAAATCAACTGGGGAGCAGTTATTATTGGGTTTATCCTATCCATAGTATTGGGAGCTATTTTTGCAGCTATTATTCCTGGAGTGGGTGCATTATTGGGATGGTTATTAGCTGGAATGGTAGTCGGATACATGGTGGGGGGAACTGCTGGTAACGGTGCTGCAAATGGAGCAATTTCAGGTTTATTTGGAGCCATAGTTTTGTCGATATTATTGCTCATTTTCGGAACCCTAATCCTTGGTTTCATCGGATTCGCAGCTGCTACAGTAACTTCATTGGTCATGATACTAGGATCGTTAGGGGTTCTGATTATCATGGCAGTTGGAGGATTAATTGGTGCTTTGATAAAAGGTGAACCAGGACCAGTGTAAACCAAGAACAATCTATTCATTTTTTTTGTTAATTTATTTTAAGTGAGCTAGGTTATTTTCCCAAATCCAACCTTTTCTGATATTAATTGACTATTAACTATGAATTAATTAGGGGAATTTAGGAAGTCAAAATCAATTTATCGAAAAACTGTTATTAGCTAATTAATATTGTATTTTCTTTGGGCAGTATTTTTTGTATTCTTTTTAACCCTTGGGGGGATATTATCTGTTTTAAAATAAAATGAGAAAATATGAGAAGAAACTCATTTGGATCAGGATAATTTTCAATATTAATATCATGAAGTAGATAATAAACTATGGGTTATATATTAATTTTAATGATGTATTGATTTAAGGAGTGGTAGATATGATTGACTGGAAAACAGTGGGGGTTGGATCCCTTATAAACGCGGTTTTATCCATAGTCTTCATGGTAACATTTTTCCCACTATTCTTTTTAGGTCCCATAATTGGGGGGATGCTGGCAACCTACATTGGAACCGGGGAAAAAAAAGATGCCCTGGCAGAAGGTGCTTTAACGGGAATTATCGGTGGTTTAATTATTGGAATTATATTCATTGCAGGATTCGGAGTTTTAAGTGCCATAATAGGACTAATATTTACAAAAATTGGCATGATAACAGGTACAGCAACCTTAATTGCAGGGATTTTCGTGACAGCAATTACAATACTCGTAGGGGGAGTATTGGGGGCTGTTGGGGGAGTTATTGGTGTTGAAATTAAGGAAAAATGATTAAAAGAAGAAATCATGTCCAAACTTTTTTTCTATTTTTTTTTTAAATCGCATATTCTCTACGTGATTTAAAAATATTAAAATGGATTTTAATTCTAAAAAATCCCCTGATTTTTAAATTTCTACTTTAATAATTTGGGCATCTGCATCAACTTCCACCAGGTCACCATTGGATAAAATCTCAAAAATGTCCTCTTCCGGATGATCAACCAGGGGGATACTGGCCATTATGGCTCCAGTAGCGATTATTGGCTCTGCTTCCATTGCAATTATTGCCCGGGGTGCAGTTTTGTTTTTTGCCATCTGAAAGATCACATACGAACCAACAGTAGAACCTTTACCAGATGGAATAACCAGTATTTTATCACTAATATTCTGTTGATAGAGTTGGTGCCCCCTATCAATAACGTTTCCAGTGTTAGGGTCAACACCGCCCAGAAAACTTAATGGGTTGTCGGATACTATTACTTCACCTTTGGCTTTACCACGAGAAATTTTACGGCACTTAATAATGTTAACGGTCATGATAAGCTATTCCTCTTTTCGTGTATAAAATAGGGGATAGGTTTACAAATAAACCTATCTGGGCTTAGAAATGGTTCAATTATGTTTAATCAAGTAATATTAACCAAACAATGTTATTCCAATTCTAACTCAATCCCTCCAATTGTAGGTCTTAAAAAGTTGTATATAAGTGCTGTGATGGCGGATATAACGAAAACAAGTATGAAAGTTCCCACAATGTCTCCGATTAAAAATCCAATTGCAAATAATGGTTCTTTTAAGGTTAAATACATTATAATGTTTGGAATGGATACTATCAAGTTCAAAATGGTTGTTACCACTGCAAAAATCAAGGCTAATGGTATAGGCTTGATTTTTTTCAGTTCAAACAGATTACCTTGCAAAGAATTAAATTTGAGCCGTATACCTCCTATTTTAGGTGTTAAGAAATTGTATAGTAATGCCATTATAGCGCTGTAGATGAAGGTCGATATGAAGGTCATTATGGGGATTCCTATTATCATCATGATAATTCCAATAATTCCTAAGGCACTGAAGCCCCCAATTTCTGGCAACGAACTTGTGGTACTAATAGCTGCAAGAGCAGCACTTTGCAGAGCCAACATCAATATTGGAGCCACTATCAACATCAAAATCAAAATATAAATAGTGTTGACAGCGGAAACCATCAAAGACAGAGGAATTACTGGGATAACTTTAATTTCTTCCATATCATCCAATTTCAGTTTTATACCGCCCAATCGTGGCACCAGTAAATTGTAAATCAATGATACTAAGAAAAAATGCATGATATTCACTAAAAACAATCCTGTTGGTAATACGAGAATAATAGCTACAACTGATGTTAACAGTAATCCAATGATTGTACTAGCTGTTGATGGTATGAAAAAAGCCACTAATCCCAGAACCAGTATTAATATCAATGCATAGATAAGTCCCAGAATTACTGACATTGCTGAATTCATCAAAGTGAAGGGCACTATGGTAACAGATTTAATTTCTTTAATTTCTTCCATTTCATTTGCCTCCTAATTTATGATAAAATTTAATATTGTAGATAATCCTATTTATAATATTTTTCTCTAGATTTTTAGGCTAAAAAAGATATTTTGAATATTTTCATTTGAAAAATAACCATGGAAAAGCTTTTTATAAAAATAAAAGAAAAGGGGGGAAATATTTTTTTTGGAATAATTACTCAAGTTCCAGTTTGACTCCACCGATTTTGGGCTGTAAGAAATTGTAAATTATTGCTGCCAAGACAATGAAGATGAAAGTTATGATGAACGAGGATATGATCTGTACAATTAGTACTACTAATCCTCCTACAACATTTCCTAACATGCTATACTGAATCATATACAATATTCCTTGCAAGAGCCCAAAAACGGCTTGCACTACTGCTAATGCCAGAGCAGCCGGAACTGCGGGTATGTTGGTTAGTTCAAAGGCCTTTCCTGCTTCACCAAATATGAGTTTTATTCCTCCGATTTTGGGTATTAGCACGTTGTAGAATAGGGCGAAAAGTGCCATTCCAATGAAGGAGAATATGAACACCAGTATGGGCATCAGAATGATCCAGAAAACAGCCCAGATACCTCCGAACATGGCCATGAATGATCCAGTTGCATCAGTAACTTGTGGTATGATAATACTCAATAAGGTAAGTACTGGAGTACCAGCAAGACCAACGTACAGCCCGAGTATAAATGTGAGTATTGCACTTATACATGCTAGGATTAGGGCATAAGAAACAACTGGAATTGATTTAACTTCCTCTCCTTCCATTCCCAGTTTTATACCGCCCACTTTAGGTGTCAGTACATTGTATAACAATGCAATGACGAACGCGCCAACGATGTTATAGAGGAATGAAGTCACGGGAATTAAAATAACCAATGCCACTCCTAAAGTTAATAAAACTCCTGAAATAGCACTTAATTCAGGTATGGCTGCTAAAACTCCTAAACTCAGCAGAAGTATTATGGCCACAATGAAAGCTAAGACAGCGTGTATAGCTGATGTCATCAATGTGAACGGTGCGGTTTTAATATGTTTAATCTCTTTTATGTCTACCATCTTTTTCACCTCCGTTTACAATCAGTGTAATGTTATTTATTCATGGTCATATATTAATTTTTCGTTTTAGGCATGTAAAATCTACTTAAATCCGTAAATGAGGCAAAAAATAGATTAAATGTCAACAAACTATTCAAATATTATGATTAGAAAGAAGAAAATAAAAGAATTAGTAATTAGGGTAATTATTATTGGATAGTTTAAAACCATCTTTCAGATTCATCTAGAACATTATCAACCATCTGAACAGAAGATCCCAGATATGTGTGGGGATCCATAATTTCATCCACCTCATCCGGGGTTAAATAATTATTTATCTCTGTTTGTCGCAGTATCACATCTTTTAAGCTGATACCATCTTTGTTTGCCTCCAGAGCACACTTCCTTACCATGGCGTAGGCAGTCTGCCTTCCCATGCCTCTTAGGGTAAGTTCAGCCATGAAACGTTCAGCCATGATTAGTCCTCCTGTAAGGTTGAGATTTTTTTCTATGTTTTCAGGGTAAAAAACCAGTTTTTCCATTAGCTTGATGGTCAAATTCAGGATGTAGTCAGTGAGTATTGATGACTCTGGTAGCATTATCCGTTCAGAAGAAGAGTTTGTAAGATCTCTTTCATGCCATAATGAATTGTTCTGAAGAGCTGGTGAAGTATAAGCTCTAATTACCCTCGAAACACCACAAATCCTTTCTGCAGTTATGGGATTCATCTTATGGGGCATTGTGCTGGATCCAACCTGCTTTTCAGGGTCAAAACTTTCTCCCAACTCTCGAATTTCTGTTCTCTGCAGATTCCGAATTTCCAGAGCCATTTTATCCAAAGTACTCGCTAAATTGGCTAAAATCATAATATATTCTGCATGGTTATCTCTTTGCACCACTTGATTGGATATAAGAACTGGAGGAAGTCCCAGGACTTCTGAAACTTTACGGTGTACATTTAATCCTTCTTCACCCAGAGCGGCACTGGTTCCCACAGCACCAGTCATCATACCTACGCAAAGTCTTCCTTTGCATTCTTCTAACCGGTCATACTGTCTATGCAGTTCATCTGCCCAAATTGCGAATTTCATTCCATAAGTGGTGGGGAGGGCGTGTTGTCCATGGGTTCTGCCAATGCAAACCGTTTTTTTATGATCATCGGCCAATTTCAGGACGATCTTAGCCAGACGTTTCACTTTTTTTTGTATTATTTCAATGGATTCCTTAAGTAATAAGGATTGGGAACTGTCAATGATGTCGTTAGATGTGGCACCGAAGTGTACGTATTCTCCAGCATTTTTTTCACACACTTCAGCCAATGCTTTAACAATTGAGGCAATGTCATGGTTGGTTTCCCTTTCAATTTCATCCACCCTTTGTTTGGTAACATATTTGGTGTTTGCTTTATTTTTTATTTCTTTTGCAGCTTCTTGGGGTATTAATTTCAGCTGGGCTTCGGCTTCTGCAAGGGCAGCCTCAACTTCCAGCATTTTTTGAAGTTTATTTTCTGCATCCCAGATTTTTTTCATTTCTGGGGTTCCGTAACGAAATTCTATGGGGTGGATAGCCATGTTCAAACTCCTTATTTTCATTGAATTATTAGATCATAGTTCCGAAGTTATACTATTATTAAATATAAAACTTCAAATCTGGATAGTATTATTAAATTCGTTTTTCAAACAAAAGATTCTTAGTTAAAAAAAAGTAAATTGGGGGTTTTAGAATCAGGAAAACTGTAGAGCAATGCATAAAACAGCCAGTATAACGCTCATGATAACGACTTGTTCTGGGCTGAGTTTCGGTCCTTTGGTTTCTTCTTCAAAGTATCTTACCAATCCAGCCCCACTTGGTGGGAGGTATTTTTTTTCTTTCTTTGCCAATTAAATCACCATATAAGCTTTATTAATGTTATATCATAACCTATTTGATTATATTCCATTAATGAATTCTCTAAAGATGTATTCATGAAATTTTTAACCATATTAATGTTACTTTCTACCTCCTTATATTTGTAGTGGTGATGATTGGAGATTGAGATTATAAAACTAACTATAAGTTCATAATTTTAAGTCTTTGAAAAAGTATAAATTACCTCCAACCCAATAATTATTAGTGACGATAAGTCGTGTTCACCAAATACGGGCTTTAAACACCACCTATATCCATTTTGGGGGTTTTACAGTTTAAAAGTCTAATGTTGGTTTAATTGTTTTAGCATAAACAAAATACTAGGGAATTATTATGGGATACTTTGAAAGCTTAGAAAAGGAAACTAAACGGGCTTATAATGTAGCCAGGGAAGCTAGGAAGAAAGGCCATGACATTGAAACCGAACCAGAAATTCCACTGGCAAAAAACCTTGCAGAACGTGTTGAAGGGTTAGTTGGTCCTCCAGGAATAGCAACACATATCAAAGAACTAGAAGAAGAAATGTCACGGGAAGAAGTAGCTTTTCATGTGGCTAAAGAGATTGTTACCTCGAATAAAGTGCTGGAAGCCGACATTGGTAATAAAGATCACTATAAAATCATGGAAGCCGCTGCAGATCAGGCTGTACGGACAGCATTATCCATTCTAACTGAGGGAGTGGTGGCTGCACCATTAGAAGGAATAGATAGAGTTGCAATTAAAAGAAATTTCGACCAAACATGGTATTTAGCAGTATACTTTACAGGGCCCATTCGGAGTGCGGGGGGGACTGCATCGGCACTTGCAGTATTAATTGCAGATTATATAAGGATTAATATGGATTTAAACCCTTATAAACCGATTGAAAGTGAAATTGAACGTTACGTTGAGGAAGCTGAACTTTACGAGTCGGAAGTGACAAATCTGCAGTATTCTCCTTCACCTGATGAAGTACGTGCAGCAGCCCAGAATATATCTGTGGAAGTCACAGGTGAACCCACAGATCAAGTTGAAGTTTCACATCGGGACTTGGAACGAGTAGAAACTAACAATTTACGTGGGGGTGCCCTATTAGCGCTGGTCGAAGGTGTTATCCAAAAAGCTCCGAAGGTATTGAAATATGCTAAAAAACTCAAAATAGATGGGTGGGAATGGTTGGATGATCTTTCAAAGACTAAAAAATCAGACAAAGACGATAAAACTGAGGAAAATGCTAAAAATAAAGAACCACCAGTTGATGACAAGTACATGAAAGACATAATTGGTGGTAGGCCCGTATTAGCCTACCCACAAGCTAAAGGGGGGTTTCGCTTAAGATATGGTCGATCTAGGAACACTGGGTTGGCAGCAATGGGCGTACATCCTGCAACTATGGAAATTGTTGAATTTTTGGCAGTTGGAACTCAGATGAAAATTGAGCGACCTGGTAAAGGTAACTGTGTTGTCCCATGTGACAGTATTGATGGTCCTATTGTGAAATTAAGGGATGGAAGTGTAGTAAAAGTAGAATCAGTAGGGGAAGCTCGTAAAATTAGATCACAAGTGGTTGAAATAATCTATTTAGGGGACATGTTAGTGGCATTTGGTGAATTTCTCCGAAACAACCATCAACTGCTCCCAGCCGGGTGGTGCCCTGAATGGTGGATTCAACTTTTAGAAAAATCACCTCACTATGATGTAAACCAGGAAGAAGAACTCAAACGATTCTTGCATCATGATAAAATCAGTGCAAGTATGGCTTTCAATCTCTCTAAGAAGTATGAAATACCATTACATCCGGAATACACTTATTTCTATCATGATGTAACTAAAAATGATCTTAACAGCCTCAAACAATGGTTAAATAAAGAAGTTGATGATTTTAATATTATTGATAATTTAAAGTTAGATGTAAGGCCTGAAAAACGTATATTGGAAGATTTAGGAGTTCCACACCAAGTTAAAGACGGAAAAATTATCTTAGGGCTTGATGAGGTTTATGCTTTAATTCATACATTAAAATTACCATTAGAAACTGAAGGAAACATGTCAACTATGGAAGCACTGAACCAAGTTTCTCCAGTTGAAATAATGGCAAAAGCACCCACATATCTTGGTGGTAGGGTTGGGAGACCTGAGAAAACCAAGGAAAGGATGATGAAACCAGCACCCCACGCACTTTTCCCAATTGGCATGCATGGGGGTAACAGAAGAAACATCATAGATGCAGCTAAAAAGGGGAGTATAACCGTAGAAATTGGGAGATGCAAATGTACTAATCCTGAATGTGGTGTTGGGTCTACTCAGGCTATTTGTCCGGTTTGTGGCTCCCGTACAGTACCCAGTAGCTCTGGAAAAAAACGGATAAACTTGGCCAATCTACTGAGAAAAGCATACCAGAACTCGGGAGTACGGAAACTGGACGAGATCAAAGGAGTTCAAGGAATGATATCTGAGGACAAATTTCCAGAACCTCTTGAAAAAGGTATACTCCGGGCAAAAAATGGAGTTTACACATTTAAAGATGCTACTATCAGACATGACTCCACAGATTTACCACTCACTCATTTCATACCAAAAGAGATAGGTGTAAGTCCTCAGAAACTCCAAACACTGGGTTATACTTATGACATCCATGGTGAAGAACTGAAAAATGATGATCAAGTGGTTGAAATTCAAATACAAGATCTGGTGATTTCTGAGGCCTGTGCTGAGTACCTTATGAGAGTATCGCATTTCATTGATGATCTACTGAAACAATTCTACCAAATGGAACCTTACTACAAAGTTAAAACTAAGGAAGACTTGGTAGGACATTTAGCAGTTGGTCTAGCACCACACACATCGGCAGGTGTTCTTGGCCGAATTTTAGGCTTCACAAAGGCAGCAGCATGTTATGCCCATCCTTACTTCCACTCAGCCAAACGAAGGAACTGTGACAGTGACGAAGACTCTGTAATGCTGCTGATGGATGCTTTACTTAACTTCTCTAAGGTTTACCTGCCAAGCAGCAGGGGTGGACGAATGGATGCACCATTAGTTCTTTCTTCTAGGATAGATCCTGAAGAAATCGATGATGAATCCCATAACTTGGATACCATGGAGATACTACCACTGGAACTATACCAAAAAACTCTGGAAAGAGTTAAACCCTCCGAAGTACTTGATTTGGTGAATAATGTCCATAAAAGACTAGGGAAGGATGAACAATATCATGGACTGATCTATTCTCATGAAACATCCAGTATCCACCAGGGACCCAAGGTATGTCTTTACAAAACACTTCCCACTATGAAAGAAAAAGTAAATGAACAGATCAAGTTGGCCGAAAGGATACGAGCAGTTGATCAGAAAGGAGTAGTGGAAGGAGTTTTAAACTCCCATTTCCTACCTGACATGGCAGGGAATATAAGGGCTTTCGCCAGGCAAAAAGTACGATGCACTAAGTGCAACAAGAAATATCGACGAATACCACTAAGTGGGAAATGTACATGTGGTGGAAACCTGATACTCAGCATATCCAAAGGATCAGTGATTAAATACCTTGAAATTTCCAAGGAATTAGCTGGAAGATACCCTATAGATCCTTATCTTGTACAGAGAATTGAACTTATTGAGTCAGGTATTAATTCCCTCTTTGAAAGTGACCGATCCAAGCAAAGTTCACTTGACGTATTTTTGTAGAAATAATGTTGGAATGACAAAAGCGTTATAATTAAAATAGTAAGGTAGCTAAACAGTTTTTTTTATCAGAACAGTTTGGGTAATCGAAACTATTTTATAAGATACAAATAGAAATAAAATGTAAGTTAAAAACTCATAAAAACCGGGGTTAAGGGGAAAATTATTATCATTGTAATATTAATTTTAAGGGCGTAGGATGTGTAAAGGATGAAGGACGCGCGTATAATCGCTGCAATACCAACCAAGGCGGAAAATTGTGTTTTAAAAAACAATGGAATATTTGAAAAGTTCAGTCACGAAAAGATATTAAAATCCTGTCTCATGGCAGGTGCTCCATTATGGGCAGCGGAAAAAATATCATCTCAAGCAGCCACTGCTGCTTACGATGGTGTCACCACTAAAGAAATCAAGATGTGGGTATACGATTCCTTGAAACGTGTAGACAGTGAAATGGCTGACAAGTACTTGAGAACTAATCAATTAAGAGTTCGCACATCCCGGGATACTATTGAAAGTTTTGACAAGACAAAGATCGAGAAAACCTTGATCGTAGAAACAGGTGCATCCCTTGAACTGGCTGATAAAATAGCTACCGAAGTTTGGAAGGAAGTTAAAAAATTGGATGTTGAATATCTCACAGCACCCATGCTCAGGGAAATGGTAAACACTAAATTGGTGGAACACGGCCTTGAAACGTACAGGCGTCGCTACACTAGGCTAGGAATACCTGTATACAACATCACCAACCTAATTGAAAATGGAAGTCGTGATAACGCTAACATGATACATAACCCGGAAACCGTGCATAAATATGTGGCTGATGAAGCTCTTAAACAATACGCACTATTACACATACTTCCTAATGAACTAGCAGACGCCCATATGGGTGGAGATATTCATGTTCATGACTTAGAATTTTTTGCAGGAAGACCACTAAACTGTTTGCAACATGACCTTCGATTTTTCATAAAACATGGACTCAAAGTTGATGGAACTGGAGATCACACCAGCGTAGCTGGACCACCAAACCATATTGAAACCCTAATGAACCATTCCGGAGAAATAATGTTAGCTGCCCAACAAAACATGAGTGGTGGCCAATCAATGTGTCTTTGGAATGTTTTTGTAGCACCATTTGCTAGAGGGTTGCCTTATGAGAAAGTGAAACAGGCAGTTCAAATGTTCATCTACAACTTGAACATGGCCTATGCTGCCAGGGGAAGTCAAGTTCCATTCACCAGTATAAATATGGAATTTGGAGTGCCTGACTTTTTGCAAGATGTTGAGGCATATGGGCCTAAAGGGAAACTTGTCGGAGTTTATGGGGAATTTGAAGAAGAAACACGCATGTTACAGCGGGCATTCACCGAAACATTGCTTGATGGAGATAGTGATGGCAAACCTCACCTATTCCCAAATACCATCTACGTGTTACGGGATGAAATCCTCAAAGATGAATACGCCGAAGACGTTGCATTGGTGCATGAGTTATCTGCTAAATATGGTAGTGCATATTTCGTGAACATGTTACCTGATTACAGAGGTGATCTGGCTAATTACATGGGTTGTCGTACCAGTTTAGGTGATAATTGGACTGGAAACTGGGAACAAGACTGTATTAGGACTGGTAACCTTGCATATGTAACTCTTAACTTACCTAGAATTGCTTACCAATCTCGCGATGAAGAAGATATCTTCGAATATTTGGATGGCCACTTGCGACTCGCTGAACAAGTTCTCCATCTGCGCAGAGAACAGGCAATGAACTGTCTGGATGATTTTGACCTTCTCCCATTCCTCACCCAGGAAACAGACGGGGAACGTTATTACCGTGTTGAAAATTCCACTCTTTCCTTTGGATTTGTAGGCTTGAATGAGATGCTTCTCCATCATTGTGGTGTCGGTATTGACGATGATGATGCCCGAAAACTGGGACTTAAGGTTTTAAAATTCATGAATCAACGTGCTACAGAGTTAAAAGAGGAAACTGGGTATAGGTGGACTGTACTGCAGACACCGGCTGAATCAACAGCTTACCGATTTGCTACTTTGGATCAAGAAAAATTTGGTGACACTGCAATCACCCAAGGAGATGACCAAGCTGCTTACTACACTAACAGTAGTCATGTGCCTGTGAATTCTGATGTGAGTTTTGCTGAGAAAATTCGTATAGAAGAAAAATTCCACCCACTCACCTTGGGAGGACACATTTTCCATGCATTCATGGGAGAGTCACACAGCGATCCGCAAGCCCTCATGAGTCTCACTGATAAAATAGCCCGAAAATCTGATATTGGTTTCTGGGCATACAGCAGTGCCCTCAGCTTCTGCATAAAATGTAAAACTCTGATGAAAGGATTACAACCCAACTGTGCTACTTGTGGAGAGGAAAAAGAAGTAGAATGGTACGACCGAATCACAGGATATGTGCAACAAGTCGGAAGATCTAAATCAGCCAGTGGAGGATGGAACCCTGGTAAAATGAAAGAGTTAATGGATAGGAGAAGGTTTTAAATACCTTATTCCCATATTTTTTCTTTTTATAATATGATCCTACTAGTAAATTTGATGTTTCATTTACTGTTTTTTTTTTTTAAGAAATTAAATTACGATGGGGAGGGGGTCCATGGTACTCCAAGATTCTAAATTTATGGCTGAAGCTATTAAAGAAGCAAAAAAGAGTTTAAAGGAAGGTGGAATTCCAATCGGCGCTGTACTTGTAAAAGATGGAACAATTGTGGGCAAAGGTCATAATAGGCTTATCCAAAATGATTCAACTATTCTTCACGGCGAGATGGATTGCATAGAAAATGCTGGACGTCTTAAAGGCACCGATTATCAAAAATGCACCCTTTACACAACTTTATCTCCATGTACCATGTGTTCCGGTACTATTCTACTTTACAACATATTTCGTGTGGTTATAGGTGAGAATACTACGTTAATAGGTCCTGAAAAAATTCTCGAGGGTAATGGGGTTGAAGTCACAGTGATGCATGTAGTTGAGTGCAGAGAACTATTAGAAAAGTTCATTGAAGATAATAAAGAGACATGGGAAGCTGAACTGGAGAAAGTTGGCTTTTCTACAGATTGATAGTTATCACTTAGGTTTATAGAATAATACTTTATATATGTAATTGATTAATAAGTAATTATTATAAGAATTAAAGGGGAATGGAGGAATTTTATGGACATTGGAGATTATTATTCTAGGGCTTTCAAGGGATTTACTGAGAATCCAAAATTGGCAATACCTACATTATTTGAGCAAATATTTTTATTGATAATCACATTTTTAGCAATGGCTTTGTTGTTTTTTTCAGTTATAGGCCCTGAATTTTTGACTACTGGTAAAATTCATGCTAATTCAACTGATCCTATTGCTTTAATAGTTCCCATTATTCTTTTTTCCATTACTGTGATGATTTCATCATGGATTATTGGTAGTTATGTGTCTGCCGCTACAGTGGGAATGTCAAAAAGCGCAATAAATGGTGAAAGACCTGATTTGAGTCTGGGATTTAGGAATGGTAATAAACATTTCCTGAAAATCATGGCTGTTTCGCTAATAATAGGCCTTATTTTATTATTTTTCACTATTCCTATACTTATTGGGTTTTTTGTTGACTATACCTATGGTATAACGCCAATTTTGACCTTAATTGGTGCTTTGCTCAGCTTAATATTATGGCTTGTGACAATGGTTCTGTTCATGTTCACTTCTCAGTCAATTGTGGTGTGCGGAGAATCAGTTATTGGCTCTTTAAAAGACAGTTTTAGAGTATTAAGAGAAAACATATTTGACGTAATTATCGTGCTTATAATTAATATAATAATTGCGTTATGTGTTGGGTTTGTTTTCGGCATTATAAACATGGCTTTATCTTTAGTACCAATAGTAGGATATCTTTTAAGCATAATATTGCAAGTAATTTTAGCTTGCATAATAAATCCATTTTTTGTACTGGTTTTAACCTATGTTTATATGGATAAAAAAGGTTTAATACATCCCCATCTGGAAAATCCAGAACATATACCTGAACCAATAAATTAAAACATATTTTGCAAACCAAACCCTACTTTTATTTATTTATAATTTTTAACTGATTTTTGATTGAAACAGTTTTTCAGTGTTATTGGCATGGTCACAGTTTCAGATCCGCCTCCAAAACCATGGCTTATCATGGTATGTCTGCCTGGACCTCCTGCAACTACTAAAACCACATCTTGAGGGGAACGGGTAATCTGTACTTGGTTATCTCTTATATTTTTTTCATCCAGCTTACTCCCACCACGATCAGCCAGAATAGGTGATAAATGGGAATTTTCATGTATATAGTTCTGAACATCTTTTTTTGACCATCCATCCTGTTTGATGGTCCTAGCATGCTCAGGACTCATTATTATTAGAAGCTCTCCCGGCACATGGCTGTTGTTACACCCGGCAGTTGTTGCAGTGTGGATAATGGTGTCCAGTAAGTCTTCTGCATATTGACTGCGATGGTCATTAACGTTATGTGGTGATTCAGCAGCCATAACAGTCACTGTACTCTCATGAAGGTTGAAACCTCTTTCAACATGTAATGGTTCCCATGGATTTTCTTCTTCATTTTCACCAAAACAGTAACTATATTTAGCTGGAGAACCCTGTGTGGCATGATCACCCACTCCTGGGATAGCACCAGCAATATTTATAAGACATAGGCGAAGAGCCCGGCCAATAGTTGCATTAGCAATGTTACTTGGTGCTAAACATCCCACTGAGGCATTCATCCCAATTTCGTCTATTAAGGGTCCATTTATGATGGTGCAAATGGATACAGGATGAGTGGTAGCGTTTACACCCTCCAAATTAAATTTATCTACAGAAACAGCTATTATAGCCTGTTCCAGTACTGTTTGGAAGGAAGGGAGGCAACCTGCCATAACTGAGTTTATTGCAATTTTTTCAGGGGTGGCTTGGCCCATCTTAGGTGGAAGAATAGCTAAAACATCTTCAGGGTTGTGAATAGTATAATTAAGAAAACGGTTTACTCTTTCTCTGGTGGGTGGTATTATAGGTAAACCATCAGTAAAACGGTTCTGATAGAAGTCTAGACTCACCTTTTCAGGGTCAGGGTCCACAAAAAATTCCATATCGCTTTTTCTAGAATCGCAAAGACGGTCATTATTAATTATTGTCTTTTTATTTTTACAGCTGGGCTTATCATCCACTAAATTGTCTATTGGGCATCCACAGGAATTTTTATCTACTATAATTTCATCTTTTCTGGTCATATTCATATCTCAAGATTAAGGTATTTGGAGAATGTAAAGGAGATTGGGAACTATTTTAAGTGCTTTTTCTTCAACCCGATCATTGTTGAGTCCGGCTATGGGATGCTCAACTTCCAAGATTCTTAAGTCGCTTATCCCATGAGATTCAGCCAATTGTCTGGCGAAAGGCGCAAAATGATCCGAAAAAATAGATATGGTAGGAATTCCCAGCTTTTCAAGTCGTATAGCGTCTAAAACTAACCAACTAGCACAAGAACCACAGTCTCCTAGAGCTAAAATTGCTAAATCGGATGAAGATGTTTTTTTGATTTCTCGTTCAGATGCAGGAGTTCCTGCAGGTTTTTTGACACGTAAAAACTCTCTGTTTCCCAAGGATTCTGCAAGAACTTTTAATATTATTTCAGTTCCTGGTTTGGTGTTATTAATTAAGGAAACCTGATCAAAGTCATAAGGAAGTGGATTCAAGTCGATTTTCTTATTTTCAACTTCTCCTAATGGGTTTAAAAAATCTTTTTCTGTTAGTTTCACCCTCAAGATAGGTCCCTCAATTTATTTTCATTACAGTATAGTTAAAAGAAGATTTTACCTTTTTTTATTATTAGTGGAGGTTTTAAGCTTCTTTCCGGAATCTTTTAATAACAAAATCTTTATCCAGGGATAAAACAAATGATGCTGCTCTGGGGCCTTGTTTTTGCCCGATTATCATTTTGTATATGGCTTGGAAAGCTTTTGGTGGTTTCAATCCCAGTTCTTTTAGTATGGTGTACATTTCGTCATGCAGTTCTTGTGAACTGTAGTCTCCATTTTCTAGGACATCTGCCACTTTCAGCAGGAATGTTTCTTGTTTCTCGTTAATCTCTACTTTTGGCATCTTTTTCTGAACATTGAATTTCACAAATTCTGGTGCATAGTTTTCCAACCAGTTTTCTACATTTACTAACCGAGTGTCCAGTCCATATTTTTCATCAGCAGTTAATTTTCCATATTCTGCACATTCCATATCTACCGGTAACTGGGAGTTACGTTTCAGTATTTGGAAAATCTTCTCAGGATCATCTGTTATTTGTCGGGCTACAGTAAGGAAACGGTAGGATGCATGGAAAGGCATAGAATCTGAAGTGTTGATCTGGGATATTTCATAGATTTTATTAAGCTTTTCCATCTCTTTCTCAGAGGCAGCTTCTTCAACATTATAAAAAATTCGTTCCACACGGTCGTACTGGTCAATAAAATCCAAAAAAGGCATTCCAGGATCAAAATCCTTATGTTTCAAGGGTTTACTTCTGAATAAAAAGTAATTCAATGTTTCAGGAGCTCCAATCTCCAACCACTGGCCGGGAGTGAAGAAAACACCCTTGGATTTACTCATAGCCTCACCTTTAAGTGTTATCCATTCATAAGGAACAGGATAAGGGGCTTTATAATTGAATATTTCATCTGATATAATTTTACTCACATCATAGGAGCCACCACTTGCAGCATGGTCTTTTCCAAAAGGTTCGCAAGTTACACCGAAAATTTTCCATCGTGCAGCCCATTCCACCCTCCAAGTGAGTTTACCTTCACCAGATTTAATATCAATTTCACCCTCATGACCGCACTGACATCTGTAAAAAACTATGTCTCCCTGATAATCATGAGCAGTGGTAGTATTCACTCTTCCACAAGCACTGCAGATAGGATTGTATGGCAACCAGTCAGATTTAAGGGGATGTTTCCGGTACTGGTTGAATATTTCCCTAATTTTGGGAGCTCTTTCCAGTGACTTTTTAATGGAATCATTGTAAACTCCGTCATGATACATTTTAAAACCAGAATAAGTTTCAAGTTCTATTCCAAATACGGGAAGGGTTTTTAGGAATGGTTTCTGGAAGTGTTCCACAAAATTATCACAACAACCCTCAGGGCAGGGTATCTGGGAATAAGGAATACCTAAATACTCTTCATATGATTCAGGGAGGGGATATGGAACCTTACGTAATGGGTCATGGTCATCAGATATCCAGATAGTTTTAGTGTCTTCACCAAGTTTTTTAAGGGATTTACTCACGGCATTAGCTATGAAAACGTCACATGAATTTCCAATGTGTATGGATCCAGATATGGAAGTTCCACTAGCTACCACGTGCTGGTCTACGTCCCAGTTAGTCAGATCAGATGCAATTCGTTCAGTCCAGTGTTTCAATCAATTCACCTTCTGTTATAAAAATAAAAAATAGGGGTTACTTGTAAAAATATAATAATAAAAAGGGAATGAAGTTATTCAAATACTTTAGTTGGGGCTTCATCCAACCATTCATTCACGATTTTTATTGCACAGTAACTTCCGCACATGGTACAAGTGTCAGGGTCTTCTGGGGGGCGGTTATCCCTTATGGCGCGAGCATCATTTGGACATATGGCTGCATCATATTGAGCTTCCCAGTTTAGTTTTTTCCGAGCGTTGGCCATTTCCAAGTCCTTTTCACCCTTATGAATCCCCTTGGACATGTCCCCAACATATGCCCCGATTCGGCTGGCAATAACTCCCATTTTTACATCTTCCGGTCCAGGTAATGCTAGGTGTTCGGCAGGTGTAACATAGCAGATGAAATCTGCTCCAGCGGCAGCTGACTGGGTGGCACCAATGGATGATACTATATGATCATATGCAGGGGCTATGTCAGTTACAATTGGCCCTAACATGTAGAAAGGAGCACCGCGACAGAGTTTTTTCTGCATGGTTACATTTGCTTGGATTTCGTTTAATGGTATATGTCCAGGACCTTCTACAATGGTCTGTACTCCTACTTCCCGGGCACGGTCGATCAATTCTCCTAGAATTATGAGTTCTTGAACCCCTGCACGGTCGGTGGCATCGGCAATAGCTCCTGCTCTCATGGCGTTAGCCATGGACATCACAAAATCGTATTCTTTGGCGATCTCCAAAATATAATCATAATTTTTGTATAATGGGTTTTCAATTTCGTTTTCCACCATCCACGCAGATACTAATGCACCTCCACGGCTCACCAGCCCACCTTCACGTCCCTGTCTTTTCAAACGTTTGAGTGTTTCCATATTCACACTGCAATGAATGGCCATAAAGTCTATACCATCTTTTGCCTGTTTTTCGATGGCTTTGAACATTACATCTTCATCCATGTAGATGGCAGCACCCTTTTCACGGATGGTTTCAAAGGCAGCCTGGTATACAGGCACACTACCCACAGGAATGTTAGATATTTTCAAAATTCTCCTTCGAATCTCATCCAAGTCTCCACCAACAGAAAGTTCCATCAATGTATCAGCGTTATTGGCTATGGCAACTTTGGCTTTTTCTTCTTCCATATCAAAATCACATATGTCTGTGGATGTCCCGATAGTGGCGTTAACTTTTGTCCTGAGTCCGGATCCAATACCAACGGCTTTTACTTCCCTTCCAATGTTACTGGGAATGGCAATGGTACCCTGGGCTACAGATTTTCGGATGAATTCAACGTCGACATTTTCCGCTTCTGCGACGGATTTCATTTCATCGGTTATTATCCCTTTTCTCGCATCGTCCATTTGTGTCATAGAATCACCGTGTAAACTTTATTTAGTAAGTATGTTTATCTTGACAATTTCTTTTTAGTTGTATACAGTCCCTTACTAAATGATTAATGTCAATATTAATTTGATTTTACATTCCCCATAAAAATAGATAGTGGTTTTACTCGGATAGGAGATCATTTTTTTGAAAATTGAAAGGTGAAAAAACAATGAATGGACAGATATAATCATCTATTCATTCATCCGTTCGTGAACCATTTTAAGGCTGGGAACGTTGGTTTGACATCCTTCTGCTTCCACAATAAATGAAGATACAGCAGAAGCAAACTTACCACAGTATAATAAGGATTTGCCTTCTAAGTATGATTTCAGGAACCCTGCTCGATAGGAATCCCCGGCACCTGTGGGGTCTACAGGGTCACGTTCTAAAGCATTCACCTTAATGGTTTCATCAGAGTAAATGATACTACCATTTATACCTCTGGTTTCAACCACAATTGATGGACCGAATTCTCGCAATTCATCCACGTTCATCTTCAAATTTTTTAGTATCCGTTCCACCTCATGATGGTTTCCAAAAAGAATAGTTGAGACTTTTAAAACTTCACAAAGGTCCTGGGGGGAGTACATGTGCAAGTCCTGACCTGGATCGAAAGATATAATTTTTCCTTCTTCTCTGGCGAATTTCCCACATTTTAAATTAAATGAAGGGTCACCAGTTGCCAAATGCACTGATCTAGCGTTTTTTATAGCTTTATGAGGAACTCCAGATTCTTTGAATCTGGTTGCAGCCCCCCAGTAAAAATAAAAGATTTGATCATGGTTACTGTCAGTTAAAACAAATGCAGTGGGCGTTGTATCATTTTCAACCACTATCATATCCTGTAAATCAATGTTGAAATTTTTTAACTGTTTTTGATAATCTGATCCCTGAAAATCTCCTCCAACTGCCGATATAAGGGAAGATTTAAGTCCTAGTGATGATGCTACTATTGCAACGTTAGCTGCAGCACCTCCATGGAATGTTTGCATATTTTTTATAGTAGAGGCGGAATTGGGCACGGGAAATTCATGAACCCGGATAATGTAATCCAGAGCCGTATGTCCAATAGTTAATAAATCTCTTTTTTCCCTCAGAACAATCACCTGCCTTATTTCTATTTTAACATTATTTAATATTTACTGATATGCTTAAATGATTTTAAATTAGTATTCAAAACATTTCATTTTAATCAATTCTTTCAAAACCCCATTTATCAATTAATTTCTGCCCTCGACCCACGATAAATTCTAAAAAATCCTCCAATTTGGGGTTTGAATTAGGTAGGACCATACTAATAATGTGCATGGTGTCTTCTGCAAGAAGATTGGAACCAGTAGTAATACCTGATATATAGCTTTTGTTTAGGAAGGTTAACAAGCCATCCTCTTCATAAACCATTTTCAACGTGTTAATAGGTGAATTACACACTTCAACAATCTTATAATCTATTCTTAAATGATCTAACGTGTTCCAAGCCAGTCTCTGGGCGGATAACGGAATTTCAACGAATTTACTTCCATTAAGTTCCTTTACAGTTTCAGGTTGTTCATCACATCCAGAAACTAACACTAAGTGATCCCTAGCAATGGGGGTAAAATCCAAGTCATTCATTAATGCATGCACGGGATCATCAAGAAGGAGAATGTCTACTAAACCTTTCTTAGCCATTTTCAAGGCGCTCAAATCATCCACACTACTAATTACAGTTTCAAGACCGTAATGCTTGGATAACACATCTATTAAACCGGTTGAAATTGGACCTCCACAAGTGAATGGTATAGATCTTTCTTTAAGTCTTTCCTGGTATTCTTGATATTTTTCAAGGATCAAAACTGCCTGAGGGGTGAGTTCAGAACCTGTTCCAGTCGTGTACACTAATTTAAATCCCAATTTATCTTCTGCGTTTCGAATTCTCCGGTTTAATACTGTATGAGATATTTTTAGGTTTTTGGCAGCTTCTCTCTGAGACCAAGTTTGGGAAATTTTTTCTAAAGCATCAAAAAGCCTATATGTGAATTTTACATCATTTATCTCCAAGTTTAATGTCGGATTAAACTTAATTGGACTCAATTTATCATTCATGCTTCTCCATCTCTGATTTAATGATTTTTATAGGAGTTTCAATATTGAATTTTGATTACTTGTAGAAATTATATATATCAAACCAGATAGATATACACCACGAAATAATGTACTTACGGTGAAACAATTGATTTTAAATGACGCTATACAAGAAATAATAGATAATATACTCTCTGTTTCTGGAAAACTCGATCCAAAGAACATAGAAGAAATGTCAGGATTATTACAGTCATCAAAAAATGTTTTTGTCATGGGATTGGGACGATCAGGTCTGGTGGCCAGGGCTTTTGCCATGCGCCTCATGCACCTTGGAATAAGCGTTTATGTGGTTGGAGAGACTACAACTCCGGCTTTATCGCCTGAAGATTGTCTATTAGCAATTTCCGGTTCGGGTGAAACATTCAGCATTATCAGTGCAGCGGAAATTGCCCATAAAAGAGGAACTAAAATTATTGCTGTGACTTCTTATGTGGACTCTACCTTGGGAGAAATGGCAGATTTAATAGTGCACATTAAGGGCCGTACCAAGATCGATTCTGAAAAAAACTACATCACTCGTCAGATAAATGGGAAACATCAGTCTTTATCTCCAATGGGTACTTTATTTGAGGTTACCAGTCTTATATTCCTTGATGGATTAATCGCCCAATTAATGGTTGAAATGGGAAAAACAGAAGAAGATATGAAGGCTAGACACACTTTAATCGAGTGAAAACCATTATTTACAATAAATGTAATTTCATGTTCATTGCACCTTAATGGTCATTTGCAGTAATCGCACAGAAGAATGAGATTTACTATCCTAAAATTAACTAAATAATTATCCGATGAGGATGGGTGTAAATATTAAATCTGCCGTTTCTCAGGAATCCTATCAAGGTAATACCCGCCTTTTTCCCTACTTTCAGTCCTTCCATTGTAGGGGCGGCTTTGGTTATCATGATGGGAATTCCCACATTGGCAAGTTTCGCTACACGATCTGGGGGGATTCTACCACTACAAAGGAGACAACTATCAGAAAAGTCAATACTTTCTTTTAAGCCTGCACCAATCACTTTATCTACAGCAACATGCCTACTCACATCTTCACGGACAATAAAATGTGTTTTATCTACCAGTGCAGCTACATGGGTGCCACCAGTTTTGGACCATACTTCTGCTTTTTCAATTAACTTATCATAGGCTTTGAGAATTTTCTCTTTTCTAACCCTAAGATCCGATTTCACGGAACTTATGGTTTGTTCTCTATGAAACCAGTCATCATAACAGGCTAAATCGCCATCTTCCCAGAGTTCAAAGTTTTCCAAGGAAACCTGGATTGATGATGATTTAAATTCAATCTTTTTAACATCTTCCATGGATTTTATGTATCTTTCATCCAGTAAATAACCCAGAATGAAATCTTCGAGGTTATGCGGGCTTAAAAAAAACTTTCCCAGAATGTTTCCATTGACATTTAACTCTATTTTAATATCCAGAGCCACAAAATCTTCCATTTCACGACTCTGATTGTCAACTCTGATAATCCTAGTTTTCTTGAACATTTTACTCATGATAGGTCCCAAAAAAAGAAGTAAAATAATACATAATCTAATACTATTTTTCTACAATATCATTTACCCATGAAATAGCTGCTGCTACATTGGGAAAACCTATAGTGCTGGTAAGCAGGATCACAGCCTGATAAACTTCTTCTTCAGAAGCTCCATTTTCAATAGCCCTTCTGGCGTGACTATGAACTCCACCTTCCGATCTAATCGCAGCTGAAGCTGCTAATTGAATAAGTTGAACGGTTTTTTCATCAAGAGGGCCAGTTTCCCTGACAGATTCTCCCAGTTTACTCAAAGCATCACCATATTCTGGGAACTGTTCTCTAATATTCATGTAATGTTTTGGTAATTTTTTTGACATGTCCAACCTCCTACACTCTAATCTTTATACCTATTTATAATAAATTGAAGCAGATATATTTTATCATCTTTACCACATAATTACTCATTATTGGTTTTAACTATATTTGATGGATTTTATCATGCAATAAGGTAATAAATACTGTTATTCTCCCCATCAATATCAATTTATATGAAATAAAATGCTAATAATTAGAAAAGAAAAATATCGCATTAAAAAAAACTAAAATTTCCACCCATATACTTTGTGGAATGATTTTTCAAACAAGTAAAAAAAAAGAGATGATAATAAATTTTTTCGCAGTGGTCATGACCTCTTTTTATTATACTCATGGAAAAATGGAATTTCATGAGTATTTGGGGTTTATCTATTAAATCAGAATGCAAATAGGAGTAAACAAAGTATGGATTTTAATAAACTGGTTTATAATGCCGAAAAAGAATTGAACTTGATTTATAATAGTGAAAAACCAGTTGTTTTGATAGGTTCAGCTACTTGTGGTAAATCTGCTGGTTCTGAAGAAATAACATCCGTAATTCAAGAAGAATGCATTAAAAATGATATTGAATGCAAATTGGTTAAGGTGGGATGCATCGGATTATGCTATGCAGAACCAATTATAACCATAATTAAAGCTAATAATCCTCCTGTTTTCTATGGGAATGTTACAGTTGAACTGGCTAAAGAACTGGTCCACAAATATATATCTGGGGAAGATCCCCTGATAGATCATGCATTGGGGACAATCGGCAAAGGAAAGATAGAGAATATTCCTAATTTATGGACGTTACCGGTTTTGAAACCACAAGTCAGGAGAATCCTCCGCAACTGTGGCTTAATCGACCCTTATAATATAAATCACTACTTGGCTAGAGGCGGATATAATGGATTAAACGAAGCACTGAAAATGGAACCAGAAGACATAGTTGAAAAGGTTAAACAATCCGGGTTAAGGGGAAGAGGGGGTGCAGGTTTCCCCACTGGCATGAAATGGCAACTATGTCGTGATGAAGAATCAGACACAAAGTACTTGATTTGCAATGCAGATGAAGGAGATCCCGGTGCGTTCATGAACCGTTCACTCCTAGAAAGCGATCCTCACTCAATATTAGAAGGAATAGTCATAGCAGCCTATGCCATCGGAGTTGAAAAAGGTTACATATACTGCAGGGCAGAATATCCCCTTGCTTTAAAGACGTTATATCATGCCATCTCTCAGATGAAAGATGCAGGATTTCTAGGAGAAAATATTCTAGATTCTGGATTTAATTTTGATGTAAAAATAAAAGTCGGAGCCGGAGCATTTGTTTGTGGTGAAGAAACAGCCCTCATAGCTTCAATTGAGGGTAAAAGGGGAACTCCACGCACACGACCTCCATTTCCCACCACTTCTGGTTTATGGGGGAAACCCACTGTCATCAATAATGTGGAAACCATGGCAAGTGTTACTTTGGTAATGCAGAAAGGCCCCTCAGAATTTAGTAAGGTGGGATCAGAGGATAGTAAAGGTACCAAAACATTTTCAATGGTGGGTGACATTTATCACACCGGATTAATAGAAGTACCCCTTGGAACAACACTAAGAGAAGTTATATTTGCCATTGGGGGTGGAGTTGCCAATGGCAAAAAGTTTAAAGCAGTTCAGGTGGGTGGTCCTTCTGGAGGATGCATTCCTAAAGATTTCGTGGACACTCGCATAGATTACAGTTCATTAAACGTGGCAGGAGCTATTATGGGTTCTGGCGGTATGGTAGTTATGGACGAAGACTCCTGTATGGTGGATGTAGCTCATTACTTTTTAAAATTCACCCAGAATGAGTCATGTGGTAAATGCGTACCTTGCAGACTGGGAACTAAACAGATGTTAGACATACTAACTGACATAACTGAAGGAAAAGGCCGGAAAGATGACATAAATCTTCTGAAAGAACTTGCCAATGCCATAAAAGATTCATCACTATGTGGGCTTGGTCAAGGATCTCCCAACCCAGTTCTAACAACTTTAAGGTACTTTTTGCCAGAATATGAGGCTCATATTAACGATAAAGTATGTCCTGCCAACCATTGTAAAGAACTAATATCATACGTTATAATACCTGAAAAATGCACAGGGTGCCGTTTATGCCTGAAATCATGCCCTGTCGGAGCCATAACAGGGGGAAAAAAGCAACCTCATTTTATCAACCAGAAAAAATGTATAAAATGTGGTACTTGCATGGATTTATGCCAAGCAAAATTTGATTCAATAAAACGGGTTTCTCCACCCGTAGAATAAATAACAATCACGTTCCTAAAATCAGAATAATTATTAATTATACTCGAAATAACGTAAAACATTAATTAGAGGCATTAAATGGATGAAATAAAATTCACTATTGATGGGATACAAGTGAAAACCCAAAAAGGAGACACAATTCTCCAAGCTGCCACCAAAAATGGAATTTATATTCCTCATCTTTGCTATCATCCTGATCTTAAACCTATGGGTGCTTGTAGGTTATGTTTAGTTGAAAATGAAGATGGACGTCTAGTAACTTCTTGTGAAAACCTTGTAAAAGAGGGAATGAGAGTTTCAACAACCAGTAAACGTGTTGAAAATTCACGAAAAATGGTAGCACGGCTACTCATTGCCAACCACGAATCAGAATGCCTTACTTGTGCACAAAACAACCAATGTCAATTACAAGAAATAGCATCCTTTTTTGGAATTGAAAATGAAAATATCACAAGTTTAAGACATTCACTCCCCGAAGTACCAATTGATGAATCTAACCCTTTTTTTACTCGAGATTTAAAGAAATGCGTCCTATGCGGTATTTGTGTGCGAACATGTAGGGATCGTTTAGGGGTCAGTGCCATAGATTTTGGTTTCAGAGGATATGAAACTCGTATCACCACCTTAATGGACAAACCAATCCTGGAATCAAACTGCGTATCTTGTGGAGAATGTGTAGTGGCTTGCCCAACCGGGGCTTTGGTTCCTAAAGAAAATTATAAACCTTCAAGGGAAATAAAAACTACTTGCACCTACTGTGGAGTTGGATGTGGAATATATTTAGGTGTAAGGGGTGAAAAAATAATCAGTGCAAGAGGAGACCCAGAACACCCATTAAGTAAGGGTAACCTCTGTGTTAAAGGTAAATATGGATTTGATTTTATAAATCATCCAAATAGGTTAACCAAACCTCTCATAAAAAAGGATGGAGTTTTTGAAAAGGTGGAATGGGATGAAGCCCTTGAATTTGCCGCACAAAATCTTTCAAAATATGATAACAACTCATTTTCAGCTATATCTTCAGCCAGATGCACTAATGAAGATAATTACGTCCTGCAAAAAT
Source organism: Methanobacterium sp. UBA353 (assembly GCA_002496805.1). GTDB lineage: Archaea > Methanobacteriota > Methanobacteria > Methanobacteriales > Methanobacteriaceae > Methanobacterium. Next base: position 26,873 of record DALO01000016.1, on the reverse strand, counting down.
TCACCCGCGTGGTTATGGGAACGAACAATATTGATAACTCTGCACGATCGTGTCATGCGCCTTCAGTAGCTGCACTGGCAGAAAGTTTGGGAAGTGGGGCAATGAGCAATTCAATAAATGAAATACCTCATGCTAAATGTCTTTTTTTAATAGGCACTAATCCTACTGATAGTTACCCAGTTTTAAGTATGAGAATAATGGATGCTGTTAGAAATGGGGCCAAAATTATTGTGGCTGACCCTAGAAACATTGATATTGCTCGTCACGCAGATATAAACATCCAACACAATCCTGGAACGGATGTAGCCCTAATAATGGGAATGATTCGAGTCATTATCTATGAAGATCTCATGGACAAGGAATTCATCCGGGAACGATGTGAAAACTTTGATGCATTACTAGAATCTCTGGATGAGTTTGACTTGGAAACTGTGGAAGAAATCACAGGAGTAAATCAACAAAAAATAGTTGAAGCGGCACGATTGTATGCTAAAACAGAACCTGCTGCTATATTCTATTCACTGGGAATTACTGAACACTCTCATGGTACTGATAATGTTTTTGCTTTATCTAATTTGGCATTATTAACTGGAAACTTTGGTAAACCTTATTCTGGAGTTAATCCTATTAGGGGACAGAATAATGTTCAGGGATCGTGTGATATGGGATGTTTACCTGATTCATATCCAGGTTACCAGAAGGTTCAAAATCCAGATGCTCAGAAAAAATTTGAAAATGCCTGGAATTCTAAGCTCAGCCCTAACATTGGATTGAAAATACTTGAAATGATGGAATCTGCCCGTAAAGGTGAAATAAAAGCCATGTATATCATGGGTGAGAACCCCGCCCTTTCCGAACCAGATTCTTCCAACATTGTCCGGGCTTTGGAATCAACTGAATTTTTAATTGTGCAAGATCTTTTCATGACGGAAACAGCTCTCAGGGCAGATCTAGTTTTACCAGCTGTTTCGTTTGCTGAAAAAGATGGTACTTTTGCCAATGCTGACCGACGTGTTCAAAGAGTGAGGCAAGCCATAAAACCAGTTGGTGATTCCAAACTAGATTGGCAGATTATTGCCGAAATAGCTAAAAAAATGGGAATAGAAGGCTTTGATTATGGATGTTCTGAGGATGTGGCTGCAGAAATAGCGGGTCTTGCCCCGATATACGGGGGAATGTACTACTCTTGTCTTGAAGAAGACAGTAAACAGTGGCCATGTTATCATGAAGAACATGAAGGAACAGCAATTCTTCACAAAGAACATTTTGCCACTGAAAACGGTAAAGCCAAGTTCATTCCATTAAGTTATCGGAAGCCAGCGGAATTACCAGATGAACAATATCCTCTGGTACTAACTACCGGTCGTAGAATTTTCCATTATCACACTAGCACAATGACTGGTGTGAATGAAGGGCTTAAAGAACTTTATAATCATGATCCAGTGGAAATAAGTCCTGAAGATGCAGAAAAAATTGGTGTTTCTGATGGTGACTGGGTATGGGTGATTTCTCGCAGGGGAAAAATTAAATCTCCAGCCTTAATTACTGATAGATCACCTGAAGGCTTGGTTTTCATGGCATTCCACTCGCCGGAAACTAAAACCAACATGATAACCAGCCCGGCATGTGATCCTGTAACTAAAACTCCAGAATTCAAATATTGTGCAGTGAAAATTGAAAAATGCATTGGATAAGTGAAAGAGTTTAAACATTTGTAAAAGAATTATATTGGTTAAAAATTTTCTCTTTTTAGTTAACAACCACTATAATAAGGTTTTCTCTTATTAATTGCATCTAAGAATAGTTTCTCCAAGTCCATGTTTGATGCACCATTTCTCATGGGATCTATGAGATCTACAAGGTTGTCGTTTCTAAGTAAACACGGTTTAAGCTTTCCATCAGGGGTTATTCTCAGTCTTGTGCAATTTTTACAGAATTCAGTATTGTCCATTGGACGCACAACTTCTATCTCCCCTTCTTCAATGAAGTATTTTTTCCTATCTTGCATGAAAGCACGGGTCTTAATGTCTGTTGCCTTTTCTTTTAGTTTTTCTTCTATGATCTTCATATCATAATAGTATTCGTCGAAAAAATCAGAATCAGGACAGCTTTCAGTTTTTAACAGCTCAATGATCTGTAGAATTACTCCATATTCTTTGCAAAAATGGAACATGTCCCATATTTCATTATGGTTCAATCCTTTCATCACAACCATATTAACCTTTACTGGATACAGTCCAACTTTCACCGCTGTTTTTATGCCTCTTTTCACTTGGTCAAGGTAGTTGCTTTTGGTTATGAATTGGTAAGTTTGCGGGTTGAGGGTGTCAAAACTGACATTAACTCTGTTTAACCCAACATTCTTCAGTGAAAGGGCATATTTTTCTAGTAATATTCCATTAGTGGTTAGAGAAACATCTTGGAATCCTATTTTGGATATCCTTTTGACAATATCAATAATATCTTCTCTTATGAGTGGTTCTCCTCCAGATAGTCGGATTTTCTTTATTCCAATATTTTTAGCGATTAAAGAAATTCTTTCTATTTCATGGGAGTTCATCTCATATTCTTGGGGAATTATACCATCGTGGTGGCAGTAAAAGCAGCGAATATTGCAGCGATTGGTTATGGATATGCGGAGGGATATAATCGGCCTTTGAAAATTGTCTGTCTTCAAATCAGTCATAAAACTTCAACCATACTCAGCAGTTCAATGTTCTATTTTTGGTTTACTTTTTTTCTTCTAGATTTCTAATCCATAATTCTACGTTGTCTTTGATGTTTTCATTTTTATCAGTTGTTTTTTGGTCAGTTTTCAGAGTGCTAATCATCCCTATAATGCTTTTTTTAATGATATCCTGTACAAAGGGGTTTAAAGGAATTTTTTTCTCATCAATGTAAAGCTCAACTTCCCTTAATTTTCGCATCTTGCACTTATATTCAGACGTTTTTCCCTGTATAATGGCTTTAGACATTTCTATGCAGTCTTTAAAACCACATTCACCACAATTCGATTTTGGGATGATGTCATAGGTCCTTTTTTCAACCAAATCAACTAAATCAACCACACTTTCTGGTTTGATTTTAAAGACATCAACATTAGCGATAGTGAACTCATCTTTTTCACTTGTAGTTGAAATTTTAGCATAATTAGATGATTTAAATCCTTCAATAACAACGTAATCAGGGTTTTCAATATTTGAAACAATTTTAAGGATATTTTCCAATGATAATTCTTCGTTTACCATAAAGAAAGTGCTTTTTCCTGAACCGACAACAATTTTTGCTCCTGCATCCTGGTGTTTCCAAGTATCCTTTCCCTCTAAATCAAAGTCATGGTGTGTATGTTTAATGGTACCTACTTTGTAACCTCTTTTAACTAGTTCCTCAACTATCATGGTTACAAGTGTTGTTTTACCAGTGTTTTTTGTTCCTACCACTGTTAATATCTTCATGATTTCACCTTTTTTAGATGAATACTATTTAAATTGCCTCATAGGTGAGGTACTGCATTCTAGCATATATTAACTTCTTTCATTAGTTTTTGAAGCATTATGAAATGTTGAAGTGTCCAAATATTAATGTGGATGTACAGTCAAATGCATTTTTTTTACATAATTTCTGTATAAATAAATGTATAGTGTGTATGTATCTAATGAGATTCATTTGAAAATAAATTAATTCAAACTTTTACCATCGCAATGGCAGCTGCTTTAAATCCTATATATACTTCTTTTCCAAGGTTTAACTTCAATTGTTCCCTGGCATATTCAGTTATATCTACAAAAAGGCTTATTTCACCCAAATCCACATTTAATCTAATAAGGTTGTCTTTTAATTCCATACGAATGATTTTTCCTGGAAAAATATTACGTACACTTGATTCTTGCGGTTTTAACATTACAAATATGTCATCGGGACTGATTAAAACTAATACTTTGTCTCCAACGTTAAAATTCCCTCGTAAAGGGAGTATGACCTTGTTTCCATTTAAATAAATGTTGGCAATTCGATTTTCAACGTCTATATGTGAAATTTCTCCTTCAATCTCATTAACATCGGCGTGCATCTTAAGGATACTATCAACTTTGCGGTATTCCCTCAATACTTTTTTACCTTCTTCTGTTAATTTACTCCCGCCTCCGCCTCCTTTTCCGCCTCTTTTTGTTGATACCACGGTTTTGTTGAGATCATTTTCTAAGTTTTCAATGTACTTAAGGGCGCTGCGATAGGGTATTTTCGCATTTTTTGAAGCCAGAGTTATGGATCCACATTGATCAACGTATTTTAAAAGCTCAAATTTCTTTTTATTCAGCAATATTATTTTATCATCTAGGTTCAATCGGTATTGTGGCCCATCTTTTGAACTATCCATATGTCGCACCTTAAACTAATTTAGTAATCAAACTTATTATATCTATTACTTGCCATTGTGGTGTGTTTATCATTGGGTTGTTGGAAAACGTTTTTTATTAATAAAATATTTCTTGATGAATGTCGTTTAATATTGGTATTGTGATATCAGTGCGATGATAGCAAGCATCAAATCATTTTTTTTTTAATCCAAGAATTTTCGTGACGATATTTTTCTTGTGCTATCTTAAAATACTAGTTCCATAAATTTCAAACCCAAAAGAGAGGAAGGGGTGGTTTTAAATCTTTATATTTTTTAATAAAACCCACAAATATGTGTATATTCTACACATTCATATATAAGGGTGCCGGATTGGCCTTAGTAGGAATGTATAAATATATTAGATGATTTATGTGTAATCAACACACTTAGTGCCAACTATATAGTTTTCAAGGAAAATCCATTGAATCAATTAAAAAAATTTAATTAAAACAGAGCTTTTGAATTATCAAAAAATCAGTATAAAACATTTCCATGATCATATCGGTACTGTGCGTGTCTTGATTTAGAATTAATTCCTTTAATGGGATTAGTTCCATATTGCTCAATGAAATATGGAGGTAAAAAATGGTTTCTAATACGAAAGAAGTCAAGGACTTGGACTTTGATGTAACAAGATCAGCTGATGAAGAGCGTAAGCTGGCTTTCAAAGACGAAGTCTGTATTGGCTGTGGGATCTGTGAAAAAGTATGCCCAGTAGAAGCAATCGAACTCGGTGATGTCGGGGCTATTGTCAGAACAGAAGCCGATGAAGCAAAAATATGCGTTGACGAAAACAAATGTGTTCTATGTGGTATGTGCAGCGTGGGATGCCCTGTTGACGCTCTAGAATTCACCATTGACGGCGAATCAATCAAGAACATGGATGTTTATCCACAATATCTGTCTTCTGCTGAAATCGACGATGAAACATGTATTTACTGTAAAGCATGCGAAGCCGCATGCCCCAGAGAAGCAATCACAATCGCTCGTGAACTACCAGAACGAGAAAAGTTGGTAACCGGCGAAATTGAAATTGACAAAGATACTTGTATTTACTGTGGTGTCTGTGAAGAAATGTGTCCTGCTGATGCCATTACTATGGATAGTAAAATACCAACCTCAGCTGACCCATCAGTGGCTTCAGACATTAATGTGGACACAGATAAATGTGTCTATTGCTTGATATGTAAAAAATCCTGTCCAGTTGATGCCATAATGGCAGCATGCAGAACATGTTCATATGGGGAATACGATCTAGACCCTGCAGATGCCGAAATCAAAGGAAGTTCATTCATTGATGACGATCTATGTGTTAGATGTGGATGGTGTGAAGAAATCTGCCCAGTAGACGCTGCCAAAGTTAAAAAACCTTTCAAAGGCGAAATAATTGTGGATCAGGACAAATGTTCCACTTGTGGTGCATGTGTAGACATATGCCCTTGTGATGTCTATTCCTTCCCGCAGCCAGATGAATCAGGACAAATCGTAGACAAAGTATTTAAAGATGAGACCTATTGCATCTATTGCGGGGCTTGTGAAAACGTCTGCCCAGTAGACGCCATAGAAGTCAAGAGAACCGATGTGGACTACACACCAACCAAGTCCAAATCATGGAAAAACAAGATGGAATCTCTTAAAACCTAAAATTTTAGGTGATAAATTATGGAATTGAAAGTAGAACAAGATAACTGCCTGGGATGCGGAGTATGTGTTGTCGCATGCCCGATAAACGTATCCATCAGTCCCGAAGTAGCAGGTGGCCACGGATCCAAAACTGAAGAAGTAATCATGATGGTAGAAAACGGAGTAATCAAACTCTTCAGCCCAAATAAATGTACAAAATGTGGAACATGTCAACTGTTCTGCCCTACAGATGCCATATGGCTGGAATGAGGTGTAAAAATGACTTATATAGAAAAACCTGTCGTTCCAAAAGTTGTTAAATTAGAAGAACCAACAGCCACAGAACGAAAAATATTGGACATGATGCTGAACACCGGCTCAGACATCTATCAGGGTGCATGTAAAAAAAGAGGTTCAACTTGTAAGGATGAATACCGAAAAGTGTGCGGAGTTGCTTACATGGATCCCAAAGATATGGCAAAAATAGGTGTTTCTAATTGGGATAGTGTGAAGGTAACCACAGATTGGGGAGAAGTAACAGTATCTTCCGTTCACTCAAGGGACGCACCTCACGAAGGAACGATATTCATACCAAAAGGCCCATGGGCTAACGTAATAACCAGCCATGAAACTTACTGTTGCTGTGACCCAACATATAAGGGGATTTACTGCACAGTAGAAAGAACTGATGAACCTGTTTTATTAATGGCTGACCTCATGAGAGCAGTTTACAAAAAATATGTTGAAGACGAAGAAACCATCCCTGAGTTAAAATCACTCGGTGAGATGCCCGTCTACAAGAAGAAATAAGGAGGTCGATTAAAGTGGCATACGAACCACCAGTAACTGATTATGATGAAATCGTCGAAAATGGAACATGCGCTTTTTGTGGATGTAACTGTGATGATTTAGATTTCTTAATAAAAGATGGGCACGTAGTAGGTGTACGACACGCCTGTCGACTCGGTGCCAGTAAGGTCATGGAGGACATGGATCAAAGGCTCCTGGTTCCTATGGTACGGGACGAAAACGGTGAATTACAAGAAGTAGATTGGGACACGGCCTTGGATAAAGCTGCCGAACTCATAGCTGGATCAGTCCGACCTATATTCTACGGTTGGAGTGAAACATCCATTGAAACCATGAAACACGGTATTCACCTAGGCGAACTAGTGGGAGCTGTTCTGGACAACCAAGCAACCATTTGTCATGGACCGTCATTACAAGCTGTACAGAACGTAGGATATCCTGTAGCAACCCTGGGGGAAGTTAAAAACCGTGCAGACATGATTGTTTACACTGGAAGTAACCCAATGAACTCTCACCCAAGACACATGGCACGATACAGTACCTTCCCCCGAGGATGGTTCAGACAAAGAGGACGATTTGACCGTACAGTGGTCACAATGGACCCTAAATACAGTGACACTGCTAAAATGTCTGACATATGGATTGGTTTTGAACAAAACGGAGATTATGGGTTCTATAATGCAATAAGGGCGGCCTTAAGAGGAAAAGAAATTGATCAGGACTTTGTTTCCGGCATACCAAAAGAAGACATAATGGAACTAGCTGAAGCAATGAAAAACGTCCAATTTGGAGCATTATACTTCGGTCTGGGTCTGACACACACTCTATCTAAGCAGAGAAATATTGACATGGCAATTGAAATGTTAACTGACCTTAACAAGTACACTAAATGGGTGCTCACTCCAATGAGGGGACACTTCAATGTGAATGGATTTAACATATTCATGGCATTGGAAATGGGATTCCCCTACGGCGTTGATTTTGCCCGCGGATACCCAAGATACATGAACGGAGAAACAAACACCATCGACTTGTTAACCCGGAAAGAATGTGATGTATTCATGGTGATAGCTGCAGACCCAGGAGCTCACTACCCTGGAGGAGCAGTTAAACACTTGGCAGAAATCCCTGTAATACAAGTAGACATCCACTGGGGACCATCCACTGAAATAGCCGACGTAGTACTTCCAGGATCATTCATAGGTTTAGAATGCGCTGGTACCAGCTACCGAATGGATGGTGTACCGATCTACATGAAAAAAGCCATTGACAAACCTGAAACTTGCAGAGATGATGAATGGATCATTCAAGAGCTGCACGAAAGGGTTAAGAAAATCAAAGCTAAAGAGGCCGCAGTAGCTAGTAAATAAGGTGATATCATGGAATACATATTAAAAAACGGCATAGTTTACGACCCGGCCAACAAAATAGCTGGTGAAAAGAAGGATGTCATGTTCAAGGATGGAAAAATCGTTGAACAAGTATCTTCTGATGCAAAAATTCTAGATGTGACTGACAAGATTGTCATGCCTGCCGGTGTGGATCCTCACGCCCACGTAGCAGGACCAAAACTCGTTGTTGGAAGGATTTACAGGCCAGAAGACTCAAGAAAAGGTGTAACTTCAAAAACTGATGTTTGTCGATCCGAATCAGGATTTTCCATACCTAGTTGCCCAGCAACTGGGTACAGATACTCACGAATGGGTTACGGAACAGTGACCGAAGCAGCAATGCCCCCTCTGGAAGCCAAACACACCCACGAAGAAATCACGGCCATTCCAAACATTGATATCACACCATTACCACTCTTTGGTAACAACTGGTTTGTATTGCAGTGGGCCAAAGAAGGAAAAATCGATGAAATAGCCGCATTTGTGGCATCATGGCTCAGAATAGTCAAAGGTTACGGAATAAAGATCGTAAACCCCTGTGGGACAGAAGCATGGGGATGGGGTGGTAATGTCCACGGTATTGATGATCCTGTGCCTTTCTTTGACGTAACAGCTAGAGAAGTAATTAGGGCTCTTGCACAAGCCAATGAAATGTTAGGACTACCTCACTCAATACACATACACCCTAACGATCTGGGACACCCAGGAAACTATCCAACCACTGTGAATTCCCTGGATTGTGTCAAAGACATCGCCAAGAATGGTTCGAAAAGAAATCAGACAATTCACTTAACTCACGCCCAGTTCCATTCCTATGCTGGAACAAGCTGGAGAGATGTAGAATCAGGAGCCAAAGAAGTTGCAGATTACATAAACAACAACAAACACGTAACCTGTGATATAGGTCAAGTTACTCTGGATGAAACCACTACCATGACTGCAGATGGGCCAATGGAATTCGATTTACATGAACTTAATGGTCTTAAATGGGCTAATAAGGACATTGAACTGGAAACCGGATCTGGAATTGTTCCATTCATATACTCCGGAAAAGCACCAGTTCCATCATTCCAATGGGGTGTAGGTCTAGAACTTTTCTTAAGAATCAAAGACCCCTGGCAAGTATGTCTGACCACTGACCATCCAAATGCTGGTCCATTCATCCGCTACCCTAGAATCATTTCTTGGCTCATGAGTAATGAACGCCGACAGGAAATGATGGACAATGGGGAAGTAAGAGTATGGTCCTACAAACGAACTGGACTGGGAACTCTGGACAGAGAATATGATTTCAACGAAATAGCCACCATTACCCGGGCATCTGCTGCTAAAATCTATGGATATCAGGACAGAGGAGAATTGACTCCTGGATATAATGCAGACATAGCAGTATATGACTTGAACCCCAACGACATAGACCCATCCAAAGAACCAGCAGCAATAGAACACGCCTTTGGAAACGCAATGTACACCATCAAAGACGGTCAAATACTGGTTAAAGATGGAGAAGTTGTAAAAGTGGTGCCAAGCCACACATTATGGACCGATGTGAAAGGTTTCGAAGAACAGGAAAAAACAGTGATGGAAGAGGTCATGCCAACATTCACACGCTTCTACACAGTAAAATTCGAAAACTACCAAGTACAAGACCATTTCACACCTAACCCAACAGTGACAGAGGTTAAAGCAAGTAAATAAGGGGGTATTAAGAGTGAAAATAATAACATTAACTCTAAAGAAAAAATCTCAAATAGCCCTAGAATTCGATGAACTTATCCCAGATAAAGTGTTCAACTGGGAAAAGGCAGATTTCGAAAACTACCAAGTACCAGTTGGAAACCGAAGATTCCCATTGACTGACTACTTCGATATTGAAGTAGAAGGAGATGCTGCAAGTCCTGAAGAAGTGAAAATGATACTTGACGGTGACTTCGGCCGAGTGAAATATATCGGTTGTAAGATGAGCGCTGGAGAGATCATTGTTAACGGAGATGCTGACTTGCACTGCGGAGCAGAAATGAAAGGCGGTAAAATCACCGTTCATGGTGATGCTGAAAGTTATGCCGGCCGTGAAATGAAAGGCGGAGAACTTGAAATCATGGGCAGCACCAGAGAATTCTGCGGATGCTCCTACATCGGTGACTGGAGAGGAATGAGCGGCGGAAAAATCACCCTTCATGGAAACGCAGGTAAACAACTTGGAGAATGCTTATCGGGTGGAGAAATCTTCGTTAAAGGTGACTGTGACATTTTAGCAGGAATCCACATGAACAAAGGTTTCATCCAGATTGATGGAGATGTTACTCGCTGGCCAGGTGGTCAGATGAAAAATGGTAACATCCTCATCAAAGGAAAACTGGGAATCCTTCTGGAAGGATTTGTCTATGATAGCATAGTTGTTGATCCAGAAATCGATGGAAAAAGCTTTTCTGGGAAATACATCAAGTATAATGGGGATATTGCCGTAAATGGTAAAGGTTCACTTTACCTCAACGCAGAGAAAAACAGAGAATATTTATAATCTCTGTTTTACACATTTTTTTTTTAATTACCCAAATTTTTTTAAACATTGCCAGCGATACTATTTTATCGTGTGATTTTTATGGAAGAAGAAATATTTCTAAAAGCCGATGAAACTATAGAATATATTAAAGATAATGTTGAAATGTATGATATCCTTGAAATTTCTTATAATCGTATTTACGCTCCGGGAGAAGTTTTAGGGCTTGAAATGGAGCAAGAATTCGGTGAAGAATTCTTGGAACTCACTTTACATTTGAATGGAGAACTGGTTAATCAAACGGTAAAAATCAACATGCATGCCATTATGGATGACCTGATTGAGATTAGACATACTCAGGGAGATGAGTTGAAGGTTATCGTGGTGGAAGATTAAGTTAAACAAATTATAATTAAGTTCGGGTGTTACAATGGCAAAAAAACTGACTATGGATTGTGAAGAAGCTATTGACTACGTTAAAAAATATGTAAAACCGTTTGACAAGGTTGAAATGTCTTATAATCGGGTTTTTACTCCTGGTGAGGTTATAAATGTTGAAACTTGTGTACTTAAAGGTGGGAAAAAAAGTTGTACGGTTATGGTTCACCTTGATGGAGATACTATCCATAGTACGGTAGATGTTGACCTAGAAGAAATTAAATACGATTTGATTGAGGTAAGGCACTGTCCCAAAGATGGTGAAGAAGTATTAATCGTTATAGATACTTGTGAAGAAGAACTAGAATAAATTTACTTATTATTTTCAATTGATGCGATTATTTATTTTAAATGGAGTGATAAGCATCACGACATTCCATTAAGTTAACGTTTAATGATTTAAAACTCAAATAAATTTCTTTTTCTCTTTTTATACCTAATGATTCACATGAATTTGGGGTTAAAACCCCTCTAAAAGTCACATCACCCACTTGAACTTCTATCCAGACAGTATGCCCTACTTCGAATATGTCCTTCACCACTCCTTTTAACTGGTTTCTAACAGATGACACGAATTTTTCATTGGAAAAAATGATGTTTTCTGGGCGTATTGCTACCATGACATCATTAGAGTCGTGTTGGAAGTCGTCTGAACTGTGGATGATAATTCCCGGATCTATCTCGATCTGGAGTAGTGATTTGTCATGCCCAACAATTTCACCCTGGAAAACATTATGCACTCCCACAAAATCAGCAACAAAGTTATGGGTTGGCCTGGAAAAGACATCATGTAATGTACCCTGCTGGAGAATTTTGCCGTCCTTCATCACTGCTACTTTCTCAGCTAGGTTGTAGACATCATTAAAATTATGTGAAACATGGATGCATGTGGTTTGGTGTTTGTTTATCACATTTTTAATGAGGGTAGTTAAGTAGGCGTGTGTATTCACATCTAGAGCTGCGAAAGGTTCATCCATTAAAAGAATATTTGGCTCTACCACAAGTGATCGGGCAATGGCAACTCTTTGTTTTTCACCACCACTCAATGTTTCAGGGTTTCTACTAAGAAGATGGTCTATTTGTAGCATTTTAGCCATTTTTTCAACTTTAGATGAAATAAAACTGTCTTTTTGGATTTTTTTCCTTAAACCGTAGGCAATATTCTCAAAAACATTCATATGTGGGAAAAGAACATAATCCTGATAAACTATGCTTATACCTCTATTTTCAGGGCTTTGGTTGGTTATTTTTTTCCCTTCCATAATAACTTCGCCTTTATCTGGGGTGAAAAACCCGGCAATTGTTTCTAAGAGGACGGATTTACCGGATCCGGTAGGTCCGATAATAACCATGTAATCGTTTTTCTCCAAACTAAGATTCACATCGTGCAGATGGAACTGCCCCAGTTTCACACTTAAATTTTGAACATCTAGAAACATGAAGATCAGTTCACTCCTTCCATGTTTTCATGAGCATATTTTTCCATAACGAAAATGGCCCCAAAAGATATTAAAACCAAAATAATAGCTGCAGTAATTGCTGTATCTATATTTCCCAAAGATAAATTATAGTAAATAGCAATTGGCAGTGTTTCAGTTTTTAAGTAGGTTCCACCACCCACCAACAGAACTGCAGCAAAAGTTCCTATGCAACGGGCTAATGTAACCACAGAAGAGGCAAATATCCCTCCTTTAGCCAACGGCAAGGTTATTTTCCTGAATGTTTCAAATTCTCCATACCCTAAACTCCTGGAAACAAATTCGTAACGGGGATTTACATAATTAAATGTGGAGTAAAGTATTCGCACGGCATATGGGAGGGCAACAAAGAATTGGGCAATAATGATCCCGGTTGTTGTGAAAACAATGTCAATACCCAGACTTTCCAGCCAACTTCCAAGGAATCGATCTCCTAATATCATCAGCAGTGCAATACCTAACACAATTTCAGGGAATGCCATGGGAAGATCTAAAATACTCTTTATCAAACTTTTTAAGGGAAATGAGTATCTGGATAATGAGTAAGCAGTTGGCACAGCCACCAATATTACACAAAACGCGGCAAGTACTGAGGTAGATAAAGTTAATTTAATTGATGCAAGTAATTCATTTGAAAAAATAGCTGATAAAAACCCTTCAGTAGAGGGCATTATAAATAAAGTGCCTATAATGATGAATAAAAAGGCTGTAAAAATAAAGGATATGGATATGAAGATTATTTCCAGCTTGCTTCTCATGTTCATCCCAATAAACTAGTTATCTAATGGCTATTGTTTTAACAGTTATCAAGCTGACTTAATCTTCACATCACTTATATTTTTCATTACTGCACTGGTTTAAAGCCGTGTTTTTTCCAAATTTCCAGACCTTCAGGGGAAGTTATGTAGTCCTCAAATTGGGTGGCTAAGTTTTTGTTTTGTGTGAAAACTGTCAAACTGACACCAATGGTAGCAATAGCATTTTGGTCTTCTGGAATTTTAATTACTTCAATTTTATCCTGTCCTTTACCAGTGGTTGCAATTTCTTCCATTAATATAACTGCATCCACTTGTCCGGATGTAATATAAGTCATAAGCTGGTTTACTGTAGGTGCATAAACTACAACATTATTTTTAACAGCATTTAAATTACCAGTTTTATTCAGAATCTTTATGCTCTGTTTACCTACAGCTGTGCCGTTAGTGTCTCCCAAACCAATTTTGAGTCCTGGATTACCTAAATCCTTCAATGAAGTGATATTTTTAGGGTTTCCTTTTTGGACAGCAATGACTGGAATATGGTAAACGATAGGTTTTATGGTGTCATTCTCGAGATAACCTTTACTTTCAGCTTTTTCCATGAAGGTTAAATCGCCAGGAATAACCATGTCTGCACTTTTTTGAGTATTTAATGTGGAAAATAGTTCTCCGCTGTTACCATACTGTATGTTGATTGTAGTTCCAGGATTTTTTTCCTCGAAACTGGCTTTCAGATCATCCATAGCGAGTATTGTTCCAGCACCAGCCAGAACTGTTAAATTTCCTTCAGCACTGTTTCCACCAGTGAAAATTCCACTAGCGTATAAACCTGCAACGATAATTATTATAGCAACAATAGCTATGATTGCAATATTTTTCGATTCCATTATTATTACCTCCAATATAAATCATGAAGTCTTGAATGGTGATCAACAACTCCATTACATTATTATCGACATGCATATATAAAAATATCACTATGATTAATTGCAACAATTTTTCTTTATATTCTTCTAAATTTTTTAAAAAGTGGTTAAAATAAGAATGATCGAAGTACTTTTTTAGCAACTCAAGTATTTATCAATGAAATTGGGAATGTATCGGTAGCCAACATTCATCGATGGCAATTTCACTTCAGCAATAAATTCCATACTATGATGTAAAATTGCTCCTCAAAAAAAAAATGAAGCATCTTATTGTGGTTATTTATTAGAACAACCTTTACAGATACTTGTTCCATCCTTGCTTACGAAAGACTCACCACAAATTTTGCATAATCGCACATCTTTTTTGGCCTTAACTGGGACAGGAACTTCCACAAATTCCCAAGTATAAACATCATCACCAGCTTTTAAAAGTTCTGAAATAGCTTCTTCATGGGGCACTTTCTTCTCATTCATATACCATGCATGGAATACCGGGTATTTGGCAGTTTTTTCAGGGTCTAAGAATATTCTCACGCCTTTAACATGATCTTGCCCTGGTTTTGCTCCTTTATTAATGGTAATGGCCATTTTATCATAATCTAGGATTTTAAGTCCCTTGTTGCCAATGGTAGACCCACAGAGAATCTGAAATGGATCAGGCAAACAATTAAGGGTTTCGCAAGTCACGAAAACTCTTTCCCCATCTCTCATTTCCAGCAATTCCTTGGCTATTTTCAGCATTTGTAATCCTATAAATGCTCCTGTACTAAGATAACCATGGAAAGGGACTAATTTTTCTATCTGGGACAACATTTCTTGATCATCTATTTTAGCAATAATTTCGTCCATTTTTAACACCCACAAATTTTAGATATATTTTTTGACCTATTTTTTGAATACTATCAGATAATGGGATTTTGTCCCATCTTCCAAGTCTTCTCCGGTTTCAGTGTCTAATTGAACCATTTTCAAGCCATGTTTTTTAAACATCTCTCTGATTTCATCAGGACTTCTTTTAAATTTTACAGGAGGCCCATATCCTGTATCCATTTTTTTGTAATCCATAACAGCTATCCTACCATCTGGCTTTATGATCCTCTTAAGCTCGCTAATAGCCTCATCAGTGCTTTTTGTGGCTACAAAATGATGGAAAACATTGATTAATAGACATACATCCACAGTGTCATCGTCAAGATCGATTTTTTTGGTTATATCGGACTGAATAGGAATAACATTAGTTATCCCATCTTCTTCTAGATCTTTTTTTAAATCATCAATGGAAGGATGGTAGTCATCCACAGCATATATCGTTGCCTCAGCATCCATCATATCATATGCTATCATGGCTGCATGACCATCACCACAACCTGCATCCATGAATACTTCATTTCCTTTAAGATTTAGTCTAGAAATAACGTCTCTTGCATCTATAAAAGATTCACTAGTTCTCCCCTTGATACGGTGGCCATTGGATGGGTATAATCCAGTATTATTTGACATTTTTTTCACTCCAAGTTAACTTTCAATTAATAATTTCTATTTATCAATATATGAGCTTTGCAGGATTTTTCTTCAAAATTATAACTTCCATTTTGTATAGGCATTTTCTAAATTACTTACTTGAATTAAATTTGGGTTATAGAATAAAAATATTCTTTAAATAGATTTATAGAATAAAATTATCCTGTTTTTTCAAATAAAACCCATAATCCCGATTCATCATTAATTAAAAGATAATCAGCAATTCCAGCTTCTAAAACTGCTATTTCAAGAGCATCTACTTGTATTTTTGGAGGATTTTGGTATGATTTACCATCTTTGCGTTTAAATTCTTCTTTAACCTTTCTCCGCAATGCAGCACTACCAAATCCTCCACCTATGTATCCTGCACCACCAGGCTTTAAAACTCGATATATTTCCTTAAATGAGGTAGGCAAGTCTTTCCAGAAAAACATGGAACCTCTGCTGAAAATGAGTTCAGCAAATTCGTCTTGAAAAGGCATCTGGTTAACGTCACCTGTAATTAAGGTTATTCGTTTTTTAAGGGAATTTTTTTCAATTGATTTTTGTGCAATTTCTAACATTTCTCTGGAAATATCCATTGCATATATGTCAAGATGTGTTATTCTTGCCATTGCAATTGATAGGGATGCAGGACCTGCACCTACATCAATGGCAGTTCCCTCTGTTATGTTGAATTTACGGATGATTTGATTGGCTATCAATGGATATATAGGTACATGGGTCCTATTTATTAACATAGAATCAGCTAATTTGGAATAAAACATTTAGTAACGTTTCAAAACTGTGAATAATAATTAACTTTCCAGCACCCTATACCTTATTTCCTCCTTGCAAACTCTAGCGTTGATCATCCCACCACTTTGGCTGATCTTCTGGAGAAGGGCTTCAGAGTCTAATATTTCAACTCCTGCTAACATATCAGCACCATAATCGAAAAATACGTCACACATTGTTGTACTGGGTCCCATAATTATGGTGTAGGCATTTTCTTGCTTGGCCAATCTCAAATAACGCTCTAATCCTTTATTGATAAGGGTGGAACCGGTAATAATGATTATATCGCTTCCTGGAAACACGTATTCGGCAGCTGCATCAGTGACAATTCCTTCTTTGGGGTTGGTGAGATTTGGATCAGATTCTAATACCCAAAACTCCTTGGCAACGGCCCTTATCTCATCTATTTTTGGAAATTTACCCACCATAACCACTTTTTTTCCATGGCTATCTTCAATGATCCAATCCTGGGCATTGAAATCCTTTTTTCCACGAGGTTTCATCATAGAATTCAGGGCAGCCACTCCAATACTTGCCTCAACCAAATTCCAAGATTTAACATATTCTGCCAGTTTCATGGTTGTTGTATTGTTTAATTCACCCATATTTTGAGTATAGTTGCCGTGAACTACAGGGATGCCGTATGTTTTGGAGACTCCACCATATTTTCCATGAACACCAGTCCAGGATACTCCAACTCGCACATCCTTCACATCTGAATCGTTTTCACTTGAAACTTCCAGTAATTCGTTAATTAGTTTCATAAATTCACTCAATTTTATTTACTCACACATTTTTGTTGTCCAAAATTTGCATACACATGAATTGTTCAACACATTTCACTTATTTTCTGATATTTTACGGTAATAAGGACCTTCTGCACAAGCTTTACATAATGTTCGTCCATCAACCATCACCTCCCTACGATCCATCACTTTATCACCGCACTCTTCACAGTATGCTCGGAATTTCGGGAATCCTGGAATTTCATGCTCACCCACATCAACTTCAACTTCTTCAATCAATAATAATTCTTTTTCTGGGGTTTTGATGAGTTTTTCAACTATTTTCTTCATATCTGGTCTTTCATCATCAGATTTTTCATTCGATTGAGTTGATTGTGGATTTTCAATTGCAGAAACTCGCACAGCCTTTCCATTTGATAGATCCAGAAAAGTAGCAGCAAATTTACCGTAATCCTTGTATTTAAGGGTACGATGTCCCATGGTAATACCAGTTACAGCTTGAACAGCATCAGCCATGCAACGATCTATCTCTACGTACACCATCAAATCTCTATTATGCTCATCAGGATTCATTCCTAGTTCTTTCAGGCCTGTCAATGCAATTTTAGTGCCAATAACTATCCCTGCACAAACATCACCATGAAATTCTTTTCCTTTATCTAAATAGCGGTTTATATTATCCATAAGTTATCTCCTTATTTGTCTTGTAATGAAATTAATGAATTAATAACTCAAAAAACATGATTAAACGAGGGGAATGCATATTTTCCGTTCTTCTTCAAGGTCCATAATCTTAACTCCAATATTGTAGGCTTTTTCTAAGTTTTTTTCTGTAATAACTTCATTTGGAGTCCCATAATCAATAATATGGCAATCTTTCATTATAGCCACTTTATCTGCAGATATAAATGCATGATCAGGGAAATGAGAGGACATGACTACTGTAAATTCATCTTCAGCCATTTTATCAATAATATTAAGGGTGCGCATCTGATTTCCAAAGTCCAAGTGAGATGTTGGTTCATCCAGCAGTAAAACATCAGGTTTCTGAGTTAAAATACGTGCAAAGAATACTAGTTGTTTTTCTCCTCCACTTAATTCGGTGTAGGGCTTATCTGTCATGTGGTCAATGTTCAGTTTTTTCAAGGCTTTCTGGGCAATTACCAAATCATTTTCAGTTGGTGAAGATAAGGATGTTAAATGAGGGGCTCGGCCCATTAAAACCACATCCAAAACTTTGAAGGGGAAAACAGGTCTATGCCCCTGGGGTATGTATCCAATTTGGCGTGCCAGATCTTTACTGTTTAAGGAGTAAATATTTTCACCTTTTAAGAAAATATCTCCAGAATTAAGCTTTAAAAGACGATTTAAACATTTAATTAACGTGGTTTTACCAGTTCCATTGGGTCCAAGAATACACAAAACTTCTCCCTTTTCAATGGAAAAATTGATATTTTCAAAAACATTTCCACTGCCATTATAGGCAAAACTAGCATCAACTACTTTGACATGACTTTTCATGACCAACCCTCATTTCCTTTTCTAAGAAGATATAAGAAGAAAGGTGCCCCTATCAGGGCAGTTAATATTCCCAGAGGAATTTCGATCTGAGACAGATTTCGAGCTACATCATCTACTAATAGAACAAAGAAACCCCCTGTACATATAGTAGCAGGTAATAATTTTTTATAGTCGGGCCCAACTATTATTCGAGTTACATGAGGAATAACTAGTCCAACCCAACCAATAATTCCACTGATACTTACTGCTGCTGCGGTTAAAAGCGTGCAACAAATAATAATAATCATTCTGAGTTTTGAAACATCGATTCCCAGGGATTTAGCTTCTTCATCTCCCATGGCCAGGATGTTAATTCTCCAACGTATAATTAAAAGTAATGAAAATCCAATAATCATGGGAATTGATACTAGATAAAGGTCATCTAAAGAAGTATTGGAAAGACTGCCCATTAACCAGTATACAATTGCTGGTAACTTATCATAAGGGTCAGCTAAATATTTGGTTATGGATATAAAAGCTGAAAATAAGGCAGCTACCGCTATTCCGCAGAGAACCATAACCAAAGTTTTCGATCCTCTGAAATTACTACCTATAGTATAAGTAAGAGTCACGGCAATTAAACCGAAACAAAATGCAGATAATTGAACTATAAACGGGCTGCCGGATAGAAGAAGAGCTAAGGCAGCACCAAAACCAGCTCCAGATGTTACTCCCAATATATCTGGAGATACCAGGGGGTTCTGGAATATTCCCTGGAGGGAAGCTCCTGATATGGATAGTGCAGCTCCTACCAAAAGGGCGGCCATTATGCGGGGCAGTCGTATCTCCCAAACAATAGAATATACTGCAGGTGAAGCTGTTTTGACTGGTAAAATTTTTGATAATAATGCGATAATTACTTCGGGAGGGGATAGTGGGTATCGTCCAATAAGAAAAGAAATAAAAAATAAGAAAATTGGCAGAGCTACTATGACCGTAGTAAGAGGCATATTCTGCCAGATTTTCCTATCTATAGCCATTTTCCATCACCTGTTAATTGATTATGGCTGAGGATTTAACAGATTGTTCAATTCTTCATCAGTTAACTGGTAATGGTAGAATTCAGAGTAGAATTCTTTAGTCAAACTGTTCATATCCAAATCCTGGAATTTATCTGGATACAATGTCTTAGCAGTCCATGGTATTCCCAGAATTATGTTAACACCTGGAGGTCTGTCAAACCAGTTTAAAGGATCCTGAGGTATTAAGAAAACCTGTTTTTCCTTAACAGCTTTTACATTCTGCCATTTAGTGTCGTTGTACACTTTCTTGTAGAATGAAGGATCTCCTACTAGAATAACATCAGGATTCCACTTTAGTACTTGTTCCATAGAAACATCTGTCATGCCCATGCCTTGTTTTAGTGGAACGTCAGCAATGTTTATACCACCAGCCAGTTCGATTAACTGTGAATGCTGTGAACCGCTAGGATCAGTTTGTAATCCTTCTGGACCCTCGGCATAATACACTTTTTTCTTTTGATTGTCTGGAATCTGGGATGCAGTGCTGTTAACTTTATTGTAAACCTTTTCATAGAAAGAATTTAATTTATCTGCTCTATCTTCAACCCCTAAGACCTGTCCCATGAATTTAATTGATGGAGTAAATTTGGTAACATTTGAAACATCCAGAACTGCTACAACTGGTATAGCACCAAATTTGGTTTGTCTTTCGTTTACTGTATCACTGGCATTTGCAAGAGGGCTGGAACCTTCCAATACAATGTCTGGTTTTATTGAAATGAAGGTTTCATAATTCCCAGTCTGTTTCCCAAACCAACCACCCACTTCTGTAAGGTTTTTGTATTTAGGGTCCATGTATTGCCCAGTGGGCTTGAAATTCCATCCTGCTAACTTATCAGGAGCTAATATGTAGATCATATTTGTAGTAGGGGGTGATGTAGCCACCACGGTGTTAATCTGCGTAGGAACAGTGACATTCCTCCCCACCATGTCCGTCAGCTGTTTTGTACCACCACTACTCGGTGCATAATATGTTATATAAGTACCTATAATGCCAAGAATAGCAATAACAACAATTATGGCGATTATGGTCTTATTTTTACTATTCAATTGTTTCACCTCGATTTAATGAAAATTTTTTCAATTATTTTTCCCACCAGATCAAAACCCAGTCTGCTTTCCCTTTAACATAACTCATGGTCCCGTCAGACGTTTTGATCATGGTTTTTTCTAGATATTCTCTCAAAATGGATTCATCATCCTTATTTAAGTCTCCAATTCTCCACCTGAGCCTGTCCATGGCTTCTTCTATATCTGAATAATGGTTGCGAGTGTTACATTTTAGCATCTCAACATTAGCATAAATTCCCATTTGATGGAGCATATTATAGACATAAATATAATCTGGATGGCTGTGTGACTCTTTTCCTAAAATTTCAGATATTTTTCTTTCAAATTTTCGGTTATCAACGCCCCAAAGTGTGATATAAACATTTTTCATTGCAATTTCGTTTATTTTTTCTAGCTCTTTTTGGATGTTGGAAACACCATTTAAGGAGCGTGATGCCACTACTACATCATGATTACCAATTTCACCTACGGTTGTGTCTTCTAAACGCTTTTTTATGGTGTTTATATTTTTAATACCTGATTTTTCAGCCTTTTGAGTTAATATTTCTAGCATTTTGCCAGAAATATCCATTGCAGTGACATTGTTTGCTTTTTTAGCCAGAGGAATAGTGATAACTCCATTACCACATCCGATATCTAAAACACTATCATTCGCATCACATTTTATTCTTTGAAGAACCTTCTCAGGATAATCATCTTTTTCCATCCATTGGTTGAATTTAGGAGCTATATCGTCCCAAATAACAGAATTATTCTTTTTAGGCAAATTTTTCAATGATTCACCCCATAAATAATTCCAATTTATTTTCAAAGGATTATTAACGTTTTTTCCTGTTTTTTTTATTTTTTCACCTCCTTAAATAACATTATTCACATTATTCGAAATGACTATATAAACATCTCGTTTTGGTATTGGTAAACTAATTATATATATGTTTATACTAAATTAGAGTCGCGTAAAATTCGATAAATATATAAAAAAAACAATAAGTTATATTCCGAGTTATTAAAAAATAGTACTCAATTTATTTTGTTATAGGGGCTGTCCAATAATGAATTTTGACTTTTGAGGTAGAACTTATACAATATTTAAATCCGTATTTGTCCTTACTTTTTTCCCATTTTTGAATTGTTGGCAGATTTTATGGATTAAAACCAGGGGATTTTTGTGTTACCAGTACACGTTCTGCGGAGTGTCCATAAAGATGGTATCCTGAACCTCCCTCTGCTAGTGTGTCAAGCATTTTTTGGGGGTGGGTGATGATATCACCACCCAGAATATCAACACCTCTTTTAAAGAAAGCATGCGGGAGAATACTTGCAGTGGGCCCAACCACAACTACTTTGGTATCAGGACGGGCAATTTCTAATATTCCCTCTAATGTTCCATTAATCAGTGTGGTTCCAGTTATCACTAGCACATCTGCTTTGGGTACTATTTCTCCTGTTTTATCTGGTGGGACATAAAAAGGTAATTCATCAGGTTTGAGAGTCCTAGTGTCAAGTTCCACCACTGAAAAAGGTTTTTTCCTACTTTTTAAAACCCTTAAAAAGGGTCCTATTGCACCGATAAGTACGGGGTAAGTATCATCTCTTAAATCAACACAATCTAATGCGTCAACACCCACTTCCATATCATAACCCTCAGTTAACCCTATTTCTCGGCAGTAACTTGAGAGTGCGGATAGGACAGCTATTCCCATGGCTTTTTTCATGGGTATATTGGAAGTGGCATCTTTGAGGTATTTAACTACAGATCTTTCTGTTAAATGTCCAGCATTGGGCATTGATCGGGCTGAACTGGGGCAGCAAACTGCTTCAGGAATTTCTTTTATGGGTGTGGCGCTGATACCTGCGTGGCCGTTGTTAAGAATTACTCCAGAAAAAAATATGCCAATAACTGCTCTTTCAATAGTTATATCATGGATAATATCGTTTAAACTATTTTTAACATAATCTATTGTTTCTTCAAGAATTTTTGAAGGTTGCATTGTTTTATTTAACAACATCTATCCTCCCCATTTGATGAATAATCAGAAACAAGTTTTTTTTCTGTATCTAATGTTTTTTCCAGGGGTTTACCTTCTTTAGTTCCAATACAGAGAACTGCATATCCTAAAGCTGTTTCGTGCGGGATTAATGATACATTAACGAATCCTATTTTTTCTAAAACATCCTTAAGACCTTCGGGATGGCATAATGGATGGCCAAAACTGGTTAAAGCCCGATCAATTTCACGAATACCATCACCGGGTTTAATTTCACATTGAGGGCTGCAGAAACGATGGTTAAGCACTAGGGTACCTCCAGGATTCAACATTTCCACAATTTTCTCCAGCGTTTCATCCATTTTTCTACGATACTGGTACAGTTGGTGGGAAAGGAGAATAATATCATATCCATCTTCAGGTACAGCCTCCAAGTTTTCAATATCTCCTTCCTGTACTGTAATCCTATCATCCACCCAGTATTCAGATATAGAAGACGAAGTTAAAGGCACAACTTCTTGGTGTTCTATGATTGTGGCTGAAAGGGCATTGTTTTCCTGGCAGAGACCTATGGAGTAAAGACCATGGCTTCCACCTATATCCAAAAGTTTTTTATGTTCTGAAAATTCTGGACGCGATATTATGCCACGTAATACATTCTGAGCTTCTCCTCTAATACATTGTTGGGCTAGGGATCGGATTTGTAGTTCATCAACTTCTTTCTGGATTAATTTTGGAGACCCTTTTCTCTCTAACACGGTTTCTAAATCATTCCATGGTGATTCATCTCTCCCAAGATCCATGATTAAATCTCCCTGATAAAAGAGGCTTTTCTTGGAAAGAAATGTCTCTGCCTGTTTAGTTAGCATGTAACCGTCTTCATCGGATTTAACAAAACTAATATCTTCTAATGCACTGAGAATGCTTCTAACAAACATTCCATTTACAGAAACAGTTTCTGCAATCTCACGTGGGGATGCAGGCCCCATTTCAATCATTTTATCAAAAAAACCAAGTTTTAATGCTGAATATATCATCTGGTAATATTTATATCCATCCATTATAGAATCTATAATAGAAATTTCTTCAGGAAAATCAATTTGAGATATATCATTTTTTAAATCAATGTTTGCGTTTTTATTCATATTATTCTCACCTCTATAATGTTTAAAGAACGATTTTGAAAAAAAGAAAAAAGGGGGAAAGTTTTATTTTCCAGGTCTGCTGTGTCTTTTAAAGGTTGCAACAATGATGTCTTTTCCCAAGTAAACGAGTATCGCTGCGATAATGAGGAATATAGTTCCTAATATTGTAGCAATAGGTAGACTTGCAGTTGATGAATTAGTTGTTGTAGTTGTTGCGGGAATGTTCTGTTCTAATGGTAATCCTGGTGTGATTTCATTGGTTGATGTACTGGAGCTTTCTAAACTGTTCCAAACATTTGCTAATGCCCCGTTGATTGTGCTGAATCCATTTCCAGAAGTTCCTGGAGTAGATGGTGTTGGTGTAATTGGGGTTGGGGTTACAGGTACTACGTAGTTCAACAGGAAATCAACTGGGTCACCACCAACTGCAGTCAAAGCTTCGTAGGAATCCTGGGTCAATGGTATTTCACGGACCACACTGAACATGGCATTCAAGTAACTGTTACCCGTGTCAGGGTAAACCTTATCTAAATGCCAATTTCCACCGTTGCTGTAACCATCTGCAGCCATTAACACATTCATCGCTGACAAATCGTATTGTATTAGTGCCGCGATTCCGGTACTGGTCATGTAATTCCATTTAATGAGTATGTACTCTGGATATTGAGTTGGTTGGTTTGTAGTAGTCATTGGGCCTCCTGATGATAGATAGGTGCCTAATGATGGTGAAACACCAAATAATCCCATTCTAACTGCCGCGTTTTTAGACCAATTTTCCTCTGAAGAACTGGCAGCAGTTACAGGTATACTCATTAGAATGTACTGTTCGAACTGTTGTAGGGGATATTTTCCAAGACCAAACTTTGCTGCGTCTAAATCCTCCTGTAAACATCTTGGACAACCGACCTTCATGAACACTCTTAAAAAGTTCCATGGTGCTTTCTGAGCAAACATAAGGGGCATCGTGTTTATATATCCGGGCCCGCTTGTACCATTGGTGTATGTGAATCCTCCAAAACCATCTGGTTCGACTTTGATCATCAATTTATTAATCACAGTGTTAGCAGAGTTGATAGGATCAACATTGACGAGTCTGAAGAACAGTATACCTAAATATCCCTGAGCATGGTTCCAGGGGTGGGTATCGGTCATTAGGGTGTGTATGTTGAATACATTGTCCTGATTTATTCCATCCAATAATCCCACTAAGGACACTCCGTTGAAATTTTGGTAGTAAGGAGTTGCAATAACGCCAATTTTGCCATTTACAAGGTCTTTCATAAACGCTGTTTGCATTTCTACAAGTGTACCAGTGTATCCAAGGTTTGCAAGGTAGGCCGGGTCAGTTGATGCCAGTGTGAATGAATTCTTTCCAATCTGATTCATTGTGTTGATGTCAGTTATTGGTATTACAGTTTTGCTTTGATCAAATGTACCTGCAAAGTTACCAAGCTTGGCAATGTAGGCTTCATCGAGTCCATGACCAGATCCTGTTATTGGATCGTACCAGAGATAGTTGTAGTTAGATTCCCCAATATTTTTCAGCATCAAAACATTGTATAACTGATCTAAGTGGTTGGCCTTCAGATAGTTGTCATAGAGCCAGTTGTTGAATAAAAGTTCGCTTAAAGTTCCACTAACTACGGTACCATAAGTGCTTCTTAGATCATTCATTTTCATCAATGCAAAAAGACCAGTTTTAGTGTTGCTGTCGTACTGCATTATACCTAATTTACTAGGATCACCGCCATTAAGGAGATATAATTCATAACTGAAACCAAACTCTCCTTGAAGCACTGCTTCGTCATTATAACCGCCAGCACTGCTGAAAATGTAGTTACATTTTCCCGTACTGACTGGATAATTTTGTTGGAATTGTTTGACAATTGCGTAGTTGATCATATTTCCCTGGCCAATGGTTTTGGTGCTGTAGGTAGTTGCTAGTAGGTCTGCAGGTGCTCCTTGTGCCCATAGGTTGGCTATTGCCATTATGTCATACGCATTGTTTCCGAGTTGTTGGATGGCGTAATTCCATGCTTCTTGGCTCATGTTAGGGTCTGCAAGGATGTAAACTACGTCTCCAAAGTTTATTGTTCCTGTTGAGTCTACAGTGTATTTTTGTGCTCTGAGGGCTTGGTTGGTGGATTTTGAGACGAATGTGAATTCTAATGGCCCGTTAGGGTCGTTAAGGACAAGTAAGTTTCCTTGGCCGTAGGTGATTTTTTGGCTATTTTTTGGCAGGGTGTTGGTGGTGTCTACTACTCCTTGTACGCTGTCTTCGGTTGTTTGTCCGTTTAGGTGGGCGGTGCTGGCTGTGGTGATTAGTAAGTTGCTTTCTGATGTGTTTAATCCTAGATTTGTGTTTGTCATTGCTTGTTGTGTGACGTTAACACCAATATCATAGGGATCTGCTGCTGAAACGACTCCAGATATAGTTATGGTACAAGTTAACATCACCAAAATCATCATCATCTGTTTTTTCATATTTTCACCTCTTTATTATTTTTTTATGTTCATAACTCTATATCGATAGGATAATATAAACGTATCGAAAATATCCGATTTATAATGTTTATAATGTAATTTTGGGATCAATATGATCTTTTTTAAAAATATTTATTTATCGTTAAGAAATTTTATACATTTCAATAAAAAATCAGGAATTCAATATATGATTAATACTCAACTTATAATGTGATTAATAAACAGGGTGTCTGTTTTAA
>DALO01000012.1 GCA_002496805.1 Methanobacterium sp. UBA353 | reverse complement strand
AAAACTAAGAAAATAGAAATTCTCAATATTATTAAAAAGTGGTGCATATGATATATTCTACCAAAGGGATTACCTCATCAGGGATTTGTAATTTTTTCAGAGACCAACCTTTTCCAAGAAACCCATGTGCAAACATCTACCGCCATCAAAAGCTACTTGAAATATTGATTGATATTGTAATTTCAGAAAAGCATGGCATTTTAGCAGATGATTACACCCAAGTTATGTGCTCAAAATAACCACATCGTAAACTAGGAGATTGAGTCAAAAAAAAACAACTGAACAACACAAACCAAACACCACATATTTTTGATAACTATTATAAAGCATCTGATTAAATATCTCTCACTATCATGGCCAACTGGTTGAGATTCTTCACTTCATGGATCTCTGCCCCAGCATTCCGGTAATCTGAAACACAACTATCCACAACATCCCATTTTTTCTCATCCTCTGGATTGAAAATCATAACCTTCCGGCATTTAAGGGCCATGTTCTCAATTAACTCAGCACTCCTAGGTATCCCATCATTTTTAGGACCACCCCAATCCCGACAATCAGAAAGTATCATAAGGGTGGTTCGATGGTTAAGCTGCACTTTTTCCAAAAATGATTCAAAGGCTTGGTACATGTTACTGGTACCATGGATCATCAGATTCTTCTGCCTAATATCCCTCACTTTGATGAAAGCATCCATCATAGTAGGTTCATCCATAGCCACAGTAGTTTCAACTGATTTATTATCATAATCAAAAACCCTCACTCTTCTGAACGAGTTTTGTGCTGCGTAAACCAGGCAAAAGAACCAGTTACTGATCCAGTCACAGGAACCACTGACATCGTTTAAAAAAAAGTGATGATTCTTTTTAACTTTGGGTTTGCTTTTAACCAAGTCAATCAGAGCACCACCGTATTGAAGATTCTTACGTATGGTTCTACGTATATCAGGTCGCATTACGCGAGCCTGTCTCTGGCGCCTGCTGCGCACCATGGCGATCTTCTTACCCATCTTCTGACATAAAAGGAAAAGTTCTGGTTCGAAGGAATTTAAGGTATTAATATCCCTAGAAAGAAGCTCAGCCTCATTTGGAGTTTTACTATAATCCTCAAGAGGTGGGTGGTAATTTATCTCATTCGACTCGATTTCACGAGCTTTAAAGTCAGAATCATCTTCTTGGTATGAAATTTTCCATTTTTTATTGCTTTTTGTTGACCAAACACTCTTAGGTGATGTTTCAGATGACTCCTCATTGTCAGTTTCACTTCCATCACTCTCTGTAAGGCCCTGAAAAAATTCATCATAAAGACGATTAAATGCGTCCCTGTCTTTGTTTTCCTTGATATAGACAGAAGCTAAAGCTTCTTTAAAGTAAGGATCATTCTCATCAATCAATTCTTGGACTTGTTGACTGGTATGAGTGCTTCTTATGCTTACAGGAATCCCATTTTTTCGCAATAAACCCGAAAAATTGACTATTTTGTCCATAATATTTCACATGAATCTTGAATGATATTATAACTTGGATCGTTATTCAGATGACTTGAATATTGTAGATTGGACCTTTTTACGATCTTCTTCAGACTTTAAAACCACTTGGACTGTTCTTTTAAGAGATTCATCACTGGCTTCCAGATCTCCAGTGGTTATAATAGTTCGGATCCAGTCCACAGTTGCCCTGATAGATGGTTTTTTAAGAAGATCAAGTTTTCTGATCCTTTGAATAAGTCCCACCACCTTTTCAACCAATAGATTAGGTGCATCAGGAAGCAGTGACTTCATAATTTCAATTTCTCTTTCTGGTGTTGGATAATCGATATAAAGGAAAAGACACCGGTCTCTGGTTTCATCAAGGAGCATTCTCTGAGAATTTGAAGTTAAAACCACTAGTAGGTCATTATTTAGCTTGAAAGTTCCAAGGTCATTGACAGTTATTTCTTTTTCTCCTAACGCTTGGAGAAGGAAGCTTTCCACTTCTTCATCAGCCTTGTCAAGTTCATCAATAAGCATTACCGCTGGGGAAGGGTTAATGAATGCCTGGAGTAACGGCCTTTTAATAAAAAATTCTTCACTAAAAACATCAGTATCCATTTCATTGGCAAGTTTTGTTTCTTTGAGGCGTGACATCTCCAAATGCAGCAATTGTTTCTGATAATTCCATTCACCCACCATCTGCTCAAAGGTAATTCCTTCATAGCATTGCACGCGGAAAAAATCCCTGTTTAAAGCTCTGGCAACAGATTTGGATAGTTCTGTTTTCCCTGTTCCAGGTGGTCCCTCAACCAGGATGGGTTTTCCCAGTTGGAGTGATAAAAAAAGGGTGATTAATATATTATCATCTGGGATGTAATTAGCCTGAATCAAGGCTTGTTCAAGTTGTTCTTTAGTGATGTGATCTTTTTTCATTGACTTGGATTTATCGGGGTTGATAATTAAACACTCCACTACTGATCTTTAAACATATCTTATTTCTACTCTATATATTACGGAGTAATGCTTTAAAAATTGTATCCAGAACTGTTCGTATATCTAAGTATGTAGATAATTCACCATCCCTGAACTGAACAAGTAGGAGTAATCAAATAATAAAAACTAGATAATTCACCATCCCTGAACTGACCAGGTAGGAGTTATCAAGTAGTAATAACATCATTCTAGATATAAAATTATAATTAGGTTTGTGTCATATTACATTAGTTGTAAAAAATTTAAAGAAAATAATTTAGCTTATATAACTGCCTAGGAAATATTTAATGGAATTTTATACCCTTTTTTTATTGATTAAAATCATCTAATGGGGAAAAAGCTTAAATAAGTTTTCATCCTAGAATATATTGATTATTATGCCTTACTTGATTTGTCAAAGATGTGGTGGCTACTACAAGCTGGAAGAAGATGAATCCCCTGATGACTTTGATACTTGTAGTTGTGGGGGGGCACTGGTCTATTCATACTCTCTTGATCAAAATCCTAAACGTCGCAGTAAGAAAGGGTTTGCCTGGGCATCTTTTTTCTTCGCAGCAGTGATCCTGGTTATAGCATTTGTTGTCTTTACCATACCCGATTTTGGTGGAAATTCGGGATCACCCGCAAATTTAGCTTCTGATTACCGTGGATCAGTCAGTAAAGAAGTTTTTACAGTTTCTGAGGCTTCTTCAGCAGATAAGAAAACTATTGCCATTATTACGGGTATGCATCCCCGTGAAAAACTTTCCATTCAAACTGTGAGCGATGTTATAGATCAATACAGCTTATCTGCCAATAATGAAATTCTCCACTACCAAGTTAACGTTACCAACAATCCTAACAATTTTCATGTTGGCCGTACTAGTGGGGAAGGACTGGTAGCAACTTACATAATTCCAGATATCAAGAAATCCAATGTTGATGTGGTTATAATATGCCACGACCATGCTCCTGGTTATGGGAAGGGCTATTTTATTGCTACCCCAAAAATGGACTCTCCTTCAGTTGCATTGGCTGAAAAAATAGAAAAAAATATACCCGAATTCATATACTACCGGGCCACAGCTTATTCTGAGCACGGATCATCAACTTTCACTGTTTCATACCCTTTGGCAAATTTGGGGATTCCTACATTGGTATATGAAATGCCAGAGTGGGATTCTTACACTCAAGCCTATCATGAGAGTAAAAAACTCATTGCAAATTGTTTCCAGGAGATATAAAAAAAATGTAATTTTTGAAAGTCAGAATAAAAAAAACTCCTTTTTTTAGAAAGTTTAGATTTTTCTTGTTGTCTAATTAGATAATTCGAATGTTTAAAAAAAATCTATTAAATAAAATTGTTTTTAAATTACTTTATATGCATCAAAAAACAATAGTGTATTGCCTATCTGGCAAAAATTGGAAGTGATAAGTTTGTTTGGAAGTAGTAACAGTAATGATAGAGGAAATTCTTCTCCAATTAATGAAGGCGAAGAGTACGATGTGAAAATAGAAGATACAGGTAGAGATGGAGACGGAATTGCCCGTATTGAAGGATTTGTAGTTTTTGTTTCAGGCGCTAAAGAAGGTGAAGAAGTTAAAATCAGAGTGAATTCTGTTCGAAGAAATTTTGCCTTTGCTGAAGTAGTAGATTAAAAAATGAGAAAGGATAATATGAAGATCCGGTTAAATTCCGGGTTATCTTTTCATTTTTATTAAATTTTTATTTTCACTGATTTACAATTCATATTTTACATTTTATAACTTCATTAGAACAATTACTTTTATTTTTAAAATAGTTACCAACCAGGAAAAAAATATTAGAATTATTATTTCATAATATTAAAAATATCCAGACCGGAGGCGACGGTAATTTTAAAAAAACTGAATAAAATTACACAATTGGTCGTAATGTTTTTATTTTTCATGTTAATCTTGATGATGATTGAATTTATTAAATTAACTTTAAAATTATTGAATTAGTCAATTTTGAGAAATTATTAGCTTTATTTGAAACCCAATTCATATGAACGATAGATTGAGGATTTTTTTGTTTTTCTTGGTTACTAACAATTTTTTTTATAACAAATTACACATGTTTCATTCTTTATAACCAGTATTGACTGATAAATAATCATTATTTTTTAAATCATTTTCCCATCCTTTTTATTATTGTTCTAATTTTCACTATAACGTTTAAATGGTTGTGAAAATAGAGAAATATTTGTAAATAAGTTAAAATATTTTCATTGAACCGGAGGATGTAATAATGATTGGAAAATTTTTGGTTTTGAATTGTTCAATTACTGGTCCTGTTGTTATTGTCGATGATAAGCACTCTGGAACATCCTGCCCTAATTGTGGTTCAACTGATATAAGTTTCGAATCATCAAACGATTACATTGCCACAAAACAGTGCAAAAAGTGTGCAATACTTTTCAACATACCCGTCAGGAAAAAATAGGCAATTAAAATGCTAACATTTAAAGTAATTTCATTTTAAAAAAAATGGGATGGGCACCCATCCCCGATTTATTATTTTTTTATGGTGCAGATCAATCCATTGAATAAGATTAAAATGGCTATTGCTAATCCTGCAAGTGGCATTCCAGTTTCTTGCATTGGAACTGTGCAATGTGACGCTGGAGTGACAGACGCTCCAAGGATTGTTACATAACATTTAACTGTTTCATAATCAGATGCGGTTACAGTAGCGATGCCAGGGCCTTCATCAGCTCTTAAAATTGCTGTGGCTAGGCCTTTAAGCCATGGGACAACCACAATTTTGCTTCCCACACTACCTAAATTAGTGGTGAAGGTAACCGAAGATCCACTAAAATACATATCTGCATCCTTTCGATGATCAGCACCTGTTGAATCAGTGTAAACATCGGCAGTGATCACTGAATTTTGACCCGGGTATACAGTGGATGGAATGGCATTAACAGTTAAAATAAGCCATGGGGAATACTTTATGGTTCCATTTCCAATGAAAAATTTACTAATATGGGGGTTATTGGTTCCATACCAGTTGAAGGTTGCAGTGGTTTTGCTATTTTCCAGTTCATGGAAAAGCTTATCCAGTTCATCCCTGATGGGTTTTAAAATCGGCTCCAGTTCAGGGTTCTTTTCAATGGCATCATCAATGGGTTTGAGCATTTCATCTATGGTAGGTCCGAAGGAGGAGAATAGGAAGTTTTGAATGTAAGAATCATAGTTGACAATCCGATTATAATTAATATTCCCGTTAGGGGAGCATGTTACAATACCTATTCCTGATCCATCACCTTCTATATTGTTTCCCATGACATTTGTGGTGTTAAAACCAGCAGTAACCAGGGACACATCATTAGCTCCGTCTACCTCTTTCACAGTATTAAATAACACCTTCAAGTGTGACATTGCTGTGCCTACAATTCCAGCTGCTATACTGGGAGAGTTGATATCGAAGACACAGTTGTTTTCTATAGTTGCATTACTAAGCAATCCAAGGCCTAAAATTCCCACACTAGCATCAGCCTTGTTAATATTAGATACTTGGTTATCTTTCAAGAATAAATCGCCTAATGCAATAGTTACAATTCCCACAGCCTGTTGACTGGCACTTATTTCTGTTATCTGGTTTTCAGAAACCAAAACAATTCCATTACCCATTATCGCTGCTTCCAATGCATAAACTGAGCTGCCAACAGTTCCTTTAAGTTTTGAAATTTTATTCTCTGAAATTAGTGCATCGATACTGCTAGTTATAATTTCCATCCCCATAATAGCGCTGGCAGCATTGATATCTGAAATTAGATTATCAGTAACCTTTAAATTGGTAATATCAGCCACTTCGGGATTACCACTAGCACCCTCACTTTTGCCCAGTTGAACTACAAAGACACTACCATTGTTTCCAAGTGCGTTGATATGTGAAAAAGTGTTTCCAATGATATTAACGTCAGTTACACTATCATTGGTACTGATAAGGATGCCATTTAATGTTCCTGGGCCGATAAGATTGGACACACTATTTTTAAAGACATTGAAGAAACCTCCAGTGAGGTTTCCTAGAATACCACTGTTGGATTGTCCGGAAACAACATTGTTAACTATGGTGGTGTTAGCACCAGAAATTGCAATTCCACTTGAACCACCGTTTATATTGTTGTTCTTAACTGTGCATCCATTGGCACTGATATTGATGCCAGTTCCCTGAGGACTATTATCTATGTAAAAACCATCGATGGTGCTTCCACCACCCTCCGATACCACAGAAAAACCAGTATTTACCGGTTGTAATCGTACATTATCGTCGGTGTTGGCTTGTAAGGTGAGCTTTTTATTTACGGTAACATCTTCTGAATAAACTCCACTGTGCACGTTGATAACATCACCTTCAAGTGTGTTCACGTTATCAATTGCTGTTTGAATAGTGTCATAGGTCTGTCCCACTCCAACTTCCCATTGGGCTGCTGATACGCAACTTAAATTAAAAAATAAAATCATTACCAAAAATAAAGCCTTTAACGACATCAATTTGAGTTTTCTTCCCATACAGCCACCTTATCCTCCAACTAACTTGAAATATTACTTAATGTTATTATGTTAAAAGAAAACTAATATATTTTTTCATTTCTTATCAAGCAAGTTATTTTCCTTAATTATCACGCAGGTTAAAATTGACTAATTAAATCTAAATTATCCGAATAATATAATGTTTTTTGGGGTGATCAGGATGAATAATAAATAATATGATTTATTCTTCTTTTAAAGATTCCTGGATCATTTCTACAATACACACCCTATTCCATCCCACCACTCCTTTTGCTATTTTTTCTAACTCGGCAGGAACTTCTTCCAGCCCATAAGGCCGTATAAGAATTATAGGTTTGTTTAACTGTAGGGCTAAATCCACTTGATTTTTTATTAAATCATGGTGTTTAGAGTAAAGGCCACTGAGTATGATCACAATATCTGAATTATTTATCTGTTGCCGGAGGTCCTCTTGACTGTTTTTATTTGGAATCCCATGATCTTTCCACTCAAAATCACTGGCCTCCACAAGTCTTCTGATGAATTCAAGATATTCCTCATCTCCTTCACCATTATGACTTATAAATAAATTATATTGCCTTAAATTATCGTAATAATCATCTTCAAACATGTAATTCCCTCTTTTTTTTTATGTAATCAATTTAAAATAATATTAGTATTATAATTCATTTTAATTCTTCTAAAAAAAAAAGATTTTTACAGTAATACAGACATTTCATCTAAATTATAGTATGGGATTAAGGGTATACAAATGAAAGTTTGATAGCTTAGAGGTCCTAAAATATATAATACCTTGAGCCATATATTAACACAGGGTGTATGTTCAAAAGTTAACATTTTATTGGGGGAATTGTTTTTTCAAGCAAAAAAAGGCCATCCTTACTTTCTAAGAAAAGAACAAAGACTGGTCCAAAACGTGTAGTGATGAGAAAAGGATTTTTGGCTGGAATAGTATTAGTTCTTTTAGTTTCTGGAATTTTTTTACTAGGTAATTTTATTATATCAAGATCTACAGAATCTCCCACCACACCCTTAATAAATAAATCACTTGCACTGGCCTCTCCTGTATATAAGATATCTATTATAGATAACTCAACAGGTGGGGATATAACTAACAACACACTCTTAATGGATAATATCAACAAAACACCACTAATATCTGAGATAATACAAGCCTCGGGGAATGGAACTCCAATGATCAGATTGGGCAATGGAAGCCATCCAAGAGTCATGATCGTTGCCGGGGTTCATGGGGCCGAATTACCACCACAAATCGCTGCATCCAACTTGATAAATCACTTGAATGGTAAAAAAATTAATGGAACAATTTATATAATACCCTTTGCAATTCCCCGTGACACAGCAACCAATACCAGGATTCACAATAACACAGACCCCAATAGAGTGGCTAATATTCCAGGAATTGCAGCTAACACAATCAGTCAAACCGCAAAAAGTGAAAAAGTAACTCTACTTATTGATTGTCATTCCACCAAGCCCCATGATATTCCTGGAAAAAATTGCATCATTTATGACCCAAAAAATCCTAAAAGTTTCAAACTAGCTTTTTATATTAATAATAATACCAAATCACCAATGATCAAAGTTGGTAATCATTCAGGGGTTCTTTCTACAGAGTGCAACCGTAATAACATCACTTCGGTTATCTGTGAAGTATTATCTCCTCACAGTAAAATTCAACCAGGAAGTGATAAACTCACCTACCAATACATGATAGCCTTTTTAAACTATGCTGGTGTTTACAGTTATGATAACTAGAAAAATAGATGAAAATTGGATCAATTAATATTTAAATAAGAAAGGAATAAATCAATTTTTCAATTTGTCTATCAATTCTTTCCTTTTATCCTCATCCTGCAGCCAGAGTTTCACCTCTTTCCAGACAACGTTACATTTATCATCATCTTCCATCCCCACTACTTTACGAATAGCCAGATCCAATTGTTTCCGTTCACTACGGCCTTCAGGATGCAGATCTGCATCACTGATAACATCTTTCATGTATCTTAAGTAACAGCTCATAATAACCCTCCTAAAATAGCGTTAAATGTATTATGACAATAATTCAAATATCTCATTATATTTTAATATGTTAATAGGAGTTATTTAAATGAAAGATATCTTTAATCTAGCACTGTGTCAGATGCAAGTGGTTTTTGAGAAAAAAAAGAATATCACCAATGCTCTGCAGATGATTAAAGAAGCATCTTCCCACTCTGATTTAGTTGTATTACCTGAGATGTGGAACTGTCCCTATCAAACTGATCTTTTCCCATTGTATGCTGAGGAAAAAGAAAACAGTCCCACTCTCAACGCAATTAGCAAGGCTGCCAAAAGGGAAAAAACCAATATTCTCGCTGGTTCCATCCCTGAAAAACACAATGGAAAAATCTATAACTCCAGCTTCTTTTTCAACTCGGAGGGTGAGATAATAGGATCACACCGTAAAATTCACCTTTTTGATATTGATGTGCCAGACGCAGTCAGCTTCAAAGAGTCACAAACCTTAACTGCAGGTAACAAGGTCACAGTTGTGGACACAGAACTTGGAAAAATCGGGATATGCATCTGTTATGATATACGTTTCCCAGAACTCTTTCGCTTAATGGCGCTGGAAGGTGCGAGATTGATCATTGTTCCAGGAGCATTTAACATGGCCACTGGACCTGTCCATTGGAAATCCCTCATAAAAATTCGTGCAGTTGATAACCAAGTTTACGTGGCAGCTGTTTCACCTGCAAGAAATGATAAATCATCCTATGTGGCCTATGGTCATTCAATGGTTGCAGACCCTTGGGGGAAAGTAGAAAATGAGGCAGGGTCTGCTGAAGAAATAATATACGTTACCATCGATGATTCATTCACAAGAAAAGTAAGGGCTGAACTTCCTCTTTTAAAAAACCGGCGAGAAGATGTTTATCATCTAGAAAAAAAATAGAAAAATAGTTCAGATTATTTTTTCTGAATCTTCTTCAACGCCTTGTTGCATGCTTTCTTAAACTCTTTATCTCCGGTGGCAGCGCGACGCGCTTTTTTAATAGGGTCAATTCCTTTTTCGTCTCCAATATCTCCCAGGGCTTTAACAGCTGCCACTCTTACACCCCAATCTTCATCAGTAAGGGTATTAATAAGGGGGTCTACTGCAGTATTGTTCCCTATTTCACCCAATGCCTTGGATGCGAACTTACGAACGCTCCAATCACCATCATTCAGAGTTTCAACCAGTTGGCCAACTACTTTATCACTTTTAATATCCTTCAGGGCAAGAGTAGCATATCTGCGGATGTTCCCTTCCTCATTTTTGAGTATCAATACCAGGGGGTCAATGGCTGGTTCTCCAATTTTTCCCAAGGCTTTTGCCGATGCAAATCTAACTTGGGGGTTATCATCAGTTAAAACAGCTAAAAGTGGTTCAATAGCAGTTTTGTCACTGGCTTCACCCAACTTATCGGCTGCTTCTTTCCTTTTATCAGGGTCTTCATCTTTCAGATTCTCTATTAAAATGTCTAAATCTTCATTATCAGTCAAAATTATCCCTCTTTCAAGTTCTCAGGAATATTTTAATTTTATGATTTATTAAACTAACTAACACCATAAACATGACAATGTATTTTAAAAAAATAGAAAATAATTTTTTAATCAAAATATAATGGAGTAGTAGGACTGTTTTTGATTTAATGTATTATTTTTAGGTAATTTTTAGATTTATCTTTAGTTATTATGCTAGGGCAGTTGCATAGCCTGGTGCATTACCGTTTCTATCCATGTATCTATCAACTTTTTTGGCGATTGCAATATACTCATTTTTAAGCATGTTCCTTGTTTTCAGCTGATCTTGTGATTGAGAGGGAGCATTAAAAAATTGAACCTTAATCAAGGTATTTAAGTCTTTGTTGTTGATTTGGAGTACACTGGTGATTAATAGTTTTAGGAAAGAGGGCATGTTAATGTTTTTTCCACCAATAAATACTGAAGAAGGTAGCTGATGATTAATGTCAATATATTTTTTCACTTGCACTGCTGCTAGCACGACTTCTTTAACAGTAACCGGACGAATTAGCGGACTAACTCCTATAGAAACGGGTAATTGCTTATTTTTGCTGTAGGTGTCTAAGATTTTGCTGTAGGTGTAGATAATGTTGTGGTATCCCCAGTAGGTTCCTAGTCCTGTTTTGGTGGAGTAGTTGGGTGCTTTTAGGTTGCGGTCCATGTATCTTTGTATTAGTCCTGCGATTTCTATGTAGGTTGTTTTTGTCATTTGCCCAGTGGTTATTGTGTCTTGGGGTGCGGTGGGGTTTTGGTAAGTGTTGGTGAGTTTTGTGGGTGTGAAGTCATTTCTATTGATTTTTTGAACGACGGTGGTTAGGAGCTTAAGGAAGGATGGTAAATTAAAGTCTTTATTGTTAATGGTAACATACGGGGGTAGTTTTTGGTTGGTTTCTACATAATCTTTAACCCATTGTGCAGCAATTAATGTTTGTTCAAGGGTGACTGAAGTGCTTTGGGGGGTAGTGATAATTTTCCATGGTTTAACATCAATGGTTGCTGGCAGTTTCCCAGTTTTTTTATAGATGTCTAAGATTTTGCTATACGTGTAGATCATATTTTGATAACTAAATTTAGGTCCTAAACTGGTTATGTAGGGGCCCAAATTTGTGTCTGGAGCTATGTTAGGTGCTCTGCCTTTATTTTCCATGAATTTTTTAA
Organism: Methanobacterium sp. UBA353; assembly: GCA_002496805.1. GTDB lineage: Archaea > Methanobacteriota > Methanobacteria > Methanobacteriales > Methanobacteriaceae > Methanobacterium. Next base: position 22,139 of record DALO01000012.1, on the reverse strand, counting down.
CATTTTGTGCAATGAAAATATATTCTTCTAAAGACATCTCACCACTATTCATATTATCAGTGGGTGCTGGTGCAGTACCATAATTTTTAGGGTTAATCAGAGAATTTAATTGGTTATTGTTGATTTGGAGTATACTACTTGTTAATATTTTAAGGAATGTGGGCATGTTTATCCCCAAACCGTTTACAGTAACAGAAGATGGCAATTTATGATTAATTTCAACATAATTTTTAACATATTCTGCTGCTTTTATTACATCTCCCACAGTAACCATCCACGGATCAACACCAACACTTCCCGGTAACGTGTTGGTGGTGCTGTAGTTATCTAAGATTTCACTGTAGGTGTAAATCATGTTTTCATAGCCAATCTGGGTTGTTGGAAGGGTAACTGTCTTGACTACTTGACCAATGTATCTTTTGGAAGGAGTAGTAGGTAGCGATGATCCACTTATAAATTTGCCTCTGTAAATAATATTATCTGATCTTAAGCTTTTTGAAGCGTAAACATTAATTTTGATAATATTATTGAATAGATCAGAAGTTTTTACATATTCGTACGCTATCACATTCCGATGATTCACTCCCCATGGATTATTATATGCCAGACTCATGGTTGTGGCCACTGGAGATGAAGTAGACACAAAACCGTTCCGGTAACAGGAGGGACTGTTGGGAACTGCTAAGTATTGGCCATTACTCATTGTAAAAATACCAGACCTCCTTCCACTATTTACAATGGCATAACCAACCACATTATTGGGGGCTTTAATGATGAAATGACCTATGCCATATAACTTTGATACCAGAGTTAAAGCGCTATTTACAGTAGAAGAGGTTATTTTACCAGAAGCTACAGTATTTCCGGCCAGTTGTTCCAGTTGTTGCACCACACCTGGCGCATCTGCTCCGCCAATTCCAACCATCCAACCATCAAGGGTTATGATGGTGTGGAAAAAATAACTGTTAGTTGTTTTATACTCCTTGACTGCAGTTTTACCATACCAACTGGTCACTGTAATGTAAAGGTTGGCTGCATAGGTTGAGTCTCTCCTATAAGCGAATACATCATATCCATCACGAACATGGAGTAAAACAGAACAACATCCACTTAAATAATCTAATTGTTCTGCCGAAGCGTTTATATTTTCTGAAAACTCGTATTCAATTTCATTATCGGGAGTTGAAGTAGAATTAGCGCATATCGTGTTAGCTGTGCTCCAAGAGTTATTTAATTCTACATCTATCTGAGAATCATTCACACAATTATCATTGGCAGCTACAGCACTACCCATAGAAAAAATAATTAAAAATAAGCTTAAAATTAAAATACTCCTTTTTTGGAAAATCATGTTATCCCCCTTCGTTAATGTATATGTGAAGTGGAAATATTTAAATTTATAGTTACTATTCATAATGCTTAGTAATATTCATACCATCAACAAATAAATGTTAAAAATATTCAAATCCCTTGATTCGGAAAAAAAACGTTTCATTTATTGTTTTAACAAAAATTCATAGCTAACTACTCATTTTCCTGGAAACATATGGTAATTTCAGTCCCAAAATCTTGATTAACTATTAAATCCCCACCAATTTGCCCTACTAGATTCCTGACTAAGTTTAATCCTAAACTATCACAATTTTCAAGGTCTAAATCTTGAGGCAATCCCACACCATCGTCGGCAACAATCATGATATAATGGTTGTCAGTTTGATGAAAATTGATGAAAATATTTCCTTTTCTTCCTTCTGGAAATGCATATTTGATACTGTTGGTTAAAAGTTCGTTCAAAATAAGACCTACATTAATGGCTGTCTCAATATTTATTTTTAGGTCTTCAACATCCATAATCAACTGCACCTTGCTGTTTTCACTTAAAAATATGTTGGAAAGATCCTGGCCCAAGTTGCGTATGTAGTCCCCAAAATTAATGCATTTAAGATCATCGGAACGGTACAATTTTTCGTGAATCAAGGCCATGGATTTTACCCTGGAATGTGTTTGATTGAAAATGGCCTTAGCATTTTCATCTTCAATATCAGCAGAAGTTAGTGAGAAAAGACTGGCCATAATCATTAAATTATTTTTCGTGCGGTGATGAATCTCCCGAACCAACATCTCTTTATCAGTTAAAGCTTTTTGGAGCGTTGTCGATTCCTGTTTAGATTCTTCCAGCAATAACTGATCTGTGATATCAGTGGCATTTATAAAAATGCCAATTATCTCATCATCAGACTCAACAGGCGATATCCGGACAAGAACATGTATTTCATCATTTTCAGGGGTTAAAAAAATAGATCTGAATGGTTCAATGGATTTCCCATTAAGAATAGAATTGATGGATTTGATGAATTTATGGAGATCTTTGATGTGTATTATTTTGATCTGTGAAATTTTGCAATTTATTACCCTATTTTGAGAATCGAGCAGTTTTCTAACAGACTTGGACACTTCTACAATTTTCCCATCCAACCCTAACAAGAACATGTAATCAGGACTAATAGAAAAAATCTTGGTATTAAGAGCAATTTCTTTTTTCAACTGCCTATTTTTCTTTTCTAATTCTTTATTGGTGTCAAATTTTCCTTTTAAAACTGTGTTATTTCCAGCCATCTTTATCCCCTTTAGACGTAATGACGTGCTAGTGGGATACCACCACAAAATATTATATCAACCGCCATTGTTATAATAAAAAATTAGGTTCACATTAAAATAAATATTACTACTATTTTTGGTGATAAATATCACAAAAAGCTGCGTGTTTCATGATTTTTGTAATAATATGCCCTGAAGAATTTAAAAAAAGTATTTTTAGTTTTCCATATTATAATCAAACTTGCACACTGATTGCAGTATACCAGTTGTTGGCTCCGATTCAACGGTTCCAGGTAGGTTTGTCCAGGAATAAGTGAGTTTCATAATGCTCTGACAAATCAAACATAAAAATATATCATGTGGCTTGGTGGGTGCCCATGAACATTTTTTAACAGTCATTGCTCCCCGATTAGCTCTGGAACGGGTCTGGACTTTGAAGCCTAAATTTTCATATAATTGTGAAATCCAGGATAGATAAATTTTCATTTTTTCATCATCATCCAATTCATCATAGGGGGTTTGACTATATTCCCGGGCAAAACTCGTGAAGAGCGGTTTCATATTCTGTTCAAAAAGCCTCATGAAACGTGAAAGGAAAACACTCCTCTCAGTAACCGGCATTTTTGACACGAGTTCTGGTAAAGCGCTGCGCATGAAAATCTGAACATCTTTAAGACCAGCCTTTTTTTCTTCTTCCAGCTCTTTCCTAGTTATTTCATAATTTTTCAATGCCAATTCGATATTATTACGCAAGGTTGCCTCGTCAATGGGTTTGATAAGATACGCAGTTGCCCTAGTATCCATCATCCGTTGAAAAGTTTCCACATCATCCAATGCAGTTAAATAGATCAGGGGAATATCCATAAAACTCTTAATAATAGTAGCAGCATCAATACCATCCATATCTCCCTGTAGGGTGATATCCATAAGAATCAAGTCAGGTTTAAGGGCAAATGCCTCTTGAATTGCTTCATTTCCTGATTTGGCAATGACTGGAACATAGTATCCTAAGGATTCTAAACTCTCTTGTATCTCAATGGCACTTATCCCTTCATCTTCAACCACCAAGATCGTTTCCCCTACCATGATATCACAATTTTTCTCATTTAAAATAACTTTTGTACTTATATTCCAATTTTAATCTACCATGATTTTTGTTTAAACATAATTCTATAAGTACTTATCACCATATGCAGCCTCCAGGATACTGACTCTTTTCATGCCATGAAAATAATATTAGTCACATGCCATGGAAAAAATAATATTAGCCGCATTTATAAAAATCTAAAATTGACATTCCTCTTTATTATTTTATGGAATGTTCGTTTTATATTTGTTTTTATACCATTCAATAAGTTCACCAGCAATACTGATACTTGAAGGGATATTTGGAAGTTCATGGGGGCTAAACCATCTTGCATGGCTTATTTCTTTCCCATCGACCATTATTTCTCCACTATCATATTCAGCAGTAAAGGCTATCATCAGAGAATTAGGGTAAGGCCAGGGTTGACTTCCGAAATATTTAATATTTTTAACATGCAATCCCACTTCTTCTACGGTTTCTCTTAAAACAGCTTCCTCCAGGGTTTCACCAGCTTCCACAAATCCAGCGATAAGACCATACCGCTTACCCGGGGCATGGTTGTGTTTTGCCATTAATAGTTTACCATCCTTTATTATGGCAGTGATCACTGCCGGAGAAAGTCGAGTGTGACTGGAAAAACCACACTCCGGACACACTTTAGCCATTTCATCCTCCTCAGTTTCAGTTGGTGTGCCACATTTTCCACAAAACTGATGATTTGAATCCCAATTAACGATCTGCAAAGCACGACCTGCTAAAAGATAAATATCTTCATCCAAATCATCATATGATTGTCGAAGAGTCTTAAAAACCATTCCTTCAGGAGCACGAGTTTTAGGGATTACTTCTGCCGAATAGCAATAGTGTCTATCCAGTGTTCCAATATACTGAGTTCTGATGGGAGAAATATTTAATTCATCCAAGTTATTGGTGAAAGGAATATTAAGGGGTTTATTGTTGGTATCTATTAATAATTCATTGAGTTTAAAAATAAACCAGTATGCAGGGCTATTTTTAATTGGATGAGGACTGTTTGATGGTTTGTAACGTTTATAAATACTTTCTCGGGGCATATTTTTTTTCTCATTTATTTTTTAATAAACTCTTATTTGGTTTAATTTTAATTAATGATATACTGGTTCATAGGTCGTGTTACGTTCTAAAGGAACACGTCCAATAGCTTCTATTATAGTATGCATTTGGTCCCGGGATAGATATTCACCATGGGATGATCCTGCTGCTGTGGAAATTTTATCTTCCATCATAGTTCCTCCCAAGTCATTAGCACCACAACAAAGTGCCATTTGTGCCATGCGAGTTCCAATTTTGATCCAAGATGCTTGAATATGGGGTAAGTCTCTTCCAAGGATTATACGAGCTATAGCATGCAATTTAAGATCATCCAAGCCGCTGGAACCATTTGATTTTTGTCCCATAACATTGTTTTCTCCCAGGAAGGTCATTGGAACCAGTTCAGTGAATCCTTTCGTAACTCTCTGGATATCTCTGAGTATGAATAAATGTTCAATACGGTCTTCCCAAGTTTCAATACTGCCATACATAATGGTTGATGTTGTAGGAATCTTAAGTTCATGGGCTTTTTTGATTATATCAACCCATTGGCTGGTGGAAACTTTATTAGGGCAGAGTTTCTCTCTCACACTATCCACCAGTATTTCGGCAGAAGCTCCAGTCATGGTATCCAGGCCAGCATCTTTAAACATAGATAAAGAATCTTCAACAGAGATTTGAGAATTCAAAGCAGCATGGTAAACTTCCACAGGTGACATGCTGTGCAAGTGGATGTTAAACTGATCTTTAATTGTAGAAAAAAGGTCACAATAAAAATCAACATCCATATGAGGCATAACCCCACCAAAAAGACATATTTCAGTAGCTCCAAGATCCACCGCCTCTTTTATACTTTCCAAAATTTCTGCAGTGGTCATTTCATAGCCAATATGGTCCCGGAATGAGCAAAAACTACATTTGATCATGCAGTGATCAGTGATATCGATATTTCGGTTAAAAACAAAAGAAACCTCTTCTCCAACTATTTCCTGCCTCAACTTGTCAGCAGTGTCAAATAACTGGAAATGATTTGATTCAACTAGTTTCATAGCGTCTTCTCTGGTTATCTGCCCGTCAAGAGAATTTTGATAAATATTTTCCATCATGATTAATAACTCTCCAAGCTGGATATTTAGATAAGTGGATTAAAAATATATCTAGACATCTTTATTCTCCATGATTAGTATAATACTCTTTATATAAAACATACTCTTAATCTAGACAGCCAGATGGATTTTAATCAACGGTTCAAATCCCTAGATCTTATACAAATTACTAGTAAACTAGAAACTAGATTATAGATCTTCAATATAAATAAAAAAAAATAGTTTTAGGCAGATTAAGAAGAATGCATTAAGTATTCGTCTATGTTACCATTAGATCACAGGCCAATGATAATTTACAGAATGGAATGTGTTTATCTGTGTTTTTTTTATTTTAATTATAAGTTATAACTAGCAAACAATGCTAATTGATATTTTTTTTTAACGATTTTAATTAAATACTATCTTAATTAACCTTCAATTCTCTCCATATTTAGATATCCATAGCTATCCACAAGTTCTTTAAACTCATTAGTGGTTTTAACAGATTCTAATGCTTTTTCAATATCTTTAAGAATGTCCACATCTCTAAGTTTGGTTGCTACATCTGAATAGTCTTTTTTAAGGACTATAGTGACTGAAATTTTTTCGTCTTCAAATTTACAAACCTTATTTCCATCACTATCATTTGAGATTTTTATTTTATTTTCCATTTCATCACCACATTGACAATTTATAATAGTAAACCCATATTCCCATTGACATTTGTATTATTTGTTTTTATAAGATAATTAATTTAATCATTGCTGTTTTTTTTTAAAAAATTATTTATGGATTTGAAAGATTATCTAAAGCCATTCGAGAGGCATTTTGTTCTGCCTCTTTTTTACTACCTCCAAGACCAGTGCCTTGGGGTTTCCCATCTATTACACACGCCATCTGGAAGGTTTTATTATGTGGTTTTCCTTCCTCCTTAATTAGCTTGTAGGTAATACTATGGCCATCTTGGTCACATAATTGTTTTAATTCTGATTTATAATCACAGAAAAAAACATCCCCCCTTTTTATGTGGGGGATCACTGTATGAGAGAGAAATTTTTTCACAGTATCCAAGTCTTGGTCCAGATATAAAGCGCCAATGAAAGATTCAAACACATCACTCTTAATTGAATCTATTTCCCTTCTGGTCAATTCCATGCCATTGCCTAATTTAATATATTGATGGAATCCTAACTCTGTAGAATAGGTGTGCAGTGCCTGTTTACACACATAATTTGAACGTTGACGAGTTAATTCTCCTTCAGTTAGGTCAGTATTGCTGTTGTACAGATATTCAGAAACAACCAGATCAAGAACAGCATCACCTAAAAATTCCAGCCTTTCATAACATTCCGTGAGGTTGTTTTCGTTGGAATAGGATTCATGGAGAAATGCCAACTGGTAAATATACGGATTGTTGGGTTTAATTTTTAGTTTTTCAAAAATTTCCATATTATCAAATTGTAAATATATTGTTTTATAAGTCACTACTTGATAAATTATGTAGCTATTTAATAGATAAATATCATAAAAAAAAGAGAAAATTGTTAAAATTTCGCGGATAGTACTGATCATAAGGAGTCAGAAACACCAGCAGAACCAGAGATAATTATTAATTCCACACATCAGGGATAGTTTAATAATTGTATTTTTAAACTTTTTTTTGTGGAGATTTTGCAAGTGATTCTTTTTCATTTTGCGAATTTTTGAAAAAAAATTCGTTTCCATGGTTTTTTTTAATGAAAGAAAAGTCATCTTCTGGATGGTCACAGTCCATTAAAATACTTTCTTGAAACATGGAATTCTTTAGCATATTTTAGGAAATAAATATTTTTCCATTAAATGCACTTGCTAAGTTTAAATTAGAATATTACACTTGCATAAGAATATGTTGCGTTAAATATGAAAATTTTCCCATCATTGTATTATTAATATAACAAATACACAACACCGTCCTGATTTTAAAAATCTACATGGAATATTTAGGTTATCGTGAAAGGGGTGGTTTTTGGATGATGATATGAATATTTCTGAGCCAATTGTATATATGATTACACACAATTCAGTTAGATCTCGAAAGACTTAATGGAAACCTCAATGAAAGAAGTTTTTCTCGGTATTTTTTGGTGATTGATTATATTCATTGATTTTTTAGTAAATATCATATATTTTCAAGACAAAATAAATTTGGCAACAGAAAAAGCCAGAAAAATTCTTTGCATATTATTTCATTATAATCTGCAGAGATTTATCTTTAGGCAGCACTATATGCTTAAATAACGAATCATTTGATAAATCCTGACACTATCAAATGAAGGGAGAAAAACACATGTCAAATTCATCAAGGCAATCTTCAACCAACGAAACTAAAAAAGAAACTTGGCACGCACTTAGCACTGACGAAACAGCCAAAAAATTGGAAGTTTACGTAGAACAAGGTCTCAACTCTTCTGAAGCCATTAATCGTATTAAAACATATGGACTAAACGTACTTGAAGAAGAAAAGGAAAAACCAGCTTGGCGAAGATGGTTAGAACAGTATAAAGCTTATATGCAAATTGTTCTTGTTATAGCTGCTATTGTGAGTCTTTTCATTGCCGAATATAGGACATTTTTACTTCTTATAGTTTTAACAATTTTCATCGCCAATTTGGGCTATAAACAGGAGGCAAAAGCTTCCAAAAGTGTTGCCGCACTCAACAAGATGATGAAAGTAGTTGCCAAAGTACGTCGGGACGGTGTGGTAACTCAAGTTGAGGCTGAAAACATTGTACCCGGTGATGTGGTGATTCTTGACGCCGGTGATCGTGTCCCAGCTGATGGAAGAGTTATTGTTGCAACCAACCTACAAATAGAAGAGGCAGCCCTCACCGGAGAGAGTATAGCAGTTGAAAAGAATGTTGAAGCTATCACAACACCGGATCCGCCTATCCAAGATATGGTGAACATGGCCTTTATGAACACCAATGTAACCAGAGGTCATGGTGAGATTCTCATCACCCAGACTGGAATGAACTCAGAAGTGGGCCACATAGCTGCCATGCTAAAGGAACATAAGGTTGAAAAAACACCCCTCACAAAACAAATAGACCGAGTCACCCTATTCATCATAGGAATGGCAATTTTCGCATTTCTAGCTATTGTAGTAATTGGAATTTCCCAGGGAGGATCGTTTAAGACTTTGTTTAACATTGGAATATCTCTGGCTATTGGTTCTATTCCAGATGCTCTACCTGCAGTTGTGACTTCCATCCTGGCCATGGGTATGGTGGCCATGGCCAAGAAGAATGCCATCATCAAGAACATGCCTGCAGTGGAAACACTGGGCTCAACATCTGCCATCAACTCAGATAAAACAGGGACACTAACCATGAACCAGATGACTGCCCGGGTTATTTCTACTGTGAAACACCGTTACACTGTTTCTGGAGAAGGCTACAGTTTCGATGGGAAGATACAGAGAATTGAAGGTGAACCAGAAGAAAACCTAGATTTTGTTCTCTTCCCATGTGCTCTTTGTATTGACACTGTCATTAAAGACGGGGAGGTAGTGGGGGACCCAACAGAGGCTGCACTATACGTACTTGCTGAAAAAGGTGGTGTGAATGTTCACGAATTCCGGAAAAATAATCCCAGAATTGCAAGCATACCCTTTGATTCAGAATACAAATTCATGGCAACTTTCCATAACATGAAAACATCCTCTGGAAAGAAAGTAATCCGGGCATATGTCAAGGGTGCTCCTGATGTAATACTTAGAAGATCTACCCATGGACTCCTGCCAGATGGATCAGCCAAAAAGTTAAATTCAGATCATAAAAAGAGGGTTGAAGATGAAAACCAGCGCATTGCAAGTGAAGGATTACGAGTTTTAGCCTTAGCCCAGAAAGATTTCGATCCAGATACATTTGACCCAAAAACAGACCTCATGCCACTTACTGAAAACCTAATAATGACTGCACTTATCGGCGAAGTTGACCCTCCCCGTAAAGAAGCTAAACATGCAATTAAAAAGGCCAAAGAGGCTGGTGTCAGGGTGAGGATGATTACCGGTGATCATGCAGTTACAGCTGAGGCTATTGGCCAAGAATTAGGTATTGAAGGGAGGACTATCACAGGGAAAGAATTTGCAGCCCTAAGTGATGAAGAAGCCGAAAATCAAATCGATGAAATAGGAATTCTTGCCAGAGTTGCACCTGAACACAAGGTCCGGCTGGTGAAAACCCTGAAAAATAAGGGTAATATTGTGGCCATGACTGGTGATGGTGTAAACGATGCCCCTTCCATCAAAGCAGCAGATATTGGTATTGCAATGGGAATTACTGGTACTGATGTGGCCAAAGGGGCTGCTGAGATGATCTTAGTGGATGATAATTTTTCAACCATTATCTCTGCCATCGAAGAAGGGCGTAAGATCTATGATAACTTACAAAAATTTCTCAGAATTCAAATTGCAAACCTTTTCATGTTCATATTAGCCTTTTTGGGATCTTCAATTTTTGCCATTGCAGGCACATCACTTTACACTCCTGGGCAAGTATTATGGATCCACATGCTAATTGTTGCCCCTATCGGGATGATGTTTGGACTTGACATGGCATCGCCTGGTATTATGAATCGTAAACCACGAAAAAATGATGAAAGTCTTATTTCAAAGAGAATGTACTTCAAGTTATTCATCTTCGGAGCATTTATGGCAGCAACATCACTCTATTTGTATAATATGGGGCAAACCATCTATGGTTCCATCCAAATCGGTCAGACAATGGGGCTTGTAACATTATCTCTCATGAACATTTTCCTTGCCCTAAACATTCGGTTCCCTAAAGACACAGTATTTCAAAGAGCAACCTTTTCAAATCACAGACTGATCTATGCATACCTATGGATATTCTTCGGCACATTTTTACTCACAGAAACCAGACTTTTCCATCAAATCTTTGGAACAGTGTCACTCGATGCCTACCAGTGGGGTATTTGTCTTATCCCTGGAATAGTCCTTCTAATTATAGGTGAGATTGACAAAAGATTCATTCAAAACAAAAAATAGGATCTAACCCAATGATCGGTTCATGCCACCTTGAAAAGATAGTGGATTACAGATGATCAGGGCGAAATACAGAGTGGATCATTCCTTTCTGTATTACATTCCAAAAACAGGAAAATATATTGAAAATATGGTTTAGTGAAATCTATTATACTTGTCCGAAACTTTTACTTCACTAAACCCTGAATCCGCTCCAACCGGATAACAATAAACAAATATCTCAGGTGGTATTGATTGAGATAAAATCAAACATCAGCTTATTATATCCTAATTTATTTAGGTATTTATAAAATTTGTAAAACACGTGGTATATCATCAAATTGGTTCAAAAGTTGATTTAATTTTGTTTTTCGTTTTTAAATATTTTTTTTAGACTTATATCAAGTTTGATATAAAATCATAATTACATATGGCCCCACATGGTTAATTAGTGGTGTTTTCGTACAATTAATTTATTGAAATTTTGATTTTGATAAGTTTTCTATAATTATAATATAAATTATCCCTACTTCGTTAAACCTTGATATAACGAAGTAAATTTTTACATTCAAATTTAATCTCAGGAAAGGTGCTGTTTACTGGATGAGTTAGGTTTGTATACGATTTAGTTTTGATGATAGGGATGTGAAGATTTGTGGTTAAAAAAATCACCAATTAATGAAAAAAATGGATTCAAAAAAAAAGCATAGGGAAAATATCAACAACCATAACATTAGAGTCCTATTTTTTGGGGATGGATTTTTTTGGATGGGCTGATCATTTTTTTATTTTTCACTGGTTATAGATAAGCCGGGATTTTTAAAAAAAAAAGTTACGAAAAAACTTGTGAATATTATGATTATCACTATGGTCCAACAAATTCTTCGAAATGAGTGTAAATTGATCAATTAGGATATATGTACAACTCTAAATATGTACCTAAATGAGATTTTCATTTTTTTGACAATTTTTTCATGAATTTCCTAGTATTCTCCTAAAAAATGGGGGGTTTAAAAAATTTTCCTGTTCCCTTAAAAAAAAATTTGCCAAGAGAAGATATTTATACTTGTTTAACATATTGTTTATCAAGGACAATATACTTGGGAGGAGTTAGATGGGAAAATATTATTCACAAAAATTTGAGTCCAAAAAAGATGACACGCAGATTAGTGGAAAATACTACCATATAACTGGCCAAAATAGTGAAAATCTTTTCAGCGAACCTTACGACAACCAAGAACAGGAATTTGTTGAAGATGAAGAATATCATATTCAAGAACATTCTTCTGCTAAAGATTTTCTAAGATCAAAAACCCTCAACTTGTTGGGTTTCAGATAAAAGACAAAAATTTTGAATTTAGGAAACAAAAAAAATCTTACCTGAAATATTGAAACTATTCACTGTGAGGTTTAGTTAATCCTGTGAATTTTCAAGTGCAAAGGGATCCCCCTAATAAACCAAAGATAATTATAGTAAATTGTACTTTTTTTAAGGAAAGACTAATTATTTTAGCATGATTACTTTTTTATCTCCCAGAAGAAGATAACATCCCATATCTTTTTTTATTTAACTCGTTCATTGATAAGTTGTGCATTTTTGAATGCCGAAAACTTGTTTTGATCATTTGGTGAAAATTTCTTAACTGAAATATCCAGCACATTTTTATCCCGGGTTAGAGAAAAGTTTGATGTTATTGTCATACTGTCCTGTAACAGTAAGGGCAGAAATCAGGTTTCCAACTTTTCCCATTTTTTTTATAGAGGCCTGCAAGTATGGGATGAAATGGGTCGTTCTGGTGATATGGAGGTTGATCTGAGTGGTGAGGGTGAAATAATTCTTTTTGGGGAAGTTGATAGGCATTGGGAAGTAGTTGTAGACACTGGACGTGTTGATTTGAGGGAATGCCACCTAGCAGGTGAACAGGAAATAAATCTGACTATACCTGTAGATAGGAGTCGAGTAGGTGAGCATGAAATGTCTTGCTTTGATATGCTGGATAATGGTCTACAAGATGTGAAAAAGAAATTTTTAGGATAACAAGAATATGGTCTTTTAGGTGAGCATGAACGATCTATTTTGGTGTAACTAGAATATGGCCTTTGAGGCGAAATTAAAACATCATTACAGAAGCATCCTGAAGAGGCATAACCTCCATAAACTGAATCAGCAGCTTTAACCTCAACATAAATATTATTAGATGTTGAACTTGCATTGGAGATAGGATTAATAGTTATGGATAGAAATAAAACTCCCATGAAAACAAAAATTGTTAACAAGACCCCTTTTTTTATCAATTTAATTGCACCCTCCTTACAGACAATCTACTGGTTTTTAATTTAAATTCTGTAAAATTTCAACAACATGAATCATTACACTAACATGTTGTTATATTCATACTATTTTATATATTCTGTTGTACCAATACAATCTGTTATACTAGTATAAAATAAATTTAAATAATTTAATTTAAGAAGGTTACAGTAATATTAATGCTACTAAAAGGTAAATAGCCAATGTGGTGATATCAGAAAATATTGTAGCCAGTGGACCAGTGGCTAATGCCGGGTCATAGTTGAATTTTTTCAAAATAAGCGGAGCAAAAGTGTTAATGGCAACTGAGGCAATAATGCTTAAAAAAAGAGCGAAAAATATGATTAGCCCCAATGTTATGTTTTGACGAGTTACATATGCTAAAAAAGCAGCAAACAATCCTGAAACTGCTGCCAGAGCAGTGGCAACGATAATTTCCCGGGTCAGGTATCTTCGTATGTTCAGTCTGGAGTCCAGGGCCATGCTGCGTATAATAAGTGCTTCAGTCTGGGCTCCGGCAGCATCACTCATATAAACCATAACTGGAATGAAACTGGCCAATGCAATGAAACTGGCCAGAAGTTCTTCGAATAGGGCGATCAAGGATGCAGCTAGAATACCTCCAATAACTCCAATAATGAGCCAGGGAAGACGGGACTGGATCATGTGGCTGGCAGTTGAATTAATGGAAGTGTACTCTTTTCCCACTTTATGAAAAATACCACCAAAATTGAATATATCACCTTCAACTTCGTGGTTAAAAATCTGTAAGATAACATCATAGGGTACCACTCCCAAAAATTTACAATCCGCATCTACCACAGGAATAGCCTTCAAACCATTGGAAAGTGCCTTGTATACAACCCTTTCATGATCAGTATTTTGATCAACAGTGATCAGATCTTTAATCATGATATCTGAAGCTTTTAATGTTTTATCATGATTTTGTAACATGTTCTTTATGGATATTACGCCTTTTAAAAAGTTTCCAGAGTCGGTAATGTAAATGTAATCCAAACTGGAGAATTCAGGGGAGTCCTGGACTAAACGCTTTTCAACTTTTTTTAATGTATCATCAACACTGTAAACTGGAACATTGGTTATCATGTTAAACCCGGCAGTCCCCTTAATATAATTATCTTGATCTGGGTCAGTTATGTGAATTCCTCCAAATTGGTTATGATTATGAGGATTATAGATTAAAATATGTTTTAATTCTTACTTAAATGTGTTATACTAATTTGTTATTAGTATACAAAGATTTATTGGGGGAAAATCGATACAAAAAAATGTGAAAACCAAAACAAACAATTGCATGCATTTCCCCCTAATTTAATTCATGCGTTTTGTTATATACAAATCAATGAATTTATTTATTAATAACTAAAACAATTGAAAAATAATGATAAAGGGCGCCCTTTTAAATCTAAAAACTTGTTTTTAGTTGTTCTTTTTTACTCTTCAGTCCCATTGCTAAAATAGTCATTACAATAGCTACTACTCCCATTAACACAAAAGCAAATTCATATCCCCTCAGCTGACCAGCGTAAGAACCTATCACCGCACCAATAAGAGCCCCTCCCACAAGTTGACCCGCACTGGTAATAATGTTTATCAAAGCCTGTCCCGAAGCTCTTTCTTTGGGAGGACTTTCCACCAGCATGATATAACGTGGTGGAGACCCAATGGCAGTGCTCATACCCACACCAATAAGAACCGCGGCAAAGATGAACATGTTAAATCTGGTGGAGTACATGCTCAGTAAAAAAAGGCCGATTATCATTATAAATGCTCCAGTAAACATTATATTTCTGGAACCAAATTTATCCAGAAGCTTTCCTATAATGGGCGCTCCAATAGCCATGGTAAGAACAACTGGAATTAACATCCAACTGGCATCTGCCGAATCCATAGATAAAGCCACAATAGCAAACGAGGGAATAAATACTGTGGCTGCCTGAATCAAACCAGTGCCCACCATTATACTGGAAACCAGTTTAACTTCTTTACTGCGGAATAGATCAACCTGGATAAGGGGATTATCAGTTTTCAATTCTACTTTTAACAGCACAGGGAGTAATATTAAACTTAAAACCAGGAAAGGCCAGACTGACAATGAAAAAATACTGTTAACGAAGTTATTGGTGTCGATCTGGTTAATTCCATAAGCCAAAGATGAAACAAACAACCCTAAAACAATAATACCTGGCCAGTCCAAACGAATATCCGGATTTTTGACGGATTTAGGGAGAATGTAAAGGCTTCCCAATAAAACCACTATAGAAATAGGAATGTTAATTATAAACAACCATTTCCAACCATAATCAAGGAGCAAACCGCCCAGAACAGGACCTAAAACACTGGACAAACCCCAGACAGAGCTTAAAATTCCCAGAGCCCCACCTCTTTTTTCAGGTGGGAAAACATCTCCAATAAATGCATTGGCCACTGGAAATATCCCCCCAGCACCCACACCCTGAATAGCCCTACCAAAAAGGACCATTTCAAAGGAAACCGACGTTATAGTTATAACAGAACCCAATGCAAATAATAAGATGTCAAGTATGTAAATCCATTTCCTACCATACATATCTGAGAATTTAGCCATTAAAGGGGTTCCTATCATGAAAAATAGGATGTAGATGGTGAAAACCCAGCTTAACAATCTTTCATTAACACTGAAATCTGTTCCAATAGTATGTAATGCAGGGCCCACAATTCCAATATCCAGGGACCCCATAAACACACCCACCAGGAGCAGAAGCAGTATGCGAATATTACCATTAGATTCCATAAACCCATATTGGGTTTATTTATTTAAAGATTTTCGCCCATATAAGAAAAAAATGAAGATGCATCAAATCAAAACTAGATAAATTATGATAGTGCAGCCTTCCAGGTAATTTAATTTATTTAAAAAACATTCCTATCAATATAGTCAAAGAGCACTATCCAGTTTATAGGAAAAAAAGTTTTCCAGTATGATGGAGCTACTGGAAGTGCTCTAACACTTTATGCCCTCTTTTTAGCCGGTTAAATAGACACTGATTTGTGCATCAGTTAATGAGGGATACTTGCTAGTATTCTGAGAAGCGACAACTTTTTCTCCTCGATATGCAGTTATATATATTGGGTCAGATTTGTCATCCTTTTTTTCAACTTTAGCCCTTAAAGATCCAGTAATACTTCCCAGATCGAATGATTTATCACCAGTGCCTTCGATGGTACGGGTTCCTGAAGAATCAGTTATAGTGCCGTTCCAATCACCAGTATAGTTAACAACAACTGTAACTGCAGATGAAGCACATCCCGATATTGCAACAATAAAACAAACCACAATCAACAATCCAATTCCAATTTTACTATCCATACATCCTCCCTCCACACTTAGATCAAACAACTTTACGTATTCCTAATTCATAACATTATTTTATTGTTTCAAGAACATAAACATTCCACAAGTACAATTTTACTGAAATATGATAAGTCATTTTTAATGTTGTTTACTTATCAACAATTAAAAAAATAAATTTTATCCTAATTTTTTTGGAGTTTGTAGACAATAGAACTAATTTTGCAATATTTAAGATTAAACTAGTGGGGGTGGCCGTTGGCACAAAGCGTCTCTGGCCAAAAACAAAAAAAAATAAGGATGGGGAATGGGGAGCTTATGGATTGATCATTTTTTTTAAGAAATAAAATATTAAATCTAAGATTATAAAACCTCAATATTCCACATAATCTATTTTTTTTTAAAATATCAACATATTCAAGTATCTTTTATCCCAGAACTTGTTAATTTTACATGTTCTACTCCTTTGAGGCTCATGATTTTTTCGGTGAGTTCTCGGATTTGGTTTACGTCTCCTTTGACTACTATAACTTCCATGCATAGTTTTTCGTTCATGTGGATGTGCATTACTGCGTTGATGTGTTCAGTATATTGGTGTTGGATGTTAGCGAGTTCTTCCATGACACCAATATAATGGTGGTCGTAGATCACTGCGATTGTACCAACCCTTTCACCATCCATTTCATTCATCCATTGGTAGCGGAGTATGTAATCTTTCAGTGCATCTCTTATTCCTTTAGATCTTGAATTATATCCTCGGTCTTGAAGTACATCATCAAATTCCTCCAATAATTTCCGTGGCAGTGACATGCTTATTCTTATCAAGACAATCTCCTCCAACTAAATTCTTATCAATAATAATATTAACATCATCTATATTAATTACTTTCCTTTTCTTATGATATATCGTATTGTTTTCACATTGGTCCATGAAACCATTCCTTTCTAAGTTAATCTTTTTTTTAAAATCTAAAGCATCCTTTCTAACAAGCCAGATTCAATACTTTCACCATTCATCATCTTCAAAATGGCTTCCAAGATGAAGATAGTCCCTTTTTTATGAAGTGGTTTGTTATCATTACCACATTTTGGTGAATAGATACAAGTTGGACAACCCTTTTGGCACTGGCAAGTTTTAACCATGTCCCTGGTGACTTCAACCAGCTTTTCTGTGACTTCCACAGCCTTCTCTGCCAGACCAATACCACCTTCATAGGCATCATAAATGAATATAGTGGCCTTCCCAGTTTGAGGGTGGTGATTTGTTGACAAACCACCTATGTCAAACCGGTCACACAGCACTAATAAGGGAAACATGGAGATAAGGGCGTGTTCTGCTCCGTGCAAGCTCCCGGCATATGAATCCTTTTTCGGGAAGATGTTCTCCAGTGCATCTGCCACCACACCAGGAATGGTGAACCACAAGCCACGAGTATGATACTTCAAGGCTGGAAGTTCCAATTTATTGGTGGCTAATGTTTTACCGTATAACATTTCCTTGTATTTATAGAAATCTTGGGTGACTTTAACTTCACCAAAATGAACCCTGAAATTTCCTATGGTGCGGTTGTAGGCCTCTTTTTCAATAGTAACATCCACATTCTTAAGGGCCTGGGTGTGGTAATCCACATCCATCTTTTTAACGTTTATTTTCTTATTCTGCAGGTTGAAACTATCCACAATATAGGTTTCGCCCTGGTTAATGAGCACAGCACCTTCATGGGCTTCGCTGTAGGCATGCTGCCGGTCCATGGTTTCCATCAACTTTTTATCATGAAACACTCGGAAGTGGTCACTGCTGATTTGGTCCAGGCTGATGTTGATTGAAGGATCTTTAAGTCCAACATAAGTCAAACCCAATAAACCTTCTTTTACCTTCATATTTCTTCGAATAGCATCCCAAGTATCGTAGTCTGTCTGGAAATATTTTTCAAAATCATCCACAGTTAAAGGCAACTCTTTAATAGCGCATAAAATATGTCCTTTGGATATTTTCACATTTTCAAGGTCAATAACTGCATTTTCATGGGATTTGTGAAATAGAAATTCTGGATGTTTCATCAGATACTGGTCCAATGCATTTTCAAAGGCCACCATAACTACTAAAGATTCATTTTCAGCTCTACCCACTCTCCCTGCCTGCTGCCAGGTGCTGATCATGGTTCCAGGGTAGCCGCTGATAATCACACTATCCAGACTACCAATATCCACCCCCAACTCCAAGGCATTAGTACAAGTCACACCAACCAAGTTACCAGTTTTTAATCCTTTCTCGATTTTTCTACGTTCTTCTGCTAAGAAACCGGAACGATAGGCAGTCACACGATTAACCAATTCTGGTTTTCTTTCGCTGAGCTCTTTTTTAGTCCACATGGCTATGATTTCAGCCATCTTCCGACTGACAGTGAAACACAAAGTCTGCAAGTCATTTAAAACCATTAACTGGAACAAGTTCTTGGTTTCCTGGTGAGTGGAAAGATCACCCCATTTGGCAAAAGGGTTATACAATACAAAGTGCTTCTTACCACTGGGTGAAGTATCTTTTTTAATTTCTTTAAAATCCACACCCACCAAGTTGCGGCTGAATTCCTCTGGATTGGCTAAAGTGGCTGATGAC
This sequence comes from Methanobacterium sp. UBA353, assembly GCA_002496805.1. Taxonomy (GTDB): domain Archaea; phylum Methanobacteriota; class Methanobacteria; order Methanobacteriales; family Methanobacteriaceae; genus Methanobacterium. Next base: position 2,995 of record DALO01000012.1, on the reverse strand, counting down.
AGGATAAACTGGGGGTAAGAACCATAATGGTTGCATATCCTCCTCAATCTCCTAATAAGGTAAGCTACGTTGGAACCGAAAACGCCCCGGTAGTGATGGGCTTCGTCTATCACCACATATTTCAGGTTTTTATAAAAACGGCTCCATTGATGATGCCATCCTAAAATGAGGTGTAACATGTAGGGATTGGTTAGAATTAATCGGGAATTTTCCTTAATCCAGGGACGGATTTTTTTTGGAGTATCACCATCATAGATGTTCGGTTTGAAATCAAGATCACAAGATGATTCCAAATGTTTTAGAACATTAAACTGGTCATTAGCCAGAGCCTTAGCCGGGTAGATGTAAAGGGCGGTTGCCTCAGGGTCCTGGCATAATGATTCAATAATGGGCAGGTTAAAAGCAAGAGTTTTACCAGAAGCCGTGGGCGTGGTTATAAGCAGATTTTCACCCTCCCTTATGAGTTGGGTGGCTTCAACCTGGTGTTGGTAAAGCTTTATATGGCTGTCCTTGAGATATTTCTCTATGGACTCTGGAAGATCCTTTAACTCACCGTACTGGGCTTTCCTGGCACTGAGGGTTTCAATGTGTTCCACCTTCCTCTTGAAAGCACGGTTATCTTCCAAAGTTTTAAGGACATTTTCAAGCATAATTATCGTGTTTTATTTAAATGATTAGATATTACTTTTCCTTCAACGTATTTAAACTAAACGGGCCTGAAAATCCATTTCAACCTTATCTGCTTTCCCATAACCTCTTATGTGTGATATTTCAAATCCCTTTTTTATGAGAGATTGGCCTATAAGGTGATGTCGATGGCAAGCTTTAGGATCTTCTTCACTGCACATTATGACTATCTGATTTTTCCCTGTTAACCTAATTAGTTCATCCAATCCTTCCTGGTACTTTTGGTCTTTTTCCAGACGATGGTAGATGAGTTTATCACCATGGTAAAACTTCTTATCTCGTGGTTTGCCACCTATCTTTTTACCCAGATAAACGTATTGAATCTTAGACTCCTCTAATGCTTTCTGCAAAGGCTTTTTGTTAAAATGTGGGGAGTGTTTACTGTAAGGACTCGTCCTCACATCCACTACCATGTTAATACCTTGATTATGGATTAATTCCAGGAAAGTGGAAAAAAGGTGGTTGCTGTGGCCGATGGTGAAAACTTTAGGAGGCATGTGACTATTGAGGTTTATATTATTAGTTATATTTATTCACCTAGTGGACTGATCATATATAATATAGGGAGGGATCCGATTTGACATATCAAGATGATGAGTTAAAACCCGAAAATATTCGTTACACCCTGGGAATAATGGAACATACCATGATCAATCTGATAAAAACCCATAAAGACCACCAACACGGACTAAAAACCCATGACCCAGTGGTTGTTATTCACAAAGATGATTTTGAAAAAATATTAAATACAGTACAGGATGATGCAGTTAAGGATAAGTTCTATGAAGTCTACCAATCGGTTAAAGACTGGTAATCCTCCAGCCACTGGTAATCCTCCAGCCACTGGTAATCCTCCAGCCACTGGTAATCTTCCAGCCCCATAAATAGACTCTGCCCTATTTCACATCAAGTTTTGGGATTATTTAGTCCGATATTCAACTTTAAAATCCTTCCATGGATTTTTACCAGTCTTAGAGGGTTGTTTTCCATTGAAGGTTATTCGTACTTCCATTCCAAGATCTACTTTTTTCATTAACTCATCCAGGACCTTAGAGCCCCAGATATTCATTTCGCCCTGGCCGGTTTTTATGGTGTACAGTTTGCTCTTGAACTGGCCCACATTTTCTTCAAAGTCTATGTATGTGCCCTGCAAGGATTCTCCCACTGCTTCCGGCTCCCAATAACTTGGTTTTTCAATTTCATCTTCATCTCTTTTAACTTCAGTCCATTCACTCATAATAATTCCCTCTTTAACTATACTTTTCGCATTGAAATTATTCTTCAATTGAATATCAGTCAATTTTCTACTATTTACAATACAATAATTTTTTTAGTTTTATAAGGCTGTAATGGCTTTAATTAAAAACTGGTTGTTGGAGGAAACTTCACATGATGGTATCATCTACATCCACAACAGTTTGATAAACAACGTGCCACCACCTAAAAAAATCCCCATCAAATGCCTTTCTTATCCTTGTAATTTTTCATTGTTTCATCAAATCTTTCTAAGGGCATTAATATAACGTTAAATTGTTCTAATTTTATGTTTGACTTAAAACAGATTTTTTTTAGTTTTTTAAGAGCATCCTCTGGGGCGATAACTAGGTGTTCGTTAGGTGGTTTCATAACTTCAAATTCCCTGCCATCAACTTCCAAAAAAGTTCCCAAATACTGGAAAATTGAATCAGGAGTTAAAGGATTTTCCAGTTCTATTTGTATTGTCACCACTGCCCAGGGATCATCTTCTTTTTCAGGTTTAATCACCCATACATCCAGCTCTCCAGCAGGAGATCTCTTTTCAGTTTTCTTAGTTTCTGCCATTAGATACCATCTCTAAAATTAAATATCTGTTTTTCAAGTTATAATATTAATTATTCCCTTAACTATTCTACTTATGTTACGCGAATACTTAATTTTTATCCCTGGAGGAGATAATAAGTGCCATTAGTTAGTTAACCCTTCCTACTTGGAACACATATGTTTGGGGGTTAAATATTAACTAAGAGCACTATCCCTTGCAGTGGAACGTACAAATCTGCATGGTGTCAAAACAGCTCTTTGCAAGGCCATAACACTTCATGAATTCTTACATAACTAATTTAGCGGCAGAAATAAGTTAAGCTGCGGCAAAAATCTTTTATTTAATATACCCGGAGTTTGCCCAGAAACCAGTGAGATATCAAAATGAGTATGGCAATAGTAGACTATTTACCAGCGAATTTAGATATAATAATCAGGGTGTCAGATAACTGGGGAATTTTCACACCAGATCAGACACCCTGATTATTATATCTAAATTCGCTGGTAA
>DALO01000025.1 GCA_002496805.1 Methanobacterium sp. UBA353 | reverse complement strand
CTACACCTACAGCAAAATCCTAGATACAAACACACTACCAGCTAAAATCACTATCACACCATGGAACTACTTCCAAAAATACATAGGAACATTCACCATCCAACAAACCAAAGAAGCAGCCACCCAGGTCAAAACATACATAGAAAGCAATAAAAAACTACCCCAAAACGTCATAATCGGCGGGAAAAGCGTGGAAATGCCTGCATTCCTACAACTACTAACCACAGTCATCCAAAAAATCAACAACGACGACAAAACATCTACTGAGCTTATGAATATTTTTGCAACAGCTTCATCGCCTAAAGAGCAAATTCATGCGGGTGATATTTCAAAATCAGTTTATGTTGAGATTGCAGGTAAAGTTCAAAGATACATGGACCGTAACAATAAAGCACCAGATTATAGTAGTGAATCTGGTCTTGGACCTTATTTAAGTTATCAGAATTTGATTTACACTTACAGTATTATTTTAGATTCATATAAATCTGCATTGCCTGCGAATGTTGCAGTTAAACCGTGGGATAAGTTCAGTAGGAGTCAAGTTGCCAGTGCTGCTACTAGTGTAAAAAATTATGTGGATACTAATCATAAACTTCCAAATTATGTGACTATCAATGGTGTTCAAGTTGGAATGCCTTCCTTCTTACTAATCTTAACTGCCACCATATGCAATATTGAAAACGGTATTAATGAATCAGTTTATCACAACTTCTGTGATCCAGCTGAAAATCCATGTGATACTCAAATTAATGGTGAAATCCCTAAGGATGTGTATTCTGACATTGCTGGACGTGTGCAAAGATACATGGAACGCAACTGGGTGGCACCCAACTACTCCAGCTATTCCAACTTGGGAACCTACTTTGGATATCATAATATGATATATTCATTTTCTAAAGTAATGGATTATTATAAACAAAATAATAATTTACCAAACTACGTATCAGTAAAACCATGGCTTCATGTTATTCTCCCCCAATTAGCTAATATACCTTCAAATTTGATTCCTTACACTGAACCTAGCTCTAATTGCCAATCCACTAACTCTGCAATAGTTTCTCTTGCTTATCAACTGGCTTCTGGAAGTAACAATGTATGGGAAGTTGGAAATAATATTTTCAATTGGGTTAGAGACAACATCAACTACTCATTTTACTATAACACCCTATATGGTGCAGTAAAGACATTAGATAAAAAATCAGGTAACTGTGTGGATACTAGCCATTTGATGGTTGCATTGGCACGGGCTATTGGAATACCTGCAAGGTACGTGCATGGAGACTGTTATTTCATTTATAGTAATACCTGGTATGGGCACGTGTTTGCACAATTTTATATAAATGGCCAATGGTACGATGCAGATGGTACTAGTTACAGTAACACATTGGGGCATGTAGCTAACTGGGATAGGTCAAGTTACAAATATAAAGCTACTTACATATCCCTACCATTTTAATTAAGAAAAGATCACCAAAATATAATCTATGCAAAGTGTTTGGTGATTTCAGAATTTTTTTCTAAATTTTTTTTTAAAATATTTTTAAATTAATACTTAGTTTCTTTATTTTCGTGCATTAAAATGATAAAAAATAGACGATGAATAAAATTATCTGTTGAAATTATTGAAATAAAAAAAAATTATTTGCCGTTTTCGGAACTTGTAAGACCAAGATATTGGGCAAAGATGTTGATGGTTGATCCTTGTAGCAAGGCAGAGGTTATGGTTATGAAGAAAATGATGTTGAAGATCATGTGTGCACTGCCGAGTCCGGCTGCAATGGGGAATGTGGCAAGTATGATGGGCACTGCACCACGGATACCTACCCATGAAATGAAAACTTGGTCTTTAACTGCAACCTTAAATGGTATAAGACACAAGAAGATCGCCATTGGTCTGGCAACCAAGATCAGGAAGAATGAGATTATAAGCCCTATACCTATTACTGGTACAATTTGTGAAGGGAATACCAAGAGCCCCAAGGTTATAAACATGATTATTTGCATTAACCAGGCTATTCCATCGAAAAATTGTATTTGAGCCTTTTTATGGGCAAAGGTACTATTTCCTAATATTAATGCCGCAATATAGGCACTTATTAGGCCGTTTCCACCAACCAAATAGGATACTGAAAAAGTCAGGAGGGCTAGTGCTATTGTACGAACAGGATAAAGTGCAGGTATATGGAGTGAGACCTTGTTTGTCAGAAAAACCATTCCTTTCCCAAATACAACACCTAAAAGAGCCCCTAGACTTAATGATTTTACCAGCAATATAATGGTTGATTCAATGGAAGTACTAGGATTCATGATGAGAAATATCATGGTAGTAGTCAGGAAATAGGCCATTGGGTCGTTGGATGCACTTTCAAATTCTAAGGTGGGTTCTAAATTATTTTTTAGTTTTTGTTTTCCACGAGACCTAAAAATTGCGAATACTGCAGCAGCATCAGTTGATGAAACTATGGAACCGATTAACAAGGATTCTATGAAGGAAAAATCAGTGCACCAGTTTATAAAAAACCCTAAAGAAATAGCAGTGATAAAAACGCCTATTGTAGAAAGTACAATACCCCTCCAAAGGATTGGTTTTACTTCACTCCATTTGGTGTCCAGTCCACCAGAAAATATGATGAAAACCAGGGCGATGTTACCAATAAATTGTGCGATTGAAGAATCGTCAAAATATATTCCACCTATGCCTTCAGAACCAGCCAACATCCCTAAAAGAAGAAATAAGATTAATGAAGGGATTCCTAACCGATGGGATGTTTTACTTAATAGTATACTAATTAAAAGTAAAAGGGATCCAATAAAAATCGTTTGTTCGGTGAACATTTATGATTCTATCTCCAATTTATTATACTATGTTTAATGTAATTCCAATAAATGATCATGAAAAAATTTTCATAAAAACTCATCGGGATAAATATACTTAATCATAATAAAATAAGAAGTAGATAGAATATAAACGTTATTTATAATTATTATAGGAATTATGTTATATTAACAATAGGATGTAGTTATATGAACCTAGATCGAAGTATTTCAGCTTTTATACTTATCTTTGTAATTATTGGAGTGATTGGCATATTTTATTTAGTGTTAAACCCTATTCCATCTGAAAAATTCACAGAATTCTATATTTTAAATAGTGATGGCAGAGCTATTGATTACCCCTCTAATCTCAATGTGGGGGAAAAACGTAATCTCACCGTGGTAGTTGTTAACCGTGAATACTCTGAATCTAGTTATCAGGTTAAGATAATGCAAAGTAAACAGTTGCTTAAGGATGAAAAAATTACTCTTAATAATAGTGATCGAAAAGAAATACCTTTAGAATTCATTGCACGTCCTTCAGGTCAGAATAAACTGGAATTCATGCTATATAAGTTACCTGACACTGAGAATACTTACAGATATCTTTATCTTCAACTAGATGTTTCATGAAATGTGTTTGGGGCAATGGAATTAGTACGATTGTAAAAATTTTTTTTAAAAAAAAATCTATTTCTTCCAACAAATTTTGAGTTTCTCATGTAAATTTTTCCGTTTGACAGTACAGGTGATTGATTGGACAAAAGAAATAATTCCAAGAGAAATACTCTGGAATGTTTAAAGAAGATATGTTTTAACCCTCTTTTTATATTAATCTTGATTATTTTGGGGATGGTTTCGTATCTGATTAGTGTTCAGATGAAGATTGGGGTTCCTTACTGGGATGTCTATAATTATTTAAATAATGCCATTATTTTTGCTGGTATGGGTGGAGAAAACAGTAACACAATTAACTACCTTTCTCCCTTACTACCTTTTTTAACTTCACTGGCATTTAGAATGGGATTTGTTTCTATTAATACAATTTTTATAATAAGTGCGATATTTTTTATGATAGGGGTAATGGGACTTTATTTCCTTTTTAAAGAACGTTTTAACTCATTTCAAAGTTTATCGGGTGCTTTAATATTTGTGTCATTCCCGGTTGTGCTTTCATGGGCTGTTAGTGGATGTACTGACATACCTGGAATATCACTTTCAATTTCAACTATTTTATTCTTGATAGTTGGATTGAAAAAAGATTCTAGATTTTTATATCTTATTTTACCAATTATGGTGATGGCATTTATGGTTAGATACACATCAGGCCTCATGATCATTCCCATGTCCCTCTACATTTTAATGAACTATGAAGATATTAAACGGTTAAAGAACCTTAAAAAAATATTTGCTGGCATAATTTTAGAACTTGGGGCGTTAATTACTGGTTTGGCCTATTTTTTTACCAGATTAAAAACTGGAGATTCGGTGTTCAGTCTTTTTGCTTCAATTGCTTCTTCATCATTCACTGGTGTTAATGATGTTGCACATAACACTAATGTTTTATATTATATCCAGAATTTGTTAAATTACATCTCAATGGGCCCATTTTGGGGAACTTATCAGCAGATAATGAATCCTTCACTAGGATGGCCGTCGTTATTGTCTTATTTTATTGTTTTAATAGTATCTTTCGGTTTAATTATTTATGTTTACGAAATTTTTTTGAAAAACACGATATTTAAAGGTAAAGGTATCTTGAATGTAGTCAATTTATTTAAAATAGGCCTAGTGGTAGCTTTATTAATTATTTTAGTGGCTAGTTTCATCTATCAATTGTTTGTTTTAGGAGAGATTGGATTATTTGCATTGTTATTTGTTTTTTATTGGTTTTTGATTAAGAAAAAATCAGGAACAGTGCAGGAAAATCTTAAGATGGATGTAATGTTTTTATCATGGTTTGGTGCTTACTTAATATTCCAAAGTACTTTGCCATTAAAGGTGGACCGTTACTTCATTACAATGGCCCCAGCACTGGCATATTTCATTGTTCTGGGTTTGAGTGAATCTATTTTCCTAATTAAATCAAAAATTAAGTTAATTAATGTTAAATCAGGTTTAGTTTGTGTGTTCATTGCATTGTTATTTTTATCATTTTCCACAGCTACTTTTGTTGGTCATACTCCAAAAAAGACTTTTACAATTGATATTGAACATTCCTGTCAATGGATTAAAAGTAGTGATCCCGGATATAAAGACAAAATTATATGTTCTGATTATCCAAATGCTGTGAATTGGTATTTAAAAAAAGAAATTAGGGGTGGTTATCCCCGATTATACAATAACTATGATGATAAATTTGAGGATTATCTTAAAAAAATTGGTGCCGATTACTACATTGATGCTACAAGAAAAACCCATCCTGAGATCAAAGGTTATCGTATAATCAAAACTTTTGGTGTTGTGGCAGTTTACCATAAGATTTAGACAAAAATAATGATTATGATACCCCCCCCATGGGCCAGTTATAATTATTCATTGTGTTTTTTAAAAAATTATCAATCATTTTTTTTTTGTTCATGAACACATAATATCTAATGTTTGGCAATTCTTGAAATTTTTTTTTAAAAAATATATTGAAGCTCAAATAGGAAAGTTATCTATTGTTTTGGATTTTCATCTGCTGAAATATTCTGTGAATCTATTCTTACCTTCTCACAGACAGAAGTTTAAAGATTTAAGCGAAAGATTTAAAACATTCTAATCCAAAAAATAAAGAATGTAAAATGTTAAAATTTTTGTCTTGTAAATCTTTGTATTCTTCGAATAAAGCATTATTAATATAATTAAATGAGTTATAAGCAATTAATACTGCTATCAATAGATTGCTGCTTTATTAATTGAAAGTTCTGGAAAAATGCCCTAAATTGAAAACATTTATATATAAAAAGGAGACCACCTATTTATCATGATTATTCATGCTAATGTGTTCAGTTATCTTATTGCCCTGGCCGCTGCTCTAATCTTGAGTCTGGTCTTAAGGCTCCCTTTACTTCCAGATAAACCCATGAGAACATCTTGGACAATAAGCGCTGTTTTTCCTACTGCTGTGCTGTCAATCGGTTTTTATGCCATGGTTTCTGAGTTAGGTTACCAGGGATATATTGTGGCATTGACAACTGGAATTATCACTGCTTTATTTGCCAAATTTATTCTAGAAAAAATAGTTCCCATACCAGAGGGGGATGAATCACATGAATGAAATATTAGGCATTGTACTGGCAGCCATTATATCTTGGTTTAACTTCGTTCTCATTGATACATGGATGGGTCTTCCAGAGTCACCGGGAGTGAAAGGAGCAGAAGTTATTGGTAGATCTGTTCAAAAAAGAGGAGGGGATCTTGCAGGAGGATTTTTCCAAGGTAACATTGTATGTTCTCCTGATGCATCTGCCGGAACTTTACTTGCTTCAATTGCTTGCTATGCCATAGGCATGCCTGAAGGGGGATTAATTGCTGCTGTTTTAGTTTACTTCGGAAACAGAATTTGCGCTGACCCAGGATATGCTGGCACCATCGGAGCACTCAGTATTACAGTAATTATTTATTTAACTTCATTTGTTGGTTTCAAACCTGAATTCTTCATTGTAGGGATGGTTCTGGCTATTCTCACCATTCAAGGCCTTTATCATACAGGTGCTTCCCGTCTTTTGGGAAAGCTGGCGAAAAAAATGGGGAGATATACCAAGATATCATAGGTGCTAAATCATGTTAATTGAGATATTGGGCATAATAGTAATTTTAATGGCATTGCGTACGCTTTTGGCTCAGAATCGCGAGGAAAGGCTTCTTTACCTTAACGTTATCGGCTTTAGCATGTCTGCGATTATAGGTTTATACATTAAAACACCTTTTGGAGCAATTATTGCCATTACATTCTTCGTAACATCAACATTAAGCTCTAACGCCATTGCTTACTCCTTAGGAAGGGTAAAAGAAGAGATCATGGTGAAATAATATGTACTTAGATTTTATAAATTTAACCACAGTATCTGCAGCATTAACCCTAATTGGGGCTGCAGGGATCATTGCCCTGGCAAAACCACTTGATAAAGTCATCATGTTTGCACTTCTCCAGGGAGGATTCATCGGAATGATAGTGGCAGCCAAATATTTGGATGTGGCCATGGTTGCAGCAATTTTCGACCCTATTTCCACAGTGATCTTACTCATAGGAATTATAAAGATTAATGAGGTTAGAAAGAAAAACCAAGAATCCCAGGGGGAAGGGAACTTTGTTTGATATTTACATATGGTTTTATACTGGTGTGGCACTCACCATACTGGGCAGTCTTGGAACAGCTTTAGGTCCAGGAGTTAAAGATCCCATAACAAGGACTTTGAACACGGAAGTGGCTGCAGTTGGTGTTTCACTAATATTTTTAACCTACAATCACACCATTGGACTTTTGACTTTCATTGCAGCAACTGCAATCATCACAATGATATTGCTTAGAGCTATTGTTAGATTAGAAGAAGTGGGGGCTGAATTATGAGTAGAATAGGTAGACTCTGGAATTCTTTGGCCACACCTAAACGTATCCCCCGGTTTTATTCTGTTATTCTTGGAGTTTTATTACTTGTAGGTTTTATTGTGCCTTTGGCACTTAATGACCAGCAATTATATCCACGACCAGAACCACAATTACAGGTAAACCAGCAGGACCCTTTTGCCCCTTATGACCGTGGCGGTGTACCTCTTAAAGAACCAGGAATTATAAAATCACAGTATCCTCACTTTTCAGAGAAAGCTGGAATGGTAACCAGTTACGTGTCCCCCATTGGAATAGGTGTCAGCAAAACCACTCTTTATTATGGTACATCAATTTACTCATCCCCTGGTGGATTAATAGATGAAATTTTATACTACTCTCGAGGATTTGACACTGTGCTTGAGTCCAGCATACTCATGATGGCTTTTGTAGTGGCATCATGGGTGGCCCTACACTTTACCATGAAAAGGAGGGAAGAAGAATGAGCGCATCAGTACTCGTTCCTGGAGTTGTTTCCCCGGTAGTGGTTTCACTATTCGTTCCAGCAATATTCACCGGTTTAATTGTGGGGATAATAGGACTAATGGCCATTGCATACCAAAAAAATGATTTAAATGCCCTTATATTAACAGATATTGTGGGTGTTGGTATGTTGATACTCGTAGCAGCTGTGGGAACTGACTTGGCAGAAGCAATTATACTTCCAGGGCTAGTGGTGGAACTTGCCGAGATCCTGGCAATTTCTGAGATACTCATGAGCAGAGAAATGAAGAAGAAAGGTAAAAATGCAGAATTGATCCCTTTACCTTTATCAATGGACATGGAAATTATGACCACCGCCCCAACATTCCTAGCTCTAATATTAATAGTGCACGGAGCCTTTCTTAGTGGATTTACAGGGGGAGCCGTAGCAGGTGGGGGTATATTGTTTTATGTTTTATCCAAAAGAATGCGAGGAGTTCCAGCAAATACTTGGGAAGGAATTGCAGGAGTATCTGGTATTGCCTGGTGTTTATGGTTGGTGGGATTCCTTGTATTTTTCGTGTTTCCCCAGTACTGGTTACTAGCTTTGTTCCTGGCAGCATTCGGTATTTTCATTAAAGTTGCCTTTAAAGCCGGACTGATAGGCGTTATTGGTCGAGAAGAATTCAGTAAAAAGTAAGAATAAATTATTAAGGTGTTAAAAAATGGATATCACGATATTGGGTCAACAGTTATTGGGATACATTCCCTTGGGAGATATTGTCCTGTATCTGGCACCTCTTAACCTTTTCATGTTCGCAAGTACCTTGGCCTTTACTACTATCATCGCCATAAGCAAGACAGAAACCCAAGTTGAAGCCGGTTTTGGTACTTTAAAGGATAGAGAAGTGAAAGTAGATAAAAGTGAATTCAAAATAAGGAGATTCCTAGCGATTGTATGTGGTCTGGCAACTGCAGGCGCAATGATCACAGGAGACCTCTTTAACTTCACATTATTTGTTTGTTTGATTGGTATAGTTAACATTGGTATTGTTGCCGCAGTTAAACAAGTTGATGTTCTGGATGCTGCTTTTCAATATGGTTTAGTTGCCATGATTGCTACTTTACCCCTATTTGGTGGTGCAGCCATGATATTAGCATCAACTGGAACCATCAGTCTATTAGAAATCGTGGATTTACCCACCACTTTCATGATGGTTTTTGGTTCACTCCTTTTATTCATTGGAGTAGCTGGTGAAACTGGAGTGGCACCATTTTATGCAACCAAGGCCGAGATGTTCCGAACTCCTGGTTCCCCTTTTCTCCTAATCATCCACTTAAGTTCACTTCTGGTGATTGTTAGAGTGATTGAAATACTTTTAATCATCAACAAACCGTTCTAAGATCAAATTTATGAATGAAACTGTGAAATTTAAAATAAAAATCTGATAATCGGTGAAATAATGGATAAATTACAAATTTCAAGTTATTTAATATTCATCATCTCAGTGGCAAGTATCGCATATGGCCTCCTGTTTAACCCAGCCAACTGGGTAGTTTACGGAATTTCCATTATATTCATACCTTCCGGAATACTCTCCTTTGGATTGATAGTGATGAAAAAAGGTCCAAAAGAGGAAGAAGAAGATAAGATCAGGGAACCATTTATCGGATACTGACCAATTAAAAAAAAAAATTAGCTAATCGGTGATCATATTGAATCTCATGGCAAACATTCTGTTAAATGTTCTCATCGCGTTTCTGATGGGGAGTATCCTTTTCGGATTGCAGAGGAAAATAATGGCCAGAATACAAATGCGACCAGGCCCTCCTGTCATCCAACACCTCCTACACACATTCAAATTCTTCGTAAAGGAATCATCATTCCCTAAAACTGCGGCAATGCCATTTTACATAGCCATAACTGCAATGTTATGTGTGATATGGGTTTCTGCTGTTATTGTTGGTCCGGTTACCCAAGGATCACTGTTACTGATCTTTGCAATTTACGCTCTACACAAGATTGTGGAACATAATGCTGGTTCATCTTCTGGCTCACCTTATGGTAAATTAAGTTGTGTGAGAGCAGTTTTTTCAGCAGCAGCCGAGGTCCCTTTATTTGCAGTGCTCATCATTATCTACTTCAAAACTGGAACCATGGACCTATCTCAAATTATTGGTTTCCAAACTACTAACGGCCCCTTAATATATAGCATACCACTGGCAGCAGCCATGTTTTTTGTATTGATATTGTCAAAAGCCCCTTATTCCCCTTTCGCTATTACCAAAGGTAAAGATATTATTTCAGGTTACGAAACTGAACATTTCGGATTACTCAGGGGTTATCTGATGATTTCTGAATCAATAGCATGGTACATGCTTCTCTGGGTGTTTTTAACCGTTTTTATTGGAGGTTTGAATCCGTTAATGTACTTGGTAGGAATGGTTATTTTGTCAACAGTCGTGGCTTTTATCAATGCCACAACACCCATCCTAAACCCAAATCATTCAATTATGATGCAAGCCAGTTTAGCATTAATCGGAGTAGTAGGTTCCTTAATTCTGCTACTATAATATAAGGAGAATAATAAAAATGGAAATTGAAGAAAAGGACACAGTGTTCTTAATGACTCTGGCAATCTTTGGAGCTGTTCTAGCCAGTGGTTTGGCAGTTTTATTACAGTGGATCGTAGTTTTACCTCTAACCCTGGCGGTTTTAATATTGATGATAATTACTTATTTCCTTTATAAAAAAAGAGCAATACATTTATCAGAAAATGGCGAAAACTGGGTGATGATTTTGACCCTTTTAGCTTTCATAGCATCTTTCATTTACCTTTATCGTCCGGTTTAATGGTGATTTAATGAGTGAAACAATTTATCTCCTTTACATACTTTCCTTTGTACTGGGATCCATCCTAGGATTAGTAATGAGTTATAAAAAATATAAGGCTCCCTACGCTATAGGAAATGTAGACATATTAGCCCTCATATCAGCTGTGGTGGGCTGGTTTATGGTACTTAATAGTATATTAATCCCTTTCATTGCGCCATATATCACTATAACCATTGGTGTGTTTCTATTAGCACTGGTTCTAGGAATGAGGCCCGGTTACGGTAGAAACGAAACATTTATTGGTATTATAATTGCGGGTATGATCTGGATAATTAGGACGGTGATCCTTTGAGTAACGAGGATGTGGGAAAAAATTATGATGAAAACCTTTCCCACCAAGACAAAGTGCTCCGAATAATGAAGATGCGCATCATCGATAGTTATCGTTGGAGAGTGGACATTATTGAACCATTTTCTAAAGAATTTGGAATTACTGAAGAAGATTTTAAAGAAATGTTAATAAAGAGGTTAGATATGGCCAGTTTAGAGGCCCTTCACGCTCGTTATGAATCATCCCAACATTACTGTATTAAAGAAAAAGTACATGCTGATTTAAAATTATGCTGGCTTTCTGATGTAATGAACATATTAACTGACGAACAAACTGAAAAAATAAAAAATAAACTTGCAGATGAAGTTTTAACCCAAGGTAAATCATATGAAGAAGCCATTGAAGATGGTAAGAAAGATTTACTGAAATATTTAATGAGATAAATAGAGGTAAAGCAATGTTAGATGCCCTTAAAGATGTTGTAAGGAAAAGTTCAATTCATGTATGCCTTATTAACACTGGAGGATGTAATGGCTGCGATATTGAAGTAGTAGCCCTCTTATCACCCCGATACGACTTAGAACAATATGGAATATACGTGCATAACAATCCACGTGAAGCTGATGTGTTACTCATTACTGGAGCAGTTTGTGAGCAATGGAAAGAAAACTTGCAAAGAATCTATTCCAAGGCACCTGAACCCAAAGTCGTGGTGGCCATCGGAAACTGTCCACTGACTGGAGATGTATTCAACCAAGAAGGATCGAGCGTTTATGCTCCAGTATCCGACTTCATACCAGTGGATGCAGAAATACCAGGTTGTCCTCCACGACCTGCAGAAATCCTGGCAGCAATCTTGGCAGTAGGGCCAGATGCCATTGCAGCCAAAGGGAGGGAAAAACCATGATACTTCCAATAGGACCTATACACCCTGGATTAAAGGAACCTGTACGTTTAAAGCTTAAAACACAGGGTGAAAAAGTTATAAATGCAGAAATTGATTTTGGATATGTCCATCGCGGTATAGAAAGAGTAATAGAAGGTAAAACATGGCAGAAAGGCATATATCTCTCAGAGCGAGTATGTGGAATATGTTCATATATTCACACCCAGACCTTCGCAGAGACCTTTGAAAAAATCGCAGGGGAAAGAGTTCCATTAAGAGCACAATACTTAAGATCTCTAACCAATGAACTGGACAGAATACAGAGCCACTTTATTGCTAATTCAACTTACTTTAAGGCTATTGAGCATGAAACATTGTTCATGTACATGTTACACTTACGAGAGCCCATAATGGATGCTATTGAGTTATTAACAGGTAATCGGGTGAATATGGGCTGGAATGTTGTGGGTGGAGTTCGTATGGACGCTGAAGAAAAACACCTTAACAGCATATATCAAATAATTACAAATTTAGAAAAAGAATACGATAAATATGTTGAGATGTTCGAGGAAGGCCCACTTTTAGCACTCCGATCAAAAGATGTTGGCAAAATGAGCAAGAAAGATGCCATTAAAGGTCGTGCTGTTGGGCCAATTGGAAGAGGTTCCGGTCTTAAACACGACGTCCGTGAGGAACATCATACCTATAAAGATGAATTTGACTGGAAAGTTATCTGGAGAAAAGAGGGTGACAACTTCGCCCGAACTATGAACCGTTTTGACGAAATCACAGAATCCATCAAAATTATCAAACAGATTATAGAAAACATACCCTCAGGAGATGTCCGTAAAAAAATAACAATCCCAGCCGGATATGCAGATTGGAGAAATGAAGCACCAAGAGGAGAACTTGCTTACATGGCTGAGACCAACGGAAACCTCATACAAAACATTTCCATTAGAACGCCCAGTATCATGAACATCGATGTTTGTGGAAAGTACATGTTACAAGATGTTGCAACAGTTGCTGATGCAGTGGCTACTTATGCCAGTGTTGACCCCTGCGTAGCTTGTGCTGAAAGGGTGATTATTCTTAATGAAAAAGGAGAAAAAACGGAGTTTGATGGACTTCATAAAGTTAAATACCTCCAATAATCGCTAATTGAAAAATTGACAAAATTGAATCATTAAATTAGAAAATATATTTCCTAACACAAAGTTGATGCCTATGTCATCAGTAATCTGGTATCTTTATGAATTTGCCCGAAAATCGTGGGCTGAAAGTTTCGCTATAGCTAAGACCAACGCTGAAATCGTTGAAACACCGGAACGTTTCCGTGATTTTCCCCAAGTATTCCCAGAGTATTGTATTGCATGTGGTGCATGTATTGCAGCTTGTCCCGCCCCCCATGCTATAAAACTTATTAGAAGTGAGGATAATACTGAGGAAGAAGGACGAACATACCCTGTAATAAATAACCGCGGTTGTATTCGCTGCGGATTCTGTGCAGAAGTTTGCCCGACTGATCCGAAAACACTTACTTGTGGTGAAAACCATCTTATCCGTGAAGATTTCACAATTTTACCAACCGAAAAGATGTTTGTTATTGATGATTATCTTTGTATCCGTTGTAAAAAGTGTGTTAAGGCTTGTCAGGTTGAAGGTGCTATTGTTGAGGAAGACAATAAAATTGTTATTGATCAATCCAAGTGTATTGCTTGTGGAGATTGTCTGGATAGTTGCCCGGTGAAAGGGGCAATAAAGGGAATCTACATTGACCATGTTCAGGAACAAAAAGATATCATTAAAATCATTGTTAACTCTCTTGAAGAAAGTATAGAGGCTAAAAGAGATGACATCAGTCATTTACTAGATGATGAGGTTTATAGATTTGATTTTGATATAGGTGATCTGGTAGACCGTGCCAGATCTATACTGTCAGATGATGATATAATACTAGATATATTCCAGAAAATAACTGACCGGCTGAAACTACGCATAGTTACTTGGGATGATGAGAAATGTAATCGTTGCCAATTATGTGTCAATGAATGTCCATCCGGAGCCATAACCTATAATGAAGAAGAAGATGTGGTTATAAGAGATGCTGAAAAATGTCTCCGCTGCAGTATTTGTTACCAGACTTGTCCATTTGGTGTGGCAGGTTATTACGTTGCCAGATTCCTTTTAGACCCATTGTCTCTAGACACTGGCGTTATTCACGTCACAGTTAAACCATCTCAGTTACCTATAGGAGCTGATTAAAATTTCCACTGCATCAGATACCCCTGAAAAATTAAAAGAAACTAAAAAAGTCTACAAACCACTTCGGGATGTGGAAGTTGAATACGAGATTGACCATGAAAAATGTGCTTCTTGCAGTGAGAGGCCGTGTCTTAAAGCTTGCCCAGTAGATGCTGTTCATGAGGTCCTACCTGATAATCATATAGAAATTGATGATAAATGTTTTGGATGCGTTCTTTGCAGGAAATCCTGTCCGTATGATGCTATTAGCATGAAAACTACCCTATCTAAACCCCGGACAGAGAATGTTCCTAACATTAACACCAAATTATGTCGACAGTGTGGTGCATGTGTTGATGCTTGTCGAACTGGGGCCATTCATTTTATCTCATCTGGTAAAGAAGAGGCTCATTGTGAAATCGATGAAGATAAGTGCATTCGTTGCGGGTATTGTTCCCGTGTTTGTCCAACTGAAGCAATAAAGTATGGTGAAATTCTCCCTCGTTCAGTGGTTGGAGGAAAGGCCATCGTGGTTAACGATAAAAAATGCATTGGATGTATGACCTGCACCAGAGTCTGCCCATCTAAGGGTGCAATTAATGTGGCTAAAATGAGTAAATTACCGTACATAAATCCTTCTTACTGTGCAAGGTGTGAGGAATGTATGAACACTTGCCCCTCAACCGCAATCAGATACTCATCACGTAAAAGAGCCTATGAAAGATATAATAATATAAAAACTTTGGATATTGTTTCGGAACTCCTTGAGAAGGAAAGTAAAAAGTTATCTCAAGAAAGTGTCAAGATTAATTCTATTTTAAATGATATCACTCGTGAAGTAAGTTACAGTAACGAAGAACCAGAATTCACCAAAGACGTTACAGATCTGGTTAAAACAGAAATCAAAGCACTTGTGGGTGATAAACTTGATATTGGGGATGTTTGTGAAATCATTCAGGCTACTTCACCTCATCGAGAAATTATGGTGAGTGAAGACACTTGTATTGGCTGTGGAGCTTGCATGAAAGAATGTCCAGTAGAATGCATTGAACTAGAAATGCCTTCACCAATTCATATTGGAAAGGATTGTGTTTATTGTGGTCAGTGTGTTGAAACGTGTCCTTTCCAGGCCATCACCCTAAAAGAAGAGTCTTTCCATGTGGAAGGCGGTCGTATTATCTTCGAAAGAAAGGACATTCTTGGCCCTTCAAAAGGAGAAGTGATTATTGATTCTTTGGCTTGTCAAAGATGCGGGGTGTGTGTGAATAAATGTCCAGTAGATGCAATGACCCTTGAAAATGACGAAATCAGGGTGGATCACGATAAATGTATCTTTTGTGGAGAATGTCAGAGAATATGCCCTACCAGAGCAGTTGAACTCCGCCCTAAAGATACATAGAAGATTCATTTTATAATAATAGCAATCCGATGGTCCAAATGGAGGATGTCAATTGGCTAATAAATTCTTTGTTTCTGACTGTGAAGGGCCGATATCCATAAATGACAATGCTTTTGAGCTGGCAGGTCATTTTATAGATGATGGTGAAAAATTTTTCCAGATCATTAGCAAGTATGATGATATATTGGTGGATGAAATAAAAAGACCAGGATATAATGCTGGTGATACTTTAAAACTAATTTTACCTTTTTTAAAGGCATATGGTGCTACTAATAAGGGTATGGAAGAATTTTCATCCAGAAATGTTTTGCTGGTACCTGGTGCCATGGAAACTCTTGGCAAGGTAAATAGAACCATGCCCTCTTTCATTGTCAGCACTAGCTATGAACCATATATCCGGGCTCTGTGTGATTTAACTCATTTTCCTTTTGATCACTGTTACTGTACACGTCTGGATCTGGAAAGTCACCCTTTAAATGAAGAAGATGAAATTAAACTTAAAGAATTCCATTTATCAATCATGGAAGACCCTGAATTTGAGAACTTAGAACGCATATTCTGGCAAGAAATTCCTAGGATGGAAATTGGTTCCCTGTATCAGGAGGTTAAACCAGTTGGGGGAGAAGCAAAAAAAGAGGCAGTTCAAGATATTATAAATAAAAATTATTTCAAACCCCAAAACTTGATGTATGTTGGTGATAGTATAACCGATGTTGAACCCCTACGATTCGCCAAAAAAAATCATGGTCTAGCAATATCATTTAATGGTAATGAATATGCACTGAAAGAGTCATCAATAGCTATAATATCTGATAATACGCTTATAACTTCCATAATTACTGATCTGTTCAATCGATATGACAGTGCAGCTGTGCTGGAATTTGCCTGTTTATTTGGAGAAAATCCCAAACTAACATTGGAAAGATTTGATATTAAACAGGAACTAGCAATGGAACTAGATAAAACGAACACCAGGATAGAACTAGTTAGATCCGAAAACTTGGAAGAATTGATCATTGACAGCAGTTTATTCCGTAAACAAATAAGGGGAGAATCAATAGGAGGCCTAGGATAAATGGTTGATATAACAACAAATCCCTCTTGCGAAAAAATTGAGGATACCTATGCTGAGGCTTTTAATGGAATATGCTGTAGGGTCATTGTCACAGCTGATGATGAGGAAACCCTAAAAAGAGCAGCTTATGATGCCACTTCCACCCCTGGAACCGTGATTGGTCGAGTGGAAGGAGGTATAGAATGCTGGTTAAATGAAAATCAGACCCCTGACAGCCGTAAAGGGGCGATAATCCATTTTTGGTTTGATAAGGATGATCCAGGAAAATTCGAAAAGGAACTTTCCTACCGCATAAGGCAAGATATACTGGTGAAACCATTCACATCCATTTTTGATGCATCAATCAATCCTACAGGTTACATTAAAACATTAAAACATGTTGGCCACTGTGGAGATGGATATGAATGGGAAGAAGAATTATATGGGAGACATATGATTGTGGTGCCAATTGCCATACCTGATTTCCTCATCGAAAGAGAACTGGGCTACATGAAAGGTATTATGGGTGCAAACTTCTGGTACTATTGCAACAACAAAAAATCCGTGTTAGAATGCGGTAGAGCAGCATTGAAAGCTATTGAATCTGTTGAAGGAGTTATTACTCCTTTTGACATTTGTTCCGCAGCTTCCAAACCTGAAACCAATTATCCATGGATTGGCCCCACAACCAACCACCCTTACTGTCCCACACTTCAGAATTTACTTGGTAAAGAATCCAGAGTTCCCAAAGGCGTGGAGTACATACCTGAAATAGTTATTAATGGACTTGATCTGGAAAGTCTTAAAAAAGCCATGAAGGTAGGGATTGAAGTAATGTTGGAAAATGAAAATGTTCTAGGAATTTCGGCTGGAAATTATGGTGGAAAGTTAGGAGATCATAAAATCCATCTAAAAGAGTTGTTCCCATGACCTTGGATGTTATTGGTTTTGGAGCGTTGAACCTGGACAGACTATTCCAAGTGAATCAGATTGCCTGTAAAGATGAAGAAGGATATATTGAAAACTTAACAGAAAGTTGTGGGGGTTCTGCTGCCAACACAATCATAGGCCTGTCCCGATTAGGACTTGATACCGGCGTGATAGGGAAAATTGGTAGTGATATGGAAGGAAAAACACTTCGCAATAATCTCAGTAACGAAGATGTGAACACTGACGGAATAATAAAAAGCGGCGAGGGAAGGAGTGGTACAGTTCACGGCTATGTTGACCGAAAAGGCCATAGGGCACTATATGTTGATCCGGGGGTCAACGACAAAATCGATATCCGTGAAATAAACTTGGAATATGCCTTAAATACCAAATTACTACATCTCACATCATTTGTAGGAGAATCTATTAAAGCACAAGAATCGTTACTGGAAAATATTCCGGACCAGGTTATGGTTAGCTTGGATCCAGGGATGATATATGTAACTAAAGGCATTAAATCCCTGGAAAAAATACTTTACAAAACCGATATTTTGCTAATTAACCAGATGGAGTTGGATATTTTATTATCTCCACTAAAAGACTTGGACGTAAAGATCAACACGATCTTAAACTATGGAATTAAAATGTTAGTCATGAAACAGGGAAAGAAAGGTTGTTTAGTGACAGATGGGTCTAAAACACACCTTCTTGATGCTTATAAAGTAGATTGCCACGATACAACCGGAGCTGGGGATGCATTCAACTCTGGATTTATTTACGGAATTCTTGAAGGAAAAAATATCAAAGAATCAGCTATGATCGGGAACTTCGTTGCATCATGTTGTGTGCAGGAATTAGGTGCTACCACGGGTCTTCCTTTAAAATCAGCAGTTGATAAGATTAGATAAAATAATAGATATTGATGAATTAACAGATGTTAGATAAGATACAATAATTAATATTATAAATATCAAATCTTTATTTGGGAAACTTTAAAAAAAGATAAAAGATGCTTAAGATATAAACAAAAAGCCACACAAATTACTTAGATCTGGGCAGGAAATTAATGGTGTTAACATGGATGTAACATTCAAAAAAAAGAAAGACGTGTTTGAAGGGGAGGTTGCCCTTAAATCTCGTGACTTAGAAGAAAGTCAAGAAAAATTTAGTGGGAAAATTGAAAATTGTATTATGGATGATAAAATTATCACCATAGCACCAGAATGTGTACGTTGCAACTTATGTGTGGAAGAATGTCCCGTAAATGCCATTGAAGACTCTAAATCTACAAAACCCGCCAGAATACTGGATAATTGTGTTAAATGCGAGATATGTGCCCAAACATGCCCAGTTAACTGTATTCATGTCATTGAAAGCACCGCCCATGTGAACGATGATGAAGTGAAATATCATCTTAAAGATATCAAGGTGCCTCATCGTAAATTACAAATGCAAGAAATCAATGTGAACCCTGAAAAATGTGCTTCATGTGCAACTTGCGTTAAATTCTGCCCTACCGGAGCGATAAATGTTCCAGAGGGAGGGATAGCTCAAATTGATAAAGAAGCTTGTATTGGATGTGGGGCTTGTGTTAATGTCTGCCCTGAAGGTTCCATTGAATTAATTAGAGAATTAGGGCCTGTGATTAAGACTAAGGAACTCCTGGTAGATCAGGACACCTGTGTACAGTGCCAGGTCTGTGAGGAAAACTGCCCGGTAGATGCCATTAAACTGGAAGAGGACGAAGTGGTATTGGACCCGGAAAAATGTATTTTATGCGAAGTTTGTTCTAGAAAATGCCCGGTAGGAGCTCTAAAACTGGAGATGATGTAGGTGTTAGTAAAGGAAATTATGGACAAAAATTTTATAGTTGTATCCCCTGACCAGGACTTGGCAGAAATCTCCATTCTAATGGAGGAAAAACGTAAATTCACCACACCGGTAGTGGATGGTGATAAAAAACTCGTCGGATGGATTACCTCCCTGGATTTAGCCAGAGGATTCAGAGAAGGTAAAAAAAATGCTGGAGAATTGATGCATGCTAAGGAGGATATTGTACATGTGCATCATAATGATCCGGCCAGGTTAGCTGTGCTGGAAGCATCCCAACACCGAGTTCTCAGCATACCTGTATTGGATGATGATGAAGTAGTAGTTGGTGTGGTGCGTACAACGGATATTGTTAAAACACTTTCCAGTTTGTATGAAATTAATGTCACCAAGATCTTCAAGGCCATGGAAGACGAACTTAAAGGAGTAAGCTGGGATGAACTAATGGAAGCATCAGCAATTGTTACCCAAAGACGCACTGGTAAACGAGTCACTGCCCAGGACTATGAAAAACGAATAAAAGATGCCACATTTGGTGAAGCAATCTGGGCTACCGGAGGATTAGAAAAATTCTTCGTGGGTTTAATCGCCATCGGAGAACTGGTCATAGCCAGGAAAGTGGCCAAAGCAAGGAAATAATTTCTTTAAATTATTTTTGGTTTTTTTTTAATTCATTAATTTATATTTTGTATACCCAGATTTTTCTTATTTTGTTGGAGCAATCAATATGCAAGGTGAACTTATAATCGTTCGGTACGGGGAAATTGGGACTAAAAGCCCGAAAATCAGGGGAAAATTTGAGCGTAAGCTAATTGATAATATTAAAACAGTTATTGATGATCCTGTGAAGTTAAATCAGGGTAGAATTTTCATTTATCCCAGTAACTTGAGAAAAACACTTAAAGCTCTGCAAAAAATTGTGGGTATTGTATCATATAGCCCTGCGTCAGTGACTCGGACTGATTGTGATTTGATTAAAACATTGATCCAATCGTACATTGGAGAGTTGGTTGATAATGGTGTTTTTTCTTCAGATGATTCATTTGCCATTAGATGTAGAAGGGTGGGTGAACATGACTTCACTAGTCAGGAAATGGCAGCATATTGTGGTTCGGTTGTGTATGGCATTACTGGGTCGAAAGTTGACCTTTCTGACCCGGATTTTGAATTATTCGTGGAAGTGAGAGGAGATGAAACTTACCTATTCCACCAGAAAATTCAGGGACTGGGAGGATTACCTGTTGGAACGCAAGGTAGGGTTATATCTTTGATTTCCAGTGGTATTGATTCCCCTGTAGCCACTTTTTTAATGATGAAAAGAGGTTGTAATGTCACGCTTCTTAATTTTAATACCTATCCTTACACATCTGGATCTAATGAGAAAATCCTGAAAATATACCAAAAACTTAAAGAGTATTCTGCAGGCACGAAATTAAAACTTTATCAAGTGAATTTTGGTGATTTCCTGAATAAATGTATAGATGAAGCCCCGAATCGGATGACTTGTGTCCTATGCAAAAGTGGAATGTACCAGATAGCTGAAAGGTTAGCAAAAAGTGAAAAAGCACTAGCAATTGTAGATGGTAATAGTTTAGGGCAAGTAGCATCACAAACACTGCCCAACATTTTAGCAACCCATTATTCCACTTCAATGCCGGTTTTGAGTCCATTAATTGGTTTGGATAAAGTGGAAATTGAAAAACTTGCCAAAAAGATTGGAACTTACGAAATTTCCATAATTCCAGACAGCAGTTGTTCTGCTGTTCCACGGTATCCTGAGACTCATGCCGAGTTATCTCTGGTGTTAGAAGCCCTGGATAATATTGGTGCTGATGAAGAATTTGATAATGTTATTTCAAGCCTTGAATTAATTAAATGAATAATTTTTTTAAGATAGGTCGGATGAAGTGAATAAATACATCTATAATCCATGAAGTGAGTGTAATCATGTTAAGAGATCTTCTAATTGACAGTGAACTATTTAATGAGCTCCGAGAAAAGGCATTGGATAGAGAAGAAGGTGAAAATTCTCTAGAAGAGGTTGAACTTCTGGAGAAAACTGTTTTTCAGAGGTTGAAAAAGAAAAGATCTGTGAAAAAATATAAAAAATTAGGGGTTAATAAGCGGGATCTTAAGGAAATTATAGAACTAGCAGACATTCTTGGCTTAGATGCAATAGGTGGCCCTTCAAACTATGAACTTGCCAAAGAACATCAAGAATGGTGTAACATATGTGGGAGATGCTGTAGGGAATCGGAATCTATTTTCATACATCGGGATGAGGTGAACATTCTCCTGAATTTTAACCCGGGCTTGGAAAAGGAGATTATTCGCAACAAATTATATCCGGAACATTATGAACTCAAAGATATTCAGCCCTGCAAATTCATTGACCCTGAAACCAATCGGTGCAGCATGTACAATTCAAGACCACAAGTGTGTCGCAGTTATCCACTGGTGCTGGTAGAATCAAATGGTAAAGCCAAAAATATCATTAATCTCCGCCACTTATGCAATTATTCCGTTCATCTGGTACTTGAAAAATCAATAATATTGTTTGATGAAGCTATACGGAAACTAAAAGAAAACAGATAAAACATTAAATTTCAACCTTAATAACGTTATTGTTGGTTATTTTGGCATATAACTCTATTTTTTAAAAATTCACGATTTATATCAATTTTTTTATAGTGTTAATATCTAATTTTTATTT
>DALO01000023.1:9729-17329 GCA_002496805.1 Methanobacterium sp. UBA353 | reverse complement strand
ATGATTGGCCGGACTACACTACCGGAGCATGAAATTAATGAATTTAATGTTTCAATTTAAGGATTTATTAGATTTTGGGTTTAAGTAAATGGGCCCAATGGGGTTCGAACCCATGGCCGCCCGGTTATGAGCCGGGCGCTCTACCTGGCTAAGCTATGGGCCCTTAAGCGCCGCCGACAGGGCTCGAACCTGTGACCAATCGGTTAACAGCCGAACGCTCTACCTACTGAGCTACGGCGGCTATCTGAAGTAAGCTTGTCAACTGTGCAAAACCCTAACAGGGTTGGCAAGTTAATAGAATATAGCATACTAAGCGTAGTTTAACATTTACATTAATCCTATATAAAGGTTGTGGGTTATTGAAAACAATCACGTATAGGCGTTAATTCTCTAAATAACCTTCATATGCTAAATTAAAAAAGATTTGCGCATCGATAGATAACATCCATTTTTTTTAGGATGGATTAATATCAAAGAAAATCTTATAATGTAAAGGTACAATTTCATATTTGTTAAAAAAAAAATTGTATAATTAATCAGGATAAATAAAATGACTTATATCCAAAAATTAGAAGATATGAAGATTCTGGATCTCCTCCAAAAATCAAATCAGGTTACTCTTAAAAAACATGGTAACGTAGTTTCGCTGGAAAGGGCAATATTCCTCTCGTGGTGGTGCGATAAGGGGGATTGTTCTTTCTGTTACATGTCCTCTCAAAAACCCCTCATAAGAGATCCTCAAAAAGCCCGTCGTAAGGTAGAATCCATTCTTGCAGAGGCTGAAATGGTAAAAAGGATGGGATGGAATATTGAATTTTTATCTGGAGGATACGGTGCATTTTCCACAGAAGAAATAAGAAAAATTGCTCAGGACATCTATCAAATAACTGGAAAACCAGTATGGCTAAACGTAGGGATAACTAATCAATTGGATGCATATGGAGAAGAAATTGTGGGCGTGACTGGGGCAGTGGAGGTTGCCAATCCACAGCTTCATAACAAGATATGTCCCAGTAAACCTCTAGAAGACATCACTGCTATGATTTCAGAAGCAGGGGAAATAGGATTAAAAAAGGCAATTACTATTATATTGGGATTAGGGGAGAAACCTGAAGATCTTAAATACCTTTTTAAGATGATTGAATATTTAGAAATCGATCGGGTCATATTTTACTCCCTAAACCCACATCCAGACACATCATTTGCTAACTATCCCCAACCAGCCTCATTGTACTATGCAGGATCTGTAGCCGCCACTAGGCTACAATTCCCACAATTGGAGATAATAACTGGAACATGGGTTGACAACTTGGCAAATATCGGTCCACTACTACTTGCAGGGGCTAATGGCATTACAAAATTTCCATTATTTAAAATGTTTGGCACTCGGTACGGTAAAAGAGTTGAAGAAGAGGTTTTATGGGCTGGTAGAGAATTAAAAGGAACCTTCACTGATTTGAATTGTCTGGAAGGTGAAAGTCCTAAAAGTGTACTGGAACCCTTCCTAAAAAGATATATCAATAGTTGTCTTAATAATAAAACAGAGTACAAGCTTTAAATTTAACTCGTTATTTTAGGAGGAATAGTCATTAAGATGAAGTGCGGATTGGAAATCCATGTTCAACTCGAAACAGAATCAAAATTGTTTTGCACATGTCACACTAACTACCAGGAGGCAAATCCCAACACTAACATATGTTACGTATGTATGAATCAGCCTGGAGCCAAACCATACCCCCCCAACCAGAAAGCTCTGGATGGTGCGTTGATGATTGCTCTTATGCTAGGTTGCAAGATAAATCCAGAAGAAACCTACTTCATGCGTAAACACTATGATTATCCTGATCTTCCCTCAGGATTCCAGAGGACATCAATTCCCATAGGATTTGAGGGAGATCTAAATGGAGTTCGCATAAGAGAAGTTCACATAGAAGAAGATCCTGGTCAATACAAACCAGACATGGGAATTGTCGACTACAACCGATCAGGAATACCGTTAATAGAGATAGTAACTGAACCGGACATGAAATCTCCTGAAGAGGCTCGTAAATTCTTAAGAGAACTTATAAGGGTTTTAGAGTACAGTGGGAGTGCCCGGGGGGAAGGTACCATGCGTGCTGATGTAAACATCTCCTTGGAAGGAGGTAAAAGAGCTGAAATCAAGAATGTAAATTCGATTAAAGGAGCATACAAGGCTTTACAGTTCGAAATGGTGCGCCAAAAAAATCTAATAAAAAGAGGTATTGAAATCAAACAGGAAACACGTGCTTTCCTTGAATCTCAGATGATAACAGTCCCTATGCGGCTTAAAGAGGATACAGATGATTACCGTCATATACCTGATCCTGATCTGCCACCAATGATTATTGAAGCCGATAAAGTTGAAATTTTCCTAGAACAAATGCCAGAACCAGCTCATATCAAAACAGAACGCTTTGTGAAAGAATATGGTATTAAAAAAGAGCATGCTCAAGTTTTAACTTCTGAACTAGAACTGGCTGATGCATTTGAAGAAGTTGCCCACCAATTGGATCCGGAATTTGCAGCACTCTGGATGAGAGACGAGTTGAAACGAGTCTTATATTACAACAAACTAACATTTAAGGAAAGTACCATAAGCACAGACCAACTGGTGAATTTACTCACGATGTTACAAGATAAGAAAATCACCACCAAGGCTGGGCAGAGGATCATTGAGCAACTCCCCAATAATTCCAAGATGCCCAGTGAAATTGCAGAGGAGATGGGATTAGTTGGAGTGGTTGAAGATGACACTGTGCTGTCTGCAGTGAAACAAGCAATAGAAGAGAATCCCAGCGCGGTTTCTGACTATTTTGAGGGTAAATCCAAAGCTTTAAATTTCTTAGTTGGGCAAGTGATGCGCATAACTAGAGGGAAGGCTGATCCTGCTTTGACCAATCAAATGGTTGTGGAAGAACTAAAAAACCAAAAAATTTGAAAAAAAGATCTGTGCATTTCCAGAAGGTCAAAAACTTTATGGCTAAAAGAGTGCTGGACATGTTGATATGGCATCCACAGAAGGATATTGGGGGTTGTAAAGTTACTTACTCTCACCGTGGGATTAGAGGAAACCTCAAAACCATCCCAGCTGCTGATATTCAAGGTCTAAAAGGAGGATTCATGATAATGATTGACGGATCAATGATTCCTTATCACCGTATTGTTAAAATAGAATGTGAAGACAATTTGGTATGGGAAAAAAACATAAAAAGAGGAGATTTGGATGACTAATTCCACTCTAGTTAAAGATTACATGACCCGGGATGTTATAACTGTCACTCCTGAGACTCCCAACGCAGAAGTTATTCAGCTCATGAAACATACTGGTCACGATGGGTTTCCAGTCAAAACAGATGGTGAAGTTATTGGTATGGTCACTGCATTTGACCTTTTACTCAAACCATGGGTGCATTTGGTAAAGGATATCATGTCCACTGATGTGGTGGTAGCAGCCCATTCCATGTCTCTCAATGATGCTTCCAGGGTAATGTTCCGTATGGGTATCTCTCGCTTGCCAGTGATAGATGAAAAAGGACATCTTGTGGGAATTATAACTAATACGGACATTGTACGATCTCATATAGAAAGATCCACTCCTATGAAAGTTCGTTATTTTAAAAAAACATTGGAACAGCTTTATGACATCAAAACCAAGTTGGTTCACGAGAAAGTGCCCATTGGTAGGCTCAGACCTACTCAGAACAAGGTCTATGCTGATGAACTCCAGGGACGTACATACGAACTTGAAAGAGGATTGGCAGAGCCAACTATAGTGGTAAAAACAGGGACTCGTTTTATATTGGTTGATGGCCATCACCGAACAGTTGCTGCCCGTAAATTAGGTTATGATCAAATTGATTCCTACGTAATAACTTTGGATCAGGATATTAAGCTGGGAATGGAGAAAACAGCTGATAAAGAAGGTGTTTTTTCCTTTGAAGATATTGAGATCATTGATGATGCACAACACCCTCTTATAGCCATAACCGGCCCTCTAAGAAAAGATGACCGAAAGGAGCTAAAAAAATGAGTGATAGGATTATTCGCGATGTTTATCAAGTTTTAGAGAAAAGAAGGGATGTTCCTATTGAGTCATATACTTCCAATTTGATGCGAGACAGTGAAAAAAATGCGGAGGATAAGATCCTAGAAAAAATTGGTGAAGAAGCTGTTGAAGTCATTATTGCATCTAAAAATAATGAAAACTTGGTTTCTGAGTCTTGTGATCTGATATTTCACACACTCCTTCTTTTGGTCTATAAAGGTATTGATCTCAATGATCTTTACAGTGAATTTGAAAAAAGAAGAAGATAATGATGTATTTCAAATTTCCAATTTACTATAATTTCATTTAAATCATTTGTATTATATTTTTCAATCCCCCCTTTTTAAAAAGGACATTTTGTTCATAACAAAAATTATCACTGAGATTATCATGTTGTACCGTGAAATGGGCAAAACTAAGGAAAAAGTTTCCATACTAGGTTTCGGATGTATGCGTCTACCAACAAAGGGTAATAATGTTCAAATAGACGTTGAAAAAGCTTCCAATCTACTGGATTTTGCTTTAAATCAGGGAATAAACTATCTGGACACTGCATATCCTTACCATGGTACCAGCACATCTTGCGGAGGAAACAGTGAAGTCTTTCTTGGAGAGTATCTTGCTGAAAGCAGCAGGCGTGAAAAGATATATCTCGCCACCAAACTACCTACTTGGCTACTGGAAAATGACGAAGATATGGATAATTACCTTACACAACAACTTAAACGTCTGCAAACAGATTACATAGATTTTTATCTTCTACACTCTTTAAAAGAGAAGCAATGGTTCCATATGGAGGATATTGGTGTTTTTGAATTCTTAGATGATGCAGTAGCTGATGGGAGAATCAAATATACAGGATTCTCATCTCATGATGAAACAGAGTTCATTAAAGAAGTGGTAGATTCATATAACTGGGATATGTGCCTGGTACAATACAACTACCTTGATGAAAATATCCAAGCAGGTAAAGAAGGTTTACAATACGCAGCTGAAAAAAACCTCGGAGTAGCCATCATGGAACCCTTAAAAGGTGGTGTTCTGGCAAATAATGTCCCTCCAGAAGTTCAAAAAATATGGGATGAATCTCCAATCCAGAGAAAACCTGCAGAGTGGGCTTTACGTTACCTTTGGAACAATCCAGAAATCAGTGTGGTTCTAAGTGGTATGAACACCATGAAACATTTGCAGGAGAATTTAAACACAGCTAAAGATGCTACACCAAATTCAATGACCATAGAAGAGAATGAAATAATGGAAAAGGTGAAAAAAGTTTTCCACACAAAAATTGCAGTGGAATGCAGTGCTTGTGGTTACTGCATGCCATGTATTAGTGGAATAAATATCCCCCGATGTTTCAGTTATTTGAACCAAGCAGAAATGTTGGAGGATCATTCTGAAGTAAGAAATCAGTACCACTTCATGTTAAAAGAAACGGAAATGGCAGGAAATTGTTTGGAGTGTGGACTTTGCGAAGAATTATGTTCACAACACATACCCATCAGGGAAAAACTAAAAGAAGTTGCCCACAAAATGGGGAATTAAAAAATAATTCCCAAAAAAAAATTGTTTTTTCATTTTCTAAATAAATTTCACGGTAGCTGAAGAGTCTGTTATTTTTTTAGTGTTAATCTGAAATAAGGGGTTTGTACATAAAATTTCAAAGGTCCACCTTAATTTGAAGATTAAGTCAGAGGATAGGAAAAAACAGGACAAAATGTAAAAAACTTGGAAAACATAATCAGTTTAAAAATCTAATTAATTCAGATGGGGGATAATTATGAATTTTCATGACTTGATTGAAAAAAGATACAGTGTCCGAAGCTACCAGTCGAAACCTGTTGAAGATGAAAAACTGAAAAAAGTGTTAAATGCAGCATGTTTAGCACCAACATCTGTTAATAAACAGCCATTTCGTCTGATTGTCATAAAGACTAGTGGGAGAACAGAAGAACTGAAGCGTATTTACCATGCCGACTGGTTTTCACAAGCACCCCTAGTTATATGTGCTTGTGCTGTGCGTTCTGAGTCATGGACTCGTCGTGATGGTAGGAATTATGTGGATGTAGATACCACCATTGCAATGGACTATTTAATACTTGCAGCCACCGAATTAGGCCTCGGAACTTGTTGGATAGCTGCATTTGATGCTGAAGCTGCTAAAAAAATTCTTAAAATACCAGAAAATGTGGAGCCACTGATTTTCACTCCTTTGGGGTATCCTGCTGATGAACCCAGGACAAAAAGTCGTAAAGGATTAGATGCACTGGTGCATTATGAGCACTGGTGAAGTGTAATGGTGTCACATAATTCATTCATAGATTCAGGAGGAAAAAAACATGAAAAAATCCATTGGAGCAAAAACTATAGTACATCCTGCACCAGTTTTTGTGGTGGGCACTTATGATAAAGACAGAAAACCTAATGTTATGACCGCAGCATGGGGAGGAATATGTTGTTCTGTTCCACCGTGTGTTGCTGTTTCTTTAAGAGAGGCAACTTATAGTTATCAGAACATATTGGATACTAACGCATTTACAATCAGTATTCCATCGGAAGAATATGTAAAGGAAGCTGATTATTTTGGAATAGCATCTGGAAGGGATGTAGATAAGTTCCAAGCTACTGGACTGACTCCAGTTAAAAGCGAAATAGTGGACGCACCCTACATAGATGAGTTTCCATTTGTCTTGGAGTGTAAATTAATCAATAATGTGAAAATAGGATTGCACACTCAATTTATCGGCGAAATAAAGGATATAAAACTTGAAGAATCCTTACTTGATGGTGATGAACCCCTCATAGGAAAAATTAATCCATTAATCTACAGTACAGATAATTTATCCTATTATGGTGTTGGAAAATTTTTAGGTAAGGCCTTTTCCATTGGAAAAAAGTTTTAGAACACAAAGATGGATGAATCTCATTTGTTTATTTTTTTAGTTCATTCATAAATCGTTCCTTAATCTCCTCAGGTTCCATAGGAATTACAGGAACATTTGCATTGCCTGGTTTAACCTTCACATGGACAAAAACCGGACCTTGACTTTTTAAAACGGGTGTAAAATCAATTTTATCCACAGATTCAGTATAGATGAATGTATTCTGGAATCCAACACCTTCTGCAACCTTTTTAAGGTCAGTGACAGATGCGTATGTGCATTGATTTCCTGTACTGCCATAACACTCATTATCCAAAACCACCAGGACAAGATTGCTTGGATTTTGGTTGCATATGGTGATCAAACTGCCTAAGTTCATCATAAGACTTCCATCACCATCAAAGACAATCACTTTCTGTTCTTGAGCCATGGCCAGTCCAAAACCGATGGATGATGCCATTCCCATGGACCCTAACATGTAAAAATGCTTAAAAGAATCTTTAACATGATACAACTCGCGGGATGGGAATCCAATGTTACAGATCACCAATTCATCCTTCAACTGTTTTGTAATCTGTTTAAGGGCTTTTATTCTTTCCATTTTTGATTCTCACCTGATTTTTAGTTCACCAGAAACTAATATCTAGTAATA
>DALO01000023.1:0-9522 GCA_002496805.1 Methanobacterium sp. UBA353 | reverse complement strand
TAATATTCTCAGTTTACCAGAAACCAATATCTAGTAATATTCCCAGTGGTGATCCACCCATTTCTGCCAACAACCATGATTCCGGTATAAGTTTAAGGGCATCTTCAGGTGTTTTGGGGTTGAGGTATGGAATTTCAAGGGTGTCTAATAATCCAGGGGTGGCTTCACCCATGGGTACTTGAGCGCTCATGAACTCCCCTTCAGTACCTCTGTGGCTGATAATCATAAGTATGGGAAATTTGTAGAGTTTGTAAAGTGATGCTAACACATTTATAGAGTTTCCCAGTCCTGAGTTCTGCATGAGTATGGCTGGTTTTTTCCCACCCATATAAGCTCCGGCGGCAATACCAAATCCTTCTTCTTCCCGTGTTACTGGAATATGGGTAATTTCTTGGTTGCAGTCAATCATATCCATTAGTTTTGCCAGATTCACACAGGGAACACTGACTGCAAAGTCGATCCCTGCTTTCATCAATCCTTCGAAAACTGCTTGACTGCTATCCATGAACTGGTTCTCCTAACCTTTTTATTTATTTTCTATTTTGTCTTCTAACTTTTCCAGTTTAAAAACCACAGGACGGATACCATCAGTGCAACAGGCAATCATGGTTTTATCATCCTTCATCCATCCTTGGAAAATATCCTCTGAAAAATTGCCACCAGCTAATAGGATGTACGCGAATTTCAACAAGTCGTTCCAAGCCCAATCACAGAATCCATCTGGTATATCTCCATTAGTGATAAACATCTGCCCTTCTTCTAATAAAGGGCAAAACACTGACTTCACTTTGGCAGAACTCTTCAGCAATTTCTTTTTGAAGGGTGGTTTTCAAAACTGTGATTTTGCACTGGGCCATAAGAATCCCTGTTCCTGATTTGAATTAACAATGATTTATTAACCGAGCATATCAGTAATATCCATACCCAATTTAGTGGTTATTTCCTTTAATTGTTTAACCAGATTATCATCAAGGGGAATTCCTTCTTTTTGATGTTTTTTCACATTTTTAACTTCCATATCTCCTGGTATGAACACGTTAGGTGTTGATTTAACTTCTTCTATGAATTGATCAACATCGTTTTTGAAATCGGTCACATCCACAAACTGTGATGGATCTATAGCGGTGATAAGGTCTCCTTTGGTGCATCTGACTTCAGGGTTGGCAGTTCCAGTCACAGATTTACCATAAGATGCATTGACCAGTGGTCCGGCCATTATTTCAATCATGAATGCTAGAGCATATCCTTTATGGGCTCCAAAAGGCAAAATAGATCCTTTAAGAGCTGCACATGGATCAATGGTTGGTTTTCCTTCGGCATCCAGAGCCACATTTTCTGGTATTAATTCACCCATTCTTTTTGCTTCTAAAAGTTTCCCACGAGCTGATGCAGACGTGGCCATATCCACTGAAACATAATGGCTTTGGGATGGTATACCAATAGCTAATGGGTTCGTTCCAAGGATTGGTTCTTTCCCGCCGATTGGTGCAACAGCTGGTTCAGTGTTGGCAATAACAACTCCGATAAGATCCTCCATTATGGCCATGTCAGTGTAGTATCCAGCGATACCAAAATGGTTAGAATCATGAACACCAACCATACTTATCCCAGTTTCTTTAGCTTTTTTAATGGCCATTTCCATTGCATTGTAGGTTACAACGTGTCCAAATCCATGATTACCATTTATAAGGGCGGTTACCAAATTCTCTTTTTCCACAATTATTTCGGAGTTGGGCTTTATCGTGCCCACTTCCAACCCTTTAACGTACTGGGGCAACCTTCCTATCCCATGAGAAGAAAAACCCTTTAAATCAGCGTCTAATGTTACTTCAGCTACTATCGAAGCTTCTTTATTAGGCACGTCTAAGTTGGTTAACAATTCTATGATCAATGATAATTCCTGTTCTGGAGTTATTTTCATGTTTTCACCTTCCTAATGCAATGATAATAATTAAACCTTTTTAAATGATGTTATTTTTTTTAAATCACCTAAAATTAACATTTTTATTCAGAGAATTCATTTTTTATTAAAGTTCTATCCAATTCCCCTGGAATGTCTTTAGTGCAACATTCTCCTGAGAGTCTTCCACAACTTTTCCAATAACTTGGCAGGGATAATATTTTTCAATAATCTTTAAAGCCTCATGATAATATTCTGAGGATAGTATAACTGCAAATCCAACCCCCATGTTGAAAACCCTGTACATTTCTTCAATTTCCACTCCCTGAGATGATATGAAATCAAAAATTGAGGGCAGTGCTGGTAAACTATCAATATGATAACTCATCCCTTTTTTAAGTCGTTTGAGGTTGGTGAAACCTCCCCCAGTTATATGTGCCAGACCATGAACTTCTACATTATCCAGTACTTCCATAACAGCCTGAACATAAATGCGTGTGGGTTCCAGAAGTGCTTCTCCCACAGTAACTTTTTTGTCTGTTGGTAGAAAATCTTCAACATCAAGACCAGCTTCCTGGAAGAAAACTCGGCGTGCAAGGCTCAACCCATTACTATGGATACCGCTACTTTCAATTCCAATTATAACGTCACCATCCTGGATATTAGCTCCACTGACTATTCTATCCAGATCTACCAGGCCTATTCCTGTGGCTGCTAAGTCAAAGTTCCTGACGATTTCAGGTAGTGAAGCAGTTTCTCCTCCGATCATAGCTGTGTTTGCTTGGCGACATCCTTCAGCAAGGCCGCTGGCGATTTGGACTGCTGCTTCTGGGTCGGGTTTTTCCACTGCCAAGTAGTCGACCATGGCCAGTGGACGGGCCCCCACACAGATTAAGTCGTTAACTACCATGGCTACACAGTCAATACCTACTGTGTCATATTTTTCCATCATCTCTGCCACCAGGATTTTACTGCCCACTCCGTCAGTGCTCATGGCCAAACCCTGGTTTCCCAGACGGACCAGGGCAGCAAAATGACCAGTTTCGGTTATAACGTCTTGAAACTTAAGAGTTTCTTTTAGTTTTTGGGTTAAGGCCTTGACAGTGACCTCTTCCAAGCTGATGTCTACCCCTGATTCTGAATAGGTTACCATGAATAAATCACCTGATTTAAAACTATAATTAAAAAGTTAACTATCTATACTATGCTTTGGTATTGGGGCTAATAAAAGTTAAGAAAAAAATTCGCCCAAAAAAGTATGTTTCAGATGTCGTAAAACATCCTGAACTTGTCGTAAATTATTTTATAAAAATAAAGGTTGAATGGAAAACTACTGTATTCTAGCAGTTTCCAGATTCATAGGAGTTTTTGTCTCAATTTTAAAGCTCCTGTAGATGCTGCTGGCAAGATCCAATGTTTTATAGTTATCTCCATGGCAGATAAGTATTTTTTCTGGTTTAGGGCTTATGCGACGAACGTAATCCATAAGTTGCTTACGGTCAGAGTGTCCACTGAATCCTTCAATGGTTTCAATTCCCATTTTAACATTATAAACGTTGGTTTTACCTTCTTCTTTAATTGGTATTTCTTTCCAACCCTTTTGTAGTCTACGTCCCAGTGAACCTTCAGACTGGTATCCTACAAAGACCAGTGAATTCTTTTCATCCTCACATAACCATTTAAAGTATTCCACTGAGTTTCCACCGGTTAACATACCTGATGTGGAGAGTATGATGGCTGGATCGCCTTCTACAATGTCTTTTCGTTCTTCAACACCGTTTACTTTGTGGAACACTTCGGATATGAAGGGGTTTCGGCCCATATGGAATATCTGATCTCTGAGATCTTTGCTAAGGTATTCGGGTCGGGCAGTGTGAATGGCAGTAGCCTCCCAGATCATACCGTCAATATAAATCGGTACTTCATCAATTATTCCATGTCGAATGTATTCATCTAATACAATCATCATTTCTTGGGCTCTTCCTACTGCAAAAACAGGAATTAAGACCTTACCTTTACGTTCTAAAGTTTTATATATGGTCTTAATAATATTTTTTTCTGCATCATTTCGGGTTGGCTGCACATCTTCATGCCCTCCGTAAGTGCTTTCCATGACTAGTGATTCGATACGTGGGAATTTCGATACAGCAGGTTCTAGTAGTCTGCTTCGTTCGAATTTGAAATCTCCGGTGTAAACGAAGTTATGTTGTCCGTCGCCAATGTGCATATGGGTTATGGCTGAACCGAGAATGTGACCGGCGTTGTGTAATGTGAGACGGATGTCAGGGGCTATGTCTGTAACTTCTCCATAGTCCAGGGTTATTGTGTGCTTAATACTTTTTTTAACGTGTTTAACATTGAATGGTAATGGACTGTCTTCCCGGTGGGCAATGTCAATATGATCCAGTTGTAAGAGGGTCATAAGATCCCTGGTGGGTGTGGTACAGTAAACAGGACCCTCATAACCATAATGGTAGAGGTAGGGTAAAAATCCGGAATGATCCAGATGGGCGTGCGATATTATAACTGCATCAAGATCATCTAAAACAAATTCTGGCACATTTAAATAAGGATAAGAACTTTTATCATCTGCTCCTGCAACATTAACCCCGCAATCCAGGAGAATTTTGCTATTTGATGTCTGCATGAAGAGGGATGATCTTCCCACTTCACGAAAACCTCCCAGGGCAGTGAGTCGGACCCATTCATTTTCCGTAGTTACTGGGCGATGAATACGATTCCCTAACTGTTGAAGGATTTTTTTACGCTCTTTACTGTTCTTTCTCAGTGTCCTTCTAATTCTTTGAATTATTTCAGAAGAAATAGGGGGTGTGCGTAATATTTTAGGCGCCCAACCAATTTGTTTAACAATTTCACGGGATGTAGATCCGTATTTACCTATAACAAGACCTGGTTTTCTTGCTTCGATTATGACTTCACAAGTCACATCATCGAAGGAAATATTGGTGATCTTTGCCTCATCAGGGACAATACTGTGGATGCGGTTAATTGACTCTTCAGGTTCGGTGAGCACAGAACGATGAGAACGTATAATGATCCTTTTTCTAATGTCCTTGGCCAAATCCCTGATAAGATCACCGTTTTCGGTAATTATTTCAGGATTTTTGGTGTAAATAACCACTTCTGGTCCTTCAAACTCCACTTTTGCTACTTGAACTCGATCGGGTAATCTTTGTACTATTGTGTTTTTGATTTCTTGAATCTCTGAACCCATAACATCACTTCGAAAAAAATAGAAAATAGTTTGAGCCCGAAAACTGGGCTCTTTAAATATTTTAAAAAAATTAAAACTAGTTTATTTCTTTAATTTTTTTGTTAACTTCTTGGTCGGAAAATTTTTTAAATCCTTCTTCCTTGGTTATAGTGGCAACCAGGACTCCGTTTCCAGAAAATGCATCTCTTTCCATGGCCGATTTAATGGCTCGTATGGCCACATCTACACCTTCTTCAACATAGAGATCTTCACTGTAACGGTCTTCAAGAACACCATATGCCATAGGTGACCCTGAACCAGTAGCAATCATCAGATCCTTGATAACTCCTCCAGTGGGATCCAGGGAGTAAAGGGCTGGGCCTTTATCATCCACTCCTCCCAGAAGAGTCTGGACAAAGAATGGGTAAACTCTGGATGAGTGTAATATATTGGAGGTGAGGGTGGCAGCGGCTTCAACGTTGATTTGTTTACCGTTACGGAGTCTGAAAAGTGCCACTTCTGCACTGATATATTTCATCAGGCTCTGAGCATCGGAGACAGCACCGGCAATGGTGGTTCCAATGTGATCATCAATTTTGAAGATCTTATCGGCCACTTTGTGGGCGATTAAATTACCCATTGTGGCTCTTTTTTCGGTAGCAAATACAACTCCATCTTTACAAGTTAAACCAACAGTTGTAGTGCCTTCAAGTCGATTTTTATCATTCATTAGATACACCTCAAAAAAATATAAATAAAAAATAGCTCAACTTTCTATGTGCTACTTTAAAATTCATTGTATATAAATATTGCTAGTTAAATTTAATCATATTATAGCTTTCTGTGTCCTTTTTTTCAGGCAGGGCCTATATAAGTCTTTTCATTAATCAATAAATCTTTTTTATAGTTTTTTTTGGTACCGGTGAATCCTATTTGGGGCTGCGTAATGTTTTGTCCTGGATAAAAAAAAGGATAAAAAAAGGATATGCAGTTTTTAAAAGAATTTCAAGTTATAATATCCTCTAATTTGTCTTCAGAAATCCCATTTTTAATTTCATAGGATATTCTGCGCCCCATACTCATGAATTCTCCGAAGAGGAGGTAACTGTAGGCAGATGAGTGCATGAATGTGTTAGTTCCTCCATCTATACGGGCGCTCATTTCAAAGACAATCACTTCCAGATCATCGTTAACCAGGGTCTGTAAGCAGAATGGGCCGTTCATACCTGGAGGTACTAGTTTCTTTGCACCCTCCACCAAGTTGTCCCCAATATCAAATACTTGAGGTAGTAAGGATTCTCGCATAACTACTGGGTGGTTACCGGTTATTACATAGGAAGGATCCATACCAATGTCTAATTGGTCTTTGGCTGGAATTCTGCACAGTCCATCAATGTTGGATTCGAAGCGGCTGTCCATACCCATAACTTCGACTTCATCTTTAAGTGCAGAGTAGAAAAAGTGAATGCAGTAGTTACAACCAGAAACATATTCTTCGATATGGGCCAGATTCACATCTTCCTCTCCAATCCAGTTTCTTTGGAGCATGGAATCAATTTTTTCATGATATTCTTCTGTTGATGAGGCTACAAAGTATCCTCGACCTCCCCTTGCTCCGGGGAATTTTACCATAACGGTACGGTCAATATCTGATGGGTTCTGATATTTTTGTGGAATTCTGATGCCTGCTTCCAGCATCAATTTTCTTTCCAAGTCCCTTTCAGCTTCCCAGCGCAGTATGTCTCGGTTGCCGAACATGGGTACGTTGAAATCATTTTCAACCCGATCCAGCCCAGCGTAGGCCACGAATGATCCATGGGGGATCACGATGCTGTTCATATCCCTTAATTTTTCCTGAACTTCTCCATCAACAATGTCTTTGAACTTATCCACCATAATATAATCATCAGCCACTTTGAAACGTTTATAGGGTACTTCACGACCTTTTTCACAAACAACTGCTGTACGGAATCCTTCATCCTTAGCTCCTTTTAGTATGTGCAGGGAGGTGTGACTTCCCAAGGTGGCTATAGTTATTTCATCCTTGTTATAATCATTGAAGATGTCTAGAATTTCATCTCGGTTTACTTTACCCATATGCATCCCTCCATTTAAACTATTTTATTTGGTTTTTTGTCTTGGTGATAGTTATGTTTTGTGTCTTGACTTTTTGATGGAAACTTCTTTAAAATTTGGTGTAGGGATTTTAAAGATTCTAAAACAAATAATGAATGATTAAAACATGTTATTAATAATTTAATAAAAAAATAGGATGTTAATTTAATAATAGAATGATCAATCATCAGCAGTGTTATTATAAAGATAGTTTATTTTTTATTTTTTCTTCTGCCGAAAGATTTTTTTAATATCTTTTATGGTTATATTTGATTTTATATCATCATTTACAGTAGCACAGGGAGCCAGTGCGCAACATCCGAGGCAACCCACAGATTCAAGTGAGTATTCCTTATCAGATGTCACACCACCTTCTTCTATGTTTAAATGTCTTTCTATTCCTTCCACGATTTTATCTGCACCTTTAACGTGGCATGCAGTTCCAGTGCAGACCATGATGTGATTATTGCCTTTAGGGGTGAATCTGAACTGTGAATAGAAGGATGCCACTCCATATATCTCGCTAACAGGAACTCTGGTGAACTTGGACACATCTTCTATTATTTCTTCAGGAAGATAACCAAAATTTGATTGGATGTCTTGTAGAATAGGGATTAGTTCTGATCTAATTCCTTGATAAGAGGATAATACTTCTAAAAGTCCTTTTTCCATTTGTGATTCTCCTTATTCTATTATCTTGACTTGTTTTCTTATTGATATTCTTATTGTTTTTATAGGTATCATCAGATTCATGACTTTTTAAGAATATTAGTATCTGGATCCAAAATTATTAAAGTAATTTTTGCAGTTGGCTTCAAGTAATATTGTAATAGCAGAGAATCCGATGATTTTCAGGAAAAATGAAAAGATTAAGCTCTGATTTATCTAAACAGTTTGAAGAGCCATTATATAGAAAAAAATTAAAACTTAAAAAAGAGAGTGAATATGGCTGAGTGGAAATTTTTAAAATAAAACTAACCCATATTAATTATGACTAAAAAAATTTACGAAATGATAGTATGAAGGGTAAGGTCATATTCTATCAAAGAATGAAAATTAATGTTAGTTCATTTGCCGAGAAAATAAATGCAAATTATTTTAGTGAAAAAAAGAAGAATATTTCAGTCTTTTTTCTTTTCTAAAATCTCTTTTTTACCTTTAAAGCAGGTTCAAATTCAGGATCTAATTCTAAAGCTTTGTTGAAAGATTCTAAGGCTTTCTGATATTTCTCTTGACACATTAAAATAAGCCCCTTCACATACCATGCTTCTAAATAATTAGAATTTATATCTAAAACTCTATTGATAGATTCAATTGCTTCTTCATATCTATCCAGTAATTCAAGAGCAATACTTTTATTGAATAATGGATCAGTAGAATTAGGGTTTAATTCTATGGCCTTATTATAACAATCAATTGCTTTATCATAATTATCAAGGTTTTTATAAAGGTTTCCTTTATTATTCCAAGTGTATTCATGATTAGGGTTCAGTTCTAATGCATTATCATAAGATTCAAGTGCCCTATCATATTTGCCTAACTTTTGAAGAGTATATCCTTTAAAATTCCATGCAGAATCAAAATTTGAATCAAATTCTATTGCTTTATCAAAACATTTAATGGCTTTATCATATTGCCCTAGTTTCTCATAAGTGGCCCCTTTACTATTC
Source organism: Methanobacterium sp. UBA353 (assembly GCA_002496805.1). Taxonomy (GTDB): domain Archaea; phylum Methanobacteriota; class Methanobacteria; order Methanobacteriales; family Methanobacteriaceae; genus Methanobacterium. The sequence goes on along the minus strand of DALO01000023.1, from coordinate 623 downwards.
CATACTTTAGGATCTTTAGAATCTAATTTTATTGCATTATCATAACATTCTAGGGCATCTAAATATTTCTTAATTCTACAAAATGCCAGACCTTTATTATACCATACGCTAAAATTATCCATTTGATCCAAATCTTGGGCTTTATTATAAAATTTTAATGCAGCCTCATATTTACCATCCATATAAAATCTGTTCCCCTTTTTAATCAGCTGTTTCTGTTTATATTTATTTATAAATCCCATAAAATCCCTCCAATAAATTAGAATATAATCCTTATTTTAGATTTTCGGATAATTCATATGAGATCATTATAGGACATGCTAAAGTTAATCCACAAGTTCCATAAGTGATGTCCCATAAACCCCCTTTAATGTCATCTGAACGAATTTTATAGTTACCAGATTTAATTTTTTTTCCACAATTATTGAAGAATTCCCTCAATTGCACCAGATAAGGATCATCAGGTTTAATAGGAATAAAACCATCATTTGGTACATAATTTTTTCTAAGTCTTTAAGTGCTTCTTTCTGAGCATTAAGTCTTTCATTTTATTTTTTAGGATTCGAATGGCGCTGTTGCCTTTCAAGATATATATCTACGATTCCTGCTATTTTTGCTAGTTG
>DALO01000031.1:11854-37144 GCA_002496805.1 Methanobacterium sp. UBA353 | reverse complement strand
CTTCACTTAAAACAGACACCCTGTCTTCTAAATTAATGTGTGATATACTAATCTAATTAAGGTTAATAGTAATTAAAAGTAGTAATGAGCAAATCTTAATCATAATGCTAAAATAGTGCTTTGTGTTTTAACCCTTTATTCATAAGCAATAGGTACCTGAAAATGAAAATTTTAATTTTAGTAGAATCCCTAAAAGTCGGCGGTGGATCAGAAAGATTTGCCGCAACTCTCGGAACCCAACTTCATGAACATGGTTACCACGTGTCCTATTTAACTTTGATGGATGAAAATCCAAAATATGACTTCAAAGGGCAGTATTACACGCTCAATATGGATGATATTTATGCAAATTATCTAAAACCAGGATTTTATTTAAAACGAGGATTCAATCTTCTAAGATATTCACCCAAAATCAAAAAGATCTGTGAAGAGTTAAACATCGATATCATAATCTCAGTATCCGAGATAGCCAATTTTTATGCAGTTTTAAGCCGGTGGCTATTCAGAAATAAGGTCCATATTATCTCCACACAACACATGAATCCAGAGATATTTCTGGATAGCCCTTTACAGTACAGGTTGATGAAATTCTTTTATCAGCGCGCTGATGAAGTAGTGTGTGTTTCCAGGGAAGTTGAACGAATATTAAACCAATATTATGATCTTAACAACACGCAAACCATCTATAACATGATGGATATAGAAGACAACATTAAATCCTCTCTTGATGACTTGCCAGACCAATATAAGGATTTATTCACTGGACAAAATTTTTTTAATTTTATAAATATTGGCCGGTTAAATCAACAGAAGGGGCAATGGTTTTTGATTCGGAGTTTCCGGCGCGTGGTGGATGAATATGAAAATGCCCGACTATTTATCCTGGGGGATGGTCCTTTAAAAAAGAAATTGGAAGCTTTAATAGATGAACTTGATTTAGCTGGAAATGTCTTTCTTTTAGGTGGGCAGGAAAACGTGTTTCCTTTCCTTAAAAAAAGTAATTGTTTCGTTTTCAGTTCACTGTGGGAAGGATTACCCTTGACTTTAATTGAAGCTCTTTCTATGAATCTGCCCATTATCTCCACAGATTGTAAAACCGGCCCTCGTGAGGTTTTATGTCCTGAACTTGATTTGGATGAAAATATAGACTATCCTTACTTGGGTAACCATGCCATTTTAACCGAAAAATTCCCTAACAAACTCTTATTTAAGAATCTTCAAGAAGTTCCATTGGATGATGCTGGACAAACCCTTTCGGATATGATGATCAAGGTAATTGAAGATGTGGATCTAAGAGAAAATTATTCTCATGGACGGCAGAGATCAGAAACATTTTCTTACAAAAAAATAATCAAAAAATGGGATGAAATTATTAATAACAGGGTCTCAGATTTAATGTGAAATTGGGGCACTTAAACTAGTTGTTTTGTTAATTTTTTTCTATGTTTTTTGGAATTGAATTAAATATGTTGTTAATGGGCTAAAAAATAGTGAAAAGCTTTCAAGTTCAGATCAACTTTAAATTATTTTAGAAAACTCAGAAGTTTTTTTTTGCTCGTTTTGATGATTTCCAATTACGGAATTTACCCTCTCTACATACAAAATAACAGTAAAAACAATATATTTAGGTGTACTTTTAGCAACCCTCATAGCCCTCAAACTAAAACTCGATAACAGGTAACTACAGCAACTTGCAGAAATGTAAAAATCGAACACCTTATATTAACAAATAATTTTTACATGACATGATCCCAGCGTAAGGGTGTGCCTTTTTTTAGATTTTTTGTGAATTTCTTTCCTGAAATTTCTTTTAAATACTGGGGGTGAAGTCCGAAGCCAGGTCTTATAGGCTTGACGTTATCTTGGTTGATATGTTCTCCTTTTTTAACATCCTCCACAACAAATAATGAACGAGAAAAATCACGACTGGACCTAGTTGCATCATCTAGCTCATAACTTACTTTGCCCATAGCAGTTTCCAATGTCCTAACAGAATTAACCATTGAATTGAATTCCTCTGGTTCTAAAGAGAATTTAGAATCTGGGCCTCCCATTTTTCGGTCTAGAATAAAATGTTTTTCTATGATTTTCGCACCTAATGCCACTGCACCAAGGGGAACGACTGGTTCTAAGCTATGATCTGATAAACCAACCACAGTTTTAAAAGTTTCAGCCATATGGGGGATAGTTTTCAAATTAGTTGATTCAATTGGAGCGGGATATGATGATGTGCACTTTAAAAGTGCAATTTGATGATTGTCCTGTTTTTTACAGGTTTCAATTGCCAGTTTAATATCACTAAATTCTGCTATTCCTGTGGAAATAATCACTGGCTTACCACAAGAAGCTACAGTTTCAATTAAGGGAATATCGGTGATTTCGAATGATGCAATTTTATAGGCTGGCACATCCATTTTTTCAAGGAAATCAACACTAGTTTTATCAAAAGGTGAAGAAAATGCAATGAGTCCTAATTTTTCAGCTATCTTTTTAAGTTTTGGCTGCCACTCCCAGGGCAGGTATGCATCATCATAAAGTTCATAGAATGTGGAGCCATCCCACACTGTATCCTGTCTAATTTTAAAATAATCATTATCACAATCTAGTGTCATGGTATCAGGAGTATATGTTTGCATTTTAACTGCATCTGCCCCTGATTCTTTCATGGCTTTGATAGTTTCAACTGCTAAGTTGAAATCTCCCAAATGATTGGCTGATAACTCGGCAATTATGAAAACAGGGCAATTTGCCCCAACCTCTTTTTCACCAATTTTAAAATACATTTTAATCCCTTATTTTGTATATGTATTCTAAGGCATTGTTATTATTGATAATAACATTTTTTTTATAGTTAAAATCCATATGTTCAAATAATTTTAAAGATTTTTTATTATTTTCCTTGATATATGCTTTAATTAATTTAATAAAGGGGACATTCTTTTTAAGATATTGTATCGACTCATCTAAAAATGAAATTCCTAAACCAAGTCCTCTGAATGATTTTTTTATACTGATACTGATGGTTGCAGAATCATCTTCAAAGTCAAATCTCACTTGCCCGGCAAAATCTCCTTGGATGGAAATCACGAGAAATAAGTTATCAGAATTATTAAACATCTTGTTAAACCATTTTTCATGGTCTTCGAAACTTATTTGCTCCGGTTGGAATGAATTTTTCCTAACTTCTTTTTCATTGGATAAATCAAAAATATTGTAAATATCATCAGGGTGCAATGGTCTTAAACTGATTTTTTCTCGATAGTACCGGTTTATAGAATGTTTAGCTATCTTAATAGCTCCTGCACCGTCAACTGATTTTCTCCCATTTTGGCACATTTTAATTCTCCGGTTTCTATCTTCTAGGAGTTCGATTTTCTCCAGGATGTTGCGATTCAAATTTTCATCATCCCAAAAACCGACCACCTCTACAAAACCAGCCTCACCCCAGTTTTCCAGGTTATGGATCTGGTTATGAGCAACACCAATAGCTATTGTGGGTAAACCGACTCTGGCAAGTTCATAAAGAGTTTGTCCAGCTGCAGATATGGCAAGATCCGATCGGAACATCACTTCAAGCATTTTTTCTGCATTAGGATAATATATGAGTTCTGTTTGTTCATCTTTTAAATTTTCTATCACTGACACATTTTCAAATCCTCTGCCAATGATCACGGTTTTCTTAAGATTGGAGAAATGGGTTGTTAATGTTCCCAAAATCTGGGGGGTCAAATTTCTTAAATCATCCCCACCAAAAGTTACCATAACCCTTTTAATAGCAGTATTGATATTTTTTTCCCCAACCTCCCAAAATGGGTGTCTTAATGGTATGTACTGGCTTCCCAGCAAGTATTTTATTTCATCTTTTTGGGGGTAATTTAGTTTCTCAGCGTTAATGGAGCCATTAACCACGATCCCTTCAGGATAATTTATGCGTTGATTATCATCGATACAAACAGATAAAGATACAAATTCAGATATCTTGGAGTATAATTCTTCATCAGCGTGATAAGAATCGATGATTACGATATCAGTCCCTTTTAGTGATTCGAAAAGTTTAAGATGATCTGTTAACCAGTTGAAAATTTCATGTTCTGTATCTTTTAGAAGGGATCTGATTGTAAAATCACCATTCACAATGAATTTAACAGAACATCCTTTTTCTTTGAAGGCCTGATAAAGCGAAAGACATCGAGTAATATGCCCAAACCCCATCTTTTTACTGCCTTCAGTTATTATAGTAATTTTCATATCATCATTTACCATTTACTTATCGTAAAAACAATTATTCATTAGTCTTGCACTGTTTTTTTAAGTGATTCCTGCAAAAATTTCTGGACATTTTTCAATTCCTGGAGCTCTAAAATTTTTAATGCTTCCTTAAATTCTTCATCAACTGTTTCGAAAGATTTTTTGGCAATGATTTTTTTATTAATTAAATTTAACCAGGGTTTTTCTTCAAATAATTTTATTATATCCTCATATTTAAAAAATTCATCAATCTCATAGAGGTAATCAAAAACTGAGCATAATAATGCATAATCTTCTTCAGTGTCTAAGGTGATCCTAATTTGAGATCTGTCTGTTCCTTTGACAGAGACATTTTCTGTTTTGAATTTATCCAAATTATTATGAACGTATGATGTCACGTGTTCTTTTTCTAAATCATTTTTGGCATTATTATAACATTCCTCAAGGGTTTGTAGGTTTAGTACCTCTACATCCAACCCCACAGGAAAAGTTCTGATTAAAGTATTGGAAGTATAATCTGACTTTTTGTTCAGATGGGTAGATATGGTCTCATCCACAATTTCTGGGTCTATACAAGGACAATCACTGGTTATTCTGACGATAACATCCAAATCATTTTCTTGGGCTGCCAGATAATATCTTTCCAGCACATTTTCTTTACTTCCCCTGAAAAACTGTACATTCTCTTTTTTGGCAATATTGATTATTTTATCATCAGCATCATCGGTGGTGGTGGCAATTATTATCTGGTTGATTTTTTCAGATGCCTTAAGTCTTCTTATGACTTGTTGGAGGACGGTAGTACCACTAGTATATGGTAGTTCCAATAGTACTTTTTCTGGCAATCGGGTTGATGATGTTCTGGCCTGTATTATGGTGCCTATTTTTTTAGATGTCATTTTTCCAATAGAAACATTTGGTCAGTAAGATAGTTATTTTCACGGTAATGGTAAAGTTTTTCTGTAATAAGCTTTAATTCCGGATTGTTTTTTAGGTATAATTTCTTAAAATCTGTTTTCCATAACATATTATTCTGGCCATGATATTTAATTTGCTTATAACCTTCATCCTGGAAGTATTCAAATCCCCATATATATTGTTTGGAACATCTGATTATCTCTTGAATTACTTTTCCGATGTTATTGGGATTTATGTGAATGAGTACACCGGACGTGTATACCAAATCAAAAAAAGAGTCTTTAAATGGGATGTCAATGGCTTCTCCTTTGATAACATATATGGGCAGTCCGTAGTGTAATTTTATGGATTTTTTTATGGCATAATCGTTTATTTCTAAACCATAAAGGTTTTTAAAACCCATATTGTGAAGAAGGTGTAACTGATTGCCGATGTTAGATCCTATTTCCAAGATCACAATATCTCTATCTAATAAATCAAGAAATTCATGATTCATTCCAGTTCTAGTGACACCATATCGATCCAGATACAGTTGATCAAGTTCTGATGGTGTAAACATGTTACGCCGGGTATATTCATACCCAAAACGTGTTTCCCACTCTTTTTTTTTACTATTCATTATTAAATCCCCCCTAATACTCTGAAAACAGTTCTAATAACATGATCAACATCATCATTGATCATTGCTGGAAACATGGGGATACTGATCTCTTTCTGGTAGAAGTCTTCAGAAACTGGGCATAAACCTTTTTGATAACCCAGACTCTTATAATAAGGCTGTAAATACACCGGGATATAATGAACCTGAACCCCTAAACCTTCTTTTCTCAATTTTGCAAATATTTCCCTTTTTTTATCCTTCAATTTATCTTTAAGTAGAATAGGAAAAAGATGATAAGATGACTTGCAACCTTCTTTTTCGGTTATGGTGTTAAAGTAGGGATTATCTTCAAAAGCCTCATTGTATATTCTGGCTATTTTTCTTCTTCTTTTAACAAACCCGTCCAGTTTTTTAAGCTGTGATAATCCTAACGCCGCCTGCAGGTCAGTGATACGGTAATTATGCCCTAAATAGTGCATTTCATAGTACCAGTCACCGTCGGGTTGGTTGATATAATTATTTTTAGTTATCCCATGGGATCGGAACATCAATAGCCTTTCATAATACTCTTGGTCATTGGTTAGAACTGCACCGCCTTCTCCAGTGGTTATGTGTTTAACTGGGTGGAAGCTGAAAATAGTCATCTGAGAATATTTTGAGTTTCCTATTTTTTCCCCATTGTATTTTGCTCCGATGGCATGGGCTGCATCTTCTATTATCTTAACCCCATTGTCCTCTGCAATTTCAGATAATTCTTTTAGATCAACCGGGTTTCCACTGTAATGCACCGGAACTATGAGTTTAGTTTTATCAGTAATTTTCTCCAGAACCTTAGAAACATCCAAATTCCCGGTTTTGCTTTCAACATCTGCAAAAACAGGATTAGCATTTAGATATAAGGCAGCGTTGGATGTTGCCACGAAAGTATTGGGTGAGGTAATGATTTCATCATCTTTTCCCAGGCCAAAGGCAAAATATGCTCCATGAAGGGCAGAAGTGCCTGAATTAAAAGCAACAGCATACTTGGAACCACAATATTGGGCTAATTTATCTTCAAATTCACCTATTTTAGGTCCCTGGGTTATAAAATCTGATTCTAATACACTTACAACATTCTGGATATCATCCCTATCTATATCCTGTTTTCCGTATGGTAAAAATTTAATAATAATCACCTAAAATCAATTAATATACTATATCGATTGTTTTTAGCATTTCCCGAATTTCCTCCACAGAAAGCCACTCTTCATTGTTGTCTGATGAGTACCTGAACCGGTCTTCCACTTTTTTCCCACCAGACTTGTTGTTCAAGTTTTCCCACCAATCAAAATCAGGGTAAATAATGTAATGATCATCATATTCATAGGTTGTTCTGGAGTCTTCTTCAGTCACCATTACTTCATGAAGTTTTTCTCCAGGCCTGATCCCCACATCTTCAAATTCGCAATCTTCCTTCATTGCCTTGGCTAAATCTGTAACCTTAAAAGAGGGACATTTCTGAACATACAACTCCCCACCGTTAGCTTCTTTTATAGCTTTAATAACCAGATCAACTGCCTCGTCCAGAGTGATCCAGAACCTGGTCATCCGGTAGTCAGTTATGGGAATAATATTTTTATTAGAATCTATTAAGGACTTGAAAAATGGGATGACTGATCCGCGACTTCCGGATACGTTACCATACCGTACTACGCTGAAAAGGGTGTCTTTATCACCTACATAAGCGTTTCCTGAGACGAATAATTTATCGGAAACAAGTTTGGTAGCTCCGTAGAGATTTACAGGGTTCACTGCTTTATCTGTGGATAATGCAATTACTTTTTGGACTCCTTTATCAATGGCTGCGTTTATAATATTTTCAGCACCATGAATGTTGGTTTTAACAGCTTCGATAGGATTATATTCTGCAGCTGGAACCTGTTTTAATGCTGCTGCATGTATAACAACATCCACACCATCAAATGCCCGGTATAATCGTTTTTCATCTCGGACATCGCCAATGAAATATCGGAGCTTATTTTGATGTTCCTGGAATTTGCCTTGCATTAAGAATTGTTTGTATTCATCTCGGGAATAGATAATAATTTTTTTAGGATTATATTCTTCTAAAACTCTTTTTGTAAATTTTTTTCCGAAGGATCCAGTTCCCCCAGTAATTAGGATTGTTTTATTGTTAAGCATTTCAATTACCTCAAACTATCTTAGATATAAATTGATTAATAATATTTTTAATTTGTAATTAATCTAAATTTTCTTTTGACCTTTGTTGCTGGTTCGGTGTATTTTTTAAGGTATGAAAACAGATAAATTCTGATTTTTAGGAAATCATCCAATAGCATTCGACTTCAACATGTTTAAATAATTACAATTTTCAGAATATAAAGTACACCTATAAATTTTAACCAGTTTAGAGATTGTAAAAATTTTTGATATTATGATTCCAAAAGAAGATTTAAGATGGTATCTGTTTGAAGAGAATATAGATTTACACCTAAAAAATGGTCTCATAAATTATGAAGAAAAAGTTTTAAGCCATATGGATAAATTCATGACATATTATCCTTGTTTGTGGTTATTTGGGATAAAATCCCGATTTTTTTATAATCTTGCTAAATATGGTGGTAAAGATAAAAGTACAATTCTGGTCCATGATTATTTGTGGAAATATCCGAGCATTGTTAAACAACTCAAATTAAACTATAATCCCCTCTTTTTCGGTTTAAATATAAGGCCATTCCTCTTTTCTTTTCATGAAAATGTTCATTACCCCCTGTATGAAATTTATAAACGTGCCTATGCCGGTATAATTAATTCGGATCCTGTTTTATTGGAAGAATCTTTTTTAAACTTAGAAAAGGAACTTGGAATTATTGACCCTAAATTGATTGTTTTAGATTTTGATTTTTTCCCAGAAACCAGATTGATCTCGTTAGTTGCCCAGGAATTGGAAATACCAACCGTTGAAATACAACACGGTGTTTACTCTGCTGGAAAAAAATTAGTATCTGGTCGTTATGCGGACTATGTTTTTGTATGGGGTAACTATTTTAAAAATTTATATTTAAAGTCAAAAATCAAACAAAAACAGGAAATACATATATTAGGGTATCCCTATTCTATAAATAAACCTAAAACTATTCAATATCACAAAAAAATTGTATATATTGGGCAACCTATGGAATTGTATGGTGATCAGTTTTTAAATACTAAAATCGACCTCATAAAGGAACTTGATACTTTATGCAGAGATAACAGATTCCAATTCGCTTACAAACCGCATCGGATGGAAGATATGGATTTATTAAAAAAAGAATTATCCAGCGTTAAATTTTGCCCTAAAACTGAAAAAATAGAAGATACTATCCAAGATAATGATATTTTCATATCTTTTAATTCCACAGCTCTTATTGAGGCTGCTTTGAATTCTAAAATATGTGTACAACTTAAATTTTTCAACGTACCCACTGATGATTTTGAAAAATTGGAAATTTGCCAGAGTTTCACTAGCTTGTCAGAATTAGACCATTTTTTAAAAGATTTAAACAGTACTGATGATTTAAAAAGCTTTTATTCCCAAGTTAGCTCAGATTTCATTGAGATACCCTCTATCACTCCTGGAAAGAAATTCATAGAATTAATAAAGGATATAATTTAATAACATATTAATACTTAAAAACGGTCTACATTTATTAACTATTTAGCCTAATTATTGATCCTTATAAACTAATTTATATCCTCCAAGAAAAATGTTCTATCTTTTTATTAAGGTGTGAGATTTTAGATTTCTTAAAACTTTTATACGGTGAAAATTTGAATGAATACAAAATCTTTGTGCAAAGGATTGGATTGGTGGGAATAGCAAATCTCCTGGTTGCATTAAGCTCGCTAATATTACTACCTATATTAACAAAAAACTTTTCAATTGATGACTATGGTATTTGGGTGCAAATAAACACCACCATAGCATTATTACCTAACTTAACCACTCTGGGACTTCCTTTCACAATGGTCCGATTTTTATCAGCAGAAACGGATAAAAAAATAATACAGGAAGGTTTTTATTCAATTTTCAGTATGGTTTTAATTGCTACATTCATCGTGTCTTTACTGTTATTAATATTTTCTAAACAAATTGCCTTGGCAATTTTCAACGGTAATGTTAATGTGGCAATCATATTATCGGCAATAGTTTTCTTGGCTTGTTTGAATGCATTGCTACTAAATTACTTCAGAACTTTTCAGGAAATGAAAAAATATTCCTTCTTTTTATTGATGCAAACATATCTAGGGGTGGCAATTGTATCTTATTTAGCACTGGGGGGTTACGGTATTTACATGGTTTCATTAGGACTTCTTATTGCAAATTTCATCACTTTTTTGGCCATGTTTGCTCTGATAATATGGAGTATAGGGTTTAAGATTCCTAAGTTTAGAAATATTCGTGAATATTTATCATTCGGTGTACCTACTATTCCTGGGAATTTATCTTCATGGATAGTCAACTCCAGTGATCGATATGTTATTGGAATATTTTTAAGTGCAGCCTTTGTGGGTTACTACTCTCCAGGTTACACTCTCGGATACAGCATTTCAATGCTCATGGCACCCTTTTCTCTTTTACTACCTTCAGTCCTACCCCAATACTATGATAAAAATAATATGGAAAAAGTATCCTCCTTTTTAAATTATTCAACTAAATATTTTCTTTTAGTTGCAATTCCAGCGGCTTTTGGGTTATCCATACTTTCAAAACCATTATTAAATGTTTTAACCACACCAGATATTGCTTTGAATGGATATTTAATAACACCTATAACTGCTTTAAGCACCCTTATTTTCGGTGTCTATGCCATTATCAGTAACGTGTTAGTATTGGAAAAGAAAACCAAGGTAATTGGAACAATCTGGATTATCGCAGCTACAATGAATTTAATTTTAAACATACTCTTAGTCCCCTTCTTTGGAATTATAGCCGCTGCAGCTACCACATTAATGGCCTATATAGTTGCATTTATCATTTCTTTAAAATTCTCTACTAAATTCTTCAATTTTGACTACAAATTCATTCTTAAGAGCATTACCGCGTCAACTATAATGTCCGCAATTATCCTATTCATCAACCCCCAGAATCTCATGAATATCATAATCGCAATTGTAATATCTATAATTGTATACTTTGGTCTAATTTTAGTCATGAAAGGAATTAAACAAGATGAATTTAAATTATTCAAAGCAATGTTTGGAAAGAATTAGATACCAGTTATAATATGAGAATTCAGTTATTTGGGTGAGTCTCAAAAACCAGGGATAAATATTTTAGCCAGTCATATGTATGGATTTGTACAGTTAGAACTATAAAACTTGATTAACATGATTCCTAAAGAAGATTTAAGATGGTATCTTTTTGAAGAAACCATTGAGATGTTTTCCAAAAACGGTCGCACCCACTATGAAGAACATCGTTACAAAGATCTAAATCGATTTCTTTCAGATTACTACATCATCAGGTCGGTTGGACTAGTGTCTAAAATTTGTTACAAAACTTCAAAAGTTTTTCATAAGCATGAAAACGATATCATGGTCCATGATTTGCTCTGCAGATATCCGAGTATTATCAGTGCATTGGAACATAATTACAATCCCATCTTATTTGGCATAAACATAAAACCTTTTTATAAATCTTTACCGAGAAAAATCGATTATTACTCCCTTTATGACATATATAAAGTTCTTTATAAAGGTGTGTTGGATTATGATAACGATTTGTTAATTAAGAGTTACCAAAAATTAGAATCAGCAGTCAAAAAGATTAACCCCAAACTTATCGTATTAAATCATGACTTCACCACTGATGTGAAGCTAATGGCTTTGGTTGCCAGTGAACTGGGAGTGCCTACAGTTGAAATTCAACATGGCATGTATTCTGGGAAGGACCGGGTACTTTCTGGTAACAATGTGGACTATGTTTTTGTTTGGGGAAAGTACTTCCAAGATTTCTACCTAACCTCACCCACAGTTAAGGATAGGCAAATAAGAATAATAGGATATCCTTACTCTGTTATACAGGGAGATCATGATGATTATCATAAAAAAGTGGTTTATTTAGGCCAACCTTTGGAAATGTATGGTGATTCCTATCTGGATCGGAAAAAAGAGATTATTCAGGAACTTAATGATATTTGTGAAGATTTGGGTTTTGAATTAGTTTACCGCAAACATTTAAATGAGGATTTGGATTGGTTGAAGTTGAATATGCCTGGAGTTAAATTCACAGTTGAAGGAGAAACACTGGAAGAAACCATTAAACATAATGATATTTTTATTTCTTTTAATTCAACAGCCTTAATTGAGTCTGCTTTGAATAATAAAATCAGTGCCCAACTAATTAATTATGACATTCCCACGGATGACTTTGAAGAATTAGGCATATGTAGAAGTTTCACCAGTTTAAAAGAATTAAAAGAGTTTCTAAAAGAATTAAAAACCCATGATGATCTGAAAAGACATTATACTCCTGTTGATCCTGATTACATTGAAATACCATCGCCTAACCCTGGAGCAAAATTCGTTGAATTGATCAAAGATATTGTATAAGCAAACCAGTTCGTTAGGCATAGTACTTTTTTTAGGGTTCATCATCCGATTTTTCGCCAGAATTATCTTTCTTGTTTAATGCTATTTCCCGGGTTAACAGAGTGATTTCTTCTTCTATAGTTTCAATCATACCATATATTTTGAAAATCAAATAAAAACAACCTATTAATCCAAATATGAGGATGATATCCAATCCTCTGCCAATGCCAGTTATATTAGACAGTAGTGAGGTAGTGGTGGGGTAAACTGAGAAAACAATCAACAAGACCCAAATCACAGTCCAAACTAGGAGCATGTTCAGGGACATTTTACCATCCCTAAATCTCAATAATGATATTACTAAGCCAATTATTCCAATAACGCATCCGATTAATTGATATATTAACATACAACAAAACCCCATTTTATTTTATTTGAAAATGTTTTTAATTAATTTTGCAAGAATTTTAAGTCCAATTTTAGTGTCAGTACCCTTGGAAAGTGAATAATCAGTGTAGATTGTTTCAATGGGCACTTCTACCAATTTCAACTGTTTCCTTTGTATCTCTCCAATAATTTCAGAGGACACTCCATAATCACGGGAGTGTAGTTCAATGATCTTAGCTGCATTTAGGGAAAATGCTCTAAGACCGGACTGTGAATCACCCACGTTTATCCTGTAAAAAATACGGGTGATAATGTTCATGACATGGTTTCCAAATTTTTTCCGTAATGGCATTTCATGGAAATTCCTAGTTCCAATTACCACATCTGCATCTTGTCTGATAATGGGCTTAACCATTGGAAGCAGATCATCAACATGGTGTTGGCCATCGGCATCAAAGGTGACAATCACCATGGGATTTGCCAGAAGAGATGCTTCCAGGCCAGTTAGGATTGCAGCTCCCAATCCCCGGTTGATCGGATGCCGGTACAGATGTACTTGTTCAGGATATTTTTTCTCAACCTTCTTAACAATGGAATAAGTCTTATCATTGGAACCATCATCAACTACTACTAATTGCAGTCCTTTTGGTATCAACTCTCCCATCACCTTTTCAATGGTCTGGGCTTCATTGAATGCAGGCATGACTATGAAAATCTCTTTCCCATATTTTTCTAAAAACAGTCCATTTTCACTGTTCAACTAGTTTTTCCTCCACTCAATGGATAATCATATTCAATTATCTGTCTTAAATGGTGTTCATTCATTTTTTATAAGTTTGTTAATATTAGATATGTCTGTTTATTTCTTGGAAATTTCCAGTATCAGTTCTGCCATTCTCCGCCCTAAGTTGCGTGAAGTTTCCAATCCCAAATCATCTCCCTCAGCAGAATTTATATTAGACCCCACTCCAGTTCCACCGTAATGGGCAAGGGGTGCTCCATCACCGACAATGATCATATCATGAATTAGCATAAATTGGTGAATTGCAGATATAGTGGTTTCTTGACCACCATTACGGGAGCCGCCAACACTAATACCCCCACCTAACTTGTTTTTTAGTTTGAATTCAAAGCGAAGAGGTCGTGAACGGTCTATTAACATCTTCAGTTGGCTGGTCATGCTACCAAAATAGACTGGACTTCCAAAGATCACACCTTGTGAATCAGCTAGTTTATCAAGCAAATTTGGGACATCATCATATATTGCACACTCCCCAGTTGATTTACAAATATCACAGGCAACACATGGTTCTATTTCAACATCACCTATATTGATGAGTTCGGTCTCAACCCCTAATTTGCCAGCAGCCTTAAGAGCCTCTTTAACAAGATAATTAGTGTTACCTTTCTTTCGTGGGCTTCCCACAATTCCCATAATTTTAACCAAAAAAATCACTCCTATTCTATTTTTAACCCTTCATGATTTGAATCATTTTAATATTTAAATAAATATCTACAATATCCTTAATTTTAAGTAGTTCTATGTTTAAATTATATTATTAGATTTATAGTTGAACTAACTCATTTATAGTTCGAGACTATTATTTATACTACTATCTGATTATAATATCCGAATAAATTGTCTAAACAAATCAATTATAATTATCACCTAGTATAATCTACTAGTTAACTCCTAAAAATGTGGATTGAATAAAAATAAAATTAGAGTTCATTTTCATGAAAAATTCTATTGATAGCCCCATTTATAATCCTCTCACGCCTGAAAAGAGAATTATTTCCTTAGTAAGGGAATGGTCTGCATCTGAAAAAAGGGGTGATTCTAATGCACGCCAATCTGCAGCTAATGAAATGAAAAAGTATATTGTGGAAACAGATGACGGGTCTTGCACTTTACGCTCAGAGGAATCTAGTCATCCTTCTGAAACCATGCACACTAGTCACGGTGGTGTGCGTGAGGCTCAAATCAAATATGTTAACCCTTTAAGGATGGAATCTAAAAAAGACCTTAAAATTCTTGATATCTGCACCGGACTCGGTATCAATGCAGCAACTGTACTGGAAAAATTCTTAGGTCATAGAGATAAATTCCAATTGAAACACATAACGATAGATATGGTTGAAGTGTCCTGGGAAACTTTGGCAGTAGCTTTGCTAATCCCCAGCCCTATCAAATCACATGAGTACATTAAAAAAGCATTTGAAGACTATCTTATCCGAAATAATTATCTTACATTTCAAGATGTAGAACGAAAGATTCCCAGTCATGTAGATCTACATGTGCACTGTCAAGATGCTCGGAAGATGATTAATGGGATTTTCCAAACTAAGGAATATGATGCCATATTCCTGGACCCATTTAGTCCTGCGAAATCTCCTGAACTGTTTAGTCAGGAGTTTATCCAGAAAATAAGTGAATTACTAAACGATGATGGTATGATCTTAACTTACACTGCATCGGCACCAGTAAGATACGCCCTAGTCAATGCGGGGTTAGAAGTAGGAGAAGGACCAGCAATGGGGCGCAAGGGAGGTACAATTGCCAGTTCAAATCCTGAAAAAATATACCGACCTTTAAATCATGATGATGAACGTATAATCGCCCTATCTGATGTTGGGATCCCCTATCGGGATCCTGAATTAAACAGTTTGCCAGAAAATATTAGAACAAAACGTCAGAAAGAACGCAGCCAAGCCAGAGGTGAAACTAAACTGGCCTCTACGGTTAAAGCACCGATTTACTTGATGAAAGATATTGATGATGAGAAATTCCGAAGAAGAGTATTAAAACATTTAAGAAAAATTGGAATAAAAGATCTTGACTCAGATGAATCCCGTTATCTGGTATGTCCCCAGTTTTCAGAATGCATATGCCACTGCAAACAGGAAAGATACCCAACATCCACTGCCCGGATCAAAGAAATGGAAAATCGGTTAAAAAGAATTATTAAGGGATGATGGCAGTTAGATGGGGATTGATCTTGAATTGGTGTTGTTCTCTCTATTCAAGTCAATCACTGAAATTTAATTTAATTCATAATCAAACGGTACTATAGGTGAAATATTGAACTTTGAAATAAAATATAAGGATGCAAGGGGACGTTTAGGTATTTTAAAAACGCCTCATGGGAATGTTACCACACCCGCACTCATGCCAGTTATACACCCTAGAAAACAAACAATCCAAGTCCAAGATTACGGTGCACAGCTGGTCATCACCAACGCCTACCTGATCTATAAAAATGATGATTTACGGAAAACAGCAATAAAAAAAGGAGTGCATGAACTCATTAATTTTTCTGGACCGGTAATCACTGATTCTGGTTCATTCCAACTATCAGAATATGGAGATCTGCAAGTTACCAATGAAGAAATACTAAAATTCCAGGAAAAAATAGGCACCGATATTGGCACATCACTGGATATTCCCACCCCACCAGGTGTTAAAAAAGAATATGCCCTAAAAGATTTGGAAATAACATTCCAAAGGGCCAGGGAGGCGCTTGATGTGAGGGATGAATTGATGTTGAATTCTGTGGTTCAAGGTTCAACTTTCACCGACCTGCGCAGTAAATGTGCAGAAGTTTTGGGAAAAATGGACTTCCAAGTACATCCCATAGGTGCAGTAGTACCTCTAATGGAATCTTACCGTTATAAAGAGTTAGTTGAAGTGGTGATGGCATCTGTGGCTAATTTACCTGATTCAAGGCCACGTCATCTTATGGGAGCCGGTCATCCCATGATATTTGCCCTGGCAGTTGCCATGGGTTGTGATCTTTTTGATTCAGCTGCTTATATTTTATATGCAGAGGATGATAGATTACTCATGCCCAACGGAACAGTCAAACTAGAAAATCTGCATGAAATGCCCTGTAGCTGTGAAGTATGTGCCAATCACACACCGGAACAACTGCGTCAGATGGAAAAAACAGAACGGGTCAAACTCATAGCCAAACATAACCTGTTGATTAGTTTTGCTGAGATCAGGCAGATTCGTCAAGCAATTATTCAGGGTAATTTGTGGGAACTTGTTGAGCAACGTTGCCGTAGTCATCCTTTCCTACTGGAAGCACTGCGCACATTGAAAAACTACTCAGAAGATCTGGAAAAATATGACCCTCCCTACAAAAAATCAGCATTTTTTTACTCAGGACCAGAATCTCTAAATCGCCCAGAGGTGTACCGGCACCTAAAGAAGTTGGATGATATCCCCAAAAAAAAGAGTGTCTTAATCCTACCTAGAACTAAAAAACCATATTCCGAACACTTATATGGTATTCCGTCATCTTACTATCAGATTAAGGGTGATAAGAAAATTTCAAACATTCCATTTGAAGATTTGCAGGTAGCTGTTGTTGATGTGCCATTTGGGGTGATACCCCTGGAACTTGACCAAGTATATCCACTGGCACAAAATGAGTCACCGGAATGTTTTGATGAAAATTCACTGCAAATGATCAATAATGTAATACAGAAATATTTGGAAGGTTTCCAGACTGCTTTTATCAGTGCGGATGTGGTTAAAACATTCCGGCTTCACAAGAATTTCCAGCTGAAAAAACTACATGAAATCCCAGAAACCCTGAAAATAGGGGTTGACGATAATCAAAGGATCAAAATGATAGCTGATTACCAGTTTGGGATTGGTAGTGGGGGAGCCCTTTTTAAAGGGGATCTTAACATTGTAAAAAGCAGGAAGACCAGGAAGATTCGCCATGTTTATGATGATCAAGAGCTTATCGCAACTTTACGGGCTAGTGATGCTGTTTTTGTACTGGCTCGTGAGGGTGCTCGTCGCTTGCACAGTTTCCTCCCATACCCCAAAAACAGGGTAGTTGTAAATCAGGATGCTGAACCATTTGCTCGGGAAGGAAAAAGTATATTTGCTAAATTCGTTATAAATTGTGATATAGATATCCATGCAATGGAAGAAGTATTGATAGCTAATGAAGAAGACCAACTATTGGCCTTCGGAAAGTCAGTATTAAACGGAAAGGAGATATTAAATTTCAACACTGGCCAAGCAGTTAAAACTAGAAAAGGAGGCATTTAATGATACCAAGTGCAGGAATGAATCCGAAACAGCTTAAACAGATGCAAAGAGCCATGAAACAAATGGGCATGGACATGAAAGATGTTAAAGGCGTAAATGAAGTTATAATCAAATTTAAAAATAAAGAAGTAGTAATCAGCAACCCCAAGGTTAATCTGATGAATTTTATGGGTCAAGATACTTATCAGATATCTGGAAAATCCAAAGAAAGGAAAATTGAGGTTGAACTAGTAATACCTGATGATGATGTTGAATTAGTGGCTGCCCAGACAGGAGTAACTACGGAAAAGGCTAAAAAAACACTGGAAGAAACCAATGGAGATCTGGCTGAGGCTATATTGAGGTTAAGTTAAATGGTTTTTATTGTCCATATCTCTGACTTTCATGTAGGTTCAATATCCTTCCAAGAAGATTTACTCCTACAATCAGTGGACATTATTAATGACTTGGCTCCTGATGTCACCATTATGACCGGAGACCTCACTGAAAATGGTTATTACATTGAAATGGAACAGGCAGCCAAATATTTAGAAATGATAAAATCCCCCCTTATGGTTGTTCCTGGCAACCATGATGCCCGGCACGTGGGTGACCAATGTTTCCGTGAACTGATCCGGGACCGTTATGGATGTCTCCAGAATTTGGATGGAATAAAAATTATGGGATTAGACAGCAGTGAACCTGACCTTAACTATGGTAAAGTGGGAAGAGCTCAGCAAGCATGGATGGAAAATCAACTCGATGATGCATCTTCCAAGGATATGCAAACCATCATTGCCCTACACCACCATATAATACCGGTTCCTCGAACTGGAAGAGAAAGAAATGTTTTAAGTGATGCCGGAGATATTCTCTACTCAATAATAAAAAAAGATGCAGACATAGTGTTGTCTGGACATAAACATGTGCCACATGTATGGATGGTTCAGAACACAGCATTTTCAACTGCCGGAACAGTGTCTTCACTGAAGTTACGGGGAAAGGATCCAGCATCTTTCAACACAGTTAATATAGATGATGATAATATAGAAATCTTCTTAAACACAGCCGATGGAAAAACCAGTTGTCTGGCCAATTATGAAAATGTACGTAGGTGATTTATTGCAAGTAATTGTTGACGCATCGAATATAGCCCACTTTGGAAAAAAGGATGGGAAACCCAGCCTGAGCAACTTACTTGCTGCAGATGAGGCCCTTCAAAAACTAGGCTATCATCCAATTCTCATTGCAGATGCATCCCTAAGGCATGAAATTGATGAGAAACAAGAATTCAACAAACTCCTAGACCTGGAAAAGGTTCACCAAGTTCCCTCTGGCACCAATGCGGATCACTATATTCTGAAACTAGCTGAGGAAGAAGATGCAAAAATATTATCTAACGATGCATTCAGAGAGTTTTATGATGAATTTAGGGATATTAACAGTCGCAGAATTCCATATAAATTTATAAATGGTAAAATCACCATAGGCAGCTCTGCTAAGCCTAAAAAAATTAGGAACATTCTCCAAAAAATTTGTAACCAGACTTTATCTGAGTTTGAGAAGAAAGGATATGATTCATATAAATTGAAAAAGAACAAGAAACTTTCCGGTATTGCGGTGGCAAAAGAGGCAATTGACAGAATATCAAAAAGCAAAGATGAAGGTATCGACACTAAACTGGAAGGCATGTTCATGAAGATACCACTATTTGATAAAGTCATGAAAATGGTGGAAGACGCTGAAAGAACCAGCGATTTCATAATTTTTGTATTAGTCAGCCCCCGAGACTACCGAGAAGCAGTTCGAAATGCAGGGAATATAGCAGTAACTGTGGGTGATCGTTTGAAGCTAGACCATGCCCCATTGGTTGCTGTTCGAAATGATTTGTTCACCAAACCAGGAACATTTGAACTTAACATTATCTATTCTGATGAAATACTTGAGGAATCTCCCTTCGATGTGAATATAACCATAAATGATCATGACTATTCATTTGTTAAGAAAAACTCCCGAAATATAGCCAGTACAGTCGCTGCCAGGTTAGGCACTTGGAAATTTCCCATCGTATCAGTAAAATCAAGCATGCTGATGGAAAAGCCAGGCCACTATGACATTAACTTGGATAAGGGAGGAGACAATTAAATGGCTGGTAATTACTTTTTGAAGACGCTTTTCGGGTTTCTTTTAAAACATCGGGTTTTAAGCATTGGAACCAAATACTATCCAACCAATGAAAGAGAACAAGAATATGTGGAAATGGTTAACTACACCCACACCATGCTATTGGAGATAGAGAAAGCCCATATTACAACTGAAAACATTTTTCAAAATTTATTAAAGGAAGTTGGTAGGGGTAACATCCCTGAAAATCGTCGGTTTGTTGAAATAAAACCAGCTGAAAATGACGTTAACGAATACGCTCTTTTAAGCAATATAATAATGGGCAGTGATCGTTATCTCTATGTGGAAGTTTTCAGTGGATACAAGGGAATAATCGACCAGTTCGTCCAATTAATCAAAGAAGAAAACGGTGTGATTGTAGAAAGAAGCAACACCGAAATTGTATCCCGACTTCTATCCAAAAATGATGCAATACGTGTCGGTATTGAGTTAATAAAGATTGGTATGGAAAAAGAAATTGATGTAAGATCCGCTGTTGGAATGACAGGGGCAGCAGCCATTGAACGATCCATCAACCTCAACAAACAAATAGGGGAAACATCTGGTGTAGGTTTCACCAAGCTGGGTGGTGAATTTGCAATTGTATTTTCCAGTAAACTCACAAAACTAGAAGGAACACCAGCAGTTTACGATAACTATCTTTTCATTGATGCTTTTGACTCAACACAGTTCATTGAAGATCAAGGCCGAGACAGATTGGTCGAAATCATGAATGAAATCAAAAATTTCATTGAAAAAGAGTGTAAAGGCAAAATCGAAGGTTACCGTGAAGGTGGGGATGACCTCATAGCTAACTTACCAACCAAAGACGCAGCCCTCCGTGCGGGAATCGATTCATCTTGGCATGCTCTCAACAATGGCGCTAGACTGAGAGTAGGTATTGGTAAAAGCCGACGCGAAGCTGGTGAAAGAGCTCAGATGGCTGATGATATAAAAATCTGGGATAATTCCCCAGTCATGGTTTTCGATCTGGCAGATGGAATTTACGCTTATTTCGTCCCATCAGAATTCAGCCGTACAATAGTTGAATTTCTACTGGAAAAAAAAGGCAACGTAGTCCTGATATTTGTCTTTGTTTTCTTGGTCACCCTAATCGGATGGAATATAGGACATTGGGAATTTGGCCTGGTTGCCATAGGATTAGCTTTACTTTATGCCATAACCGCTTAACTTACAGATAGATAGTAGTTTATTAATTAAGTTATGCTGTACCAAGTTATATTTTAAAAAGTAATAGAAGGAACCAGAGATGAAAGAAAATATTAAAGCAAAAGCCATTATATCTCTAATCATATCATTCATTGCATTTGGCTTCGGAACTGGTGCCAGTGTATTCTCAGGATTATATCTTAAAGATGCAAATAATTCCTACTTCACTAATAACTCTACCGGTGAGTTCCCCATAATCTACAACGTAAAAAACACCAGCGATAATGAAACCAACATCCCTACAATAACACAAACCCCTTCCCATTCCAATTCTGAGAATACTAATAATGGAAACAACCAGCAAAACCCCCCAGTTCAACCACCAACCAATAGTTCAACCAACAACACCCACTAACCTCCCTTATATTGGATGCGTTTTCAATATCACCAATTCTATTAAATTAAAATTAATATCACATTATTAAAATAAGAATTTCTTCTTCAATAAATATTATCAAGGCGGAGCAGAATATGAAAACAATTGAAGGTGGCTTGTGTGCAGTTGAAAATGTTAAAGCTGCCGGGGCCTGTGAAGAAAATTATGGAGTGGCAATAATCCACTATCCAGACTGCAATGTAGCTGCAGTTTTCACCAGTAACAAAGTTCAAGCTGCCCCCATAACTGTCACTAAAAAAGCAGTTAAAAATGGCAAACTTTCGGCGATAGTGGCCAATAGCGGTAATGCAAACTGTTTCACAGGTCGAAAAGGAATTGAAAACGCGGAGCATATGGCCGCCCAGGTAGCTAGAAATCTCAACATCCCCCAGGAAGATGTGGCAGTTGCATCGACAGGCATCATTGGCAGGCAACTTCCTTTACCCGAAATTAGTAATCTAATAGATGATGCACTGCTAAGACTAAATAATTCTAGAGAAGCTTCCCGAAGTGCTGCTGAAGCCATCATGACCACTGACACATATCCTAAAGAATATTCCGTTAAAACACATCTAAAAAATGGTCAGAAAATATGTATAGGTGGTATTACTAAGGGTTCGGGAATGATAGCCCCTAACATGGCCACCATGCTCTCGTTTATAACTACAGATATTGAAGCCAGCCCTGAAGAATTGGAAGAATCTCTAAAAAAAGCGGTTGATAAAACCTTTAACATGGTGGTTGTAGATGGGGATCAAAGCACCAATGACACTGTCTTGATCATGTCTAAACCTGGACAGGGAAAAATAGATGAAAATTTCCAGGAAGCCTTAGAACATCTCTGTGCTAAGCTGGCAAAAATGATGGCCCATGATGGTGAAGGAGCAACCAAATTAATGGAAGTTAAAGTGAAGGGTGCTCAAACATTAGATGATGCCAAAAAGGCGGCTAAATCCATAGTAACATCTCCACTCGTAAAAACAGCATTGTTTGGTGCTGATCCTAATTGGGGCCGGATTATTGCAGCATTAGGATATTCAGGGGCAAATATTAATGAAGATACTATTAGTGTTCGCCTGGAAGATATGGAACGCCTGGTTGACGTTGTTTCTCATGGAAAAATATTGGCTTTTGAAGGCACTAAAAAACTGGAACTGGCAGAAAGCATAATGGAACGAGAAGAAATCAAAATCACCATCGATCTGGCCCTTGGAAGACATGAAGCAACTTCATATGGCTGTGATCTTAGTTATGATTATGTGCGCATCAATTCTGAGTACTCAACTTAAGACCAAAAATTGGAATGGATACATAGCAGTAAATCAGGTGTAAGCATAATCTGATGGTTTGAATATAGTTAGGGGTATTATCAGCCCAGTAAAATAAAATTAGGAATAGATATCATGAAAGTTTTAATAATCGGTGCAGAAGGAATGCTAGGCCACGATTTAGTGAAGGTCATGTCAAAAAACCATGAGCTTAGCACCACCACTATCAACACCATGGACATTACCGACATCAATAAAACTATTGAAACAGTGAAAAAGATCAATCCAGACGTGGTGATTCATGCAGCTGCTTTCACTGATGTTGATGGAAGTGAATCTCAAGCAGACCTCGCTTACAAAGTAAATAGTCTAGGAACCCGGAATGTGGCAGTAGCCTGCAAAGAAACAGACAGTGCACTGGTTTACATAAGCACTGATTATGTCTTTGATGGTACTAAAGGCAGTCCCTACCATGAATACGACCAGACAAACCCGTTAAGTATCTATGGGAAAACCAAACTACTAGGCGAAGTATACATCCGTGACTTACTCAACAAATTTTACATAGTGAGGACATCATGGTTATATGGCTATCATGGCCCCAATTTTATAACCACCATGCTTAAACTGGCTGAAACTCATGACCAGATATCTGTTGTAGGCGACCAGATAGGATCCCCTACCTACACTGTAGATCTATCCAACGCCATAGCAAAACTCATAGAAAAACCAGTTTACGGTATTTATCACATTACCAACAGCCAACATTGTACCTGGTATGAATATGCCCAGTTAATCTTTGACATAGCCGGTAAAAAGGTTAACCTGAAACCGGTGACCACAGAAGAATTTGGAAGTGCAGCTTCAAGACCTAAATATTCAGTCCTCGAAAATCATAACTGGAAAATGGAAGGATTCCCAAAAATAAGGAGTTTTAAAGACGCATTAAAGGAATACATGGATTTATTGTAATGAAATATTTCATAATAAAAACATTTTCCCCAGAAAATAAGTAAAAAAAAATGGTGAAAAATAAGTAAAAAAAGAAGTACTTTTTTTGCGGTATTTGAAAAATCTGTCTATATTGCTAACTTAGACAACCTTTCCATGGCTTCTTCTGTATTTTTTAGGGTGTTAAAGGCGGTTAATCTGAAGTAACCTTCTCCGCTAGGTCCGAACCCTACTCCAGGGGTTCCTACTATCTGAACATTTTCCAGCAGCAGGTCAAAGAACTGCCAGGAATTCATTTTTTCAGGTGTTTTAACCCAGATATAAGGTGAGTTAACCCCTCCGTGGACTTTCAAACCAATGGTTTTCAGGCTGTTGTAAATAATGGATGCGTTGTTCATGTAGTAGTCCACGGTTTTTTTAATCTCTTCTTGTCCTTCTGGTGAGTATACTGCTTGGGCCGCTACCTGTACTGGGTAGGAAACTCCATTGAATTTGGTGGTCTGTCTTCTGAACCACATCTGGTTGAGGTTATGGGATTTTCCATCCACGTCATAACCAGTTAATTCTTCGGGGACCACGGTGAATGCGCAGCGGGTGCCAGTGAACCCTGCGTTTTTAGAGAAGCTTCTGAATTCAATGGCCACTTCACGGGCTCCTTCAACCTCGTATATGCTGTGAGGTATATGATCCTCCCGGATGTACGATTCATAGGCTGCATCAAAAAGTATGATAGATTTATGGTCCCTGGCGTAGTCCACCCACTCCTTCAACTCCTCCTTGGTTAAGGTGGTTCCTGTGGGGTTGTTGGGATAGCAGAGGTAGATCAGGTCCACTTCTTCCTGTGGTAGTTCTGGCACGAACCCGTTTTCCTCGGTGCAGGGGAGGTAGACCAGGTTCTGGTACCGTCCATCATCACCCATTGGCCCGGTCCTGCCGGCCATAACGTTACTATCCACATATACCGGATACACTGGGTCGGTAACTGCCACTTTATTGTCCAGGGCGAAGATTTCCTGGATATTTCCAGTGTCACATTTTGCACCGTCACTTACAAATACTTCACTTCTTTCCAGTTTTATTCCCAGTGATGCGTAGTCCTTCTCTATTATATTGTCCAGTAGAAAGTCGTACCCCTGGTATGGTCCGTAGCCTCGGAAAGTTTCTGGGTCGCCCATTTCCCTCACTGCATTCCGGAATGCCTCCTCTACAGTGGGTGTTAAGGGTCGGGTGACATCTCCCACGCCCATCCTGATTATATCTGATTGAGGGTGATCATTTTGATAGTCTTCAACCCTCTGGTCTATTTCAGAGAATATGTAATTGGCCTTTAATAACTGATAATTTTCATTGATTTTAACTGACATTTTCCTACACCTCGATTTTTTAAATTATATGTTACCAGAATCGTATTTCACATATATACAATAATTTGGCTAAATTTAACCAGTTTTGTTCAAAGTTCTAATTTTTTGATTGCTATATCTTTATTGTTAGTATTATTATTAGATGAAACTATCTGGTTATC
>DALO01000031.1:8236-11604 GCA_002496805.1 Methanobacterium sp. UBA353 | reverse complement strand
TTAGATGAAACTAACTGGTTATCATAACATTTATTCCACTCTATCAAGTCCTAGTTTTTTTTTGAATTTATCCAACTAAAAAACTGGAAATATTTTCCACAGAATATACAATTCCATTAAATCTATGGATTCTGGTTAAATCATTTTATCATATTTATTTGTTGCGATTAGCTTTTTTTAGAATAATTTATTAATGGATTTTAAAAAAATAATTACTTGATTTAGTAGAACTACATCAATTTAGGGGATTCGATTGTGAGTTATAGGCCCATCATGATTCTTCTTATTGAAGACGACCCGAATCATGCTAAAGCATTAGAGGCAATGTTGGAAAGGGTTAATGAATTTGATTATTTTTTGGTTCATTGTTACAAACTTCACGATGGACTTGACGAGTTGAAAAACACCAAATTTGATGTGATTTTATTAGATCTACGTCTGCCAGATAGTGAGGGCATATCCACATTTAGAACGGTTCACAAGAAAGCCCCAGAGATTCCAATAGTAATATTCACGGCCCTGTTTAATCATGAAATAGCACTACAATCATTAAAAGAAGGTGCCCAGGAATACCTTTTCAAGGGAGAATTTGATGGTCAGGATTTGTCAACCGCAATAATGCATTCTATGGCTCGTGTTCAACATTTATTATTTTTAAAAGCTGTTTATTCTGCATAATATCTAGTTAATGGCTATTTGAAAAAAATAACATAAAAGATTATATTAGAAGATGTACTATTTTATATCATAACTTTTCTGATCCCTTTAAATTTTTAATCCTTTAAAATAATGATAATGGCATTATGGTCAGCTTAAAGCCAACTAAACCTAATAATAAATCTTTATAAAAATCATTTGAAAATAAAATCAAACTTAAGGTAAGTATCTTCAAATATAAGGCTAAATAATCATTTTAATAGTAAGATGGATGTTAAAGTATACTTATCTGAAAGTAGTATCTATTTGTGGAGATAATACTCATGAAGTGTGTTGTTATTGGTGCAGGTAATGCTGGACGACCAGCAGCAAGAATACTAAATTATGCTGGCCACCAAGTTCAGATTACTGATAAAAAGAAATTGGAGCAATTCCCAGAGAGTGTGCAAAATACTCTTAAGAAAATGGAAGAAGAAGGTGTAAATCTTCAACTGGGATGGGATGATCCAACCAACATTGAAGATGTTGATGCAGTTTATATCTCTCCTAACATACCAAAAAATTCTAAAATAAGACATTACTTGGTTGATAACGAACTGAAACTACTTATTAACCAGGACATTGCTAAAATATTAGAAAACTCCATAAATATAGATGTCATCGGCGTTACTGGAACCCTTGGGAAGACCAGCACCACCCACATTATTTCTGAAATCTTCCAGAATGCAGGTTACAAAGTTTGGACCTGTTCATCCCAATCAGGAAATCTTCTCAGTGAAGTCATTGTAGACGGAATAATAAATGGAAATCATATTAAAAGTGATATTGCTGTTTTAGAATTACCTCATGGGACAATACGACTTCTTTCAGAGTTAAAACTAAAAATAGGAGTAATAACCAATATATATTCCGATCATTTATCTGAATTTGAGGGATCACTCCAAAAATATACCGAAAGAAAACTGATGATCACTAATTCCACAGAAATGATAATTTCCAACAAGCAATGCCATGACCTCTTAAAGTCTTCTTCTAACGCCATCTTTTACTGTACTGGTCAGGATTTATGTGATGTTACCGGAGTTATTGAAAACAGAAAAATCAGAATAAAATATAAAATTAAATCACGTGAAGGTGAATTTGACACTAAATTCAATCTTCGCGGATACTATTTTGAAAATTCCATTGCTGCAGCAGCAGTGGCCCTCGCCTACGGTTTAAAAGAAGACAGTATTAAAGAAGGGCTGAGTAAGTTTAATGGAATTCCAGGACATTTGGAATACATAGGAAATTATTCTCGCCGAGAAATTCATTTTGATGCGGCTTTTGTACCGGAAGGTATTTTATCCACACTTGAAGAGTTCCCAGGGACGGATGAATCAAAATTAGTTATTATAATTGATAATCCGGACAGTACCAATCCACGGGACAAGTTTCAGATTGGAAAGATACTGGGTGAACATGCACAAGTGATAATTGCCAGTGGATATAATGAAACTACTGATGTTCTGGACATGGAATCTGCCAACCAAGTATTGGAAGGAGCTAAAGATTCAGACTGTCTGAAAATAGCTGTTGAAGATATTTACACGGCTGGTGAATTATCCATAAAACA
Organism: Methanobacterium sp. UBA353; assembly: GCA_002496805.1. Classification (GTDB taxonomy): domain Archaea; phylum Methanobacteriota; class Methanobacteria; order Methanobacteriales; family Methanobacteriaceae; genus Methanobacterium. The sequence goes on along the minus strand of DALO01000031.1, from coordinate 9,332 downwards.
TTCAAAACCTGGAGATGTTATTTTGCACATAGGCCCTGGTGCAATTACCAATTACCAAGATCTCAAATATAAAATGATTAAAGGAATTGAATCAGGATGTAATAAGTACCCCTGAATCATTTTCATCTATACATTCTCACATCTGATTTTCATCATCCAAATCCCCCTCTTTTTGAACATCTAATTCTATTTAAATTCCTCAAACTTCTTGATTTTATTAACACTGCTACAAGATATTTTCATACCATCCACATAGGGAGAAATTTATTTAAATTTAAAAATATAAAATAACAATTAATTTAATGATATTTTTTTAACAAAAAAAAAATTTACATATTGTTAGAAACTTTATTTTTATAGGAAAAAAGGAATTATTTCGGTGTAAACTATGGGTTATTTAGTATGTCAAAATTGTGGAGGTTATTACAAACTTAAGAAGGATGAGTCTGCCGAAGATTTTGTCGCCTGCCAATGTTACGGTCAGTTAGTGTATGTTGAATCACTAGAAGATATTCCAAAAGAAGATGCAAAAGATAAACTTGCTCAAAAACTCGGCAGCCGTTTTAAAGACAAACCGGGTCATGAATTTGAATACATCTCAGTTGATGGAGATTTTAAACCTGAAACACAGGATAAAACTGAAACTAAAGAAGATATCTCTGTTGAAATAGATTCAGACCCAGTAGTGAAAGAACCTAACGTCAAAAACCGGGCGTACTACCGGAGATACGAATATTATTCTGAACCGGATATAGATTATCTTAAAAATCTTAAAGATGTCACTGGCCTGATTAATGCACTTTATTATGATGATGTGGACATTCAATTGAAATCAGTACAAGCATTAGCAGTTGTGGGGGATGATAGGGCCATAAATCATTTAAATAAACTTGCTGAAAAGGAAGGTGGATCCCTTAAATTATACGCTGAGATTGCGGTAAAACAGATTCGATCCAGAAAACATGGCTACAAATCCCTCAATCGAGAAAATTATAGACAAATTTCATCAGAATCTACACAATCTCATGTGCCTCACAAAAAAATCCCCAATGATTCTCTGAATGCAGTATCCAAGGATGCTGTTAATTTAGATGAT
>DALO01000031.1:0-8010 GCA_002496805.1 Methanobacterium sp. UBA353 | reverse complement strand
TGTTAATTTAGATGATGTTGATTCAGATTCATTGGAAACTGAATTTCAGGATATTCATGATGAAATGGACCATACTGGTGTTGATAAAAAGGATTTATCACAACACAAATATGAAAAGGATCTAAATCAAGTTGATGAAGAAAAAATCCATCAAGAAAAAATTCAAAAAAGTACTCCTGCCGGATCTTTAACCAATGAACCATTTACTGAAGAAATTCCTGAAAAACCATCTCTTGATGAACATAAAACAAGTTTAAAGGATGAAACTAATTCTTCAAAACTTAAAATTCCATTAAATAAGTCCGTGGAATCTAGAGATATTGTAACTTCGCCTCCTATTGAAACATCTAGAGTGAAGAGATCTGAAACCCAATCAACTGATTCTGGAAGTGCTGAAGCAGAAATTCCTCCAGTGGAATATATTAAAATTTCTGAAATTAAATCTGAAATTAAAAATTTAGAAAAGTTAAGCACCTCTCCTCCTGAAAATTTAAACGATGAACTATTTGAAACAAATAAGTCATCTAAAAAAGTATCTCCAGAAATTAAACTAATTTCAGATAGTAACGCATCTTTAAAAAAAGTTCCCAAAGATTTGTCAGATAAAACTATTCCCGTTACTATAAAAACAGTCGATGACACATTTCTTTCCTCAAAAAACTCAAAATTTAAAAAACCTTCCCCAGTTTCCATACTGGATACTGTTGATTTTAAAAAAATGGATAATATCAACAAAAATGAAAAGGATGACTATTCTGCTAGCTGGCTTGATCTAAAAAACACTGATAAACAAATAATAGGATTCATCATTCTTTTCTCGATTATAATGATTGTAGGAGTCATTCTTACCATGACTCAGATGAAAAGTTAGTTAACTACATTCCTATAGCTTAGTTAGCTATATTTTCTTATTAGTTTAGTTAACTACGTTTTCCATTAAGATTACACATTCTTATTTTAAAAAAATGGTTTTTTAATAAAATTGTAATTATTTTACGAGGATTTAGTGGGATAAATAACTTGAATTCCATCCTCGCTGAGTTTTTGGAATTTATTTTTGTGAATTGTATGGACTGGATAGACTTTCTCAGGGTTAATATCTCTTATCATGTTCAATATCTCCTGGCCATTGGCATGACCAGATGCATGGAAGCCTTCATTAAGTAAGGGTAACTTGAATAACTCCAACCATTTTTGTACTTTCGCTTGATTTATTTCCATCTGATCATCAAATGGTTCGGTACTGGACTGGATATATATACCATTTTCCGGTTTTATATCGATTAGTTCCTTTAATTCAAAAAAATCGCATCGAAAAATATAATCTACTGGACGGTCCTGAAGATCTTTGTAAGTCAAAACATTATCTTCAACTAAAAATTCTCTCTCCCATTTTTTATAGTCCCGAAGTGATTCTGCTGAGCCCATGTTATCTGCACACAACCATTCATTTTCAACACAAGCAAAACTCTCATCACCCACCAGACCCCAGCCCTTACGTGGTTTGTAAATCATCACATCTGAAAGTTTAGGATAATCATAATTATTTTCCTGAAACAAACTCAAAATATAGGCCTGTTTAAGACTGATCACCAGTTTTCGGTCAGTGTCCTGGGCTACTTTGTAAAAAGTTACCAGCCGATCCAGATCCCGAATAGGGTAGTTTACCACCACTAAACCTCGGCGGTTTGTAATTTCATTAACTGCACGTTTTTCAATGTCTTCTTCACTAACATTGGTAGTACTATCAATACGTGTGCCTTCACTGATCATAATGGTAGGATTAGCTTTTCTTGCTTTTTTGACGAATTTATGAGTCAGTTCAGGGTTACGGCCGTGAAAACGAAGATCTCCTGTATATACAATTGTTTCATCGTCACTTTCACTGATAAAGGCAGAGGCCCCTGGTAATGAATGATCAACTGGAGCTGCTCTGATTTGAAATTCACCAATTTCGAATTTTTGGTAAGGTTTTACGATCCGTATGTCACGTTCCACCTTGGTACTGGTCCTTTTATATCCTTCACCATTTTTTTTACGAGAATAATGGAATGTTTTCTTTAAATGAAGATATTCAGAAAATGACGATGCACCAGTATCTTCTAATGCTTTTAGGATAAGATAGGACTCATTGGATAGATAGATTGGGATGTCCTCCCTCAAATGGTGCACGTAGGCTACATGATCCACGTGGGAGTGGCTGATGATTACACCATCTACGGAAGGTTCTTGGGGGTGGGAAAGTCCAACATGACGCAGGTAGTCTTCGCGATAAATTCCCTTAATACAAGGTAATAGGCCGAGTTCTACAAAATCTAGTATTCCATTTGCTTTACGTGGCTGCAGAAACTCAGATAAATAATCATTAGCCCTTGAAAAAGCCATTCCAAAGTCAAAGAAAAATGATTGATTATTTCCTTCGACTCTGATTTTGTTACCACCGATTTCATCCACGCCACCAAAAAAATCAATGTTGGTCAAAGTTAATTTTCCTCCTCAACTATATACTAATTAATGCAGTTGTCACTTGTTATTTACTCTTTTAAAAAAAATGTTATTCTAAGTTTACATATAAATGAATCTCTTTATTAATCTAATAATTTGGATTAACTGTGTAGGGACTACTGATAGTAAGGTAAGGGTTACTGTTATATAATAACTGAAAGGTTTATTTTTTTTTTAGTTTTATCTTGCCCTATGATGGATGAGGTGTTAATGTATTCAGTTGGAAAAAAATACTAAATCTCAATAAATATTTAATATACATATTAAGCAAAATATCTATTGTATACTTATCATTTGTGTTCTATATTTAAGGAGATTTTTATGTTAAAAAAAGAAGAGGATTTAATTGGAAATCTGAATAATGTCAGAGACGAAATTAACACTTCATTTCTAATTTCCAGTGTTAATGTCAAAAAAACCAGAACTGGAAATGAATACTTAGAATTTACTTTAACGGATAAAACCGGAGAAATCATTGCTAGAATGTTCGGTGGGATTTTAAAAGATGAAAATGGTCAGATCATCGCTCGGATTTTGAATGGAAAAGCTGATCAGATTTATGAATGTATTGATAAAGGCACTATTTATTCTATCACTGGTTCTGTTGATGAGTTTCCCCCTCAATCTCGTAATTTCAACATAAAAATTAGCAGTATAAACAGAATAGCTGACGACGCTTATGATCTTGATGATTTCATTAGAAAATCTCCTAAAAACCTGAATGAATTGTTTGATGAAATCTCCCAGACTGTAAAGGCAATGAAGAACCCTTATTTGAAGAATCTTTTAAAATCATTTTTCAGTGATGAAAAGTTCACTGAACAATTTATTAATGCCCCTTCTGCCAAGATTCACCACCATAATTATTTGGGTGGATTGTTGGAGCACACTGTGGGGGTACTGTTGATTTGTAAAAAAACTTGTGAAATTTTCCCCCAGCTTGATGCTGACTTGTTGTATGCAGGGGCGATCTTACATGACATTGGTAAACTAAAGACATATGACTATGATATTCTTAGTATTGATATATCTAATCAAGGTCAGCTTCTTGATCATCTTTTCATATCCTGTGACATGGTTAAAGAAAGAATCAGGGATGATGTAATTGAAATGCCTGATGATCTGGAAACCAATCTTTTACACATATTGTTGAGTCATCATGGTGATGTACAGAATGGTTGGGGGTCACCGGTCAGCCCTAAAACACCGGAAGCAGTTGCTCTTCATCATGCTGATAATTTGGATGCTAAAGTTCAAGGAATGATCCAAAAAACAAGATAGTAATAATAATGAGTGGGATTAATTTGGGTTTGGATGATATTGAGAAAAAATTAGATGATTATGGGGAAAAAATCAGCAAAGAAAAAGAAAAAACCGCCCGCATAAACAAGATACTTTTTTTAATTCTTGTGGTGGTGGTGATCATTTTCTTATTAGCTTCATGGCGTTATTACTCTATTCATTAACTAATAAAATAGAAAATGAGCATTTTATGGGTGTACTAATTCGAGTAATGCTCTTAACTCTGCAAGAAAAATATTTATTTTACAAAAACTTCATTACAATCTAATTTTTTGACTTCTTGTTTGAGTTTCTGGTCTTTGCAGTACTCAAATATGTGACCGCATCCAGTGCAGCGTATTATTCCAACAACTCCACTTGGAATGTGTGGAATGTAACACATATCTACAAAAGTCTCTTTTTTTAAAGTCTGTGACACGGTTTTGTCTTGACAACCACATTTTGGACATTTTTGTTTAAGTTCTTCTGTTTTCATTATTTTTCACTTTTTGATTTATTATATGACGATTGGAAAAATCATGTACAGTTTCTCTAAAATGTTTTTTTTACAAGAGGAAAGTTTATAATTCAATTTTTTTGACTTCTTGTTTGAGTTTCTGGTCTTTGCAGTACTCAAATATGTGACCGCATTCAGTACAGCGTATTACTCCAACAACACCCACATCAAAATGGGGCACGGGATTATGTGCTTGAGTTATGTGTGGGGCCTTTTTTTTGGTTTGAGAAACATTTTTATCTTTACAGCCACATTTGGGACATTCTTGGTTTAGGTCTTCGGTTTTCATAATAAACCCTCTTCTATATATTTTTAAAAGGTTAGGGGAGGATGATTAGTATTGTATGGAAATTGTTCTATGATCAGTAGTTAACTTTAAACAGTTAGTATAGTTCGTTAACCTCCGAACGTAAGGTATGTTACAAACTAATATTTATAGTTTTGTTTTTGTAATAACTCGGATTACCGTAAATTACTAGGCATATCATCCTGTTTGTTTAATATAACAAAAAATATTAATTTAGGAAAATAATCTTAAAAAATAGTTTAGCACTAAAAATCTATATTATGTTGTACTACTAAAACAAACATTTTTTTTAAGATTGAATCATTTAACTCAGTTTTACTATTTAAAAAAAAATCGGATTTTTTTTTTAAAAATAGACACCCTAATTTCCTTATTGAAAAATTTATCAAAAAACTTTGTAAAGATTCAAAAACTTGTTTTAAAATATATTATCACTAGAAACTATTTTTAAAGGATTTTAAAGTCTTATCCATCCTCAAATCTTCATCAGTATCCAGAAGAAAAAATAATAAAACAGTGCTGTCAGGGATATAAAAGAAAAATAGGAATACTTAGTTGGTTTTAGCCTTATTTAACAGAGGTTTTATTATTCTAAAGTTCCAAATTCCTGTTCCGATAAAGACCCATATAAAAACCTCAAAAAGCGCTTTATTTAAAAAAATAAGCTTAAATACAGCTTAAAAATAGAAAATGAACCGAAAAATATATATAACATGCCACATGAAGTGACTGTGTTAAAACGTCCTAAACCATTTTTTTTAAGGTTTAGAACACGGAGGCGATAAAATTAGGCGAAAATTCAGACATGCAATGGTATTTGCATTGTGTGCACTTTTCTTAGCCATGCCCACAATGGCAGCTACGGAAAGTAAAAATACTGGAAACACGGTTGTTAATAAGACAACCGCAGACCAAAACTTGAAAATCGGTATGGAAGGAGATAATGTCATCGAACTACAAAAATGGCTGAAAAACCAGGGATTTTACACCGGTAAAATTGATGGTCAATTTGGTAAATACACTGAACAAGCAGTGAAAAATTTCCAGATCTACACCGGAATAAAATCTGATGGTATAGTAGGAACAGTTACCAAAGAGTACATGCACTACCTGGCCAATGGAAACACATATCCCCCCCAACACACTGAACCCTCCACTACCAACAGTGGCTACAACACTGCAGAAGCTGCATATGGAACAGGAAACTACTACAGTGGTTATTCATCTAACAACCGATGGAAAACAGCAGGGAATGGTAATTACTATTCCAGTGGTTATTCATCAGGCAGCCGATGGAGTAGTGGAAAAGGAACCGGGGACTGTTGGCAGAATAGTTACTCACTGCACAACCAGCTTACTGCATCAGGCACACAATCTAGAATAGTCCAATATGGAAATAGTTACTCATCAAACCACCGTTCAGTTGAGGTTTGGAATGGTAACAAGTGGGTAGACTATGACTACAAAGGAAATGGTTACTCAAATCGATACTACGCCACAAAACATGATTCCTCTGCAAAGGTAATTAAAAGTAGTTAACCAATTGCTAATCTAATCTACACCCAGCAGGTGAACGCCACAACTGCTGTTATCTTTTTTTTTTAAAATGGTTTGATTTTCTCCTAAAACTCTGTCTAAGGAAATAAGAATAATGAGGGAAAGGAAATAAATTTATATAAAACCAATATTATGATAAAATAATAAAGATAATAAAATATTCCATAATAGTAAGCTTAAAATAGGAAGATTATAATGATTGATTATGTTTTTGGCCTCTCTGTACGGGCTTTGCTCGCTGATGATGAAGGTAAAGTTCTTATTTTGAAAAGATCAACTCATTCCAGGACTAACCCTGGTAAATGGGAACTCCCTGGGGGAAAGGTTGATCAGGGAGAATCCTTTGACCATGCCTTAGTTCGAGAGGTATACGAGGAAACTAAACTCAAAATATCCTTAGAACATGTTGAAGGGGTTTCTGAACAAAATTTACATGTCATTAGAGCTGTTCATATCATAATGTCTGGTGAGATCATGGAAGGAACTCTTAAACTAAGCTCTGAACATGAAGGATACGCCTGGGTATTCTTTGAGAACCTACCAGAATATGATCTGGCAGACTGGCTCCAGGACTTCGTAACTAATCAAAACATCTCCACATCTCCAGATGATAATGATGATGAAAAAACCGTTGCGAACAATGTAAAACCATGGTTGAAGTCTATACAGAGCTCTATGGATAGGATCATAAAAAGATAAATTTAAAGTAATTCAATAATAAGCCAAAAATGTAGGTATAATCATCAAAATTTAGTCACAAAGATATACACACACTAAATCCCATCTTAAATTAAAACAAAAAAACATTTAAACCAGTGCATAATATGATAATGTCTCATACAGAATCAATACTTAATTTCATGGAAATTGGAATATTATGATTCGGTATGAATTATGATGAGGGATTGAACTTACTTATTTAAGGGGTGAAATTCACGTGAATATGGAAGAACTAATAAATGAGCGGAATTATATCTTAGGTGAAATTAAAGCATACGAAGACCTCCAAATAGCACTTGAACAGATTAAAAGGTTCAATATGGAAAATTTCACAGAAACCACCTTAAAAGTTTACGATGCCAGTGCCGACTCTGAAAAAGAAGAAATAACAGAGTCAGTGGTGGCTATTAAAATAGATGAATTAACAGACTACTTGTTAAAAGTTTCTGAAAATATTAACCGATTGAAAAACGATGATGATTCTGAAAGTTCCTGATTACTTGTCAATATCTAAAAAACTAATCAATTTCACAGTTAATTTTTTTTTTAAAGGTGATACATTATAACAAATTTCCTTTTTTTGTGACTGTCCATTTTTTTGAATAATTTTTCTTTTATTTGGTGAACAATCCTAAAGTAGAATCTTTAATAAAAAATTTAATAAAAATTACTTAATTAAAGCTTAAAATTATTAATATTTGAGAATACATGCTCAATTTAAAAATAGGACCTTACAACTCTTCAAATATTATAGGATCATATAATAATTCATTTAAACCAAAGAACGTGTTTTTAAGTTATTTATAATTTTAATGAATGATTTAAGGCTTTTTAGATGTTCTAAGGCAGGACATGCCAATACTATAAAAGAATTGAATAAGCCTTTTTTCTGGAAATAAACTATAAAATAAGTTCGTTTACTAAAAATACCATAGAAACGGAAGGATTCCTGATCTTCATGATCAAAAACCTTAAATTAAGCGTTAATTCAAAAATCAAGCTCATAGGGCGCTTTTTTGCCAAATTTTTTTCGAAAGCTTTATATGTGTTGTTGTTTTAATCTTTTGTTTATAAGTATGGAAAGTCTAAATTGATAATCGGGCTTTTTATTTAACTCGGAGGC
>DALO01000002.1:355729-507116 GCA_002496805.1 Methanobacterium sp. UBA353 | reverse complement strand
AGTGTTAATATCTAATTTTTATTTTTTAAAAAATCATCACATGATCGATTCAGCCATGAATAACATTAATGCCATTGAAAAACGAATTATTATTATAAATCAGAATTGTAATTTTCTAGGATTTCAGGTGATTTTTTATGACCATGACTGATGAAATGATGGATGCAATAGAAAAGGATTTAGTTTTTCTGGCAACAACCAGCAGCGAAGGCATTCCGAATGTCGTGCCTATTGGTTTTGCAAGGCCTATAAACAATACCAGCATATTGATTGCTGATAATTATATGAAAAAGACCCGTAAGAACATTGAAGAAAACCCGAATGTATCCATTGTTACAAAAGATGCTCAGAAAAATCCTTACCAGTTTAAAGGAACTGCTGAAATATTCGAATCAGGTAAAATCTTTGAAGAAGTAGTAGAATGGGCTCAGAATGTAATGACCAAACTGAATCCTAAAGCAGCAATTGTAGTTAAGGTAACTGATGTGTATTCTGTCAAACCAGGCCCTGAAGCAGGTAAAAAAGTTGATTAACCTAATTAATTCATTTTAATCATGTTTTATGATAAAAAAACGCTTAAAAGAATCTAAATTTTGCCTAATTTTAAAAAAATAAAAAATAAAACATTTCTGTTATTTGGATATAACAAGTGGTTTGTGATGTTTTAATAATAACCTAAATTAGATAGTCAACAAGAAATTCTAATAAAATGATTTTTTGGAAATATAAGAAGAATTGATATAAATTAGTTAAATTCAAATATTGTTGTTCGAAAATAATTGTAAGGTTCTTTTTTGCCGAGATGACCGAGCGGCTAGGTGCGTGGCTGCAGACCATGATACTCGGGTTCAAATCCCGATCTCGGCTTTTATTATATTTATTTGCAGTTATAAGTATATGACGCCGCATAAATTATTGGAAAATAGGAATACAATCCAATAAAATTGCAACTAATGATAAAAGTTAGTATTCGTGATCTAATGATAAAAATTTATAATACACTCACCCGTAGCAAAGAAACTTTCAAACCAGTAAAGGAGAATAGGATTAAGCTTTTTGTCTGCGGACCAACAGTGTACGATGATTCACATATTGGACATGCCAGGACTTATATCTCCTTTGATGTCATAGCACGTTACCTTAAATATCGTGGTTTCAGCGTTTTTTACTTGCAAAACATCACAGATATAGATGACAAAATAATTAATCGAGCAATTTCCACAGGTAACGATCCCCTGGATCTTGCCAGAGAATTTGAAGCAGAATACCTCAAGGATATGGAGAAACTGGGAGTGGAGAATGTCAATTTCTATGCCAGGGCAACCGAACACATAGAAGAGATTAAAGCCCAAATTGAAACTCTTTTGAAATCTGGATTCGCCTATGAAACTGATAACGGAGTTTACTTTGACGTATCAAAATATCCAGATTTTGGGAAGTTATCCAACCGCAAAATCGAGGATTTGAATGTGCATAGAATAAGCCCAGACCCTAACAAGAGAAATCCTGAAGATTTTGCTTTGTGGAAAAAAAAAGATGTGAAACCTGTTTGGAATTCCCCATGGGGTGCTGGACGTCCAGGATGGCATATCGAAGACACTGCAATCACTGAAGAGTATTTCGGACCACAATACGACATACACGGGGGTGGTTTGGATTTGATATTCCCTCATCATGAAGCAGAAATCGCCCAGATGGAATCAGCATCGGGAAAAAAACCAATGGTACGCTATTGGATGCACACCGGTTTTTTGAATGTGAATGGTGAAAAGATGTCTAAGTCCCTGGGAAACTTCATCACCATCAAAGAACTCATTAAAAAATATCCTCCAGAAGTTTTCCGGTTTTTTACATTATCTACTCATTACCGCAGCCCTATTGACTTCAGCCAGGAAATTTTGGAACAATCACAGAATAGTTTGAAAAGAATAAACAAATTCTACGAAACCATTGACGAACTCCTCAATATAGAAACATCAACCTTTGACCAATATTCTCCAGAGGAATCCTCACCCCCTAGTTATATCCCTGAAACTGGAGAAAATGATGAACAATTTAACAGACTATTAGAAGAAACACGAATTAAATTCTTGGAAGCCATGGATAATGATTTCAACACTCCCTTGGCACTTTCACTGCTTTTTGATTTTATAAGAGTCATCAATCGAAATGTACAGCAGGGAACAATCTCTCAGAAACCACTTCTGAATATCAAGTTTTTCTTTAACGATATTTCCAATATTTTAGGTTTTAATTTCACTTCAACATCTGAAAACTCCAAGAACAATCTAACAGAAGAACTGGTAGATCTCATTGTTGATATCAGAAATAAATTAAGGGAAAAAAAAGACTGGGAACTTTCTGATGAGATAAGAAGCCAGTTGGATGATTTGGGCATAATATTGGAAGATAAGTAAGAAAAAAGAAGTATTGTAGTATAATATTAGGATTTATTAAAGGCAAAACGTAGATTAAAAAGAAATATGATTTTACAAGTAACATTTCATTTTTAATTATAATGCTATATTTTAGATTATAATTTCTAATATTACACCAAATTACATTAAAAAAAAGGAATATGTGGGGTTTTATGATGTGTGCCATAACTGGTATTTTTGGGGAAAAGATTGGTGTAAAATTACATGAAATGTTACTAAGCCTAAAACACAGGGGTCCAGATATGTCTGGAGTTTACGTTGATGGCACCTTATCTTATGGAAAAATAGATGAACTAGAAATTCCTCAAGGACAAATGGGTTTAGGGCATAATTCCCTATTGATTGATGGTTCTGATGGTATCCAACCATTAAAAGAAGGAAATATTATCGTGACATGCGACAGTGAAATATATAACTATAAAGCATTATGTGATGAGCTTGAACAATCATTTGACTACGATTTTAAAACGGACAGTGATTCAGAGATTGTATTAGCACTGATCACACAGTACTATGATGGTTACCTACCAAACTGCATCCCTCATATTATTAACCGTCTTGATGGTGATTACGCCTTTGCAGCGTATGATGAAAAAAACTTGGTGGTCGTTCGTGACCCATTAGGTGTCAAACCTATATATTATGGTTCAAACGATGATTATTTTGGATTTGCATCTGAAAGAAAGGCTTTGTGGAATGTGGGAATAGACGAAACTTGTAGTCTTCCACCAAACCATATGCTTCACAACCAAGAATTAGTACCTCTGAAAAATCAGTTTTTTATGGAAAAAAACTTCTTTAAAGGGAAATTTTTTAAAAATAAAGGTGATTTGGAAAATATTTTAAAGGAAAGCCTTATTAAATCTGTTGAAAAGAGAGTTAATGGTCTGGAAAGAGTTGGAATTCCTTTCTCTGGTGGGGTGGACAGTACTCTGCTTGTAGTGTTATGCAATGATCTGGGGGTTGAAACCGAACTCTACGCTGTGGGTAGTGAAGGTTCACCTGATCTTAACTTTGCAATGAAAGTAGCTGAGCATATGGGTCTTCCCATCCACATCAGAGTAGTTGATGAAGAACTTGTCAGAAATTACACACCTCTTGTATTAAATGCCATAGAAGAGTGGAACTTGATGAAATTAGGGGTGGGTATGACTGCATATCTGGCAGCGGAGATGGCCCATGAAAATGGTCTTAATGTGCTGTTATCTGGTCAGGGTGCTGATGAACTCTTCGCAGGTTACCATCGATATTTAGATTTTTACACAAAAACAGGCATAAATGTTCAAGAGAACCTTAAAAAGGATGTGAAAAATCTTTACCATGTAAATCTCGAAAGGGATGAAAAAGTAACCATGGCTCACAGTGTGGAATTAAGAGTTCCCTACCTAGATCTTCATTTTGTAAATATAGCTATGAATACTCCCCTAAAATACAAGATTGACGGATCAAATGACCATTTACGTAAATGTATTTTGAGAAAAATGGCTAAAGACTTAGGAGTTCCTCAGGATATTGTAAAAAGGCCTAAAAAGGCTGCGCAGTATGGTTCAGGGATTCATAAAATACTGACTAAGAAAATTCTAAAAGATGGAATTTACATGCAGGGATTGAAAAATTCATTAAACTTTATAGACATTTAAATTCATAAAAACCTAAGTATAAATTAATTGATATTAAACTGAATTTAAATTGGGTTAAAAAGAATAAAATAACTAAAAAAAAATCATATGATTAATACCAGTACAGGAGTGAAATGAGTTGAAAATTGAAAAAGAGGCAGAAGAAATTCTTCAAAAATTTTCTAAAGTCCTGGAAAACATACCTGACTTGGAAGAAACCCATTACATGGTAGATAACGTTAATTTAACACGAGAAGACTGTGCTGAGGACAAAGACCCAGAAAAGATCATGCAAAATACCAATGTTGATGAGGATGGTAATCTCATAGTTGAGAAAGGAAAGTGGGTGAAATGAGATTTAATTTGGTGCTGGATGTGCCAGACGTTCCAGGACAACTGTTGGAAGTTCTTGAACCAATGGGTAGATTAGGAGCTAATATTGTTGCGGTAATACACCAGAGAGATGTTAAAACTGAAAGAGGGACTGTCCCTGTCCATATAACTATTGAGGGGGATAAAGAAATTTTAGATAAGGTTATGGATGCTCTGGAATCTAAAGACATTAATATATTAGAAGTTGATGGTGTGATTCGCAAAGAACAAATCACCACAGTTCTGGTGGGTGACATTGTAGAAGAAGATCTTCAGGACACAGTATCGAAATTAAACAAATTAAATACTGTTAAAGTGGCTGATCTTGATCTTAAAATGTCTGATGAACCCAGAAACTCGGCTACCATGATGGTTATCGAAGCAGATTTTGGTCAGAGGAAGGAAGTTCTGAAAAATATCAAAAAACTTGGGGCCCAAAAGGGCTTTCTAGTTATTAATGAAGTCTGAAAGATTAACTTATATGAAAAGGTGAATTTAATGAAAATTGTTATTTTAGGCTTCGGAGCGGTAGGGCAAGGCATAGCTCGCGTTATATCCATGAAAAAAGATTATTTGAAAAATAGATATGAACTCAACCCTCAGATTGTGGCAGTCTGTGATCGTTCAGGGGCTGCTATTTGTGAAACTGGTCTTGATGAGGAATTACTTCTACAGACCAAAAATGACACTGGCAAAATCGCACTTTATCCTGATTATGGTTTTCCTGATAGGGATAGTCTTCAAGTCTTAGATGAGATAGAATACGACTGTTTGGTAGAAGTAACTCCTACTGATATCGATGATGGTGAACCAGCACGCACCCATATTATGAAAGCTATGGAAGATGGTAAAGATGTGGTAACATCCAACAAAGGCCCCCTTGCATTATCATTCCAGGATTTGGCAGATTGTGCAATAAAAAACAATGTGGAATTCAAATTTGAAGCATCTGTTGGGGGAGCGATGCCTATTCTCAATTTAGCCCATGAAACCCTGGCAGGGTGCAGCATAAAATCAGTGTATGGGATACTTAATGGAACCACAAATTATATTTTATCAAGAATGGCTAATGAGGGTTCATCGTATGAACAAACCCTTAAAGAAGCTCAAGAAATGGGAATTGCGGAGACAGATCCTTACCAAGATGTGGAAGGTATAGATGCTGCTTGTAAAATAGTGATACTGGCAAACTCTGTACTTAACCTACCAGTAACACTTAAAGATGTTAAAGTAGAAGGAATCTCAAAAATAACCTCTGAATCAATATCTCTAGCTAAAAAAGAAGGTTTACTTATTAAACTAATCGGCGAAGCTTCTTCTGATGATCTGGAAGTATCACCACGTTTGGTTCGTCAGGGTTCTCCTTTTGCAGTGGAAGGCACACTTAATGTGGCCACCTTAAAAACTGACTTAGCAGATGATATAACTGTGGTTGGGAAAGGTGCGGGTTCTGTGGAAACTGCTTCTGCAATTTTGAGTGATATCGTAAGCATCTGGAAAATGCGAAGCTAATTAAAAAAAAATTATAATAAATTAATTTTAACATTTTCCATATACTAGTTTTGAAAAATTCTGTAGTTTCAGGAGATAATAAATGAAATACGTAGTGGTTATCGGAGATGGGATGACTGACCTTCCACTCAAAGAACTGGATGGCAAAACACCCCTTCAGATTGCACAAACACCTAATATGGATTTTATAGCAAAAAATGGTTCATCAGGTTTATTGAAAACAGTTCCAGACGGAATGGAACCTGGTTCAGATGTGGCAAATCTTTCCATAATGGGTTACGACCCGAAGAAGTATTACACTGGTCGTGGACCATTGGAAGCTGCCAGTATTGGGGCTGAACTATCAGATGAAGATGTGGGATTTCGTTGTAATTTCATAACTGAAGATGAAGGTATTCTTGCTGACTTTAATGCCGGACATATTAGCACTGCCGAGGCATCTCAACTCATAGAAGCATTAAATAAGTCTTTTTATCGTTATGGTAAATTTTATTTAGGAACCAGTTATCGTCATTTATTTGTTTTAAACAATAAAGATGCAGCTAACCTTAATTCAACACCCCCCCATGATGTGGTTGGAGAACCCATTTGTGAACATCTTTTAAAACCCGAAGATCATCCTTTCTCAATAAAGCTCAATGAATTAATGCAAAAATCATCTGACATCCTAACAAAACATCCTGTAAATAAAAAAAGAGTGGATGAAGGTAAAAAACCGGCTAATATGATTTGGTTGTGGGGGCAAGGCACCAAACCCCAGATGCCACTATTTATAGATAATTATAACATTAAAGGGGCAACCATTACTGGTGTGGATCTTATTAAAGGAATTGGAACCTATTTAGGACTAACCAACGTTCATGTTCCTGGTGCAACAGGATATTATGATACTGATTACTGTGGAAAGGTGACCTTCGCCTTGGAAGCTCTTAAAAATCATGACCTGATATTCATTCATGTGGAAGCTCCAGATGAAGCAGGTCATGCTGGTGACATCCAAGAAAAAATTAAGGCTATTGAACGTATAGACCGGCGTATACTTGGAAAACTCTTAGAAGAACTTCCTTCATTCGGTAACTTTGCTATTGCCATATTACCTGATCATCCAACTCCTATTGATATTAGGACGCACACTTCAGATCCTATTCCATATGCAGTGTATTCACCTGGCTGTGAATCTGATAATACTGAAAGCTATAATGAAGTAGCAGTAAAAAAAAGTTTTGAAAACAGTCCTAAAGAATTGATGGATGGTTATCAGTTTTTAAAATTTTTAATACAGTATTCTTAGAAAAATACACTGATTCATTGATAAAACATTTAATGCCCAATCAATATGATATCAATCCATTAAGGTGGGATTCAATATAGATTCTTCAAAATTCAGATATTATCTTGCAGTTGCTGCTGGTAAAGTTACATCGTTTTTCCTCCGGAAAATCCTTAAAAGCAGTGCCAGTGCCATGCCCGGAAAAGTGGCAATGGTAATTTATCCTGAAATTTTAAAGCTGGTAAATCAACGTTGCCATAAAAAGATCCTAATAACCGGAACCAATGGTAAAACAACCACCAACAACTTGCTTAATTTCATTTTTCGAAGGGAGTTTTCATCAGTTCTTTCTAATTTAAGAGGAGCAAACATGCCACAGGGACTGGTTAGTGCTTTTTTACATGACCTAAAAAAAGAATACGATTGGGGAATCTTTGAAGTTGATGAAGGTTCGTTTAAAAGTGTGGTTCGAGATATTAAACCAGATTATGTGTTGGTTACCAATTTCTTCCGAGACCAGTTGGACCGCTATGGTGAAATTGAAAAAGCATTTCAGGATATTTTAGAAGCAATTGAACCTTTAAAAACAACATTAATTCTTAATGCTGATGATCCCCTGGTTTCTGACTTTAAAAAATTGAATAAAAAAAATATTTATTATGGTGTTGCACATAACCAGTACAGCACCGACGAACAAGCAATAGTTGAATCAAGACTCTGCCCTTCATGTAACAGTTACCTAGAATATGATTATTATAACTATGGCCAGTTAGGTAGTTACAAATGTCCTGATTGTGGTTTTAAAAACCCTGATTATGATTATAATATCACTGAAATTGATTATCGCGAACATGCTTATCATTTCAAGTTTAAAAAGAAAAATAATGACGTTCAGAACATTGTTTTTCCTTACGAAGGTATTTTCAATGCGTATAACTGTTGCGCAGCATTATCAATATCCCAGGAAATAGGGCTACCAATGAAAAAGGTTGCTCATTGGGTGGGAGAATTTGAATATCATCTGGGACGGATGGAAAATTTCCAATTCCCAGATAAAGTTGTTAAAATAGCCCTAGTCAAAAATCCCATTGGACTCACTGAAACTGTAAGTAGTATATCCCTAGATGAGCGAGATAAATCTATACTATTTGTATTAAATGATAATCCGGCTGATGGTAAGGATGTATCCTGGATATGGGATGCTGAATTAGAAAAAATAGATAAAATTAAAAATCTTAACAAAATCTTTTGTTCAGGTCGAAGAGCTGAAGATATTGCATTAAGACTTAAATATGCAGGGGTGCCTGTTGGACTAATAGAATTGGATGACGATATGGACCAAGCTATAGGAAAAGTATTGGAAGCAGAAGCAGAAATTATTTATCTATTACCAACATATACTGCAGTTTTTCAGGCCCGGGAACTTGTCCTGGCACGTTTAGAAGGGTCTAGTAAGAAAATGTCATATCTTCGAGAATACTTAAAAAAACTGAAAATTTCATAATCACTAAAAAAAATGGAATTATAATTTAATTCACAACCCTCCTAAATTGACATTTTAACAAATTATAAATTAGAATCAAAGTACTCAGGGAAAACTATGGAACTTAAAATTTATCACATGTATCCAGATCTTTTAAATCTTTATGGAGATCTTGGCAATGTAACTTGTCTCAGTCAAAGATGCCAGTGGCGGGGCATACAAGTAGAGGTGGTTGGGTTTAGCATAAGATGCGAAGCCCCGTTGGTTGATGGTGACCTTTTTTTTATAGGCGGAGGTTCTGATCGTGGACAAAACATTGTTTACACCCATCTTCTAAAATACAGTAATCAAATGGGGGAATTAATTGAAGAGGGAACTCCTGTTTTAGCCATTTGTGGTGGTTATCAGTTATTAGGAGAAAAATATATTGATGCAGAAGGTTACGATGTTCCAGGACTTGGAATATTTGATTATCATACACGTAACGAAGAAGGGCGACTTATTGGTAACATCATCATCGAAAACAGTTTAGGATTAAACCCTGAAACATTTGTGGGCTTTGAAAACCATGGAGGGCGCACTTATCATGACCATCAACCACTGGGCAAGGTGTTGGTGGGATATGGTAACAATGCCCAAGATAAACAGGAAGGAATGGTGTATCGTAACTGTATTGGAACCTACCTTCACGGCCCATTATTACCAAAAAACCCCCAATTAGCAGATTACCTGATCTTGAAAGCTTTGGAAAGGAAATATGGCTTGAAAAAGTTACCCGGCCTTGAAGATGAATGGGAATACGCAGCCCATAATAAAGTATTGAAGCTTTACTCACCTTGACCATTATTCGTTCATTTTCAATTCTTCTTTTTATTTAGGTAACTTTTTTAATGAGATTCAACAATAAATAGATGTTCCTATTTAGGAAGTTCTATTAGAGAAGCATTCCCCTTTTAAAAAAGAACTTTCCAATGAGGATACAATTCTATTGTTAAAAAAAAATAGTAATCAATCTTACAATAATCAATGGAATCTTTTAAAGGAGATGATTAATCTGTCTAAATATATTGTGGTTACTGGTGGTGTGGTAAGTTCAATTGGAAAAGGAATAACTTCAGCTTCAATTGGTAGAATTCTAAGATCATATGGAGTGGATGTTACAGCAATCAAGATCGATCCATACCTTAATTGGGATTCTGGAACTTTAAACCCCTATCAACATGGAGAAGTTTTCGTTACCGAAGATGGTATGGAAACAGACCTGGATTTAGGACACTATGAACGCTTTTTAGATGTGAATCTCTCCGGTAAATCGAATATCACCACAGGCAAAGTATATTCTTCGGTTATTGATCATGAACGTAAAGGAGATTACTTAGGCTCCTGTGTGCAAATCATTCCCCATATCACAAATAAAATAAAGGATATGATTCGAAAAATAGCCAACGAAAGCCATGCGGAAGTTGTCCTGGTAGAAGTGGGTGGAACTGTAGGGGATATTGAAAGCCAACCATTCCTTGAAGCACTGCGACAGCTTAGAAACGAAGAAGGTCATGACAATGTTATGGTTGTACACGTAACCTATGTACCCTATCTTAAAGCTGCTGGTGAATTTAAGACAAAACCCACTCAGCACAGCACTAAAGAACTCAGAAGCACGGGTATAATACCGGATATGATTATTTGTCGCTCGGAGTTACCTATGGATCAGCCTCTGAAAAATAAAATATCTCATTTCTGTGACGTGGAAAGGAAAGCTGTGATCAACACACCGGATGTGCACTCAATTTATGAAGTACCCCTGATCTTGAATGAGGAACATGTGGGAGAGTATGTAATAAACCGTATAAAAATCGAAACCGGTGAACAGGACTTGGATGAATGGAAAAAAGTGGTTAATGCCCTCCAACAGGACGAATATCAGGTGAGTGTGGGCATTATAGGCAAATACGTTGAACTGGAAGATGCTTATATGAGCATCAGAGAATCTCTAAAACATGCAGCAGCCCATTTGGGAATAAAGGTAAATATTGAATGGATACAGGCGGAGAATAAAATCAATGAACAAAAAATTAGCCACCTAGATTCTATTCTTATTCCTGGAGGTTTTGGGGAGCGAGGCATATCTGGAAAACTTGAAGCAGTCCGCTACTCATTACAACATAAGGTCCCATTATTTGGAATATGTCTTGGAATGCAGTGCATGGTAATTGAATACGCCCGGCTCAATGGACTTGAAGACGCACACAGCACAGAATTTAACCTTGAAACTCCTTATCCAGTTATTGATCTAATGGAAGAACAAAAAAAGATTAAAAATATAGGGGGAACCATGAGGTTGGGTTCCTATACCTGCCAACTTAAAGACGGAACCATGGCTAAGGAAGCCTATGGTGAAGAAGAAGTGAGCGAACGCCATCGCCATCGCTATGAATTAAACAACGACTACCGGACAATCTTACAAGAAAAAGGACTGATAATTTCTGGAACTTCACACGACGACTTTTTGGTGGAAATGGTTGAGTTGAAGGATCATCCATGGTTTTTGGGCTGCCAATTCCACCCTGAATTTAAATCACGACCTAACAAGGCCCACCCCATCTTTGTTTCATTCCTGGAAGCAGCACTTCTTAATCATAAACAAAAATCAATAAATTAACGCGAATTCAAGGAAAAATGAATAATAAAAATCGAGGATTTAAATGATGGTTGAAATCCCTTTAATAACCACTTTCATAGCCATAGTAGCTTGTCTTTATGCCAGTTACTCTGATCTTAAACGTGGAATAATACCTAACAAACTTACTTTCCCCCTTATTGCTCTGGGAATAATACTCAACGGAATTTATGCATTTATGATCGGGGAAATATGGTTTATTGTAATATGTTTGGTGATTACAGGAGTGGTATTTGCCTTAGGTTACGTTTTCTGGAAGATGGGTGCTTGGGCTGGGGGCGATGTCAAACTTTTCACCGCTCTGGCAGCACTTCTACCTGTTTCCCCCTTATTACTATCTTATAATATGTTCGGTGTGCACTTCCCTGTTGAAGGAGTCTATCCATTCCCTTTAACCTTAATTATTAACAGTATTTTATCTGTTTTCCCATTTATCCTGATATATGTCTTATACGTGATTTTGAGGATTAAAAAGCATTTAATTGGCGAGTTATTTTCACCAATAACCGAAGATTACAAAAAAAATTTTGTACTCACACTGGTAATGACATCATCAATAACAATAACCATGTTTGTAACTCAAGAACTACAGCTGCAAATCGTGATAATATCAATGATATTAATGATTTTACTAACACTGGTAATATCCAGGCTACCTAACCAAGTGAAAGCAGTTTTAGTATCATTAGTAGTTGTTGCCTCGCTTTTTTATAATTTAGAAATAACTATTTACAGTATCATCCTGTTGTACATCACCATGACTGTTATCAGGCTCATAAGGAAGTTTTTATCTTCCATAAATAAAGAAGCACTCCAGGATGAATATCCGCTGGAAGAACTTTCAGAAGGAATGATACCCGCCTATAATCTTTATCAACGCGATGATAAGGTTTATGTGGATGATAAAAGTTTTGTTGATAAAATAACAGAGGCAATTAAAACCAAAGACATTAGCCTAATTACCACACCAATGGGAAAGAATTTGATTACAAATTTAGCCGCAGGATTAACACTTGATGATATTGAACTCCTTAAAAAACTGCATAGTGAAGGGAAAATATCTAATAAATTCAAAGTCAAAAGAGGAGTTCCTTTCGCGCCTTCAATCTTCATTGGACTATTAATATCCCTTTTTATTGGAGATTTGTTAGCTATTCTGCAAATGATCATTTCCTGGATAATTTAATAATTGTAATCCCATTTATACTGCAAAACCACGTCAAAGATAGCCAGGTAGATTGTCAATGAGCAACTAATGTTGTACCAATATTTATATAAATGCTCAGTCATAAATCATAAAATAATAGTGATTTATATGGATGATTAATATGGAAAATAAAGGACAAATATCTGCAGAATATTTACTAACCGTAGTAGTAATTTTGATAATATTAGCTTCTGTTTCCATACCATTAGTAGGTAAATCAGTTGATGACACTATGGATATTTCTCAATCAGCAGATGTTGACAACGCAGTAAACAGCATAGCTAATGCAGTGAACTTGGTTTATGCTAACGGTCCCGGTGCAAAAAGAACCATCAGTATTTATATGCCTATTTCCCAAACTTTAACAGCAGAAGGGGGAAATCTTCAAATGAACGTGCCTTTAAAAACGCCTTTAAATGGAGAATCTTCCAAAAAAATAGCCGCCAACATAAATTATAATGTTACTATAAACAATCCTACATTCTCCAAAGGATGGCATACCGTTACTGTGACTTGGCCTATTACTGCTGAGGATTATCCTCCAATTACCATCAGCCACTAAACCGATAGTTAATAAATGGTGTAACCAGATAATTTAATTAACTATTTATTTTTATTTTATCTGACAAACTACAAGTTATAATATAATAATAAAAAAATTAAAGTGATAATATGGGGATATTCAGTAAACTAGGAGATGCCATACTGGGATTTTTTTCAGTTCTGGGATCTGTGATTCTGGCAATACCACAGATTCCTCAGAAACTTCGAAATATCAATCAAAACCGTGTGAAAGAAAAAATTGTTTCTGAAAACTTGAAGAAAAATGTTTCCCAGGAAAAAGACAATTTGGGAATTGATGAAAAAACACCCCATAGTACCAGTAACGATTACGGAAAAATTAAATCAAAAGAAACTCCTGCAACAGATAAAGAAGATTCAGACGTTATCCTCATTTCTGCTCCATTTACATCCAAGGAAAAGGAAGATACTATCTTTCGTCTGCAAATATTATCAGCTGGATTTCTCATTTTATCAGTGTTAACCTTGCTGAGCTTCATACCCACCGTTTTATACGCGATCATATCTATCCTATTAGTAGGATTTATTCTTTATACCCTATTTAACCGGGTTAAAGTTATGTATGGCCCTGAATTTCCAGCATATAGGGATTTTTTCCTTATGTACATTGCAGTGGGTATTGTGCTGGTCTTAGTAGGCACCAACCCTACCTTGATAATTACATTTTCATGGAGTTACTTCCCATCCTTAACCATCCTAATATTTTCAATGATTGCTGTTGCAGTGGTTTACCTTGTCTTTAGGATTAGGTACCACCGTGACTTCACATATGGAGTTGTTGTTGAAACTGGGGAAAAAATGGCCTATGTGAAGGTAGAATATGACATACGGTCCAATGTTAAGCCAGATATATATATAGTTGACAACAGTTACGGTGCATCCAGTGGTAACTTGGTAAAACTAAAAACAGAAAATAAGGTTTTGAGTAACAGTGGCAACAAACCCATTAGCATAATAGAAACCGTAAACAAGATTTAATATTTATCTTTTTTAGTGAATTTCACGTTAGTTAAAACATATTTTATTCTCTTCTAAGAAAATAGGACAAGCTAAATTATTTTCAAATCAAAGGAAGTTAAAGATGCTTAATATCTCGTCTAAACATCCTCGTTACAATTCCCTTATATTAAGGGAAAAAATGGCTAAGGCTTACCAGGAAGGAATCCTTGCAGACACTGCCTTAATCGCTCATGGGAGGGGTGAAGCCTTTGACTATATTTTGGGTGAGAAAACCAACCAAGCCGGAATTGAAGCCATTCAAACTGGAGTTTCTGCATTGTTACTGGCTGAAAATCCAGTAATATCTGTTAATGGGAATACTGCTGTTCTTACAGCTGAACATCTTGTTGAATTATCCCGTATAATTCCAGCCCCCATCGAAATTAACTTATTCTATCGCACCCCACAAAGGGTTGAGAAAGTGGAGGAACTATTAAAAAATGCAGGTGCAACAAAGGTTCTAGGGGGAAAAAATGATGACTACCTCCCTATTCCCGGACTGGAAGGACCCCGTTCACGCGCACATCCAGAAGGTGTACACCAGGCAGATGTGGTTCTAGTACCATTAGAAGATGGTGACAGGGCACATGCACTGGTATCATCAGGGAAAACAGTCATAACCATTGATTTAAATCCTTTATCTAGGACAGCTCAAACATCATCCATAACCATAGTTGATAACGTGGTTAGAGCCATACCTTTAATGATTCAGGAAGTTGCCAAACTAAAAAAATATTCCAGAAAACAGTTAACCAGAATTGTTAATGAATTTGACAATTCTGAAAATATTTCTAAATCGTTAAACTCAATATCCCAACATTTTAAACAGGATGAATGAACATGAAAGTAATTGGAGTAACAGGAATGCCAGGATCTGGTAAAAGCGTGGTTTCTAGAGTTGCAGAAAAGAGGGGGATGGAAGTAGTAAAAATGGGTGATGTGATAAGGGAAGAAGCCCAACAAAGAAATGAAGACCCAGGAATTGTGGCAGTCCAATTACGCGAAGAATATGGTGAATATGTGGTTGCCAATCGATGCGTGGATATTATAAAGAATTTAGCTAAAACTTCGGCATTTAATTCTAAACCCAAGGTAGATAAACCCCAATTGTTCCTCATTGAAGGTATTCGTAGCCCATGGGAAGTTCAAATATTTAAAAAAAATTTCAAAGATTTTAAAGTAATAGCTGTCCATTCTAAACCAGAAACCCGTTTTTTAAGGCTGAAAAAAAGGATGAGATCCGATGATTCGGCAGATTCCAAAGAATCCTTAGAACGAGACCAACGAGAACTGAAATTTGGAATAGGGGAAGTTATCGCAAATTCAGATTATATGGTAATTAATGAAGGTAGTTTAAACAAATTTAAAAAAACTGTTCAGAGGATAATTGAAAATGAATTGTAAAATCGAAGCAACAACAACTGTAAACCCCACCGAAAATCTGAACAAAGTTATTGAGGCACTTTCCAACATATTTGACTATGATGACTTGTTTATAACCAAAAACCAGGTTACTGTGACTGGAAGTTCTTCTTCATTGGTCTTTTTTAGAGAATTCCTTGAAAAACAACAAATTAGAGACACCACACGTCAAATACTCTTAAAAGTATTAAATCAGGATTCTGATAAAATTAAATTAAAAATAAGCAAACAAGCTGCTTTTGTAGGTAAAATTAACATTGTTGAGGAGGATTTATCTTCCCTGGGAGAAATAGAAGTCATAATTCATACTGAAAATCCAGAAGAATTTATTGAGTGGCTATGCAACTATGACCATTAATATATTTTTTTTATAATCATGCTATGTTATTTTATGCATTAAATTAAAATATCAGGAAAAATGGACAAAATTAGTCTTTATCCTCCAACATAGCATCTTCAATAACCATATATCCATTATCCTTATTCCAGACCTTTCTATATTTCAATATATTGAGTTTTTTTTTAAATATTGGACCGTTAAGTACCAGTGTTTCAGCTTCACCACCTTCAAATGCCAAGTGGAATCCGTATTTATCATGAAGTTCTTTTAACTCTTCCAATAGATCTTCATCGATTATTCTCCCTAACCATGATTCATCCAGTCCATCTGCAGATACACTAGTAATCATAACTTCAAATCCCAGTTTGATCACCTCACGCATATACTCTTCCGGGTCAAGGTGCCAGAGGGGAAAATGAGATTCTATTCCTATTTCTTGACAGAGGAGATCGATACGTGATTTTTGATAAGTTGAAGCAATTGCTCCTGTGAATATGGCCCCAATACCCTTATCTTTAAGTTTTAGGAGAGCATTTTTAAGGTCTTTTAATTCTTCCTCCTTTTTTCCAGGGGTTTCAACATGCATCAAATCTATTTCTAATGCATTGGAAAGCAGTGGAGTAAGGTGGATATTTGGAACATGAAACATGTAAGAGTGAGGATTGGTTGAAAAAACACTGAGAAGGTATTCCACTGGCCATCTGTCCATGATAGCTTTATATGTGGCCATTATACTATCTTTACCCCCAGAAAAAAGTATTGCTGCTTTCATGTCCAAAATCCCATTTAATTAAATCGGTGTTTCATCTTCATTCAGCGATCAATATAAAAATACTATTAAAATTTATAAAAAAATTAATTAACTATCTTTTTTTAGCAAACGACCTACAATGGCTTTCAATCCTTGAAGAATGGTGTCAATGAACATTCCTGCTAGACCCACAACCACGCCAAAAAATCCGCAGAATAAAATAACATTGTTATTTGGGGGGAGGGTTTTTTTAAGGGTTTGAACTTCTTTTTCTACCGGACCACTGATCCCATTTACTACTACTTCACCTTGAGGTAATTGTCTGACAACATCATCCACCTTTGATGCATCTACCACTACCTTAACTTCGACAATGCTAAATCTGATGTCAATACCACTAACCAAGTTCATCCAGTTTTTGAGTTTTTTGATCACCACAGTGGGGTCACTACCCGGTTCTAATTCAACCATAATCGTTTCATTGGAAACTATCTTGCCTGAAGTTATGTTACTAACGGCAGTGGTCATTCGCGACTCCAAACTACTTTTCCAGTCACTATTAATATTAGTTGTTTTAACAGTTATCTTACCACTTTCAACACTTAAAACTCCTGGAATTCCTTTAACATCAGCAATAGCCCGATTAACATCACTATCTGTGGAAATATTTAGGGTGACAACTTCTTGCTGGTCACTGGAGGACATGTAAACAGCCCGGGCCATATCCGGAAGATCATCATATACTGGTGCGATGAAAAATGCCCCTCCAATCAGGCCTACCACAAAACCCAAACCTACCACAAACAATAGATTTTTTTTACCTATTAACGGTGTTAAAAGTGCAGTGGAAAATACAAAGGCCATAAGAATAAAAAATAGTACAATCATTAAAATTACAAATAGTGTTTCCATGGTTTCATCTCTAGATAGTCAGGCTTTATCTGTGAATTGTCAAATATTTAGAAATTTTTGTGATTTAATTATTTCTTAGTGGATCCACAAGTCAGGTTAGTTTAACAATTCTCCCCGTGTTTACATCAACATAAACTGTTTTTGAGGGTTGAGAACTTTTTGTTAATGGAACGATCCAGACAACAACTGTGGTCTGATTTAGCACTATGGTCCCATGCATTGGTTCTGACGCAGAATACCCTGAATATTCAGCTAAAGCTATCTGTTTAGCCTTATCCGAAGATATTAAAAAAGTATTAGTATTATTTTCACTTGTATCCGCAGAATTGTTAGATTCGTTAGAATCAAGAGAATGTTTGTTAACAGGTGCAGGCGAAGTAGGATTGTAAGATTCATTCGAACTGGTTATGTTTGGTTTGGTTTGAAATGGATTATATGCGTAAGCTACCAGGATGAAAACCACAACAGCCACGATAATCAGTGCCTTTTTCTCCCAACCTTCACCGAGATCAATATCCATAGCAATACCTTTTAATGTTCCAGTATTTTAATGTTACACTAATTCTATGATTTGAATGATATTTTACCATTTTTGTTTGTTATGGTTACTACTTTATCAGTAGAGGAACTGGTGACAGAAAAAGTAGTGAGATCTGTGGGAATTACAGGAATATTAATTGTTTTTCCCTTAACCTTGACATCAATAGAATCAGTGGCATCATTAACAGTGAATGTTGTGGGAGGGACAGTTAAGTCCCCTGGAATTGTAAAGTTAGCAGTATAGCCATTTCCAGCAACATGTACTGCGTTTATAGCACTAGCATATTTTTCACCAACAACTCTAGCCTTACTTATATCTGCTGATTGTGTCTGGCTCATTCCATCAGAAACCAGTGCAAGCATGCCTGCCATAATAAATAGGACAACAAATGATATTAATAAGAATTCAGCACTAATTTGTCCTTTTTTGTCGGGATACAACTTTTTCACCTATATTATGGGATGTTATTACTGTAAGTATGTAGCAGTTCGAAACGATTTTTGTACGTTGTCGAGAGATAGAATACAGCACCCCTAGAATCAAGATACTCATTGTTTCTAAGCATTATACGAGTGCCTGTTACTGGAGGTTCTGCAAAGTACTCAATATCTACCGCAGATATAGTTTTGCCTTGGTGAATGTCACTTAATGGATCACCAACTACAAAAGTACTCAAGCGGGTGTCAGCTTGCTCACCAGCTATTTGACTTCCCTGTAATCTTTCAAAGAAGTTAAGTCCATCCGGGTTTGGGAAATATTGTGGCATGCCAGGAATATTCTCAGGATTGCCTGTGCCGTTTAAACATTCTCCTAAGTTCTCAATTTTGACATTATCTATGTCTACTCGATCAGCAAAGTGGAAAATTTCTGTTCCACCATATGATTTTTCATATTGAGTATAGGGATAAATAGCATTTCTAATTCTAAAACTGCTTTTGATCCATATATAAGGATCTTCCATACCAACAATAGGAGCATAACCCCTTATTTCAGGTAATGTCCCCTCATAAACCTGACCTTCCTGTTCAACCTTTATAGGTACCCCTGCTTTCACCACAACATAGAAACCATAGGGATCACCCTTGCCATAGGCATCAACCTGGGATACTTCAATATCAGACGCAGTGAAAATGTTATCCATGGTGAAATTAGAAGTATTAACTGGGATTTGTTTATTGTTAATTGAAATATTTCTACCAGTTTCCCTAGACAGCTTACTGCACGAATCAATGACATGTTCACTTAGTTGACCAGCAACCACTTCTCTGACGTAAAGTTTACTATCAGGAAGGAAGTTCTGTCGGTCAATAACCGCCCGAGTAACATTATAGGCACCCCAACGCCCTGAATCACCTGCACCATACTTTATATAAGTGTAAACAGAAGAAACAGTACCTCCTGTAACATCACTACCTATGGTGATGGTGGAAAATTGATTGACCTCATCAACAACATCCCCAAAGGCCACCGCTAAAATTATCACGGGTATCATTAGCAATAATGCTACTGGAGTGATGGTATAACCCTTTTCATCCATTTTATCAAATTCCTATTGTTTAACATTTTTCATGTAAATTCTATTGTTTCCATAACTTTAACCTGATGGTAACTGCATTGGGCGTGTTACCAGCAAACAGGGCAGAAGTATGCACATCATCAGGATTAACTCCAGGATATTTCTGAAGCAATATAGCTGTAGCATTAGCCATGGCATCTTGAGGATTTCTACCCATCCCTGCAGACCACTCATTCTGGATTTGAGGATTAATTACAGCAATCCTGGTACCTGAGAATATGGCGGCATTAGCATCATAATCACCAGACTCCCAAGCGTTAGACGGTCCATCAACTCTGACTTTTATAGAATAACTTCCAGGTCTGAGGGTGTAGTTCCCTACAGTTGAATTAGAGGTTGTAATTTTGTGAAATTTCTTCTGAACATCCAATTCAGCCAGATCTAAAGCAAATGGTACAGGACCCTGATATAAGATTTGATTTGTGTCACCATACCGTATCGTGACTTGTCGAGTGTTTAGTCCCACACCCATAAACATCATGGCTTTTTGGCTGTCAGTAGTAAGTCCAAAGGATCTGGTTTGTTCTTCAACACTATTACGAGATTGATGACTGTTAAATGGATAAGTACTCCATCTTACCTTGTAAGGGCTGGTGAAAACCTTAACATACGAATCTTCGATACCACAAAGGTCGTAATCTGATGATGGAACATCATCAAAGACAGTTACCCTCACTTTGTTATTGGCACCGGTTCTTAATTGATCTCCAAGATATATGATTCCAGGGAGGTTACCATAACCATCTGTCCGGTCACTGTAAGTAATTCCATCTACATTAAACGAATTGAAAACTGTTCGCCAATTACGGGATTGACTATCCCATACCTCTACCAAAGCACCGTCATTTGCCCCCCAACTGTTAACAACCACATAAGCATCTAAAAGGTTAGTATTGGAGGGTATAGGAATGTCACGAACAACACTCACACCAGTTCCATGGCCAGTCCCAGTGACTCCTGGTAAACTAGTAATCACAAAAGGAATTCCATTGTCAAAACCATGATCACGGTTCCGCAAATTATTCCAAGATACCGCTCTTCTGTAATTGAAATTAGTCAATGTCCCTGAATCTAAATCAAATATCCGACCATAACCCCTTCCCCCTCCCAATTCTGCCTCGTTATACACAGCTAATCCTGCAGCATTCGCGAATGAGTAAGTATCTTCAGTAACGTTTTCAGGAATTGCAATATTGGTCGAGTAATCTGCAAGAATGGCAAACCAAGCCATATCATAAGTATTAGTAGTACCCGTTCTTGGTATAAATCGCACATAAAAATTGTTATTTGGTTTTTGCAATGATGTGACCGGTATGTCGCCCAGATAATTATACATTCGAGTATTCGTAGTGGGTCGAACATTGAGGAATACAAACTCGTTAGAATTAGCCACAAGAGCTGGTCTACTGTTTACAACTGTATTAGTCCCATAAGAAACTCCGTTACTAGTAGATGAACTACCTACCAAATATCTGGCCCCATATATCTGGGCATCCGCTGGAATGGCAAATGGAATAGTCTGGGCTGTAGATCCTCTACCCCAATACGTATAACTTCGTAACCCACTACCAGAGTTCCATGGTGAAAAATTAGTAAGCCAGTTGTGGAAATTCCACACTGTGGTGGTGAGACGGATCTCTTTATTAATGAATTCTACTGGTTCAGATTTGAACCAAGCACGCCCCCACCATCCTTCCTCTGGGCCGGAAATGACCCTTACCCTAGTGGCAATATCCTTACCAAACGATGGAGATTCGATTTCATCTGAACTATCTGCTGTGACAACATTACCTCCAACATTCATGATCGCCTCGTATCCTATTCCAGGAGGTATTGATGCGTGAATTCTCTCCTTTAAAGTAGTACTAGCTGAAGATGTTGAGCCGTTGGAAGCTTGTACAGAAGCATATTTAAGGGTGCCATCCTGTTCCATAGATTGCAACACACTGTCTCCCAGAGCCTCTAGATGCTGGTGATCTTGACCCATGTAAATAGGCAGCATGGAATAGCTTGCCACTGTTGCAGTAAACACTATAACCACTATCAAGGCTAGGGTAGAATCAGCAGTGAGTATATAACCTTTTTCATCCATAAGAATCACCTTGTCCAAACATATAATACATACTTGGCCTTAACTCCGTGAATATTTTCAGGAGTTATATCTTGAATTGGGGTTCCTTTTGGTACTCTGATAATATAGACACTGGCAGTATCTCCAAGTTGTGCTGAACGCAATGTTAGCGATACTTCAACAGAGTTCTGTTGTAAAGTTGCACCGTTTTTTAATCTTTGAACATCAGGATCTATATATCGTACCAATGTGGGAGTTGATTGAAATGCGCTTGGTGGAACTGCCACATTGTTGCCAGTAACACCATTAATTCGAACCCATGATGTTTGTGCAGTGCTAACTTTATCTGAATTTTCGACGTAAACATAATAATCAAAAGCATCAAGATAAGCCCTGTTAGTTAGAAAATAATCAGAATATGTTGGTGGCCTGGAGGACAAAAGTTTAACATTCTTAAATTCCGTAACAATATCAAATTCAGATATTGAAACTATCCGTTCTACAGCCACCACGTCAGTGGCATCCTCTTTAGTTTTAGTGTTACCTACGCTGTTAAGGTCCCGGACAGTTCTGCCATTCAGCGTAGTAATTAATAATTGATAACTGTACTGACTACCTAACATACTTTGAACATTTGCAGGCGCGATAGACCCAACCTTGTCCGTGGATAAAACATATTCAAGAGGTAATTTATTACTATTATCATACTTAGCCAAACCCACAGATTTTAGTTGAGAAGCGCCCAGAGTCTCCCAATTATAAGGATTTCCAGATGTTTTTAAAAGAGCATTACTAGTATCTTGAGCAGATCGTTCCATTGAACTCCTATAAACAACATCCTGCGTATCGTACATAATATTACCCATATTAGCAGCAACTAAGCCCAAAATGATGGTAATTGGGATTAGTGCTAGTAATAGGTCAAGCGAAAATGCTATTCCTCTTGAATCTTTTTTAAATAATTTCAGGAAAACCCCTCTCCTTATATCTGCATTCAAACTTATTATATAATTATCAACTAGTTATTACCCTATTAAAACCTATTAATATAATATTCTATAACTTGTGTATTCTATAAACTATTTATTTATTTAACTATATAACTTTTTGAATTAATCATACTCACAAATCATGATAGGTACTTTAATAAAGATGAAGAATATCATGATAATATACCATATTATTTATTAGATACGAAGATATATTTAAATAATGACAATATTATAAAGTATCAAGTTAGATCAAATGAAAAGTTCAATGTTTTATTAAAAGGATACGAAAGGAATTGATTCCCATGGATGAAAAAGGACAATTATCAGTAGAAGTAATCCTTTTTGTAGCTATAATCCTGTTTATTGTGCTTGGGGTTGGCGTTTTTGTTAATGAACAGAGCGTAAAAAATAGTATAGCAACTGCAACTAGATTTGGAGCTGAAAACGGCACAACTGAAATGGGAATTAGCAATCCAGGAACGTTACCAGTCAAAGTTAATAGTATCCAAATGGATGGAACCCAAAAGGTTACTATTCATCTTTCGCGTGAAGTGACTCAAAATGAAAAAAATGCAATTTTAAAGAGTGTGCAAAGATCCCTTAGTTCACAAGGATATAGTAGTGTAACAGTATTTATTAGTTATTAGTTAAATCGCACACTAACACACACAGGATCAGGACATGCAATTCACTGCTAAAAGGTGAATAGAAATCTAAATTAATGGATAATAACTAAAATTAAGCATTCTATCAGTATCTTACCAAATGTTATCGTAGGCGATGTTCATGGATGAAGATGTGACCATAAGCAAACCAAAAAGTTCTAAACCTGAGAAGAAAAGAAACATAAACACGTGGGGCATTTACTTTAGCTTATTCTTTATCATAGTTGGCCTGGTTTGGTATGGTGTTAATATGGGAGTCATACCCATCAGCTTCCTCCAGGAACAAGCAGGCCCCATCTTGTTGGTTATAATCGGAATCATTATTCTCATTAAATCATTTTAATCCATAATGCTTTGGAAAAAAATAATTAAATTTCCATCACTGGGGTTAAACTAAAAAAAATATTAAGAAATAATTTTAATACTTATTCTATGAATTTTTGAGGTTTTAATATGAAAAAATTACTAGAAAAACTATCTAACGCTTCAGGCGTGTCTGGATTCGAAGATGAAGTTCGAAACATAATGATGGACGAATTAAAGGGACATGTGGATGATTTAGAAATTGATGAAATGGGTAACCTTATCGCCTTAAAAAAGGGAAACCCAGATGGGAAAAAAGTGATGTTAGCTGCCCACATGGACGAAATTGGACTTATGGTAAGATATGTTGATAAAAATGGATTCATAAAGTTCTCCAAACTGGGTGGAATCAACGACCAGATGTTACTTAATCAGGAAGTTTACATCCACAGCCAGGGAGAAAAAGTCATTGGGGTAATAGGTAGCAAACCTCCACACAGGATGAAAGCTTCTGAAAAAAAGAAACCAGTAGAATATGAAAATATGTTCATTGATATTGGTGCTTGCAGTAAGGAAGATGCGGAGCAAATGGTTAATGTGGGTGATCCCATCACCATTAAACAGGAATTTACAGAACTGAAAAATGATCTGGTAATGGGAAATGCCATGGACAACAGAGTGGGCTGTGCCATTCTCTTGGAGGTTATGAAACGAGCCAGAAGCAATGCCAACATTTATGGTGTGGGCACAGTTCAGGAAGAAGTGGGTCTTAAAGGTGCGAGAACTTCTGCCTACCGTATCAATCCGGATATGGCATTGGCCCTAGACGTAACCATATCTGGAGACCATCCTGGAATAAAAGAAGAAGAAGCACCAGCAAAGGCAGGTGAAGGCCCTTGCATCATACTCACTGATGCCAGTGGAAGAGGAATTATCACCCACCCCAAAATAAAAGAACTGTTGATAGATGTGGCCCGAGAAGAAGAAATACCATACCAGTTAGAAGTAAGTGAAGGAGGCACCACTGATGCCACTGCTATCCATCTCACCAGAGAAGGTATCCCTACAGGCGTTATATCACCACCATCTAGGTATATACACACCCCGGTTAGTGTGGTAAATATAAAAGATGTAGAAAACGCTGTAAAACTTATATTGGCTGTTTTAAAAAAGATCTAACCTATTAATCTTAGTGAGGGAGATCAAAAAGTAATGGTTGGGGAAGATCAGAGTAATGGAATAAAATAATTGCAAGGGAATAGATGAATGAAATAGAAATTATTAATATATTAAGCCATTGTTGAGGGTGTTAAATGGATAAAATAATATTGTTGATGATTGTTGGCCTGTTAATAATTGGGGCTATTGCTCTAAATGATATCTTAAACTCACAAGATACAAACAATTCACCAACAGCCCCCCCAGAAAGACAAACCTATAATAACCCCAGTTCTGATGATCCATTGCCCAACAACACTACAGAAGTCATTACAAATCCGCCAATTCCACCCAGCCAAGTTTCACAATGCTAACAATAAATACAAGCTCTAGTAATGTACTATTAACAAATTTAACGCTAATTTATACTATTAAACTTATGTAATCGTTTAAAAAAAAAAAATCAACTTCTTAAGCATCTAATTTAATCATTACTTTCCAAACTGGAGATAATTTCAATGCCATTATCATTAATTTCATAAGTCAGGAACTGAGTAGGTGTCTTGGTGCTTCTCATTTTCACAAAATCCATCACTCTCTCCCTTCGACCGGTGTATGGATTTTCTCTTTTCATAAGTTTAATTGCACCATAAACAGAAAATAGTGCAATTTCATTAAATTCTTTAGAAGTAGCACTGTCTAATATAACCAGAGAAGTGATATTTCTTTGTTTTAATTCGTAAATCAGAAGATCAAAACGATCCCTAAATTCATAAGGGTTAAGTTTAGCTGTATAACTACCTATATTGTCTATTACTACTGCTTCTGTGTTTTCAGGCAGATCTTTGATGAAATTTGAGAAATTCCCCTTCATTGCTTCTGCATCTATGCTGATCTCTGCCTCGGTCACTTTAGCTCGAACACCAGCCAGTTCAATGAAACGTAACAGTCCGCTGTCTGTGAATGATTGAATGTTCCAGCCAAATGTGGACCCCTGAGTATAAAGGTCCTTAGAATCCTCTTCAGTTGTGATGTATACGGTTTTAATGTTCTGTCGGCAACAGGAAAGTGCGAACTGTAAGCCCAATATTGTTTTCCCAGAACCTGCGTTTCCTGTGATAAGTACTGTTTTACCTCTTGGAAGTCCGCCTGTGAACTTATCAATACCTTTTAATCCTGTTTTTATTCGTTCCAAAATAATAAACCCCCTTAAATATGTATCAGACTTATTTTATTAATTATTATCTTCTTCTACTCCTCTTTAGATTATTGCCTAAAAATTTTTTTTTTTAGGCGTATTAAATTCTTATTGTAAATTTGAAATAAAGTAATGATTTTGGTTGTGATCCATCAAAGTCAGATATATAATTATTAAGACATTGCGGATACCTAAAATAGTTTGAAATCAAATGAACAATCTTTATTACCATTTAGTATGCACTTGTTTTGTTCTACATTTCCTTTTAGTGAAGTCCAAGTGAAACTACGTATTATTATGGCCCTGCATATTAAGCAAAAAATGGGGCTGGCACTGGTTTCACTCATCCAGGGACAGTTTCCCAAATAAAGATAATTTTTGCCATGTTCGAAATTCATATCCGTGTTAGTAACAATGCCTAAATTAGACATAAATTCACTAATCCAGGAAAGATAACATTGAAATATAACTTCTTGGGATGATTGTGATTTATCTTCCGAGTTCACACCTTTATTAATCTGGCATTTTTCCATTTCCTCCAGGAATAGGGGTTTCATGTGTTTTTCAAACCTATCCCCAAAACTTTGGACAATATTATTTCTAATTTGTGGTGGGATGTTAGAAGCAAATATTGGTAAAGTACTGAGAATGAAACCAGAAAGTTCTCCTCGGGCTTTGTCTTTAAGTAATGCTTCTCTTTCTTTGGCTTCCTTCCTGCGCTGGGTTACATCCCGGAATACCAGAGCCACGCCTATAATGTTACCTTTTTCATCCTTTATAGGAGCACTACTATCATCAATAGGAATATGATGCCCTTTTTTATTAATTAAACAAACTTGGAGTGGTAGTCCAATGATCGCATCGTTTTCAACCACTTTGACAACAGGATCATCCACGATGGAACTGTTATCTTCATTAATTACCTTGAATATCTCGTTTAATGGTCGGCCAATGGCGTCATCATGATCCCAACCTGTTATCTCACAAGCCACTGGATTCATGAATTTGATTTTGCCATCTTTATCAGTGGCTATAACGGCATCTCCAATACTTTCCAAGGTTGTTGACAGCCATTTTTCGCTTTCTTTAAGTTTACTCTCCATTTGGTGTTTGTATAAAGCTACTTCAACTGCGCTATGTAATTCTCTATCATCAAAAGGTTTTATTATATAACCAAATGGTTGTGTTATTTTTGCTCTTTTCAGGGTTCTTTCATCAGAATAAGCAGTTAAATATACAACTGGAATATCATGGCTATCCCTTATCTTTTGAGCTGCCTCAATTCCATCCATTTCTCCCTTTAGAACTATGTCCATAAGCACCAAATCAGGCTTGTTTTGGGCAATATTCTCCAGGGCTTCCTCTCCTGAAGGAATTATTGCCGTGACCTGGTAACCTAAAACTTCAGCTCGGTGCTTTATATCCATGGCCACAATGCTTTCATCTTCTACAATCAATATTTTAACTTGAGACATGCCACCCCTCTATAATATTATGATTGTTATCATAATAATATTTCCCCATTAGACTTATAATATTTCTGATTTTTAATGGAAAAATACCGATTTTTAAGAAAATTGTTATCATTCGTCCCCTTGGTGAAAAAAATCGTGTATTTTAAGGGCTAAATTTTTATTTATACCTTTAACCTCTTCTATTTGTTCAAGACTAGCTGTTTTTATAGTAGTTAAGTCACCAAAATGTCTTAAAAGATTCATTTTACGTTTGGGGCCAACACCCGGTATTTCATCAAGTAGGGATCTTTCCGCATCCTTTTGTCTGAGTTTTCGATGATATGTTACTGCGAATCTATGGGCTTCATCCCTCACACTCTGAAGCAAATGCAACGCAGTAGAATCCTTGGGTAAAATGAGGGGGTTAGAAACTTCAGGTATAAATATTTGTTCAAACTCCTCAGCTAGACCAATAACTCCAGTTTTTATATCTAGTGAATTCAAAACTTCTTTTGCTACGTTAAGCTGACCACGACCTCCATCAACCATAATTAAATCAGGTGTTTTTCCGCCAGAAATAGCAAGTTTCTCATATCTCCTGGTGAGAACCTCACGCATCATGGCATAGTCATCAGGGCCTGGAGTTTTTAGTTTAAACTTGCGATAATGGCTTTTTTTTGGCTTTCCATCTTCGAAAACCACCATGGAGGCTACTGCCATCTTTCCTCCCAGGTTGGAAACATCAAAGGCTTCTATTCGGCGGGGGATTCTGGAGATTTTTAGATATTTTTTAAGATCAAGTAACGCTACCCTGGCTTGTTTGTAATGATTTGTAATAATTTTCGCATTTTTAGTTACCATTTGAACTAATCGATGTTCTAAACCTTCTTCTGGCACTTTTAATGATATTAAATATTTTTTTGGATGTTTATCCGGATTTTCTTCATTCATTTTCTCGGAGAGCCATTTGGTAATCAGTTTCTCATCCGGGATCATTATCGGTAGAAGAATCTCAGCAGGCACTGATCTAGGTCCGGAGTAGTACTGTTTAATGAAAGCACCTAGTATTTCCTGGGGATAATTATTCTGGGCGCCTTCCACAAGAAAATCCTCTTTCCCCATGATTTTACCTGATCTAACTCTGAAAACAACTACCACAACTACATCATCATTAACTGCATAGGAAATCACATCTTGATCAAGACTTCTGTTGAATTCCATCTTCTGTTTTTCCATAACTTCATCAAGTGAAAACAATTGATCTCTGATTACAGCGGCCTTTTCATAGTCATGATTCTGTGCAGCTTGTTCCATTTCTGTTCTCAGAAGTTCTAAAACTTCTTCATGACGACCTTCCAAGAATAATTTCGCTTTTTCCACATTTTTCTGATAATCCTCTTTAGTTATGTTGCCAGAGCAAGGTGCTGGGCAAAGGTCAATCTGATAATTAAGACATGGTCCATCCATCCGTTTACAATCCCTAAGGCGGAATACAGGTTTTAATAGTTTCAGGATACTTCTAACAGATGTAACATCGGTAAATGGACCATAATAAGACGAACCTTCATTTTGGAGATTGCGAGTTATTAAGAGCTTTGGATATTCTTCAGAAGTAATTTGGACGTAGGGAAATCGTTTATCATCTTTGAGACGTATATTATAGCGAGGTAAATGTTTTTTTATAAGGTTAGATTCTAGAATAAGGGCTTCTTTTTCAGTGTCAGTGACCAAGTACTCTAAATGATGGAAATGGCGCATCAAAATCCTGGTCTTCGGATCGTCCAGTTCAACTTTGAAGTAACTTTTAACCCTTTTTTTAAGGGATTTAGCTTTGCCCACATATAGAATATTGTCGTGAACATCCTTCAGAAGGTATACACCTGGTTTTTCTGGTAAATCATCAGGATTGGTAATAGTAGTTGACAAAATTGATCCTCTTAAAATGATCTTTTGAAAAATCTTGTTATTCTTCTCTTATTCAATTAAGTAGGGAAATATCATTATTATTTTTGTTTATACTGCAAAAAATTATCCCTATTTTGGGGGTATGCGACTTCAGGACGTTGAACTGCAAAAGAATTTTCCAAATCATTACACATATCTTTAGCCATATTTAGTGGGATTCCAAGTGCCATGAAATCTGTTGGGAACCAACGATTTCCAGTAGGATCAGTAGGACCTATGAAAGCAGCATTTGTTGGTGTTTTTTCAGCTAAATGTGCAGGATAAGTGATCATTGTTGCACAAGCAGGGCCGAAGGGACATATTATTGATTCAAATGGATTTATTGTTCTGAAATGAATCAAACTGCATAGGTTCCGGATTTGTTGTCCATTACCAAAACAGAGCAAAGAATGAATAATAGGATCTTTAATACCAGGGCCACCCTCAAAATTTTCCAACTGTTCGTCTTGACTGAATTTGTCACAAGGTTTCACAACTAAATTTTTCCTTGGTAAATTAATTGGGCCAATTGATTCGGCAAATTTCTCAAATAATTCCGGGCTGGCTTTTAAGTATTCAGCATCTCCCCCTCTGAAATCTTCGTGTCCAGTGGATACAAAGTATTTTATGTGGGGTGATAGTTTTTTTGAAAACCCCAACCAAGTAATGCCTCCTAAACAAAAGCCTTTAAGACAATCTGGGCCTATATAAAGTGCAGGTGTATTTTTATCCATTGCAACTGTCAGTATAGCTTTAGCAGCGCATTTATCAACTGAGACCATTGGTACTGCATCTTGAGGAATTTCATCCTGAAAATATACGCATAATGGTGCAATTTCAAGCATTCCGGCTCGCATCAAAGATTCGCCTATTTTTTTAATGGAAATCGACATTTGGAATCCCCCTGAATTTATGGAAAATTGCATGTGATATTCAATTAATAAAAATTAAGGTTACTCTTCTGGATTAAGATAGTTAAATATAATATCTGGGAAATGGGATTATACGAACAGTACATGGATCAGTGAATTATATATAATATATGGGAAATAGAATTTAATGTAATTTTGAGCCAAGAAAATCTTTAATCTGTTTTTAGGTTTATTCATGATCTTTATTAATATTTTGTTTTTTCAAGAGAGGATTGATCAATGAGAGAATTTGAACTTTTGTCGAGTTATAAGCCTTTAGGAGACCAACCCAAAGCTATTAAATCTTTGTCTGAAGGTGTTTGTAGCGGGATGAAACACCAGACCCTTTTAGGAGTTACTGGTTCGGGAAAAACGTTTTCAATGGCCAATGTTATTGAAAACGTGCAGAAACCCACTTTAGTAATATCTCACAATAAAACATTAGCAGCACAACTCTATGAGGAGTTTCGAGAGCTTTTCCCTAATAATGCTGTGGAATACTTTGTCAGTTACTATGATTATTATCAACCGGAAGCTTACGTTCCCCAGACAGATACTTACATTGATAAAGAATCATCCATCAATGAAGAAATCGATATGATGCGTCACAGCACAACCCAATCACTTCTCAGCAGGGAAGATGTTATTGTTGTGGCTAGTGTGTCATGTATTTATGGTATTGGTGCTCCAGAAGACTACGGAAATCTGGTACTCCTACTAGAAGTGGGGCAACAAATAGATCGGGAGGAAATACTCTCGAAACTGGTTGAAATGCAGTATGAACGAAATGATATTGATTTTACCCGTGGAAAGTTCAGGGTACGTGGCGATGTGGTGGAGATCTTCCCTGCTCAGGGGAAAACCCCCATCCGAGTAGAGCTTTTTGGAGATGAAGTGGACAGATTATCATTCATTGACCATGTAAGAGGTCAAACCACCAGTGATCTGGAAAAAGTAGTGATATTCCCTGCAAAACACTTTGTTACCACACCAGATAAAATGGAAAAAGCTTTAAAAGCGATTGAAGAAGAATTAGAAGATAGGTTAAGAGTTTTAGAGGTAGAAAATAAGCTTGTGGAAGCTCAACGACTAGAACAACGCACTAAATTTGATTTAGAGATGTTGAGGGAAATGGGTTACTGTCAAGGAATTGAAAACTATAGTATGCATATTTCTGGTCGTAAATGGGATGAAACACCCTACAGTCTACTGCGTTACTTCCCTGATGAATATTTAACTATCATTGACGAATCACATGTTACCGTACCTCAAATAAGAGGAATGTATGCTGGTGATCGGGCACGTAAAGATGTATTAGTTAATTATGGTTTCAGACTACCTTCAGCTCGTGAAAACAGACCCCTTAATTTTGAAGAATTTGAAAGTTTGCAGAACCAAGTGATTTATGTTTCAGCAACCCCTGCCCAATACGAGTTGAATCTTAGCCAACAAGTAGCAAAACAAATCATCCGCCCAACAGGTCTGGTGGACCCTGAAGTGATGATAAATCCCGTTCGTGGCCAGGTTGACCACCTTCTTGGACAAATCAGAAAAAAGGTAGCAGATGATCAACGGGTGTTGGTAACCACGTTAACCAAACGTATGGCCGAAGACCTGACTGACTATTATGCACGTGCTGGTCTAAAGGTTCGTTACCTTCACTCAGAGATAAGCACCCTGGAACGGATCGATATAATTGACGACTTGCGTAGAGGAGAATTTGACTGCTTAGTGGGAGTTAACCTACTCAGAGAAGGTTTAGATCTTCCAGAAGTGGGCTTGGTTGGCATCCTAGACGCAGATAAGGAAGGATTTCTTCGTTCTGAATCCTCATTAATACAGACCATTGGTCGAGCTTCACGGAACGTTGAAGGCCAAGTAATGATATATGCAGATGAAATGACTGATTCTGTCCGTAATGCAGTACAAATTACAAATAAAAGACGTAAAATGCAATTACAATATAATAAAGACCATGGAATCATTCCAAGAAGTACTGAACGGACTTTGAAAGAAAAAACATCTCAAAAAGATGTTATTTTGCATGATGATGTGGATAAAATGCCTAAAGATGAATTACGTCTTTTAATCAAAGATTTGAAAAAAGAAATGAAAAAAGCAGCCACCAGACTAGATTTTGAAGAAGCAGCCAGTATTCGTGACAAAATATTGATTCTGGAAGGAGTTTCAGAGTAGAGGAGTTTCATATTCATGAATAAAAAAGAAAATATTCTAATAAAAGGTGCCAGGGAGCACAATTTAAAAAATATAGACTTGAATATCCCCAGAGACAAGTTCGTAGTTATTACTGGAATCAGTGGATCTGGAAAGTCTTCTCTAGCTTTTGACACCATTTATGCTGAAGGACAAAGACGTTACGTTGAATCACTTTCAGCCTACGCTCGACAATTTTTGGGGCAGATGAAGAAACCAGAAGTAGACTATATTGAAGGATTGTCCCCAGCCATATCCATTGACCAAAAAACAACTCGAATGAATCCTCGTTCAACCGTTGGAACTGTAACTGAGATTTATGATTATTTGAGGCTCCTTTTTGCACGTATAGGTATGCCACATTGCCATCATTGCGGTAAAGCTATAAGTCAACAGACAGCCAGCCAGATTGTGGACAGCATACTCCAAGAAAAGGAAGGCAGTAAAATACAAAT
Organism: Methanobacterium sp. UBA353; assembly: GCA_002496805.1. Lineage (GTDB taxonomy): Archaea > Methanobacteriota > Methanobacteria > Methanobacteriales > Methanobacteriaceae > Methanobacterium. Next base: position 474,050 of record DALO01000002.1, on the reverse strand, counting down.
CTTAGGACCCCTGATACGGGACCGGAAGGGTGAACATAAAAAGGTATTCCAAGAACTACGACGGAAAGGTTTTGTAAGGGTAAGAGTTGATGGAGAAATCCAGAATCTTGACTCAGACTTCCAATTAGAAAAGAACTTTAAACACAATATTGAAGTTGTGGTAGATCGCCTGGTAATCCGTTATGACCGTGATTTTGAAAGCAGGCTGGCTGATTCTGTGGAAACTGCACTGGAATTGGGAGAAGGACTTTTAATAGTGGTTCATGGATCCTCCGAAAATGGAAAAGAAAAAATTTACAGTGAACATTTTGCCTGTACAGATTGTGGAATCAATTTTGAAGAAATAAGCCCCAGAATGTTTTCATTCAACAATCCCCATGGAGCTTGTCCAGAATGTAATGGATTGGGAAGTAAACTCGAAATTGACGCGGATCTGGTGGTTCCAGACCATAAACTCTCCTTAAACGAAGGAGCCATATTACCATGGAGCAAATCCAAACACAGAGATAATTATTATGGACAGATGTTAAAAGCAGTAGCTGACCATTATGGCTTCAGCATGGACACTCCCTTTCAGGATCTCCCCAATAAATATCAAGAAATTATTTTGTATGGATCTCCAGATAAAGTTGAATTTGTTTTCCGACGGAAAAACCGTTTGCACCGAGTGAATCGTTATTTTGAGGGTGTTGTGCGGCGTATGGAGAGAATATATATGGAAACCAAATCCAATTATATGCGCAGTTATATGGGCCACTTCATGAGTGATAGGAAATGTCCTGCGTGTGATGGTACCCGTTTACGGCCTGAAAGTCGTAGCGTGACTGTGGGAGATAAAAACATTCCAGAAGTAGTGGAAATGCCTATAAAACATTCTTATGAATTTTTCGAATCTTTAGAATTGTCAGAAAGAGACCAGTACATTGGTCATGAAGTTTTAAAGGAAATAAAAGAACGTTTAAAATTCCTGAAAGACGTGGGTTTAGATTACATAACCCTGGAGAGATCTTCAGGAAGTCTTTCAGGTGGAGAAGCTCAGCGAATTCGCTTAGCAACACAGATTGGTTCTAGATTGGTTGGTGTTCTCTACATTTTAGACGAACCCAGCATAGGCCTTCATCAGCGTGATAATCATCAACTCATAGAAACCCTTAAAAAGTTAAGGGATATTGGAAACACTCTTATTGTTGTGGAACACGATGAAGATACCATACTCAGCGCCGATTATGTGGTAGATATCGGACCCGGAGCTGGAGAACATGGAGGCTGGATAACAGCAACTGGAACTCCCCAGGAAATAATGGAAAACCCAGATTCTATAACTGGTCATTACCTTTCTCGACAAGAAAGCATTCCTCTCCCTGCAAATCGTATCAGCCCCAATGGGAACTATTTAACTGTGAAGGGTGCCAGGGAACATAACTTGAAAAATATTAACGTGAAATTTCCTATGGGAGTTTTCACTTGCATTACAGGAGTTTCTGGATCCGGTAAGAGTACTCTAATTAATGATGTTCTCTACAGAGGACTTTATGGTATCTTAAACCATAAACATTTAAATCCAGGCGAACATGATGCAATTACCGGCATAGAACATGTAGATAAAATTATCATCATAGATCAATCCCCTATAGGTCGTACTCCACGTTCTAACCCTGCTACTTATACAGGAGTGTTTACATATATTAGGGAACTATTCGCCCAGACACCCACTTCTAAGAAGAGAGGTTACAAACCGGGACGGTTCAGTTTTAATGTTAAAGGAGGAAGATGTGAAGCTTGTACTGGTGATGGTATAATCAAGATTGAAATGCACTTTTTAGCTGATGTTTACGTGCCTTGTGAAGTCTGTAAAGGTAAAAGATACAATAAGGAAACCCTTGAAATTCGTTATAAGGGAAAAAACATATCTGAAATTCTGGATATGACAGTAGAAGAGGCATTAGAATTTTTTGATAGTATTCCACGTATAAAAAAGAAATTAAAAACTTTAGACGATGTGGGTTTGAGTTACATTAAGTTAGGACAACCTGCCACAACATTATCTGGAGGAGAAGCTCAAAGGATTAAGTTAGCCAAAGAATTGAGCCGTCAAAGTACTGGCCACACACTGTATATATTAGATGAACCCACAACTGGATTACATTTTGCAGATATTAAGAAGCTCTTGCAAGTTTTAGGACGCCTACGCGATGGAGGAAACACTGTCCTGGTGATTGAACACAACTTAGACGTGATTAAAACCGCCGATTACATCATCGATTTGGGACCTGAAGGTGGAGACGGTGGGGGAATGGTGGTTGCCCAAGGTACACCAGAAGAAATTGCTACCAGCGGATCATACACTGGAGAATTTTTAAAAGAAGTGTTAAATGAATCTTCTGATTCCATAAATCCGAAAATAAGTCATGAAAAAGAGTTGAGTAAATCAACAACAGAAAATCGTGGAAAATGAGCCAAACTAGGAAAAAAAGAAATTCATTAACATAAATCTGGATTTCTTTGTCCTAAAAATATTTTTAATGCAGTTTATTTAAATTTTTTTCTTGTCGTTGTTTTCTTTCAATAACTCCCTAATTAATATAACATGTTTATTAATATATTACACCATATAAATTCTAATAAAAGATTTAACAGTGCAAAAGATTCTAAAAACATATCCTATAAAACCTATTTAGGAGTTTGCTAATTTGGATAGATGGATTTGTGGTGGAATTATTTGTATTGTAGTAATAATATGGTTAAATGTATTTGATGAGGAACATGAATCAATGAGTTTTTAAGGGGGTAAAAATGTGGTAATTAGCCCAATTCTGATTACTTTATCTGAAATAGCGCCGACGTTTAACGCTTCAAAAATACCTATCAGTGATGATCTCCTTCGTTTATTAATGCTAATTGTTGTAATTATTTTAGTAGCAATAATTGCCGAGAGAATTGAAAAAATTCGGAAACTGAATTATCTAAACGAAAAACTTAAAAAACAAAGTGAAAAGTTGGAAGATGCAAACCAAGAGTTGGAAGCATTTGCATACTCTGTTTCTCATGATTTAAGAGTTCCTTTAAGAGCAATTGATGGTTTTTCACGAATACTGATTGAAGATTATGAGGATACGCTGGACGAAGAAGGAATGCGACTTCTTAATATTGTGAGGGAAAATACTGCCAAAATGGGGCACTTAATTGACGATATTCTACTTTTATCCCGAGCCAGCCGTCAAGAAATGGTTTTAAACGAACTTGACATGGCAGCCTTGGCAAAAAGCGTTTACGATGAATTCAGTGCGGATGTAGCTGATAGAGATATTGAGTTAATTATCGCAGATATTCCTAATGCTTATGGTGACAGGGCAATGCTGGGTCAAGTATTCCAAAACCTTATTGGCAATGCTATTAAGTTTACAAAAAACAAGAACCCTGCCATTATTGAGGTAGGGGGTAAAAAAGAGGGAAAAGAAATAGTATATTTTGTCAAAGATAACGGAGCTGGTTTTGACATGAAATATATTAACAAACTTTTCGGCCTCTTCCAGAGATTACACAGCCCTGAAGAATTTGAAGGAACCGGTGTCGGACTTTCAATCGTGCAAAGAGTGATTCGACGACATGAAGGAAATGTCTGGGGTGAAGGAGCCGTTGATCAAGGTGCAACAATCTATTTCACTCTACCCAAAGACAAACCAAAAAAGAAATAATAGGCAATTGATCAATAATTTAAAAGTATATAATAAGATTTTAAAGATTTTAATCAATATGTGAAGGTGTGTAAATGGATGTTGAAGAAGCTGAAATTCTATTGGTAGAGGATAACCCCACTGATGCAGAACTTACCATGAGAGCTCTTAAAAGAAAAAATCTGGCTAACCAAGTAGTATGGGTAAAAGATGGAGCAGAAGCTCTTGACTTTATATTTGCAACTGGACAATTTGCTGAGAGAAATTTTAAAAATATTCCAAAACTAATATTACTTGATTTAAGGATGCCAAAAGTAGATGGGTTAGAAGTGCTGCAAAAAATAAAAGCAGATGAACGAACCAGTAAAATACCAGTAGTGGTTTTAACATCCTCCAAAGAAGATAGAGACATCGTTGAAAGTTACAAATTAGGGGTTAATAGTTACGTCAGTAAACCAGTGGAATTTGATGATTTCATCGAAGCAGTTTCCACACTAGGATTTTACTGGATGTTAATAAATAATCCCCCTTAGTGATGCTATGGAAGAAATAATCAGAGTATTGATCTTGGAAGACGTCCCATTAGATGCCGAACTCATTGTCAGAGAGTTAAAAAAAGAAGGCTTCGAATTTGAGAGTCATCTTGTTGAAAGAAAAGAAGATTACATTAGAGAAGTAGATGAATGGCAACCCCATATAATACTTGCAGATCACTCCCTGCCCCAATTTGATGGAGTAACAGCACTTCATATTGCCCAGGAAAAATCTCCACACACTCCTTTTATATTTGTCAGTGGAAAGATCGGGGAAGAATTTGCTGTGGAAATGCTCAAAAAAGGCGCAACAGATTATGTACTTAAACATAATCTATCTAAATTGGGATACGCTGTTCAAAGGGCTCTTAGAGAATTAAAAGAACAACTAGAAAAAAGGATGGCTGAAGAAGCTCTATTGGAGAGTGAAGAAAAATACAGGCTCATGGTGGAAAACCAGACCGACATGGTTGTTAAATTCGATCCAGAAGGAAATATTCTCTTTGCAAGTCCATCATTCTGTGAAGTGCTGGGACGCACTGAGGAAATGATTGTAAGGAGTAACTTCTTACCATTAGTGCATCAGGATGATCAGAAAAAAACTCTCCGCACCTTGGATAAACTAAATTATCCTCCATATGTATCTTTTCTGGAACACCGCCTCCTAACCATGAATGGATGGCGCTGGATCTCATGGGCAAATAAAGCCTTGTTGGATGATGATAGAAATTTAAAAGCATTTGTTGGAGTGGGTCGTGACATTACTGAACGTAAACTTGCTGAAGACAGAATAATGAGATCACTCAAAGAGAAAGAAATTCTACTACGTGAAGTCCATCATCGTGTGAAAAATAATTTACAAATCGTATCCACCCTGTTAAGCCTTCAATCATCTGAAATAGATAATAACCACATGAAAAGTCTTTACCGAGAAAGTCAGAATAGAATAACCTCCATATCATTGATACATGAAAATTTGTACCAATCCGAAGATTTAACCAATATTAACTTCCAAAACTATGTAAAAAACCTCATAGATGATCTATTCCACTCTTTTGGTGTGGACCCTGAAAAGGTTAAAATTAACATAAAAATAAAGAACGTCATAATGGGCATGGAAACTGCTATCTCCTGTGGTCTCATCATTAATGAAATGGTCTCCAACATCCTAAAACATGCCTTTCCCCATGGTGAAGGAAATATAGGCTTAGAACTGTCAGAAAAAAATAAAGACAAATATATAATGAAAATTAAAGATGATGGAAAACCATTTCCAGAGGACTTTGAAATAGGAAATACCAATACATTAGGGATAAAGCTTATTAAAAGCTTAGTAACGCAGTTAAATGGAGAAATGACAATGAATAAGGAGAATAAAGAGTTCTTGATTGAGTTTGATGAACTTAAATATAAGGAGCGGATCTAATGGCAAAGTCCCGTATACTTGTGGTCGAAGATGAAGCAATAGTTGCCATGGGCATTAAACAGAAATTGGAAGAACTAGATTATATAGTAGTAGACATCGTATTCACCGGAGAGGACGCTGTTCAAATAGCATTACGAGAAGAACCAGACCTGATTTTGATGGATATTGTCTTAAAAGGAGAAATGGACGGTATTGAAGCCGCAGCAAAAATACGAAATCAGTTAGATATCCCAGTGATCTACTTAACTGCATACTCAGATGAAGAAGTCCTGGAAAGAGCCCGCATGACCGAACCCTACGGCTATATTATCAAACCATTTAAAAAGAGCGAATTGAATGCTAATCTGGAAATGGCTTTATATAAACATACTGAAGACCAGAAAAAAAGTGAAAACCTCAAGAAAAAAATATTAGCAGATTTTTATGATTTTATCATGAACATGCCCACCTCTGCAGATCAGTCCGATGTTGAACTCAGGAACACCCTGCTAAAACTCTTCGCATCACGGCTTGAAGAGGATATGAGACCTCGTTTTGAACAAGAACTTGGAGATATTGTGGAAGAAAAAGGGATAGATGATTTAAAAGGTATTTATAATGCTTACCTTGATTGGATAGCTCAACTCTTCACCGAATTTGGTATACAAACAAAAATCGATGCTAAAGGCAAGGAATATTTCTTTATTTTTCTTAACTGCCCTTGGCTAGAAGATGCAAAGAAAAAACCAGTTTTCTGCTTGAACTGTCAAGCCATAATACAACAATCCTTTGATTGGACGGGGATGGAGGGCAAAGTGGATAAAAGAGCCACCATCGCTGATGGAAGAGAGAACTGTATCTTCAAATTCAATGTTCCATTCATGGAAAAAGAATAGAACACTTACCATTCACCAAAAATCGTTAACAGTTTACTTCACATTACTATTCTTTTTTTTCTATTTTTGGATATGTCTCACAATTTGTATTGATTATGATAAATTTACAAATGTTAAGGTGTTTTTTTTGGTTATTTAGTTTTATATGCTGTTTGGAAATCACATCGTTCAAACAAGTTTTTTTTAAAAAAACAAAAAATTTTCCCCCATATTAATTATCCAAACATCCATCACTTCAGAATATGTCAGTTATTTCCCTGGAAAATCCCTTCAACAAATTTTTAAAAAAAAAATGTTGTGCTGGCAAGCATAATAATTTTAATCTAAATAGACCAATATTCATTGTAAAATCATGGCTGAATTGAATTTGATGAATATTAACAAATAAATCTAAATGCGGATGGTGATTCAATGAGCCTTATAATGACTTATATAGGTAGCAAAGGCTGTGTGATGGTTGGCGACAAGCGAAGCATAGGTTTTTTAGGCAATAAAGATCAGCGAGAAATTTTAGAAGAAGATTTATACTCTGGAAAGATTAAAACAGATGAACAACTGATCAAAAGAGCAGAAGAACTTGAGATAAACCTTAAAATCACTGATGATGGAGTAAAAGTGCGTGATCTGGGAAAAGTACTGGTTGGTGAAGTTAAAGTTCGAGCCACTCATGAAACAAAAAGAAAAAGAATATATGCCACCACCAATGGTTACCACCAAGTTGAACTTTCTGGATCCAAGATCAAGAATGTGAAAAGTGGAAAAACCTCAATAGTGATTTTCGGAAACAAAATAACCAAAGAATTAGCCAATAAAGAGCTTAAAAAACAATGGAAATCTCAAATAAACCTTGAAGAAGTCAAAAATATATTCGAAAAAGTCATTGAAATGTTGGCCCAAACCACTCCCTCTGTAAGCCGAGAATATGACATATTCATGATCCATCCCCAAATAGATCATAGCCAAGCCATGGAATTACTCAGAACCACCATTATCAGTGATGTGAAAAAACTGGCAAAATGGAGAGAAAACCTCCGACAAGAAATGCTGGAACAACGCAGGGATATTCAAATGGCAAACAGAATCATAAATCATGGCGAAGTGGGAAGAGTGAAAAAGGTGGAAGCAGATAAAGTTGAAGTAATTCTCACTGATGGAATTGAAGCATTGAATATGGACTGGAATGTCCTTGCTAAGGCTGGAGATAGCATTTTCATGAAAATGGAAAAACCATCACCCCTAAGTGTCGGAGATCATGTGGTAATTGAAGATGAAAATTTGTGCATTAAAAAGAATAAAACCCCCTTAAGCTGTGATGTAATACTTTGTAAATCTGAATAACCAATACAAAATGTATTTACATAATTAATTAAGATATAATGATTTAATATTGTGTAAATCATGGTGAAAACATGAAACTAACATTTTTAGGTAGTGGTGGCGGGCGCTTTCGCCACTATCACTCAGCGCAGGATGACCGGCGGATTTAGAATCGACGGTATTGATGGTAAAAACCTGCACTTGGATCCTGGGCCTGGGGCTCTGGTAAGAAGTTATCAGTTCGGTGTTAACCCCCTTAAACTCCATGGAATCCTTGTATCACACTCTCACACCGACCATTATAGCGATGCTGAGGTCTTAATTGAAGCCATGACCCGGGGGATGACCAGGAACAAGGGCATGGTAATTGGTAGCAAGAGCGTTATTAAAGGACACCAAAAATGGGGGCCCTGCATATCCGAATATCACTTGAGTAAATCAAAAGTGGAAGTAATGGAAGCTGGAGATGCAATTAGATTTGATGATCTAAAGATCACTGCCACACCCACTATTCATGGAGACCCTACAAACATCGGTTTCCGCCTGGAATGGGATGGACTCATCTTATCTTACACATCTGATACAGAATATTTTAAAGACTTACATAATCATCATCAAAACGCTGATATCCTCATTGCCAGTGTGATCAGACCTGGAAATGAAATGATCAGGGGACACTTATGTGCAGATGAATTTCAAAAACTGTTGGAGGAGACTTCCCCTAAATTGGCCATTATGACTCATCTGGGAATGAAACTCATCACAGACCATCCTGTTGAAGAAGCCATTAAAATAACAAAAAATACCGGTACAAAAACACTGGCAGCCCAGGATGGTATGGTTATAAATTTAGACAAGTTCAGACAAAAACAACAGACTCTGGATGAGTACTAAATTAAAAAAAAAAATAAAATAAGTAAAAAAAAATATGATTAATTGTTGCCTCGGTGGCTCAGTCTGGTAGAGCGCGTGACTCGTAATCTCGTGGTCGGGGGTTCAAATCCCCCCCGAGGCTTAATTTCCTTCTTTTAATTTTAGTAATAAATTGATAATCCCCTTTATATTGAGGTGACTTATGATGAAAGTAATGTTAAATGAGAACATGGTAATCTGCCATGAACACCACCATTGCCCTTATGAAAACTGCAAACACTACTCCTGGCATGAAGCGAAAGAATCTTGCAAAACTCGAAGGTGCCAGAAATTACGGCAAATGGTTTCTTGTAGGAAAAACACCCATCAAAGGGATGATATAATAATTTAAGAAATTAGACGAATGAGAAAAAAAGAGTACTTAATATTTATTATAAAAAATTTTTTTAAAATTATATTCGGTACACTAAAAAATACAGGGATCGATGAAGCCTGATCTTAACAAGTGGTCTGCCAGCACCATTGCCACAGTTGCTTCTGCTACGGCAGTAACCCTTGGACAAATACAGGGGTCATGTCGGCCCTTGATCTCTATTTCGGTTTCTTTCATGGTCTTAAGATCAACCGTTTTTTGAACAATACTTATTGATGGAGTGGGTTTAACTGCGATTCTAGTCACAATGGGCATTCCATTAGATATTCCTCCGATTATGCCACCACTAGTATTAGTGGTAGTCTTTATTTTATCACCTTCTAAGTAATACTCATCGTTGGTGGCACTAGCGGTGGTTTCAGCTAGTTTGAATCCAAAACCGATTTCTACACCTTTAACTGCTCCTATGCCCATCAATGCTCCGGCTAGATCTGCATCAAGTTTATCGAAAACAGGTTCTCCAATTCCTGCAGGTACATTGAAGGCAATGGTTTCCACAATACCACCAACAGAATCTCCTTTTTCCTTGGCATCCAGGATTTTTTCTTCCATAAGTTTGGCAACTTTCTGGTCGGCACACCGCACTGGGTTCTTTTTTGAATATTCTTCAATGAGATTGTAAGCTACGTGTTTGGCCTTCAAATCCCCTATTTGAGTTACATGGGAAATTACCCTGATTTTTAAATGAGTGAGGAGTTTTTTGGCAACAGCTCCACCTATAACATGGCCAATTGTGGTCCTACCACTTCCCCTGCCCCCTCCACGGTAATCATAGTTGCCATATTTGGTGGTCCATGTGAAATCACCATGTCCTGGGCGAGGTTTATCTCGGAATTGTTCATAGACAGATGAATCAGCATCTTGATTATACACCACTGCAGAAATGGGGGTTCCATCTGTTTTTCCTTCGAATATACCAGATAGGATTTCTACTTGATCAGTTTCCCCCCGAGTAGTAGTGATTTTACTGGTTCCAGGACGGCGATGGTCTAGTTCGGCTTGTATATCCTCACGTGACAGTTTCAATCCCGCTGGACAACCATCCACTACTGCACCCAGTGCCGTGCCATGGCTGGACCCGAAAGTGGTGATCTTAAACAAATTTCCTGTGCTGTTTCCTGCCATAAATCAACTTCCCCTAAAGTTCTAATTAATACTAATAATAATATTGGATAATGTGATAAATAGATATTATGACCTGGTTTATTTTAGATATTTCAATTATCATTCAATGGTTGCATACAACGCCTGGTTGTATATTTTACCCCATTTAATAACACTTTGATTTAATATTCCCTCTAATTTGAACCCATTTTTTTCAAGAACCCTTCTTGAGGTCATATTATGTTCTAAAGGTTTGGCGAATATCCTTTTAAGTCCTAAATTATTGAATCCATAGTTTATAATTCCATTTAAAGCTGAAGATGTGATTCCCATGCCCCAATATTTTTCTCCTAACCAGTATCCGACTTCTGCAGATATTTTTTCAACATCTTCCCCTAATGTGAGTCCAATTCCACCAATTGCCTTTTCATCAATAGTTATTGCCAGATTACTGGTGGGTTCTTCATTACTGACCATTTCGATCCAAGTTTTGCCATCTTCTTTGGTGTATGGGAATGGGAATATATCCCTCATACAACACGCTATGTTATAATTGTTAGCATTTTCCACTAAGCTTTGAAGATCTCTAGTTTCCCATCTTCTTAAAACACACCTTCCACATTTAATTTTCATTATCTGCACCATCAAACATTCTATTTGTAACTTATTAATAATGTCTGATATATCTATTTTAAGTGTTTTTTAATTTCAGGAGATTAACTGCATGAATGAAGCCATATTAAAAATCTATGAAAAACTTTACAATCTTTACGGTCCTCAAGGTTGGTGGCCTTTAACAGATCTAGAATCAAAGAATTTGAATAAAACTGGTGCTACCCGTGGTTATCATCCCCTAAATTATGAACTTCCTGAAACTGAGAAACAAAAATATGAAATTATTTTAGGGTCAATTCTTACCCAAAACACCGCTTGGACTTCGGCAATGAAGGCCATTTTGAATTTAAAAAAGATCACTGATTTTAATCCTGAAAGTCTTCTTTCATTGGATGATGAAGTATTGAAAAAAGCTGTTCGCCCAGCTGGGTTTTTAAACCAAAAATCAGTTTACATACGTGAGATCACCAAGTTCTTCCTATTCCTTGAAGGGACAACTCCCAGTAGAAGTGAAATTTTAAAGGTTAAGGGAGTAGGTAATGAAACTGCTGACTCCATCCTCCTTTATGCTTACAAAAAACCTGAATTTGTTATTGATACCTACACCAGAAGAATATTCAGCCATCTGGGCTTGGTGGATGAGAAAATTAGTTACATGGAGTTTAAAAAACTCTTTGAAAATAATCTGCCTTTATCTGTGCCTATTTATCAAGAATATCATGCATTGTTAGTGGAACATGCCAAAAGGTATTATCGTAAAAAGCCTTATGGTGAGATTTTAAAGATATGAAAGAATTCAGATGATATACTGAATGAAATAATATATCTAGGAAGGAATAGATTAAATATAATGTTTAAAGGCTCATCATTCAATTAAATATTTAGATATAGTGTATGGATATAGATGTGATCAAATGCAATTCCCAACTCGTCGCATGCGTAGACTAAGAAAAACCCCTCAGATAAGGAAAATTCTCCGCGAAACAGTCTTAAACTCTGAAGATTTTATTTATCCCCTCTTCATCAAAGAAGAACTTGAAGAAGGTGCAGGGGAGCCTATAGATACCATGCCAGGACAGTACCGTTATAGTTTGGAGGATGCTGTTGATGAAGCAAAAAGGCTGGAAAAAATAGGTCTTCAATCTGTTTTACTCTTTGGAATGCCTGAAGAAAAGGATGAAATGGGTACTGCGGCCTATGCAGATAACGGGATCGTTCAACAGACTGTAAGACGTCTGAAAGCAGAAACGGATCTGGTGGTAATTACTGATGTTTGTCTTTGCCAATACACCAACCATGGACATTGTGGAATTGTGGAAGGAAATGAAATTGATAATGATGGAACCCTTCGAATACTTGCTAAAATAGCTTTAAGCCATGCTGAGGCAGGAGCAGATATTGTAGCGCCCTCTGATATGATGGATGGTCGGGTTGGTGAAATCCGGGAAATGCTGGATCATGGAGGATTTCAGGACACCTTAATAATGTCGTATTCTGCAAAATACGCATCATCCTTCTATGCCCCATTCAGGGATGCTGTATGTTCAGCACCATCATTTGGTGACCGGAAAACTCATCAGATGAGTCCTTCCAATGTTGAAGAAGCACTTATGGAAACAGAACTTGATCTGGAAGAAGGTGCGGACATAGTGATGGTAAAACCAGCCATGGCCTACTTGGATGTTATTCAACGGGTGAAAGAAGCTTTTCAAATTCCTACTGCTGCTTATCAAGTTAGTGGAGAATATTCCATGCTTAAAGCAGGAATTGATGCAGGATACCTCACTGAAGATTCCATCTATGAATCATTATTATCAATTAAAAGAGCAGGAGCCGACCTAATCATCTCTCATTTCACCCCTGAATTTTTAGAGAAGAATATTAAAGAAAAGTGTTGAGGGAAATAGATTTTTTATAATTGGAAAAATTAATTCTACAAATTATTAATGAGGTGAAATTCTTGGACCCTGTTTTTGTTGGTAAATGTGCCCAAATAGCATCTGTTTTGGAAGTCAGTGGTCATCCTAAACCCGGAAATGTCCATAGAACTCAAGACTTCTCAGATATGGCTTTTGAGGATTTTCTCCTCAGCGGAATCGCCATAGGGGATATCATGGAAAAAACCGCATTAAAAGGTTTTGATCTGAGAAAAACCCCTGAAAAATGGGGAAAAATTGGTCTTGGAAATCTAGTCCTGGAAGCAGTGACTGAAACAGATCGATGGGTAGCTAATAACACCAATTTAGGGATAGTAATGTTATTAACCCCAATCTGCGCTGCTGCAGGTATGGCACATGATGTGAAAGATTTAAGGAATAAAATAGGCCAAATAATGAAAGCAACTACACCCGAAGATGCAGTTGATCTTTATCAGGCTATTAACATCGCTGATGCGGGAGGTATGGGCGAACAAGAAGAGTTGGATGTGGGTAGTGATAGTTCCACCCATAAACTCCTGGATGAAAACATAAACATGTTCCGTGTCCTGGAAATGTCATCAGAATGGGATTGTCTTTCCCATGAACTGACACATCAAATGCCAGTGACCTTTGATCTTGGTTTTCCCTTATTTACCAAAATTAAAACAAAACATGGTATTAACGTAGCTACAGTGCAGACCTTCCTCACTATTCTCTCCAAAGTTCCAGACACCCTCATAAGCCGTAAATATGGAGAAAAAAAAGCTAAAGAAGTATCTTTCCATGCGAAGTCTGTACTGGAAAAAGGGGGAATTTTAACTGATAAAGGTAAAAAACTCCTGGAACAATTTGACCAAAAATTGATAGAAAATGATTTGAATCCTGGAACAACTGCTGATTTCACTGCATCATCTATAATGATTGCCTATCTAGATAATTATAAAGAGCATAATATTTAAAGTTCAAAACTTAGTTAACTGATAAATGATATTTTTATTATAATCGTATACTATATCCAATAATAAGTAATTTTGAGGTTTAAAATGATAGATAAAATCATCAATCAAATGCACCTTTACGAGAAGAAGGTGTTAAAGGCCATTGAAGAGGCAGGGGGAGAAACCTTACCTGAAAATGTGGCCCAATCACAGGATTTAAATATAAAGCAAGTTATGAGTGCTGTTGGGGCTTTGGAATCTAAAGGAATTATTAATGTAGAAAAAAATGTTGACGAATTCCTAAGTCTGGGACCGTCCGGTACCAATTATGCCCAGAAAGGTTTGCCTGAGCGCAAAATCTTAGAAGCACTTCATGAAAATCAGACCATCCATATGAAGGATCTTGCAGTTGAATCTGGCATTGAACCTTCAGAAGTTAAAATTGCCATAGGATGGCTCCTTAAAAAGGGTTGGGCTGCTCTGGATAAAGGTAATGTGATCATAACCAGTGAAGGTGAACATGCCTTAGAAAAACCTGGAATTGATGAAATTCTCCTGGATACTATTATGAATTCAGGGAAAATCTTAACCTTAAATGGCCTATCATCATCACTTAAAGAAGGATTCCAACTCCTTAAAAAAAGGAAAGGCCTGATTAATTTAAATAAAAGTTCTAATTACACCCTTAAAATAACATCTAAAGGCCAGGACATCCTTGATTATGGTTTTGAAATTAAAGAAGAAGCCACCCAGCTAACTCATGAACAATTAAAAACAGGGAACTGGAAAAACCTCCATTACCGGGGTTATGATATAACTGCCGAACACCCACTGGTTTTCCCTGGTAAAATGCACCCACTACAAAGGACCATCCAGGAAATACGTCGCATATTCCTGAATTTAGGTTTCACAGAGTCCAGAGGCACTATACTGGAATCAGCCTTTTGGAACTTCGACTGTCTTTTCCAACCCCAAGACCATGCTGCCAGAGAGATGCAGGATACGTTTTATGTTAAATCACCTGAAACTACTTTTTTACCTTCTGATGATCTGGTGGAGAAGGTTGGTCAGGCCCATGAAGATGGTGGTCAAACCGGGAGTGAAGGATGGGGATACCAGTGGGATAAAGATGTGGCCAGGCAGTCAGTGCTCAGAACGCACACTACATGTGTATCTGCCCGGTTTTTAGCTGAAAACAAAGCACCATTGAAAATGTTTTCAGTGGGACGGGTTTTTCGCAGAGAAACAATCACTTATAAGCATCTTCCCGAGTTCCATCAAGTGGAAGGTATTGTGGCTGCAGAAGACATTAACTTCAAAAATCTTTTAGGAATATTAAAAGAGTTCTATCACCAACTGGGCTTCGAAGTACGTTTCCGGCCAGCTTATTTCCCATACACTTATCTTTCAACAGAATGTGAGATTTACTTACCAGAGAAGGAAAGCTGGATAGAGCTAGGCGGATCTGGGATGTTCCGTCCCGAAGTTTTAGAACCTTTAGGAGTTGAAACACCAGTCGCTGCATTTGGACTGGGCATTGAACGGTTAGCTATGATACGTCTGGGAATCAAAGACATCCGGATGCTGTATCAGAGCGACTTGGGATGGTTGCGGAACCTTCCTGTAACTCAAACTTTCAGCGAAAAATAATTACAATTATATTTTTAGGGTTCTTTAAACCCTTACTCTATAAAACTTTTCCGCTTTGAATAAATAGAACTAACAATCAATATTTATGCTAATTTGCTGCAAATGGGTTGATGTATTAGTTTGTTGGAAAAAAATTTATACTTTAATCCAAAATAATCTATTAAATGATTTATCATATTTTTTCTAAAATTCGAGGATATTCATGGATTGTTATAATATTTATGGTGCCAACATATTAGATCTGGCCCTTGAAGTTGAAGATCACCTGATTATAACCGATCTTCACTTGGGATATGAAGAAGCCCTGAATTATCAAGGAATAATGATACCTAAATTCCAGTATTCTAAGATCATCAAGAGAATGGAAGAAATACATTCCAGGAGTGATTGCTCCAGTATTATTATTAACGGTGATTTAAAACACGAATTTGGTAAGATCAATCGTCAGGAATGGAGAGAAACACTACAATTCATCGATTATTTGAAGGAAAATTTTGAAAAGATCATTCTAATCAAAGGCAACCACGACCCCCTAACTCCTATAATCGCCAAAAAAACCGGACTTGATGTGTATCCATCGTATTCTGTTGGTAATTACTTGGTGATGCATGGTGATAAGATTCCATCTGATTGGGATAAAATACAGGAAGAAACTCTGATTATAGGTCATGAACATCCTTCAGTTGGAATTAGAAGTGGTGAGAGGATGGAGAAGATTAAATGTTTCTTGGCAGGGGAATTCCGAAGCAAAAATATAATTGTGATGCCTTCTTTTAATTTCATAACTGAAGGTTCGGATGTGCTCAACGAAAAACTCCTTTCACCATTTGTAAACAAAACCAACTGGGATGATATGAGGGTTTATGGAGTTGAAAACTTTGAAATTTTTTATTTTGGAAAAATCAGCCATCTATTAAAGGTTCAAAAAGAGCCTTATCCTTATGACTCTCATTTCATTGATTTTTAGGATAATATGATAACCCGACAGGAAAAAAAATACTCAGATAATGAGATTTACAATATACTTCATCCCTGGGCCCGAGAATGGTTCCAGGGAAAGTTTGAAACATTTTCTGAGGCACAACGCCAATCAATTGTGGACATCCACCAGGGAAGAAATGTGCTGGTATCCTCTCCAACTGGTTCTGGTAAAACTCTTACTGCTTTTCTATCAATAATCAGTGAATTAACCCGCTTGGCTGAACAGGAACTGCTGGAGGATCGGGTTTACTGTCTTTATATATCTCCTCTTAAAGCCCTGGATAATGATATTGAAAAGAATTTAGAAGAACCGTTATCTGAAATCGAGAATATATCTGGACGCAAACTTGATATCCGTAAAGCTGTACGTACAGGAGATACTAGCCAGTATGAAAGGTCTAAGATGCTTAGAACACCACCACACATCCTTATAACTACCCCTGAATCTCTTTCTATTCTTCTTTGCGCTCCCAAATTCAGGGAGAAATTATCTAAAGTTCGTTATGTAATTGTGGATGAAATTCATTCCTTGGCTGAAAACAAACGTGGTGTTCACCTCAGTCTTAGTCTGGAAAGATTGGAACATTTAACCGGAGGATTTGTTCGAATAGGACTCAGTGCAACAGTTCACCCTCTAGAGAGAATGGCGGAATTCCTGGTAGGATATTATTATGGTCAGCCACGTGATTGCCTGATAGTAGATGTCAACTACCTTAAACAACTGGATATGGAAGTGATCTGTCCAGTTAAGGATATTATCGCTACTAGTCCAGATGAAACTAATCAGGCAATGTATAAAATGCTTCATGAACTCATCCAAGAACATAAGACAACCCTCATTTTCACGAACACCCGTAGTGGTACAGAAAGTGTGGTTTTCAATCTCAAAAAAAGGTACCCTGATCGATATCATGATCAGAACATTATGGCCCATCATTCCAGTCTCTCTCGGGAGTTGCGATTAGAAGCTGAAAATAAACTAAAAGAAGGTGAATTGAAGGTTGTTGTTTCATCTACCAGTCTGGAATTAGGAATTGACATAGGTTACATCGACCTAGTAATACTGGTATCAAGCCCTAAATCTGTTTCCAGAGCTTTGCAAAGGATAGGTAGAAGTGGACACCAGTTACATGAAAAATCCAAGGGCCGTATGATGGTTGTGGACCGTGATGATTTGGTGGAATGTGCGCTCATCCTTAAAAACGCCCTGGAAGGTAAAATTGATGAGATTCATATCCCTGAGAATTGTCTGGATGTTTTATCACAACAAATTTATGGTATGGCCATTGACCAACGATGGGATCTGGATGACGCCTTGGAGCTTATCAGGAGGAGTTATCCTTACCGTAACCTTAAAAAAGAGGATTATCACAGCGTTTTAAGTTATCTGGCTGGTGAATACACCCGCCTGGAGGAACGTTATGTTTATGCTAAGATATGGGTGGATTGGGATGAAAATCGTATGGGCAGACGTGGAAAACTAGCCCGTATGTTATATTCAACCAATATTGGAACTATTCCAGACCGTAGTGCAGCGGTGGTGAAATGTGGTGGGGAGGTTGTGGGTCGTATTGAAGAAGATTTTATGGAAAAACTCCGAAAAGGTGATAGTTTCGTTTTGGGAGGCCGCATTTACCGTTTCAATTATGCCCGGGGTATGAGTGTTAATGTCAGCCCTGCTTCAGGACCTCCAACTATTCCTTCATGGTTTTCAGAACAACTACCCTTATCCTTTGACTTAGCCATGGAGATCCAGAAGTTCCGGGGAATTTTGGAGTGGGAGTTTAAAAAAGGAAGGACGAAAAAGGAAATAATAGATTTTATACACGATTACCTTTACCTTGATTATAATGCTGCACACTCAATTTACCAATACTTTAGAGAACAATATCTGTATGCAATAGTCCCCAACCTGAGAACCCTCCTGGTTGAGTATTACACTGGATTTGGTGGACGTAAATTCGTTGTATTCCACACATTATTTGGGAGGCGGGTTAATGATGCTCTGAGCCGTGCCTTGGCTTATGTCATAGCACGAAGATATCGTCATGATGTGATGATTTCCATATCTGATAATGGGTTCTACCTATCCAGTGAGGGTAAAATTGGGGGTTTAGAAGCGTTTCAGGAGTTAACAACAGAAAATCTTGAGGAATATCTTCAAGAAGCCATTGACCGTACAGAAACATTAGCTGGTCGTTTTCGTCACTGTGCAGGGCGGTCACTTATGATTTTAAGGCGTTATAAAGGCCAGGAAAAGTCAGTGGGCCGTCAACAAGTGAGAGGTAAAATATTACTTAAATTTGTTAAAGAGTTGGATTCTAACTTTTCAATCCTCAAAGAAGCCAGAAGAGAGGTTATGGAAGATTTCATGGATGTTAAAAATGCTAAAAAAGTCTTAAAGCTTATTGAAAATGGTAAAATGGAGATCAAACGTATTGACACTAGAATACCATCGCCATTCGCCTTTAACTTGGTTTCACAGGGATATCTTGATGTTTTAAAGTATGAAGAGAGAATTGAGTTCATCCGTAGGATGCATCAGGCCATTATTAAGGAGATTGGAGAGTAAAAATATTACCAAAATAATTGCAGCCTTACAAGACAAACGAATCAAAATTAAAATCACTACCCTGAGATGTGAAAGAAGCTATTTTTTAATCTTAAAAAAGAACGAAACTATTTTAGGTGCTATGGGGTCTGAACTCCAAATCATACTTGGCTGTTAAAATTGTTGAATGTGAAGAACTCCGAAAGTTGCCCTATAACATAAGAAGTTGATTTGTTACTGGAAAAATACTAAATTTGTTGCTGAAAAAATACTTAAACTAAAATAACACTCGAAATGTATGTTTCTTTATTCATGTTTTGGTAATGAAAAAGCTGGCTCCATTGATACAGATTTTATTAATTTTTGTGCAGCTTCTACTTCCTGTTTAATTCCACTAACTGCGAGCCATACCGAACCTTCTGCCCCAGCTACGCCCCCAGCAGCTATCATATAAGCTTTTGCACCAGTTAAACTGGAAATGGCATCGATTTCTGTGAATACTTCACCTGCCACTGGCAGGAAACGGGGTCCACGTGCTCCGGGTGAGTTAAGTTTCATTGCCATCTCATCAAGGTCGGTGTTGACTCTTTTTTCCAGACCAACTGGGAGGATTAATCGAACTCGACGGCCAACAACAGCCTTTAATGAGGCTAATATGGTTCCACCTTGCGGATGGCCGATATAAATAGCGGCTTTCTTGTTATTAACATCAAGTGCATTGGCTCCTTTGAGAATGATATCTCCTTCTATAAGATCATCTGCAACATCAAATATGGTGAGTCCTTTTTTCCATTTGCCATCTACTATGACCACATCTCCTGGAAATCCAGTTTCATCAGGTAGGCGACCATTTTCGGTTCTGGGTTGGGATGATGGTAATACAATCCCCCTGAAAAATTTTTTCTTTGAAAAATCGTCAATCTGACCTTGGCTGGATAAAATCTCCTCTGCAACATAACCATTGGTTGTTCCCGCGATGATCACCAAGGTTCCAGATTCTAGGGTTTTTTGAACGGGAATATGATTGGTTAATGCTTTGGCAATTAGTCTTTTGCCTGATGCTGGTGTGATCATAAATTGGTTAATTTGCAATGTTTCACTCCCCTTTTTTTATTTAAAAAAGTTTAGAAAAAATGGTTTTGTTCATCGAACATATTGTTTAACATTTTCTCTGACAATAGCCGATGCTCCGAAGCTTTTTATTCCTTTTAACATTTCTGGGAACATAGTTTTGGGGATTAAAACGTTTACTTGGGAAAAACTGTTACCTTCTACTGTTGTAGGTTCATCAGAGCAGTATTCATTAGAAAGAAGGAAGTCTTTTACTTCATCCATCCTGTGATTAGCTATGTTGAATTTCACATCAAAGTATTTGCGGGCTTTAGTGACTCCAAATAGTTGTTCGAATATTATTTTCGCCTTTTCTGCTTTTTCCGGCGTGCAGCTGGGACCAGCATATAGGCCGGCACTTGATTCCATGATGGTCTCCAGAATTTTTAAACCTGCTTTTTTAAGGCTGCTGCCAGTTTGGGTGTTGTCCACTACTAGATCTGCTCCTTTAGCTATATACACCTCTGTAGCACCATCAGAATTAATAACTTGGACTTTTTCATTGTCCCCATCCCATAGGCCCCTGACCTGAACTAGTGGTTTTTTTTCACCAAATACTTCCCGATACCCCTCATTTTCCATAAAAAACTGCCTTGTGAGGTTGGGATACTCAGTAAAACATAATATGGGGGTTTTTCTGTTTTTGTTATCTCTGAAAAATTCGGTGAGTGAATTGTAATGATCATCATTCGGCACTGCCACAATAAGTTTGGTTTGGCCGTAATTCAAGTCACCAATCTTCTTTATGAGTTCTCCTTCAACATTCACTGACTCTTCTCTCACCCAGTCTTCTCCTATTATTGCCAGATCCAGTATTCGTCTGTTCAGTTCTACTGGGGCGCTTTGTGGTCGTGTGAGGAATCCTTTTATCTCTGGGTCATTCAGAATGGTAATTTCATTATCTTCTTTACCTGGTTCGTATCCTAAAACTTCGTAACCAGCATCGACCAATAATTGATAAGTGTTACCTCTGTTAACATTGTTTAAACTTCCCTTAGGAAGGCCCAGTATTATTTTTTCCATTTCTATATCTCCAATTTGTTATTAGATTGAAATATGTCTTAAAAATTAATCATATTTTTATAGAACTTATTTTAGACCAAAATTAGTTAAATTACTCGAATAATTAGTTATATTGTAGGTTGCCATGAATTTATCATATCCCATGGTGTAAATCATAATTGCTCCACCAACCCATAATATTCCCCCAATTATGAGAAATGCAAGTCCCCAATATTTGGCATTTTTTTCTTTTCTGGTTACCAAATAAACTCCGGAAGCTATGGCTAATGGGAGGAAAAATGTTATACCAACTACTCCCAAAAGTTTAGTCAAGAAGTAAGACTTCTTAATTTCATTTATATCCGCTCCATTATCTTGCGGAGTCATTTGAGAGTTTTCACTAATTGGATTATTACAATTTATACATCGGTCAGAATCTTCTGGATATTCCACACCACATTTCGGACATCGCACATTAGTCACCATTTTTAGAATACATCGTTTTGTATATTTAATTTTGTCCCGGAAAATTTTTTAAAAAAATTATATTTTTTCAATGATACAAAAATTAAGTTAGGATATAATCTGTTATACATAAATTTTCATAGATATAAATTATTTGATATGGTTCCAGTTTAAAATTTCAAAACTTGTCGTGTTGAGTATCCCTGCTTTTTAAAGTCTGAATTAAGAAGTTCCACTTTTTCCATGTCCACCCGTATCATGTGGAGATCTGTAGGCAACGATCTGACAAAATTCATATCCATACCTTTTAGTTTAATCACATGTTTATATTCAGCCATTTCTTCAACAATATCTGCTTGTCCTGTGATTTGAATCCCATACAGACTATTCATGTCAGTATAATCTTCATAAACTGCCATTGAAATCTTTGAACTAAAAAGTAAATTGGCGAACTTTTCTCCACCCTCACTTAGGATGTAAATCTGTCCCTGATTATAAATGTATTCCACTGGTGTGGCCCTTATCCGCCCCACTGAAGCGGTGGCCAGAGTGCAAGTGTTATGATTTTTAAGGAAGTTTTCAACTTCTTTTCTGAGTTGTGAAAGTGGGAGTTTACCAAATAAACCATCTTTAATATCTTTAAGTCGTAAAGCCCAGTCAACTATCTCTTCCTTGTTAAATAAATCCATTCCCTGAGGGGGTAGGCCTTCCTTGGAAAGATATTCTGCAAAAGCATGATAATCCCTATCAGTCAAACGATCCATTTTTAGTCGTCCACCGAATACACCTAATTCCAGAACATTATCCCCTAAACTATCTTCAACTTCTCTGAGAACACGTAATCCCTCAGACCCCTTGAAACATGTGCAAAAAAGGGCAATTTTTTTTTCAGAAAGCCATTTATGTTCTTTTTCTAGGAAAACATTCATTTTTGGATGGATCTTACCATTGTATATGGGGGTGCCTATCACTATAAAATCAAAATCTCTGAGATCATCAGAAAATTTTGAGATTGGATAGCGACGGGAAGGTCCCATAATAAGAGAAATAATGTTGGATGCTTCCCAAGTTGTTTTATATCTACTTTCATATAAAACAAGAGTTTTTATCAACTATAAACCCCCATGTAACTACATGTCTAAATTGTTTCCCGGAAGAAATAGGATACTAAATGTATTCCGAATTACTTAGCTTACTTTGAAACTTTTTACAATAACATCAAAGTACTGTTTAGCAGCATCCATATCTGAACCACCAACTGTAGCGAACATCAATATATAAAGCGTGTCGTTCTTAGTAAAATCTATTAGCCTTGCATAGGAAGCATTTTTTTGAGTGTCATTTTCAATGTAGCTCATATCGCTGGCATTTGAGCCGGCAATGTTTATGGTGGTGTTAGTAAAATTTTTTCCGGATAAGGCTTGAGTAGCAAATTCATCTCTGGTCTGAGTCATATTACTTTTACTTGCATTAGAAACCTTCAAGATCAATACAACATTGCCTTTCTCGCCATTAGATGATAGTAATTCCTCACTTTTTATCATTACCAAAGTTGCATTGGAACTTTCCTGGCTGGTAACATTCCAAGATTCAGGATACATAAAAGACATTCCACTTATTGAAAAATTTTTGGTGGGAATACTCTGGTTTGAAGTACATCCAGACACCATTACAGCCAGCAAAAGAACTGCTAATAAAATTCCATATTTCTTTATCTTCAAATTTTGCATCTCCTTCATCATTAATATCAAATAATTATTATATTAATGCTATATATCATCTCAAACATAAATAATAGTTGTCCTGAACAGTGATGTTTTAATAGAAACCTGTTTTATGATGATGAGTACAGTAAGAAATATTGGAGACCATTAATTCATGATCTATAGCAACGATCAATCCCCACAGAAACTGAAAGAAAAGCTTCTGGACGATTACCAAAATAAATCATTGGAAGATTTGGAAAATGGAGAAGAAATAGAGAATAACTATGGATCCTGTTACCGTTTTACCACTGCAAAAAAGTTAAAAATTAATAAACCTGCTAAAAATAAGATTGACCAGAGTTTACTGGGTGATTTAAAATTAATTAAAGGAATAGGAATATGCAAGGAAAGAAAACTTAAAAAAGAAGGATATTTGTGCATTGCGGATCTACAAGATCACCCGGTTTTCTCAAAAAAGGCTTGTGAATTTACTGAAAGCTTTGAAAACGGGAATATTTCTCGCATCCTGGAATGGATAACTGCAAGGTACTCATCATCACATAGACTTAATCTCCTCTTATCATCACTATCTGGAATTGAAAACCTGCTTTTCATGGATATAGAGACTCTTGGACTTAAAGATGTGCCTTTAATACTTATTGGTGTTGCAGAAGTATCTGGTGATGGTTTAATTATTAATCAATATTTATTAAGAGATTTGAAAGAAGAAAAAGCAGTTTTAGAAAGTTTTATTGCTCATCAGAATGATAATAATATTTATGTTACGTTTAACGGTCGCAGCTTTGATGTGCCCTTTATTAGAAACAGGATGCACCATCATGGGATAAAAAATAAAATCAACACCGAGCATTTGGATTTATACCATTTTTCACGTAGACAATGGAAAAACCAACTCCCCAACTGCCAATTGCAGACTCTGGAAAAACATCTTTTTGGTTTGGAAAGGTGTGATGATGTTCCTAGCAGTAAGGTACCAGAATTTTATCGTAGTTACCAAAAAACAGGAAATATTGGGCCATTAATACCCATACTAGAACATAACCGGGAAGATGTGATTACCCTTGCTAAGTTATTATCTTTACTTAATCAGACTACTGATTTGATTTGAAGTTATTTAATAGGCTTTCATGTTTTAGAAAATTAATTTAACAATTTTAACAATTTTTTAAGTGAAAATGTATTAATTATATCTTTTTTTCTTGCCCAACCCCTGCGGGCAGTGGCTACACCCAGGTCCATGTTATTTAAACCCTGTAAATTGTGAGAATCACTGTTTACAGACAGTTTGCAACCGTGTTCAATGGCCATCTTCACATGCTTATCCTTCAAATCCAATCTTTTTGGTTGTGAATTCACTTCAAGCACTGTCCCGGTCATGGCCGCTTTTTCAAATAGTCGTTCCAAATCTAATTTATATGCCGCCCTCTCTTTTAGTTTCCGTCCAGTTGGATGGCCTAATATATCTAAATATTCATTTTCAAGGGCATTTAAAATCCTCGTATTCATTTTATCCGGATCTTGACGAAGATCATAATGCACTGAAGCAATCACTATGTCTAATTCTTCCAAAATATCTTTAGATATATCTAGTTCACCCTGAGAATTAATATTTACTTCTGCACCTTTTAACAAGGTTATTTCTTCAATTTCGCTGTTTATTCTGTCTATTTGGCCCATTTGTTCGGTTAGCCTTTTATCATTTAATCCCCGGGCAACGGGTAGGGTGGTGTGATCGGTAATTGCCAAGTATTGGTATCCTTTATTCATAGCTTCCTGGGCTAATTCGGGTAATGTGGCATTACCATCACTCCAAGTACTGTGTAGGTGAAGATCACCCTTTATATCCTCATATTTTACCAAACGCGGTAATTTTCCTTTTTGAGCGGCTTTTATCTCCCCTGTATTCTCACGAAGTTCAGGCAGAATGTATTCCAACCCTAATGCCTTGAAAACATCGTTTTCACTTTTTCCAGCCAGTCGGATGTCATCTGCGAAAACTCCGTACTCATTTAGTTTCATTTTTTGGGATATTGCTATTTTGCGCAACTGAATATTAAATTCACGGGATCCGGTGAAATAAACCAGTGCCGAACCAAAATCTTCTTCCCGGAATACCCGCATATCCACGTCCATCCCATTAAACAATCGCACTGTTGATTTGGAATGTCCTTTAACTATTACCTCATCAACCAAGTCCATGTTGGTGAAAAGCTCCATTACCGTGTCAGGGTGGTTGGTGACGGTTAGTATATCAATATCACCCACTGTTTCCGTTCTGCGTCTTATGGAACCCGCAATTTCAACTTGTTCCACCACTTCCCAGGAACCAACTCGTTTTTTAATTTCATTGGCCAACAGAATGGAATCACCCAGTAACTGCCTTCCAGTACTTTTTCTTGCAAATTCAATGTTTTGAAGAATTTTAACCTCAGTTTTTACCCCCATACCTTTTAATTTTCTGATATTATGGCGTTTTCCCTCCTTTTCAAGGTCATCTAAATTTTTGATGCCCAATTCATGATATAAAAGTTTTATTTTCTTAGGTCCCAATCCTTCCACTGACTTCAATGAACTAATATCCACTGGAAACTTCACTTTAAGATCTTCAAGGTACTGCAGTTTTCCGGTGTCTAATATTTCCTGAATCTTTTCATGAATGTGTTTTCCAATGCCTGGAAGTTCTTCCAGTTTGCCTTGTTCTGCAATATCTGCAACATCCACACTCAAGGTTTCAATGGTATGGGCTGCCCGGTGATAGGCTTTGGTACGAAAATCAACATCATCCATCTCCATATAATCAGCAACTCGATGAAGGATAGAGGCTACTTTCTTGTTTTTCATGGGTATTGGTTATGTATATTTTTGGTAAAAAAGTTCTTATTTTTTAATGAGAATGATAATTTTATTGGAAGTATCATCACATTTTAGCTCATTTTTTTTGGCGCTAGATAAGGATTAGTTGGATATTATTCTATTCTCTTTTATTTCCACCCACCATCGATGCTAAAGCTCCTAAAAAACTTAAAATGGCAAATATAACAAATGATATTCTAGTGCTGGTGAGAAATTCGGGATAGTTCTGCTTACTTATGATGGAACTTCCCATAAACAGGACCATAACCATCAGGACAATCCCCATACCTGACATCTGGCCCATAACCCTCATGGTACTTAGAGTTGTGGATGCTACCCCATAAAGGCGTGATTCTACAGTGCCCATCAGAGCATTGGTATTGGGAGAAGAAAAATGGGCAAATCCCAGACCGAAAAGACAAAACCCGATTATGATGATTATCAGGCTGGTTTCTTCTACTAAAAAGGCGAATAATGTGCATCCTATGGTGTTGAGAATCATGCCAAATGCAGCAACTTTGTGGGGTTCGGTGATGTCCGATAATTTCCCTGCCAGTGGCGAAAATAGGGTCATAATCACCGATTGTACTGCAATAATTATTCCGGCCCACTGTGGATCCAATCCCTTTACATATTGCAAGTATAGGCTGAGTGTGAACACGATGGGTGCTGCTGAACAAAAACTGATAAATGCCGCCAGATTATACAAGGTGAAACTCCAATTATGAAAAATCTTCACATCCAGTAGTGGACTTTCAATACGACTTTCAATGAGGTAAAATATAATCAGACAGATACTTCCACTGAAAATTAAATATAAACCTACTATTTCTGGCAGAATTGACAAACCGTACATCAACGTTATCAGGGAAAATCCATAAATAACAGCTCCTAAGATATCAAATTTTTGTCCGCTGGCTTCTGTCCATTCACCCTTAATTTTGGTTACTGCAATAGTTGCCAGAACCCCCAATGGGACGTTAAAGAAGAATATGCTTCTCCATCCGAAATATTCAGTTAGAAAACCTCCCAGAACAGGGCCCATGAACATGCCCATAAATGATCCGGTGAGAGTTATACCCAATGCTTTGCCCCGGTTGCTGGCTGGAAAGATGGATGCGATAATAGCAAAAAGGTTTCCGAAGATCATTGCACAGCTTAATCCTTGTAGAACTCTGAAAAAAATTAACATATTAACTGAAAAGGATAACGTTGCCAGTAGAGAAGATAAGGTAAATAAAATAATCCCATATGTGAAAAAACGTTTCCTACCATATATATCTGCAATTCTTCCAATTGGCACCAGACACACTGCTAGAGATAAAAGATAAACTGTGGGTATCCATCCCAAAACTATGGCATTGGCTGTGAATTCTTCTCCAATTGAGGGTAAGGCTATGTTAATGGACGTAGCAACAAATGGTGTTAAAAATGAGGTTAAAATTGCAACCATTAATGTATATTTTTTAGGTGAAATTGACATCCATGAACATACTCCCAAAAAAATTATTCGGTTAACAAAACATAATACATTTGATGGATGTTTATCATTCTTATCTGATAAAACTATAGAAAAAAATAGACACCATACAATATATCAATACATCATTCAACATACTCAAACACCATACAATATATCAATACATCATTTAACCCATACTCAAATTTCCTCGCATATAATTGGAATAAATTGGTTATAAATATGAAAAATTGGTTTGTGATAATTTCGTTATTAAAAAGTAATGCATACTAAAAATAGGATGTGGATGTATGTCAAAAAATGGATTAGAAAAGGCCACTTTTGGTGCTGGATGTTTCTGGGGAGTGGAAGACGTCTTCATGAAACTAAACGGAGTTATTGAAACCCAAGTAGGATATGCTGGTGGGGACTTCGACCACCCCTCCTATCAAGAGGTATGCTCAGGAGTCACCAATCATGCCGAAGTGGTTGAAGTAACTTATAATCCGGAAATTATTTCCTACACAGACCTTCTGGATATTTTCTGGGACATACATGACCCCACCACCCTTAACATGCAGGGCCCAGACATCGGCACCCAATACAGGTCCATTATATTATATCATAACTCCCAACAGAAAAAATTAGCTTTGAAAAGAAAGACAAAACTTAATGGCTCAGGTCGTTATGGGAGGGAAATTGTGACTGAGATCAAACCTGCTGGTAAATTCTGGAGGGCAGAAGAGTACCATCAGAAGTATATTGAGAAAACAGGCCAGAAAAGTTGTAGATTCTAAAATTTTTATAATGTATTTTTCAGCATACTATAGATTTATTATTTCAAATCCAGCAATTCTTTAAGGTTTTTCAATTTATTCCCTTCACTTATAAATCGAGGTGGTATACTACGCTGGATAGAGCCTTCAATACCTAACAGTGCTTCCATTTCTGGTGAAACAGCATGGTATTTTCGGCCGATCTTATTTAACTTCTTTTGGCTGATCTGAATTGGATTATCAAGCAGCTTACTTTTTTCTGGGTCTCCCACAACAAGTACCATGTCCTGGGCATTTGAACGTTTAGGATGAGAATTGTGATGAAATTTTGTCCGGATATTATTAATTCTATTGATTTCGTCTTTACTGTTTTCAAAATCAATAACATCTTTGATTGTAAAATATCCGATTATATATAGTGCTTCAGGATATTCATCTCCTTCATATGGTTTTAGTCCGGCGTAAAATACTAAAAGATCGTTATGGCTAAGTTTTCTCAAATATATGGCCTTTTTTCCTTCATCACCATAAGTAAAATTTATAAACTCTGGATCCATGTGTACTTTACGTCTGGCTATCTTTTTAGGGAGATAAATTGAAAGTTTATTACCTTTAACCCCAATTATGTCATGGAATGTCCTTTTTTCAATAGTTTGATCATCTTTTTCAGATAAGGGAATATATTCAAATGTACCATCAGAGAATATGGGGCTTAAAACTCCATCACTGGATTTGTCAATTCCCACACGCAGTAACATGGCTTTTGTGTTATGATTCAAGATGATCCCCTTCCATATGAACATATTCCCTTTCATTCATTGACTAAACTTTTTTTTATTAACTATTAATTCTTTTACTTCACTTTCACTAGTATATTTGTGGCGATTCTGCGAATTTATTTAAGAGGAGTTACCTCAACATCATGCCACTCTAAATAAATCTAGATCATAAAATTTTTATAATTAAGAAAACTATAATTTAAACTACATATGTGACTAAATATTGGTTCGTAGGCCCTTTACAAAGTAAATAGGTTCAAAAATGAAGAAAATCCTGAAAATGTTTGAAAATGATCGTTTCGCAGCCCTTAGCAACATCGAAGTAGTGAATGTTTCTCCTGGAAAGGCCACAACCCAGATGGAAGTCAGTGATATTCATCTTAATAGTATAGGAACTGTCCATGGAGGAGCACTTTTTACACTTGCTGATTTTACATTTGCACTGGCCGCTAATTCACACGGAACCGTTACTGTGGCTATAAATGCAAACATATCTTATCTTAAAGCAGTTACCAAAGGGGTTTTGACTGCTGAAGCACGCGAATTATCCAGTGGAGGTAGGATTGGCAGTTACACTGTGGATATTTTTGACAAATCCCATGATCTGGTCTGTGTGTTTCAGGGTATGGCCTACCGGAAGCGGGACAAGATAATTGATCTTGTGAATGATGAAAAATTAAATACTGAAAAATGATTATTAAAAAAAAAAGTTGCAGATCGAACGATTAAATTAATTCCTGAAAACTGATTAGTCTTTTTTAACCCTAATGGATGAGAAATAGCGCAGTGAATGATTTCCAAATTTCTACAGTCTTTTGATCAAGTTAATGAGTTATAATTCTTTGAAATATCAATTTTTTAATATCTATTCATTTAGGCATTGCTAAGAAGACAAAAATATTTTAAATATGATTAAATAAATTTCGGGTGAAAAAATGGAGTTAAATAAAAAAGAGATAGAAGAAATTCAAGAGAAGCTAATTATGGTTTATCGCTTCATTTCTCAGAATAAAACATTCAAGAAATTTTATTGCCAAGGATTGGATGTAAAATACTGTTCAGATAATGATGAAAACATGGTAAATAAACTTATGGACTTGGATCACTCTGAAGAACTATTAAAAAACTGCATAATTGAGTTACAAGATATGAAAACTGATGAAGAACCATTAAAAACTGAAAATTTTCAAGATTTCATTCTCAATCAGGATTGGAATCTACTCTTAAAAAAGTATGGCATGAAGACCTTAGAAGATGTGAGAAAACTGGACTTGGAAATATTGTTGGAACTATTGTAAAAATAATTCTCCAACCTACCTAAATAAATATATTAAAGCTTAAAAACTAACAACACATCCTTAAAACATTTTTAATGTCAAATATTCTTCTAAAACATGATTTAGAAGTATTGAATGATTTCGTATACTAAAATTCACCCCTAGTGCCCGCATTAACGTTTGCTTATCTGTAAATATAATTAGACTAGTTTATGACTTATTATCTAACAAATTAGAAAGGGATGTTTGTTTCATTTTTAGATTCTGTTCTCTCCTCCCAACCCATACATAAATATATAAACTGGTTTTTGCCTATAATGTAATAAATTAAATTGTAATAAATTATATTTTTTTTATATACAGAATGAAAGGTTAGATATATTACAATAGGAAATATTTGCCCTTAAACAACCTGTATGTGACTTTTAAATAGTAATTCTAATATGAATACTAAAAAAAGAAAATAATATGATATTAATTAGATGGTAGTGATTTGATATGGCAGGAATTGTAGGATACGGAGTTTACATACCTTCATACCGGATAAAAGTTGAAGAAATTGCAAAAGTCTGGGGAGATAATGCCCAGGCAGTTTCCAGAGGATTGGTGGTTAATGAAAAATCAGTCCCAGCCCCAGATGAAGACACGGCAACTATTTCTGTAGAG
The DNA here is from genome assembly GCA_002496805.1 of Methanobacterium sp. UBA353. Taxonomy (GTDB): domain Archaea; phylum Methanobacteriota; class Methanobacteria; order Methanobacteriales; family Methanobacteriaceae; genus Methanobacterium. The sequence continues at coordinate 443,047 of DALO01000002.1, read as the reverse complement.
GCAGCACGTGATTCAATAAAAAGGGCAAATATAAACCCTAAAAAGATTGGTGCTGTTTATGTTGGTTCAGAATCACACCCTTATGCTGTTAAACCAACTGCAACAATAGTTGCTGAAGCTGTGGATGCTAGTCCTGATTTAACTGCTGCAGACTTGGAATTTGCATGCAAAGCTGGGACAGGTGGCATTCAGATCTGTATGGGCCTGGTTGACTCAGGAAGCGTGGAATATGGTCTTGCTATTGGTGCAGATACTGCGCAAGGAGCTCCTGGCGATGCATTAGAATACACTGCATCTGCAGGAGGTGCTGCATACTTAATTGGTTCTGAAGATACGTTGGCTGACTTCGAAGGTACTTACAGTTTCACCACTGACACTCCTGATTTCTACCGTAGAGAAGGAAAACCTTACCCTCGTCACGGAGGACGATTCACAGGCGAACCTGCTTACTTCAAACATGTCTTATCAGCAGCTGAAGGAATGTTTAAAAAAATGGGTACCGAAGCCTCAGATTATGATCATGCAGTGTTTCATCAACCTAACGGTAAATTTTACATAAGAGCTGCTCGAAAACTCGGATTTAGTGAAGAACAATATAAAACCGGACTTTTAACCCCTACTATTGGTAACACTTACTCTGGAGCCACCCCATTAGGTTTGGCAGCAATCTTAGACATTGCAAAACCTGGTGATAGGATTTTTGCTGTTTCATATGGTTCTGGAGCAGGTAGTGATGCATTCAGTATTGAAGTTAAAGAGGGTATAGAAGAAAAACAGAAGTTAGCCCCAACTGTTCAGGAAATTATTAAAAACAAAAAATACGTAGATTACGCAGTGTATGCCAAGTTCAAAGGTAAGTTAAAAATGGCATAGATCGTTAATATAAGATTATATGGAGGAATGTAATTTGAGAGATGTTGCAATTATCGGAGTCTCACAAACCAAATTTGGTGAACTGTGGGATATATCTTTTCGTGATCTGATTACTGAAGCTGGATTAAAAGCTGTTGCTGATGCTGGTATTGAAGGAGCTGAATTAGAGGCCATGTTCGTTGGAAACATGACTGCAGGACTGTTTGTTAAGCAAGAACATATAGCCTCGCTCATTGCTGACCACTCTGGGCTGACACCTATGCCGTGCACCAGGGTAGAAGCAGCCTGTGCATCAGGAGGTTTAGCTCTTAGAAGCGGGATAATGGCTGTTGCCTCTGGTTTTCATGATATTGTGATCTCTGCCGGGGTGGAAAAGATGACTGATGTAGTAGATCCCACACCAGCCATTGCCACAGCATCTGATCAGGAATGGGAAGCCCAGCAAGGAGTTACATTCCCTTCTCTTTATGCAATGATTGCTAAAAGACACATGTACCAGTATGGTACTACCAGAGAACAGTTAGCTATGTTTAGCGTGGCCAATCATAAGAACGGGGCATTAAACCCATTAGCCCAGTTCCCAATGGAGATTACTGTGGATCAGGTCTTAAATTCCAGTATGGTGGCTGACCCTCTCAGACTTCTGGATTGTTCCCCAGTAACTGATGGTGCAGCTGCAGTTATACTCTGTCCTGCAGAGGAAGCCCGTAAATACACTGACACACCAATATATGTAAAGGCTTCTGCTCAAGCTTCGGGAACAATAGCTCTCCATGACCGTAGAGATATAACCACCATTGATTCCACAGTACATGCTGCCAGAACAGCCTATGATATGGCTGGTCTGGAACCGAAGGATATTCAGGCAGTGGAAGTGCATGATTGTTTCAGTATTAATGGTCTTTTAGCCATTGAAGATCTGGGATTTGTGGAAAAAGGACAAGCTGGACCTGCAGTTGAAGACGGAATGACCGAAATAGGGGGAAAAATACCAGTAAACCCATCTGGAGGGCTTAAATCACGCGGACACCCACTGGGGGCAACTGGTATCGCTCAGGCTGCTGAAATGGTCTGGCAACTCCGAGGAGATGCTGGTAAACGCCAAATTGATGGAATTGAAGTTGGTATGACTCAAAATATTGGTGGAACTGGTGGTACAGCTACAGTACATATTTTCGGCCGCTAAAACAAGATGGGAAGAATCAGATTATATTGATTCTCCTAGATTTTTATTTTCAGTAGATGAGTTTCTTTTTTAAAAAACAATTCTTTTTTTTTAGTGATCATCTGTTAATATTATTCAAAATTGTAAGGTGGTTTTAAAAAAGGGTAGGTGGATTTATTTAACTGGCAACCCAGAGTTTTCCCATCCCATTATTCCACCGTCTATGTTATAAATTTTTTTAAACCCTGCCTCCATCATGACATCAATACAGGCAGCGCCCCTCATTCCAGAGCGACAGTAGACCAGATAAGTTTTATCTTTATCGAGTTTTTGTATTTCATCCTTAAAATCAGGGGATTGGTAGTTTATTAGTACTGATCCTTCAATATGGGATTCTTCATATTCTCCTGGAGTTCTAACATCCAATATAACAAAGTTTGAGTTATCCTGGTTATCCTGGACAATTTCCCAAGCAGAATTGGGATCTAGATCAATCTCATTGTTTGATGCATTTTTTTTCCCGAACATGTTTAAAACCTCTTCAAGTAACATACAATTTGTATTCTTAGGATAATATTTTTTTTTAAAAAAAAATAGTTTCAGATGCTTTTAAAAACTAAGAAATTGAGTTAATGTAAATTATATCACTAAAATTTAAAAATAAAAAGAATTTTCAAAAATTGATTCAAATGTTACATCTAGAATAAGATTAAAATCTCTCAAAAAAATAAAAAAAAGTAAAGTCAACAGACTTTACATCATTGGGGGCATTCCACCAGGCATTCCGCCCATTCCGGCCATTTCGTCCATGTCTGGTTCTTTAGACCCTGTGGATGCGATGACATCGTCGATCCGTAGGATCATTTCTGCGGCTTCTGCAGCAGATTGGATTGCCTGTTTTTTGACTCGGTGAGGTTCAATGACTCCTGCTTTGTACATGTCAGTGACTTCTCCTTTAAAGACATTCAGTCCCATGTAAGCAGATTTTTCATGAGCTGCTCGAAGGTCTACCAGGGCGTCAATACTGTCAAGTCCTGCGTTTTCAGCCAGGGTTTTTGGTACAACTTCCAGTGCTTCTGCGAATGCAGAGACTGCTAGTTGTTCACGGCCACTGATACTGTCAGCATAGTCTTTTAGTCCTTTAGCAATAGAGATTTCAGCTGCTCCTCCACCAGCAACAATTCTACCATCTTCAACTGTAGCAGCGACTACTCCGATGGCGTCTTCCATTGCACGTTGGATTTCATCTACCACGTGCTCAGTGGATCCTCTGATTAAGAGTGTGACTGATTTAGGGTCTTTGCATTCTTCAACGAAGATCATTTCTTCGCCAGAAATTCGTTTTCCAGCTACTGATCCTGCTAATCCCAGATCATCAGCAGTTAAGTCTTCAATGTTAGTTACTACGGTAGCATCAGTTGCTCTTGCTAGTTTTTCCATGTCTGATTTCTTGATTCTGCGCACAGCCATGATCCCTGCTTTGGCTAAGTAGTGTTGAGCCAAGTCGTCAATTCCTTTCTGACAGAATAATACATTGGCTCCCACATCGGAGATTTTGTCAACCATATCTCGTATCATCTGTTCTTCCTGTTCAATGAAGGCTTGCATCTGTGCAGGGTCAGTGATGCGGATTTCAGCATCCACTTCAGTTTCTTTAACTTCTATGGCGCTGTTGAGTAGAGCTATTTTGGCATTTTCTATCTTTTTGGGCATTCCAGGGTGTACGGGTTCTTTGTCGATGATGACACCATTGACTAGTTGTGAGTCGTCGATGGTTGCTCCATCTTTCTTCTCAATTTTGATGTGGTCGGTATCAATTTCCTCGTCTTCTTCCACCTGCTTAACTGCAGATACTACCAGTTCAGCTAGTGGTTCTCGTGCTTTTTCAGTTCCTTTCCCAGTCATGGCTGTCATTGCCACTTTTTGGAGAGTTTCTAAGTCATCAACATCAATAGCTATGGAATTTAGGATTTCTTGTGCTTTTTCAGCTGCCTGTCGGTATCCCATTGCCACAATGGTTGGGTGTATGTCTTGGTCTAAAAGGTTTTCTGCCTTTTTAAGGAGTTCACCTGCAATTATCACTGCTGTGGTGGTTCCGTCTCCCACTTCATCTTCCTGGGTTTTGGCTACTTCCACCAGCATTTTTGCTGCAGGGTGCTCGATGTCCATTTCTTTGAGGATGGTTGCACCATCGTTAGTTACAACAATGTCACCTAATCCATCTACGAGCATTTTGTCCATTCCTTTAGGACCTAAAGTTGTCCTTACAGTCTCTGCAAGAACTTTTCCTGCTAATATGTTCATTCTTTGAGCGTCTCTTCCTAAAAATCTGTTAGTACCTTCCGGTAATATTAAAACTTGTTGGCCTTGTCCGCCTAATTGTGCCACATTATCACCTCAATTTGTTTATGTAAATGATCAGTGGGTTAGAGGTTATATAAATACTTTACGATGGAAGGGTGTTTGATTTAATTAGCTAACACCCTAAAAATATCAGTTGGCATTTTTGATGTGATAAAAAAAGGAGTAACCAAAAAAATTAAACACTTAGATGGTGAATTGAGTCAATTTCAATCTTTTTCCAATTTTTTCCATAACATTATGCCATTTTTTTCTCTTGAACTGAAGTATCCTTTCCTTTCCAGATTCCTGAGAGCGTGTTCAAAGTTTTGATGAGTTAATTCTTTAAAGCCAAGATCAATAATTGAATCGTAGAGGTTTTCCAAACGGCCCTCTTTTTCAGGGAGAAGTAAGTAAATATTAGACTGGAAATAGGTTAAATCTTTTTTAGGTTTCTGTGTTAACAGTTTGAACCTTTCTTTAATTTTTTGGAGATCTTCTATCTGAGAATCCTTTTCATCTAAAAGTTTAACCAGTTTCCTATTTTCATCTTCCTTATTCTGAAGTTTCTTTTCCTGCTTAATGTTCATCTCTTGAAGTTTGCTGTGTTCCTGAATCATGATTTTTGAAGATTCTTTCTGGCATTTTTTAAGTTCAATCTTCAGTTTACTGATTTCTAAAAGACATGCCTTTACCAGCTGTCTTAACTGCTCCCTCTCGGTGTCCTTAAGAATGGCCATTTTATCACTATAAATGTTATTATAATCTTAAACTAATTACTACTTTTAATTATGCTCCCATCCCTTTTAAAAGTTAGTATATAATCTATAATAAAATTGTACTTCCCCAAAAAGAATTTTGAACATAAAAACTAGGAAAATAACTTGAAAGAAAATATTTAAATATTGAAATAAGTTTAAAAAAAACCTAAACCATATTTAAAGAAAAAAATGAAGAAAAAAAGAGAATAATTTTACATTATCTCCGCAATAAGTTCTGCATTTAGGATTGATGCTCCTGCGGCTCCACGAATTGTATTATGACCCAATAAAACATATTTGAGACAATTAGGGATGTTAGGATCCCGGCGTAACCTGCCGACAGTGACTGCCATTCCCTTTTCCATCATGCGATCCATGCGGGGTTGTGGTCTGTTATCTTCCTCTCTGACAATAATTGGATTTTTAGGTGCGGAGTATAGATTTAATTTTTGAGGAAGTGCTTTGTAATCTTTTAAAGATTTTTTGACATCATCCAATTCAAAATTTTCATCTATTTCCATGAAAACAGCCTCGGTATGACCATCAACTACCGGAACACGATGACAAGACGTACTTAAGCCAAAAGATGCGGGTTCGACATTTTCTCCATCGAAATCTCCCAATAGATATAGTGTTTCTTCCTCCATTTTTTCTTCTTCTTCCCCTATAAATGGCACCAAGTTGTCCAATATAGCCATGGAGGGAACTCCATTATAACCAGCACCTGAAACAGCTTGCATTGTAGACACATATACGCGATTAATGTCATACTGGTCATATAATGGTTTCAAAGTGAGTGCCAAGGCTATGGTTGAACAGTTGGGATTAGTGACAATGAATCCTTCCCATCCCCTATTTTTCTGTTGGGTTTCAATGAGATCCAAGTGTTCCGGGTTCACTTCAGGTATGACTAATGGAACGTCAGGTTCCATGCGCATAGCACTGGCATTTGAGGCAACTTTCATACCGGTTTCAGCGAATTTAGGCTCAACCACCGCTGCATTTTCTGAAGGTAATGCTGAAAACACTATTTCCACATCTTTAACCAGACTAGGATCAGTGTTAATCACTACTGTGTCTTTTACTGCCTCGGGTATGGGAGTGTCCATATGCCAAGTTACTGCATCTTGGTATTTTTTCCCTGCTGAACGTTGAGATGCTGTGAGGGCTGTTATCTCGAACGTGGGATGGTCTTCTAAGAGTTGTATGAACCGCTGCCCTACCATTCCTGTTGCTCCTAATATACCTACGTTTACCATATAACCACCTTATCAGTTTAGTCCTTATTTTTACCTTACTTTTACTCGATTATTTATGCTAATTACAATCCCAGTACATCATTCATACTGCTTATTTTACCCTTTTCTGCATCAACCACATATCTAACCGCCTTTATAACACCGTTAACAAAAGCTTGCCTACTGTTAGCCCTATGCACAATTTCTAAGCGTTCTCCATCACCAGCAAACAAAACGGTGTGATCACCAACTATGTCCCCTCCTCGTACAGCATGTATCCCTATTTCTTCAGACGTACGCTCACCTACCATCCCTACTCTACCATGGACACCGACTTCATCTATTTTACGGTTAAAAACTTCGGCTATGAGTTCAGCTGCCTTCACAGCAGTTCCTGATGGTGCGTCCTTTTTGTGTTTGTGGTGGGCTTCGATTATCTCCACATCAAAGTCTGTAAGTATTCCAGCTAGTTGTTCAACCATCTTAAAGAATACATTAACTCCCACAGCCATGTTAGGAGAAATGACTGCCCCTACACCATTATCACTGATTGATTGTGTGTTTTCAGCCATTTGTTGGTCGGTAAATCCTGTTGTGCCTACAACCAGATTCACACCAGATTCAGCTGTTGTTTTTATAGTTTCAACCGCTGCATTGGCAATGGTGAAATCAATCAGAACATCAGGTTTTTTGGATTCGAGAGTTTCCCTTAGTTTTTCAGCTCCGACAATAGGGATATTAATTGGCCCTATACCCATTACTTCCCCTACATCTTTCCCTTGTAGAGGAGTTTGAGGAGCTTCTATTGCTGCTACCAGTTGAATATCATCCTGTTCAAGGATAGTGTTAATGATCATGGCCCCCATTCTCCCACTAGCGCCAGTTACTGCCACGTTTATCATAAATATCATCTCCTTAACAATATTTTGATCCTAAAAAATAAATAAAGAGAAAATAAATTGTTTTGTTCCATTGAATCTGAACAAGTTAGCTGATTTTTAGAAAGAATACAAAAAAAATTCAATCTTTCTATGTAGGCTTACCCAGATTATGATTAAATCAGCTGCAAGTCCAGGAGTACCTTCTTGAGTTCATCCTGGTTTTCAGTTTTAAGTGGAGCCAAAGGCATTCGAACATCACCTGCAGGCCGACCCATCATGTTAAGTGCAGTTTTAGCTGGCACTGGATTGGATTCAATAAAGAGAACCTTCATCAAATCATATAATTCATAATGAAGATCTTGAGCCCGTTGGAAGTCGCCATCAAGGGCTTTTTTGACCATTTCACTCATCCGTGTTGGATCAACATTTCCCACAACACTGATAACTCCCTTACATCCCTGGGAAATCATAGGAAGTGTTAGGTTATCATTTCCAGAAAGTACCATAAATTTGTCACTAACATCTAGTTGGTCAATTTTCTGGATTATCTGGGAAACCTTATCCATGTCCGGGTTTGCTTCTTTAAGGGCAACGACAGTGTCTAACTGAGCTATTTTTCCAATAGTTTCCACATCAATATCTGTCCCAGTACGGGAAGGAACATTGTAAGCTATGATAGGGATGTCAGTAGATCCTGATAACAATTTATAGTGTTCATAAAGCCCGTGAGGTTGGGGTTTGTTATAGTAAGGAGTTATTACCAGTGCATAATCCGCACCAACATCTTCAGCGTATTTAACCAAGTCTAATGCTTCTTTGGAAGAGTTACTACCTGCTCCAGCTACTGCGGCTACTTTACCCTTTACTTCATCCACCAAGATCTCCATCATCTTCTTCTGTTCCTGGTGAGTTATGGTGGCAGACTCGCCGGTGGTTCCGGCAGCCAGTAGGCCATTAACACCTCGTTCAAGGAGATAATTCATATTCTCCCGCATCCCCTCTTCATCCACCTTATCTTCAGTGGTGAATGGGGTTACCATTGCAACTGTGGTACCTTCCAATTTCATTCCAAGACTCTCCTTACCAATTCATAAGCTCTCTTCCCATCATTCCATTCCACAAATATAACAACTGAGGTCTGACTTGATGAGATTTCTACTATATTAATCTTATTTTGACGTAAAGGCTCGGTGATTTTAGTGATAATTCCAGGGGTGTCTATGAAGTCCTGGCTGTTGACACTAATCATGGCAATCTCCCGACCCAGTGACAGGGAACTCATATCCTGGTTCTTCACCACCACATCGTGGAGTATTTTATGGGCTTCGTCAGCCACAGATTTATCAATAAAAAGGGTTATTGAATTTTGACCGGTGGATATACCATATATATTAAAATTATTGTTCTTTAGGGTTTCTGTGAGTTCGGCCAGCACACCCACTTTAGTCAAAAGCTCCTCACCTATCACCGCAATTACAGAGATAGGTTCATTGTTAAGGGTGGTGGAACGCAACATTTTATCCTTTGATGGCCCCATTATCTCGGTTCCAGGTGCTGATAAATCTCCCTGTTCAAATCCTATTATTTTAGCATTTATTTTAGGGTCTTTATATCGCAAAGCATAAGGGTGTAATACCTGGGCTCCGTGGGTTGCCAAATCACGCATTTCTTCCACACTAATTTTTTCCAGTTTACGGGCAGCCTCTAATTTATTGGGATCAGTGGACATCACTCCTCCAACATCGGTAACAATTATCACCTCTTCTGCTTGGAGGCAGTGTCCCATCAGAAAGGCTGTGATGTCACTCCCACCCCTTCCCAGGGTGGTGATGTTACCTTCCATGTCTTTTCCTAGGAAGCCACAAAGAATAGGGATCACTCCCTGGTCTAGAAGTTTTAAAATTTCTCGAGATTTAATTTCAGTCTCTGCAAAGTCAATTTTGGCATTTAAATAGTTGCTGTCAGTTATAACTGGCCAAATTTCCATGAAAGGATCTATATATTCTGATTTGACACCTAATGATTCAATAGTAGATGAAAACAGTCGTACGCTGGTCATTTCCCCCATGGAGATAATATCTGCCATTTGCTTTTCAGTTATGGAATCTCCAATGGATTTGTTCATAATTTCCAGGATGTCATCAGTGGTTTTATTGATGGCTGATACCACCACCACCACCTTCTTGCCCTGCATGTACTCTTTAACTACTGCTCGGGCTGCCTTTTTGATCCTTTTCCCATCAGCTAGGGAAGTTCCTCCAAACTTGGCCACTAAAATACCCATAGCAACCAACCTTAAAAGTAGTTATTTTTAACCAATCGGGTTACATAACCTGCAATTTTGTTTCTTAAATGTTTGGTACTTACAGTGGAGAATTCCTGCACTAATTTCTTGTTTTCTTCAAAATCTGTTGTGAATTTACCAGGATAAGTTTCAATCAGCTCTTTAGCTGTTCTTTTAACAAATGATGTTCTAATATTTCCCATGAGTCTACCTCCTTAAGATTTTCTCTTGTTCTTCTTTGCTCAAATCCACTAATATCATAATGATCTGGGTGAGACTGTCTTTATTTATTTCTTGCTGGTTAGCTATTTCTCGGATTTTTTGGTGGATATCCTCTTCCCTTTCTGGATCGTGAATATCCATTCCCAGAACCAGTTTAGCCTGAGCAATATTACTTGCCAGGGAAGTCCGTTCTTTGATGAGTCTTATTATGTCCTCATCCAGTTCATCGATCCTTTTCCGAGAGCTTTCAAGCATATTAAACGCTTCTGCCCTATCCATGGTCAACCACCCTGGTTCCCATGTTTTCAACATCAGTTAATATAACTCTTCCGGGATAAGAACTCCATGCTTCCTGAACACGCTCGAGAGCATCGTCCGGAACAATAGATACAAATGAAGGGCCTGTTCCTGAAAGTCCAGCTGCTAATGCTCCAGAATCCAGAGCATCAAGAGCAATATTTGCATCGAAATTGAGAGTCGCACAATATAATATCCCGTTAAGTGTCAGGGCATTATATATATTCCCTTTTAGCGCTTCTTGGAATGCGAGTTTTACCCAGGGGGCCAGGAGTTTCATCCTTGGCACATCAGATTGGGCAGTAGGTGACTTTTTATTAGGCATGTATATTAATATACTTTGCTCCTCCATGGGGCGATTGTAGAGGATCTTCCTGCGAGGATTGTGGGTTATGGTCAGACCACCAAAAAATGAAGCACTCGCATCATCAAAAGCACCAGTAATTGTAACCCCTGCCTCCAAAGAAGCGTCAATAGCCAAATTAATTAAATCATAATCAGCTAAAGTTTCATCAGACACTAAATCATTATCAACCAGTGCACGGTAGGTGGCCATTACCACTGCATTTGATGTGGCACTGCTACTGGAAAGTCCAGAAGCAACTGGCAATGTGGAACTAGTTTTGACCTTGATTCCAGTTGTGATCTTGAATTTTTCCAGAACTTTCCGGACACATATCTCCATTAATGTTGTATCTACACCATCAGCAGCATTTAAAATTATCTTTGATGGCTTTAAACTGGCTTGAACATCCACATATAACCCTATACCAAATGCTGATCCACAACCAGTTGAAATGGCATTAATTACTGTGGCAGACCCTGGAGATCGAACAGTTACATCCAAATAATCACCTTAGAGTTTAACTCCTTGAGGTTTATGTTTTATTTTATTATACATAGAAAGAAAAACACTAATAAATACATCGATAGAAATAATTAATATGTGATAAGAGTTGTGCAACGTTATCTTTAAGAAAAATTAGGGTTAAAATTATGACCAAAAATAACCAGTTATTTTTAGCTATTATAGGTGGAGGGGCTTTCATAGTTATAGTATTTTTTCTTGCTGTTTTGTTAATAATAGGAAGTGGTGTTAGCAGAATAAGTGGAGGATTCGGAAATACAGTGGCAATCATACCAGTGCAAGGTGAAATTACTTATTCACAATCCAATATACTGGGAGGATCAGTAGTATCTCCCCAATCTGTCACTGCTGGAATTACTCAAGCTGAAAAAGATAGTTCTGTGAGTGCCATTGTACTGGATATTAACAGTCCGGGCGGATCACCAGTGGCTAGTGAGGAGATTATGAATGCTGTGAATAACTCAAAAAAACCAGTTGTAGCATGGATAAGTGACAGTGGTACTTCTGGAGCTTATTTAGCTGCTTCACCTGCAGATAAAATATATGCAAGTCCATCGTCTATTGTGGGGAGTATTGGAGTAATTCTTAGTCTCACTGACCTATCCGATCTTTATCAGAAGATTGGAGTAAATCAGTATTCAATTAAAGCAGGCGAATACAAAGACATGGGTGCATCATACCGTGATTTAAAACCTGAAGAAACTGATATGTTACAGGGATTGGTAGATGAAAATTATGAATACTTCATTAAAATGGTAGCTGAAAATCGTGACTTGGATATTGATTATGTGCGGAAAATCGCCGAAGGAAAGATATACACTGGAACCCAGGCTAAAAAGTTAAAACTAATTGATGAAACTGGTGACAAAAATGATGCCATCGAATCAGCTGCTAGACTTGGTGGTATTAAAGGAGATTACAAAATTGTGACCATTACACCCACTGAAACCTTTTCAGACATTTTTAATAGCTTTTCCAGCAATTTTGGCTATTTTCTGGGAAAAGGTATTGGAAGTTTACTAAATCAGGGCTCAGTAGATAGTTCTGTAGACTACAGTATGCACTGAAAACTGGTATGCTGTACCATGAATTTTCCTGAAAAGCTATTCCCAAAAAAATTAATAATGAGGTATTTATAGGTTATAAATTAGTTAAATTAATATTAAGAGATTTCAATAAAATCAAAAAAGTATATGACAAACAGAGAACTATTCAAAATGAGGTGAAAATATGGTTGTTAAAGTAGAAGTATTCACATCTCCATCCTGTCCTTACTGCCCCATGGCTATTGAAGTTGTAAACGAAGTTGACAAAATCATGCCTGGCACCCTAGAAGTTGAAAAGATCGACATAATGGTTGACCGAGAAAAAGCAATAGAATATGGTCTAATGGCAGTTCCAGCCATTGTTTTAAATGGAGTTGTACGTTTTGTAGGTGCTCCTGCTAAAGAAGAACTGGTTAAAGCCATTGAAGAAGAAATCGAAGATAATACAAACTAAAATTAACTTTAATAGGAACCATGGAAGAAGATAAATCCCTTCAAAAAAAAAGTATCATTCATATTAATTCTAAATCTGTTCAGGCCAAAATTGTTGAAGGAAATACTTCTTCCACCCACAATATCTTTTTTCCCACTGAAAGTGATGATAATGGAATCACCACTGGAAGTGCAGCCACTGCAGCAGTTTTAGCAGCAATGTTAGCCATAAAAGGAGAACAAGCTTCCGCAGTGGATATTAAAACACCACTGGGAATTCTCAATATTTCAGTGAAAAGTTCTTGTAAACTCAATGATTCTTCTGGAAGGGCTTCTGTGGTTAAAATGCCTTATCATGACCCTGATGTCACCATAAACCTTGAAGTGCAAGCTGAAGTCCGTCTAAAAGATGAACCTGGTATTGTTATAAAAGGTGGTGAAGGAGTAGGTAGAGTAACCAAACCAGGATTACAAGTTCCCCCAGGGGAGGCAGCTATAAACCCTGTGCCTCGTGAAATGATACAATCCAATCTTGATAAAGTATTACCCACAGGTAAAGGAGCAGATGTGCTGATTGAAGTTCCTGAAGGCCAAAAAATAGCTAAAAAAACTATGAACCCCCGTTTGGGCATTGTAGATGGTATTTCCATACTGGGCACAACTGGTATTGCTCGCTCCATGAACTCAAAGAGTTTCCAGAAAGCCAAAAAATGCCAGTTAGATGTGGCACTGGCAGAAGGTTACCATGAACTGGTTTTCGTGCCGGGTAATATTGGAGAAAAGATGGCCCGCCAATTACTAGATGTGGATGATGACCAGATCATCCAGATGGGGAATTTTGTGGGTTATATGTTGGATGAAGCTAGAAAAAGTGACTTATCTAATTTAATAATTCTGGGACACGCAGGTAAACTTGTGAAAATTGCTGGAGGAATCTTCCAAACTGAACATCGCCTGGCAGATGGTCGAAGAGAAGTAATAGCTACACACACAGGATTAGTTGGGGGGGATAATAAGCTAATGAATAATATATTTAATTCTAACACTACTGAAGATATGATAGGATTTTTAGACGCAGAAAACTTGACTGAAGCTGTTTTTAACTCCATTGCCCAGTCTATTATGAAACGTTGCCAGGAAAAGTTTAATCTAAAACCAGAAGTAATCATTCTTAAAATGGATGGTACAATCCTCAACAGTAACCACTCTGTGAAACTGGCCCCTCAAATAGGAAATAAAAATTAGAAATAATTATTTAGGAATTTAATTATATTCTTAGAGTTAAAATGTTTGTTGTATATAAAAATATGGTGAAATCATGCACGTGGTCCTATTAGGACAATATCCACCCCATATTGGGGGTGTTTCATCCCATACATATCTACTCTCTCAGGAACTCAAAAAAAGGGGAGACGAAGTTTATGTGTTAACGTATCCTCATAATAATGTTAAAGATTTAGATGGTGTGAAAGTTGAAACTTCCTTCGCACCCAATATTAAAGGGTTAAGAGGTCTTTTTTTTCTAATATCATCAATGTTTAAGTTAATTAGCATGGTGCGCCATTATGATATAGATATTATTCATGCACATTTCCTTTTACCACCAGGACTCATTGGAGTAGTTGTGGGAAAAATTATGGGGAAAAAAACTGTGGTAACAGCTCATGGCTCAGATCTACTTATACAAGCTGATAAACCTATATTGCGGCCTTTAATTAAATTTGTTCTTAATAATACGGATTATGTTCTGGTGGTTAATAACACACTGAAAGACATGGCTCTTGAACTTGGTGTCAATCCAGAAAAAGTGCATGTAACAGCCAATGCCATTGATACAGTGAAATTCAACCCTCAAAATAAGGAATTTCCCTCTGACATACAACTGAGTCAGAATAAGCCAATTATCTTATTTGTGGGTAATTTAGTCTTTCAGAAGGGAGTTAAATATCTGCTGGAAGCAAAAACGCTTATGAAATGTGATGCTGAGTTGGTGATTGTGGGTGATGGTCCGCTGCGCCATGAACTGGAGAAAAAGGCAGATGAAGAAGAAATTGGAGATGTTCTTTTTGTTGGTGCAAGAAGGGATGTTGATAAAATTATGCCATGTGTAGACTTATTTGTCCTGCCGAGTGTGTCAGAAGGATTTCCAATAACGATATTGGAAGCCCTGGCCTCGGGGTTACCTGTGGTTGCCACCAATGCCGGGGGAGTCAAGGAGGTGATGGATGAAAGTGTAGGTTTAATGGTTGAACCTTCAAAACCGGATGAACTGGCCAGGGCAATGGATAAAATATTAGAAAATAGAGAATTAAGGGATGTTATGTCAACTGCTGCGCGAAAACATTCAATAAAATATGATAAACTAGATATACCTTATTAAATATCCTTATCCTAGATTTAAGTGGTTCATGTATTTATTCTAATATTTTTTTTTTTTAGACATTTTTTAAAATCCAAAATCACTATTAACTAACGAATCAATATTACTTCCCATACGCTTACAATACATTATTAATTTAACAGATTGAAAGATTTTTTTTAAAGATGGAGAGATGAACAATGGATGAGAAGAAATTAACCCACCTCACAGAAAGTGGGGTGCACATGGTAGAGGTGGGAGATAAACCTAACCTTAGGCGAATTGCAATTGCCAAAGGTAGTATAAAACTCCAAAAGGATACTATTACACTTATTGAACAGGGAAAACTGAAAAAGGGGAATGTTTTGGTCACTGCCCAGATTGCAGCTATTCAAGCTGCAAAATCCACTCCACAAATTATACCCTTATGTCATTCCATCCCAATTAGTGGAGTGGAGGTTGAATTTGAAGTGGTAAAAGAGCAGGTTCAAGTTACAGTGGAGGTAAAAAGCACTGGAAAGACTGGGGTGGAAATGGAAGCAATTACCGGAGTTAGTGTTGCCTTATTAACTGTTTGGGATATGGTCAAAAGTGTGGAAAAAGATGAAAACGGCCAGTACCCATCAACCATCATCTCAGACATTGAAGTTGTAAAAAAAGAGAAGGGGGACTAATAGATAGATGAGTCTTGAATCTTTAGATTCCTCAATCAGGGAAATAATAAGGGATTCCTATCCTCAGATCCAGGATGTGAATCCTGCCCAGAAAGCTGTGCTTGATGCGGGCTTACTGGATAATCCTGAAAATTACATCATTGCCATTCCCACAGCCAGTGGAAAAACCCTTCTGGGAGTGATGGCTGCACTGCGCACCATCCTTGATGGGGGCAAAGTGGTTTATGCCGTTCCACTCTTATCCATACAGAATGAAAAAGTTAAAGAATTCAAGAAATTTGAGGAACATGGTATAAAAGTGGGTAAACATCCTTCCTCATCGGATCTGGCAGTGATGGTCTTTGAATCTTATGATGCCCTGACTCGTTTCTCTTGGAACACATTATCCGAGGTGGATTTATTAATTGTGGATGAATTTCACATGATCGGAGAGTACAGTCGTGGTCCCACTATTGAATGCGCTATAACACGTTCCCGCATGTTAAATGAAGGTATGCGGATTATTGCATTATCTGCCACCCTCCAGAACATGGAAGAATTATCCACATGGTTGGCTGCCCAAGTAGTGGAGCATGATTACCGTCCAGTTCCTCTTTTTAAGGATATTCTTAATGCAGAAGAATTTGGGACCAAAAACAAAAACGATGTTATTCTCAGCATACTCAAGGATTCTGTGGATGAGTCCAGTCAGGCCATGGTTTTTGTCTCCACCCGTCGCTTCACCGAATCTCTGGCCAGCTACTTGGCAGAGAAGATTAAAAGGAACTTGCCAGAGGATAAAAAAAAGGCATTTCAGACTGTGGCTGAGAAGATACTGGATGTTCCCCGGAGGAAAGGCTCCTTACCCACAGAAGTATGTCACAAACTAGCAGAATGTGCTCAGAATGGTATGGCCTTCCACCATGCAGGATTGTTTGACCAGCAAAAAGAGATAATTGAAGAGGAGTTCCGTGCCGGGAATCTGCTGATGATCACTGCCACCCCCAGCTTAATGTATGGGGTTAACTTACCATCAAAAAATGTGGTTATCAGGGATTACACCCGTTGGACCAGTCAGGGCCCTCAGCCAATACCAGTATTTGATTATTTGCAGATGTCTGGACGTGCTGGGCGTCCTGGATATGATGAAGAGGGTTTTTCCTATCTTATTGCAAAAACTCTGCCAGAAGCTGAACAGTTACAGTACCAGTATATTTATGGGGAAATTGAAGCCACGAACTCTCGTCTTTTGGAAAATAGGGACGCTGTTTTTCGGCAGATCATTTCTCAAGTTGCGTCAGGTATGGCTAAGAATCCTAAAGAATTAATGGATTTTTTCAAAGAAACATTCTCTGGCTTCCAGATAACCCACTCTGAATACTCATCCCTATTTGCCTCAGACACTCTTGAATTCCAGATTAAAGAAGCTTTGGATTTTTTGATTGAAAATGGTATGATCCAAGCTGTTCCTGAAGGACTTAAAGCAACAACTTTTGGAATGTTAGTTGCCAAGAGCAACTATGCAGTAGAGACTGCTGTTCGTCTAAAAGAATTTGCACGTTCCGATGCTAATACTGATATGTCCCGTTTGGTGTATGAAATCTGTCGCACCCCGGACATTATCCTCCTCTCCTTAAAAGGCCGAAAAACCAGAGATCCTATTAGAGAACGACTAAATAAGGCTGGTTTGTTTGTTGTTGACGTGGGTAACCAGGAAGCTACTGCTGCCACCCTCATGGAGTGGATGGATGAGAGGAGTGAATATGAAATTGAAAATGCCTTCAATGTCTATGCTGCATCCACCCGAAGGGCTGCTTATGATGCTTCCCTTCTGGTGAAGTTCCACCGTGAGATTTGTCAGATTATGGGAATATACACAGGACTTGATTCCATGGAAACACTGGCAGCACGCCTATACTATGGTGTTAAACTGGAACTTCTCCCATTAGTAGTTGGTATTAAACGTTTAGGTCGTAAAAGAGCAAGAGCACTAGTTGATGCCTTTGGAACAGATTTGCGTTATGCATCACGTGCTGAATTACTTCGTATTGAGGGTATTGGACCTAAAACAGCAGAAAATATACTTAAAAAATATCATACTGTTGATTAAATAGGTTATAAAGAAGTTTTACAGCTTTTTTCTGGTTAAACTGCATAATATCTGGTGAAAAGTCAGAAAATTTAAAAAAAAGTTGAAACCATGCTGGTTAAAGATTTGGACTTTAAAGGAAAGATAAGTAAAATGGATATTATTGCCTTCCTAAAAGAGGAAGCACAACAGATACATATAAATGATTTTATTAAAACTTGTAGCTTCCTTAGAAAAAGCATGGAACATGTGCATCCCAAATATCAGGAAGAATATATTAAAATGTATGTTGAAGGATATTTAAAGAGTTATAGGGATGTTAAAAATGATAAAACCATTTATGAAGGTTTTGTGAATAATGATGAACTAAAAAAAGCCATAATTCTTTTAAAACAACAGGAACGGTTAATGGAGGAGGAATTTGGTAAACATAATCGATCTTTTAAACCTTACATGATCTTGTCCCTCTATACAACATTTGTACTGGATGAACCAGTCCATCCCGTGGGTACCCCTTTCCCTGGAGGTTTAACTGTTCGTAAAATGGGGAAAATTTATTATTGTCCAGTTAAAAAGAATAATGAGAATAATCCACTGGCAGTTTGTGGTTTCTGTATTGCAAAACAAGAATCAGATATGTAATTATGTTGTAAGAGCCTTATCATTTGTGAAAAAAATAAGATTGTGGTAGAAATAAATTCATCCAGTTTAAATAATGTGGAGAATGTGTAATGTCAACAATACTGTCTGAAATCGATTTTGACCAGGAAATATCCAGAAATGATCTGCTGAAGGTTTTGAAAAAGGAGGCAAGATCCATTCATATTCAAGACATTATGAAGGCCTCCAATTTCATTAGAGATGATGCCAAATTCATGCCACGAATAGAACGTGAAGATTACATAGTCAGATTCACCAAAGCTTTTTTCACCCGTATTAAGGATATAAAAGATGATCAGACTGAATATCCCGGAGAAATAGACACTAATAATCTTTCTGAATTTGTGGAAATCCAGAATCAACTGGCTCAAAATGCCCAAAGTGATGATGAGAAGTGTTTCCACCGTATAGCTTGTGTAGTTGCCATTTACACTACATTCATAAGGGAAGAATCAATTCATCCTGTGGGAACCAGATTTCCAGGTGATTTCACACTGCAACTGGTTAACGGTGTCTACTTGTGCCCTGTGAAAGATAAACAGAAGGACACTCCCAGTGCACTGTGTCGATTTTGTGTTGCAGTGCAAGATAAGAGCGTGGATATTTAAAAACATTCCCACCCTTTTTTAATAATGAATTGTTTTCCTTTCATAAAGCTTCTATTTTTTTTATTAAACAAAAATTTTAACAAATAACTGCAAAAATTAGCTTGTTTTCTTGCATGATGAAAATTTTAGTATATTATAACGAAACTGGGGGAGTTGAATGGAGTTTGAATCATTGATCATTGTAGAAGAAAAGATCACTCTTCTGGATCTTAGAGAAAACTGGTTGAAACAAGTTATTCAGTTCCAGCCATAGTTCCAATGGAAAATAATCAGTGAACGTGTGGCTGAGATAAGGCCCGATTTGGTACTATGGATATTGTACTCAAAGATAAAATGGACGAAATTGAAGCTGTTCAGAAAGTTAGTGCCCCTTTTTTCGCTGCTTATATTTATGTGATAACCCATAAAAAAGAATTCAGGCTAAAACAACACACACCGAAAGTAAGCGAATGTTGGAGATTTAGATTGTGGTTTAATTTTTTATGCGAGAATATAATTTATAGACAATATTTTTAGGAAATATTTTATTCTGATTGAACATCTACCAATGGATCAATGCGTTCTAAAGAACGTTTAACAGCATCAACAGATATGTTAATAATAACCGCTCTTTGGGGGCATATTTCCACACATCTCCCACAAATTCTGCATTTTTCCTCATCCCTTTTGGCTTTACCATTTATAACTTCAATTGCATCTAAAAAACAGGTGTCAGTGGCACATAAACCACACCCATTACATGTTTCTTCGTTGAAGACTATCTGAACACCTTCCATTGATGAAAAACAACTGCCCATATCTTCAGGCAGGTTGGGTGTCATTTTCCACAAGCAACAACACTGGCAACAGTGACATATCGATAGGAGATCTTCTTTGGGACCGGTGTTTAACCATACGCTGTCAATCTTGTTTCTGCCAATGATGGGCACCAAACCTAATTTGCTACACTTTTGGATATGTTCCATGGCTTCTCTGGCTGTAACTGCTCTTCCCAATTTTTTGGAAATTTTTTGTGATCCTTTACCTAAAAACAAACATCCAAGATCTTGGGGGTATTCTTGGCAGTTATTGGAAGTGCGGCATATGCAGGAATCCATAATGAAATGATATTTTGACTTTTGGATCATCTCCCCTAATACTTGACTGGGGAGTACTGTATTTTCATTTTTAATTGGAACACTTTCATTTACTTCTAGTTCCTGGACATTTCCTGAACGTTGGGTTTTTATGGCAGTATCCATGGGAAGTACCTGCATATCATCACCTTGAAAGAACAATTTATCAACCAATCTGGCCATGGGAGGTAATTTCCTGCAGAGATTAGCCAGGGCAAACCGACTGTTGAAGGTGAATTTTATAACCCACACACTAATATCTGAAAAACTGATCTTAGACATTGAATAATAGAATTATCAGACCATGTTGATAATCTTTTAGCAAGAATGGAATTAATTAATAGAAATACCCAGTAAATCAGTAAAGTATATATTTGTAATGAATTGTAATAATATACATGACAAAAAAGAAGAGTGTTTACATTAGACTGGAGCCAGAATATATTGAAAAAATAGATCGCATTGCCAAAAAAGAGGATAGATCACGATCGTATATTATACGCAGAATGATCATGAATGGATTAGGAAAAAAGTAATACTTTTTTTATATATAATATTAATAATGATTATGCAAAATACAATCAATTTTACTACATAAATTTATAAAAATCAAATAGTTCATGGGACTAAATCACCCAGTATGAAGATATTCTTACCTAAAAACCTTAAAATGTAAAATAAACACCCAAAAAAATTGTTTAAATAAAATATCCTTCTTGAAGCAAATAAAATATTTTATTTTCCTTTTTCTTGTCCCGGATTTTATCTAAAAGTTGGATTTTATCTTCAAATTCACTTTGAAAGTCTTCTTGAAATTTTTCCCATCTTTCAGGATCTTTTGATGACCATAAACTTGATTCATTATTTTTTAGCGAGTATTTAGAGAAAAAAATCCGTTGCGAGTGTTTTTGGTTGGCGGTATTTGACCAGACTTCATTCACTATTTTTTTGAATTTGCTTATCCTCTGTGGATATTTATGCGAACCAATATTCTTAACCATATTACCCCCTAATTTTATTTGAGGGCATTCTAGTATATTAATTTATCTAATCACACCTGTCCAAAAAACATTGGGCCATATTCCTAGTCTTGGGACTTTTACTTTCCAACTGGGTTCGGACAAACTCTTCGATCTCACCCCGGTCATCAACATCAGGATGGATCTTCATGAGTACTTCAATGGCATATGCTTTGATGAGTTCCTTCTGCTTGCCCTGGTGAATATCATCAATACTCATTAGAATATCAATAATTCGAGATCTTAACTCCGGTTTGTTCCGGACTATGACACTTGAATTTAGGGCCACATGAGATGCAGTCATTGCTTTGTCCCCCGCCAGTATCCCAAAATAATCATCAAATATCTCATCAAACTTTTTATTATCATCAACACTGGTTAAACTGGCTAAAATGTAAATTGCAATAAATTTATGGTAGTTGTTTGGACTTGAGAGCATCTCCTGGAAGTAATCCCATTCAGAATATAGAAATTGGGGGTTCGCTTCAGCTATGATCTGCAAGGACTTGAAACTGTTTTGTCGGGTGGTGTCATCCTTTGAACGAGCGCCTCTCAACAGTTCCTGAAATAATTCTTCATTAGTTATTGCATCTTGGGCCAGCCCTTCAACATCAATATTTTTCTCATCAAAATCATACTTTGACATGATAAACATCTCATATTGAACATATTGTATTTAAAAAACTCTTTTACTTTCACAGCACGATATATTTTTTCTTTATATTCAATTTAGTTAACATGACTTGTCTTGGACATATCATCATAACTTATTTTAGATTTATCACTATTAACAAATTTTTTTAACTTTCACTGCCTGATGTGTTTTCCCTTTATAATTTACTTTACATGGTATGGCATTTTGCGGGCAGAAAGAAACACATCGCATGCAGAACTGACATTTGCACTTGTATACTGGGTATTCTCTCATTTCAATATTGTTTAAAGGACATATCTGAACGCATATTCCACACTGGTTACATTCAGATTTTTTAGCGCGGAATCCAAACCATTTCTGCTGGGATTTCCATTCCCATGAACTTGTAAAAGAACGGCTTAAAGTGCATAATACACTGGGAAGTACTGGAAAGCTCCCCCAATTTGTTTGACCATTAAAAAGTGCCTGAGCATATTCTTCGGCTTTTTTAATTCCTTTTTCTATTAACTTACTTCTACTCTCTTTGCTTTGAATGTAAAAAATATTCAGAGGCATTATGATTTCACAAGCTCCTATTGGTTCATATCCCTTTTTTTTCAGTTTATTGTGGAGAGGCCCAACAATGCCTCCTGAATATCCAGTAAGGGTGTCTGCCATGAAGATTGGGGTGCCATCTGCAAGTGGAAGTGATTCTATGAACTCCCAGACAAAAGGGTAAGTGGATAATCCTACCACGGGGAAGGCTAATCCTAAAGTGTGCTGAAGATTTACATCTTCAGGGTTGGATTTCTCTATTGGGTGAAGTTTGACATCCACACCATTTTTTAAAAAGATTTCTTCCATTTTCTCCACAACCAGAAGAGTGTTCCCAGTTCCAGAAAAATAGTAAAAGTCCACATTTTCAATCTTCAAATAATCATCCTCTTTATCTGATCTGCAACTATTTTTGAATTTAAATATTCATAGCTTAATTTCAGGATGATTTATCCTGTTTTTTCAATAGATTTGATGAATTTTTCCTCGAAATGTTGCATAACTTCTTCCAGTACTAAATCTTCATCAAATAACATGCCCCCTACAACTCCATCTAGGGCCACCATTAGGGTTACAGCACTGGTTTTAACATTATGGGTTTCGAATTCCCCCATTTGAATTCCCATGGTGAATGCACCCTCAAAAAATTTAATGTATTCGACTGTGTACTGTTGATAGTACTTTAAAAGGTCTGGATTTTCTGGGTACCATAATAACCTCCAACATACCGACCGTCGGTTTGTTATGTGTGTGATTTTGTTAATATTATAAACTATATGCCAAATGAGAAAAAAAGATGTAAAGATAAATGAATACCATAAAAGAGTAAGTACATCCATAAAATTGACTGATTTTACATGAACGAAAAAAGAAAAGGAAAAGTTCTCATTATTGGGGCAGAAGACGAAGAAAACCTGGCCATCCGCTACCTCGGTGCGGAACTTAAAAGAAACGGAAATCAGGTAAAAATTGCTGGGTGTTCTAATTACCACATGTTTAAAAGTGTCTTAGATGAACTGGAATCTTTCAAACCAGATGTGGTAGCTGTTTCCATGGCTTTTCAGTCCATGGCCATCATGTTCCTGGATCTCATCGGTGAAATAAAAAAAAATAACCCCGAGGTCCACCTAACTGTTGGTGGTCATTTCCCCACCTTCGAATATGAAAAAATACTTGGATATGATGCTGTTGACTCAGTTATTCGTTTTGAAGGAGAAAAAGCTATTTCAAAACTTACTAGTGCAATAATCAATGAAAAAAACTTAAGGGATGTTCTAAATCTGGTTCACAAATCTTCAGATGGCTCCATTAAAGAAAATTATGTAATTAATAAATTTCCGGACCTGGATGAACTGCCATTTCCTTTACGAGAAGCAAAACCCCAAATCAGGTTAGGGGAGAAGTTTAGTACATTGGTAAGCAGCAGGGGGTGTTTTCATTCCCGTTGCATTTACTGTTGCATAGGAGCATTTCATAAACAAAAAACAGAACGCCCCTACGCCTTGAGAACACCAGAAAATGTAGCTCTGGAAATCGCAGAACTATATCATAATAAGAATGTCCGGTTATTCCAGTTTCATGATGACAATTTCCTGTTACCTTCCACCAAAAGTTCCTATAATCGTCTGAATTCCTTGAAAAAATCCCTAATGAAGGAAAAAGTGGACTTGGAAGAAATCGCCTTTCTTATTAAAACACGACCAGATGGGATTAATGAAGAAATCCTCATACTTTTAGAAGAACTAGGCACAGTGGGAGTGTTTTTAGGAGTGGAAAATGCGAGTAACAGTGGGTTAAAAGCCCTGGCACGCGGTGCAAATATGGATGATGTTTACCATTCCCTTAAACTCCTGGAAAACTATCATATGGGTGTGACTTTTAATCTGCTGATGTTTCATCCCAGGGCCACCCTGAAAGAGATAAACGAGAATATCTATTTCATGAACCAGAACTTAAAGATGGCCTTTGATTTCGGCAGAGCCGAAATTGTGGCGGGTTCACCCCTGGAAAGGCTGGTTAAAGGTAAAGGACTCTTAAGGGGGGATTGGCCTCACTGGGACTATCGAATCCAGGATGATGCAACAGAAAAAATGTTTCGTATCAATGCCCTCACCTTTTACCAGGAAAATTCTCCCTATCCGGAATTATCCCATAAATTGATTGCCCTATCCTATCGTTCAGAATTAAACCAGCGTTTCTATCCTGGAGCAAAATCACACCAATTAAAAAAAGAAACAATTAATCTTATCCAAAACTGCAACAAAATAACACTCAAATGTTTAGTTGATATTTATAGAATGGTTCCGGAAACTGGAATTGAAGAAAAAATTGACCTTTTAGCCCATGAAATGAAAAATTTTTATGGAGATATGTCTAAAAAGGCAGATAAATTAGCTGAAAAGATGTGGAGATTCCAATTCGTGGGGAAAAAGTTCCAAAAACATGGAGTGGAGGATTACTTCCAGGACTCAGCGACTTTGGGGAAAATCTTCAGGATTTGACTTTTTATCATGGGTTTTTAAAAAAATATTACATAGAGAAAATAAATTTAATAGAGAAAGGACAAAAAATAGGTTATGGTAGATCTTAAAGAATTCTTTTATCCCAGCAGATTCAAACTCATCTTTTTTATATTATTATTGATCCCCTTTTCCAGTTTAGTCATTCTATTATTTGGCCAAGACTACATCTATGCTGATTATAACTATTTTTACTCATCCTTCATCTTGGTTGATCTTTTGATCTTTTTAATAAGCATTTCCATTTTTCTGGTAGTGGGAATAGTTTTAAGCTACCTTTTTGGATGTATTATTGACACTTACATCAAGAACGAGAAAGTTAAGATTACAATTGCCATTATCTCCGGCATTATTTCTCTACTCATTGCCTATATGCTTTATAAAATGCTTACCGAACCAGTGATCTGCGATCCAGTGCATGTTCCATGTAATAATCAAACTGTATGCGACCCGGTGCACACCCCATCTGATGAAAGTTACAATGCCAATGTTTTAAGTGAACTTAAAATTGATAAATCTGCAGCTGAAAACTCATTAGAACAGTGCATCAATAATTTGAAAAATTAAATGATGTAAATGGTTATATTAGAGAATATGAAAAAAAAAACGTATTCTAAAAAAAAAGGTTTTAGATGGAGAACTTAACCCCCACCATCACACATTTCCGTGCTCATATCCACGCCTTCAAGATCTTCTTTAATAGAATCAATCTTTTTCTTGGTGATTTCTCTTTCATCACCTTCTTCATCGAGTTTTTTGGTTTTTCTCTTTGATTTTCTGTCTTCGATCTTTCTGTATTCACCTTCATCCAGTAGTTCCAAGTAACGGCTGTTGTACCAAAGCTGAGTGGTATCCACCTTAGCCCAGATACCCTCATCATCACTGCGAAGGGCTAAAATTTCACCAGCACTGCCAGTTCCACTGTATCTTACATGAACACCAATCGAGAGTTCTTCATTCCGGTTAACGGCTTCCATATGTTCACCCCCATACTTTCACAATTATTGAAAATAGATTTAATTAATTATTGATTTTTTAATTGGGATGTAGTTTTATTATTTTATTTTTGAATATCCAACCTTACTTTTTCAGGTTTGGGAGTCGATTCCTTTCTGGCTTCCAGTTCTTCTTTTGAAATGTTTAGTAATAAATAATCACCCACTTCTTTTAAGTCTGAAATTTCAATCTCCAGATTTTTCCGGGTAAGCCCAAAATCACTGGTTGAAATGATTATGGTGGTTATAAGTCCTTTTTTTGGTTTTATGACCATGTCAACCACTTTACCTATTTCATTAGCCTTCTTATCCAAAACTCGTCGCCCGAAAAAGTCACTCACTTTCATTTAAACACCTATTGTATGATCTATTTTTTGATGTATATATTTTTTTGTCCAATTTCAGAGTATTAATATCCTTTTATTCTTTCAAAATAATGTTTAGATGCTTCAATATCTAAATAAAGATAAAAGTTGAATATTCTTTTTAACAACATTATTTTTTTTATCTTTTTTGGGGTTTTCTGCTATTAGTTTGTAGTGTTGGATTTATAGTGTCAGGAACAAATTATAGTTTGGTAAAGTAATTGTATACTAAAACTGGCATCCTGGAGAAAAATCATGAAAGAAGCAGGAAGATCCATAATAAGCGGCATTTTAAATGGGAAAATCAAAAACCGGAAGGATCTGGAAAAAGCTAAATTAACTGCTTGCCGTGAATATAAGTTAGACAGATTTCCTCGTAACTCTGAGATACTGCAGATGGCCACCAGTGATGAAAAAGAGATGGTTACACCAATTTTACAGAAAAAACCTACAAGAACCATCTCAGGAGTGGCTGTGGTGGCTGTGATGTGTCCCCCACATAATTGTCCCCATGGAAGATGCCTTTACTGTCCTGAAAG
This sequence comes from Methanobacterium sp. UBA353, assembly GCA_002496805.1. GTDB lineage: Archaea > Methanobacteriota > Methanobacteria > Methanobacteriales > Methanobacteriaceae > Methanobacterium. The sequence goes on along the minus strand of DALO01000002.1, from coordinate 416,530 downwards.
CACCATAGCACCACCCAGCTATACTGGGGAAGAACCGGCAGCATTAAGGGCCAGAATGTATGATTTTGATCCTTACAATCAAGTTTACAATCGCCTACTTCAACTGGAAAGTATCGGCCACCCCCTGGATAAAGTGGAGCTTATAATAATGGGAGGAACATTTCCTTCACGTTTTTTATGTTTCCAGGAATGGTTCATCACCCAATGTCTCCAAGCCATGGTGGAATTTGAAGTTAAAACCCCCAAAATTGTTTTGGATAATAAAAATACAAGCCAAACCATCACCAATAAATTTAAGTACTTGGAAGACGTTCAAAGAGCTAATGAAGGCTCCTACATTCGATGTGTTGGCATGACCTTTGAAACAAGGCCAGATTACTCTAAAAAAGAAGATGTGGACCGTATGCTACAAATGGGTGTGACCCGGGTGGAGTTGGGTGTTCAAACCATTTATAACTATATTTATCACCGTATTCAGCGAGGACACACAGTTGAAGATGTTATCGATGCCACGAGGATATTGAAGGATTCTGGGATTAAGGTAGCGATGCATCTTATGCCTGGCCTTTTTTCCGACAAAAAAAGAGATCTGAGAATTTTTGAGAGAATTTTTTCGGATGAACATTTCAAACCAGATATGCTGAAAATTTATCCCTGCCTAGTTACTAAAGGGTCTAAACTCCACGAATTATGGGCAAAAGGAGAGTACCAACCCTACACTACCCAAGAAGCAGTTGATCTCATAGTTCAAGTGAAAAAGATACTACCTAAATGGGTGAGAACCATGCGTATTCAACGGGATATTCCATCCCCACTCATAGAAGCTGGAGTTAAGAAGTCTAATTTGGGAGAATTAGTTTATAACCGCCTGAAAGATGAAAATGTGCAGTGCCAGTGCATTCGTTGCAGGGAAGTGGGACACCAAGCAACACATGGGATTCATACCACTCAAGATGATGTGAAACTCTTAAAAGAGAGTTATCATGCCAGTGAAGGTGAGGAACATTTTTTATCTATGGAAGATACTGAGTCTGATGTGCTTCTTGGTTTTTTAAGACTGCGAATGCCATCAATTAAGGCCCACAGACCAGAAATAGATCAAGATACAGCTATTGTGCGTGAATTACATGTTTATGGCCCAATGATGCCCCTGGGCGAGAGGGAAAAGGAACTATGGCAGCATCAAGGTTACGGTGAAGAATTGCTCAAAGAAGCAGAGAGGATAAGCTGTGAAGGATATGATAAAAAAGAAATTCTCATCACCAGTGGAATTGGCGTCCGCAACTATTATCGAAAATTTGGGTATGAACGAAAGGGGCCTTATATGGCTAAAAAACTGGTGTAATAACTTAATCCATGAAGAACTTAATTTAATTTAGAAATCTTTTTAATAGGAGGGATTTTTGATGAGGATATCCATTGAAGAATTGGCTGGGATGATTGATCATACCAATGTGCAGAGGGATGCTACTGATGAAGATATAAAAGTTCTCTGCCATGAAGCAGATGACTATAACTTCAGTTGCGTCTGTGTAACACCTACGCAAGTGGCTTTGGCTCAAGAAGTATTAGATAACTCCGATACTCAAGTTTGTGCAGTGATAGGATTCCCTTTTGGCGTGCAAACATCTCATGCAAAATTTTTTGAGGCAGAAGAGGCTGTAAACAATGGTGCGTCAGAACTGGATATGGTAATGAATATTGGAGCCCTTAAATCTGGTCACCATTCCCTGGTTCAGGCCGATATTGCCGGTGTTGTGAATGCAGCTCAGGGACGGGTGGTGAAAGTTATCCTGGAAACAGCCCTCCTGACGGATGATGAAAAGATCACATCTTGTCAGCTTGCCCGGGAAGCAGGAGCCCACTATGTGAAGACATCTACCGGTTTCGGAGTAGGTGGAGCCACGGTAGAAGATGTTCTGTTAATGAGGGATACTGTGGGTATGGAAATGGGTGTGAAAGCATCTGGAGGTATCAGAGATCTTGAAACAGCCCTGAACATGATTGATGCTGGTGCTAGTAAGATCGGAACATCAACTGGTGTGCAGATTATGGAAGACCTCTTAAACAAAGCCGATTAACTGGACAGATAGTGTGTGATTCCAGTGAAGATGGAAATAGAAATTGAAATATCAAAAAAAGGAAGAATTAAGGCAATCTTAGATGACAGGAATCCCAAAACAGCTCAGTCATTCTTTGAAAATATCCCCATGGAAGGTCCAGCCCAGTTATGGCATGAAGAGGTTTACTTTCCCATACCATTGGTTCATGATTATGAAAATCCATCACCATCATCAAATAGGGGAGATATCTCATACTGGCCACCAGGTAATGCTTTTTGCATATTTTTCGGAGATTCCCAACCAGCTTCAGATGTGAATCATATTGGGAGAATTGTTGAAGGTTTGAAGATAATAGAAGATGTAGATGAGGGTGATTGGATGGTAATTAAGAAGGCGTAAACATTACCCAGATAATGGTACCTGATAACACGATCATCAAAGTTTAAAACAGATGCTGTTAATTCATTCCCTTATCTGATCAGGTTTGATCATCCCTCCTTAAAATTCAAATTTTTGGCATTGCTGCTTCAACAACAGTGCCCAATTCATCAAGATCACATTATTTATCTGAACTAAAAAAAAACAACTCTACATAAGTGTAATTGGAGACAATTAGGAATTACTTATTTTCCTCTGTATTGCACTATTTTAAAATGAATTCAATTGATGATTCCTCTTCTTCGTACTTATCATATTGTAAAATGATTTATGAAATTGTAAAATGATTTATGAAATTGTAAAATGATTTATGAAATTGTAAATTTTGATTCAAAGATTAGAAAGGCCTGATATTATTATAAAGAGTGTCTCTTTCAGCAGGAATTCTTCCCAAATCTCGAATAATGTGTTTTAAATGTTCGGGGGGTGTGTAAACACCATGTTGGGCTCCGGCAGATCTGGAAATGTTCTCTTCCCCCAGTGTTCCTCCCATATCATTACATCCTGCATTAAGGCATACTTGGGCGAATTTGAATCCCAGCTTCACCCATGAAACTTGGATATTTTTTAACAAATCTCCGAACATTAATCTGGAAACTGCATATAACTTCAGATCTTCGGTTCCAGTAGTCCCTGGTTTGGCAATGCCCTCCCGGTAGATGGGTGCATTGGGGTGCATGAAAGTTAAGGGAACAAATTCAGTGAATCCACCAGTTTTCTTTTGGATGTTGCGCAGGATTTCCAAGTGCTCCACCCGGTGTTCTGCATTCTCCATATGACCATACATCATAGTGCAAGTTGTAGGTATACCGGTTTGGTGAGCGGTTTCAATAACTTCAATCCACTCAGATGTGGTTAGTTTTCCCGGACAGATAACTTTACGAACAGTATCATTTAAGATCTCAGCAGCAGTTCCGGGCATTGACCCTAACCCTGCATCTTTTAACATCTTCAAAAATTCCTTCAAATTCATGTCAGACTGCGCCGCACCATAGTAAATTTCCATAGGGGAAAAGGCATGGATATGAATGTCAGGAATTTCATCTTTAATCGCCCTGAGTATTTTTTCATAAAAATAAGCATCGACATCCGGATGTAGACCACCTTGTACACAGACTTCGATGGCACCATTATCCCAGGCAGTTTTTGCCCTTTGTACTATCTCATCCACATCCAAGAAGTATGTACCTTCCTGTCCCAAGTTTTTGCGGAAGGCACAGAAACCACAAGTCCCCGTACATATGTTGGTGTAGTTAATGTTCCAATTTTGAATATAGGTAACTTCATCACCAACCAATTCCTGCCTTACTAAATCAGCTGCCTGAATTAAAGCCTGATATTCATTTTTTGTGGTTTTAATAAGTTTTAATGCTTCATCATAGGAAATTACTTCTTTTTGTGATTTGTTTAGTATCTCTTCTATGGTGGGTTCGATGTCCGGAGTATTATACATGAGAATTCCTATGGGACTATGTAACCTTTAAAGTTTTGGTAGGTTGACGATCACACTTGGCATGTATGTATGGTAATTACCATGGCTCATGATGTCATGAAAACCGATATATTTAAATATATTAGTGTCCTAGCTAAATTAGGAGGTGAAATTATGGCTGAATTACCAATTGCTCCAGTTGGAAGGATCATAAAAAATGCTGGTGCTCAAAGGATAAGCGATGATGCAAAGGAAGCTTTAGCTAAAGCTCTGGAAGAAAATGGCGAAGAGCTAGCCAAAAAAGCCGTAGAACTTGCAAAACACGCTGGAAGAAAGACCGTCAAAGCCGATGACATCGAAATGGCCGTCAAATCAGCATAAATTATTTTATTTCTTCTTTTTCTTATTTTTTAGGATGATGTTCTCTTTTTATCCAACCAGAATTAGGTTTGATCTCCTATAAGCTCATTGCATATCATGATTCTAACTATCACTTATACGTCTCACTATTTTAGTAAGATAAATGATATTTTAAGATGGAAGATCGATATAAAAGCAGAGTCGTTTTAATATAAGGATAATACCCTTAATATATAACGAACCTCATTAGATGGAAATATATTCATTGAATACAATCCAATAAACATATGGAGGTTGAATTATTATGAGCACCATAAATAATTTAAAGGAAGCGTTTGCAGGTGAATCTCAAGCTAACCATAAATATATGGCTTTTGCTAAGAAAGCAGATGAAGAAGGATACGAACAAGTTGCTAAACTCTTTCGAGCCGCTGCTGAGGCTGAAGCAGTCCACGCTCAGAACCATTTAATGGTGATGGATGGGATAGGCAGCACTGCCGAGAATCTAAAATCCGCTATTTTAGGGGAAGAAGAAGAATTCGAGGCGATGTACCCCGAATTTATTAAAGAAGCTAAAAGTGAAGACAATAACCAAGCGGTTTGGACATTTGATGTGGCCAATCAAGTAGAACAAATCCACGCGGAACTATACGCCAAAGCACTGGAAGTTCTGGGAAACAATGAAAAAGTGGATTATTATGTATGCGGCCACTGCGGAAACACAGTAGAAAATGAAGCACCAGATGTCTGCCCCATATGTGGAGCTCTCAAATCAGAATTCATGAAAATAGAATGAAAAATTAATTTTTTTAATTTTTTTGTTAAAAGAGTTGAATTTTTAGTTAGGCTCATTATATTCCGTTTCCGGGAAAGTTATGCGAAAACTGGTTTCAGGACTTCTTTTAAATTCAAGTTCTCCATTGATCTGTTGGGTGAGGCTGGTAACCAGCTGCATGCCAAGGCTTCCAGTATTGAATATATCCACATCTTCAGGGATTCCTATTCCACTATCCCGGACCTCCAATACGAAATCACCATGAATCTTATGAAAATCAATAATTATTTTACCTTTAGTATCTCCGGGGAAGCCGTGTTTCATACTGTTTGATAATAATTCGTTGAGTATTAGTCCAAGAGGTATAGAGGTGTTAATGTCTATCATGATCTCATCCGCATTAACTTGCAGTTCCACTTTTTCAGGGCGAAGTACGTAAATGCGATACAAGTCATTGGCTAAGGTGCGTATGTAATCTCCAAAATCAATTTTTTTGAGATCAGACGATTGGTAGAGACGTTCATGGATGATTGCCATGGAATGAGCTCTATTCTGGCTTTCTTTAAATATGCCTTTGGCTTCTTCATCTTTAATATAACGTGACTGGAGATTTAATAAACTGGAAATCACCATTAAATTGTTCTTTACCCTATGGAATATTTCTTTCATCAGCATGTCCTTATCTTTCAAGGCATGTTCCAGTTTTTTCTGTGTATTTTTAATTTCAGTTATGTCTCTGGCTACCAATTGTACATTTTCAATTTTATTTTGCGGACCAAAGAGTGGTTGTATTATGATACTGTAGCATAGTTCAACCCCCTCGAATTGTATTGTAAGTTCTGTTTCCAAACTTTTTCCTGTATTGAAAACTTTTTGAATAAGTTCCAATTGCTTATTATGGCTATCCGGAAAGAAGTCTCTTAGTGATCTTCCCATTATTTCAGGAGGTTGTATATTGAATCGTTTTGCGCCCGCTTTATTTATGAGCAAAAAGATCCCATTATAATCCATTACAGCAATAACGTCTTTTGCTGATTCAATAAGGGATCTGTACTTTTCTTCACTTTCCCGTAGTGCATCTTCCATATTTTTTTGTTGGGTAATATCACGGCTGTTGCAAACAAATCCAACTGTATCTTTTTTTCTATTATAAAGTGGAGTTCCAAGTGTTTCAATCCAAATATAACTCCCATCAGCCGTTCTGTGTCTGTGCTGTGAAGATTGAATAGTACCTTCATTAACAGCCCTCATCATGCATGAAGATACGTATTCAACGTCGTCAGGATGTATAAAATCTAAAATAGACTTTCCTATTACTTCTTGTGGTTCATATCCCATAACTTGTTTAATGGATGGACTTACATAGATATAACTACCGTCTGAACTGGATTGAGATATAATATCAGCCATGTTGGAAGTTACCATGTTGAGTTGTGCTTCACTTTTTGCGAGTGCAGCTTTAACCTTCTTTTCGTGAGTAATATCTCTTCCGATTGATGATACACCAATGATTTTACCTCTAAAATCTTTTATTACAGAAACTGTAAGGGATATGTCAATAATATCTCCTTGTTTTGTTACGCGTTTTGTTTCATAGTGTTTAATTGATTTGCCATTGGATATTTGTTGTAATTCTTGGCTTAATTCATCAGAATTTGGGAGGAAAATTATGGAAATCGATTTTCCAATAACTTTTTCGGCTTTGTATCCATAAATAATCTCTGCCCCACGGTTCCAACTTAATATGTTACCTTCAAGGTCTTTTCCAATTATAGCATCATCGGACCCATTAACTATTGCAGAAAGAATGTTTTGAGTTTTTTCAGCCTCTTTACGCTCAGAAATATCCCTTAAAATAGCAGTGATGAATGTTTGGTCATTGACCTCCCATGAAGTGATAGACATTTCAAAGGGAAATTCAGTCCCGTCTTTCCTTAATGCAGTGAGCTCTAAAGTTTTATTATAATATTCGTCCTTACTTTTTTCATTGAACTTGTTGAAAATTTTTGCATGCTTATCACGGTACTGGGGGGGAATAATTATTTCAAAAGTTTTTCCAATAATTTCATCCTGCCTGTATCCAAAAATTTTCTCGAAACTTTTATTTACAAAAATCACCCTTCCAGATTCATCGGCGGTTATTATTGCCTCAATGGCAGATTCAACAACTGAACGAAACTTTTTTTCACTATTTTCCAGAAGGATCCTTGACTTTTCTATCTGTTCACTTAAAATAATCGTGATTATACTGACAGAAATGAATACTACTGACCTAAAAAAGTCATCAACCCAAGGGTTCTTATCCACAGGATTTATCAAGTCAGTTAAAAATAAGATTCCTGCCAAAAAAAATGGAACCCATAAAGCCTTCCGTTTCCACCATACTGCCGAAAGAATTATGGGTATATAAAAAAAATGGGTTATTATTATCCCTGTTCTTAAAACAAAATGGAAATAGTATACTAAAATGCAAGCTAGGATAATGAGGCTCAAAACAATAAAATTTTGAAATTTAACTTTCGATTTGCCCCAATCCAATTCAACATCCCCTCACTAATATGTTATTGTTTATTTGTTATGAAAGAAGTCTTAAGTATTTTGTTCAAAATCTATTTTAAAAAAGCATGACAGCACTGCTAAAAGAGTTTGGAAAATGTTGGATATTGAATTAAATTTAAATGGAAACTAGGTCCAATAACTCTTGAGATGAGCCTAGTTCATCTAGGGGAATCAAGTACTTCATTTGTCCCTCAAATACAACTAGAGCCACTGGAGATAATGAATATGATTCAGCATGATCTCCCTTCCAGTGAAAAATCTTTACCAGAGGATAAAAAGACCTACCTTCAATTTTGAAAGGTTTTCCGATTCTTATTTCATCATCTATCATTTTTTTTGACCTCAGGGAATGGTCAGCCTCGCACTTCATTAATTAGCTCTCGTACTGGTTTCTTGGAATATGCTCTTATGGCTTCAATCAAAACACCACCCAATTTCAATTTTACATCTAATTCCAGATTTCCATCCAAAATTCTTCGATCAAAATCAGGTGTTATTATTGCATCTATACGTGTAACTGCATTTAGTGGATAAGTAAAAGCCCATATGTATCCTGTGAAGAGTGCAGTGTCTGCTGGACTTTCCAGGCCCATTGTTAAATCCAGAAAAATCTTTTCAATGGTGAAAGATCGATAAGTTGTTAGCGTTAACTGATAGATCTGAGGCCAAGCTTCTAAAAACAAGTTGAGAATATTTAATATGCGACCCAGATCGAATTTATATTCTTCATCATTTTTCTTCTTCTTTTTATCTTCTTCTTTTTCCTCCCCAGGGATTTCCTTAGAAAAAATCTTTATACCCAACCATTTTAAGCTGAATTTTCCATGAATATCCGAATCATTTTTTTTAAGGTCTAATGATAAGTTTAGGGGAATCATAAGAAAAGATAATAGAATAAGCACCAAAATAATTATGATGATGCCTATTAAGATGTATATCAACTTTAACCCGCTCTCAGGTTAATTAATTATTAGTTCAACTATTTTTTGGTTCTGATTCGGATTTTTTGGTATCATCTTTTTCTTTTTTGCCTTTCCCCATTTTTCCTGCTTCTGACATGACATTAACTATGGCAGAACCAGCTTCTCCTATAGCTCTGGATAGTGGGTCGGCTGATTTTAAAGACATTACTTTAACTCCTTCAGGTCCAGCCTTGCCTTTGAATACCACAACAACTGCCACTGGTTCAATACCTGCACCTCCACCAGCAGCTGCACCAGAACCTCCTGGAACATTAGGTGCTTTTCCTTCACCCAAACCTGCTCCAAATGCCATTCCCATTCTTGTAACCGGTATCAATACTTTATCCTCACTTTCTATGACTTCACCAATTACATTTTCTATGTTGAGAACTTTCCGGATTTCTTCCACAGTTGTTTTTATTGGATCATTAATATCCATTTCATATCACCCCTACATTTTTTAGCGGCCTTATATATGACAAGTAAGGCATATACATTTTTCCTACTATTAAAAATCATTTTGTTTAGAAAATATGTCACTTACACTCAAATAGAAAAGATTTATATAGTAACAGAATTATAATCTGACAATGCGGGCCCGTGGTCTAGGGGTATGATACCTCCCTGACACGGAGGTGATCACGAGTTCGAATCTCGTCGGGCCCATAGTGCCGTGGTAGTTCAGTTGGGAGAACGCCAGACTGAAGATCTGGATGTCGCTGGTTCAAGTCCGGCCCACGGCATTTACTCCTATTATTAATTTTTATTTTAAAAGAAAAGTTATGGGAAACTATTTTTTAACACCTTCAATAATACTTAGTGTTCACTAACAGAAAGGTTGTAAAGAATTTAATTACATTTAACTTTATAAAAAAAGACCTAATATCATTATAGATAATGCAATAAATGTTAAACTTGCATAAAATCTCGGTTTGAAGGTATTGTTATTTTCGCTGCTGACAATTTCTTTGGAAGGTCTTAATATTTGGCCACATATACTGCAGAAGGGTGTGTTAATTTCATTAAGATTCCGGCAAGATTCACACATAATTTTAGGGGATTGAAACTGACCATCTTCTCCATATTCTAGAAGATAAAATTTTCCACCACATTCACAGGATTCAAAGTCATCGAGGGATTCTCCTTCCTTCAGATGGTAGTAACCTTCACAGTTTTCACAAATCAAATATTTCATACGATCAATGATTTTTCTTTCTATGAATCTATTTATGCTTTACTATTGGATAAAAAACAGTATTTATTATAAATAAAGAGTTTGATCTGACAAAAGTTTAATTCAAGCCAAAAATCAGCTTGAATCGGACATTAATCATGTTTAATAAATATAATTATTGGCAATAATAAAAATCATAGATCTAAAAAATAATTATCATAGTTGAGAATAATCATACAATCCAACATTTTGGAGGTCACAAAATTTTTCCTTTAAGATAAGTACTATTGGAATGAGTTATTTCTACATTAAAAAAGTTACCTAATAAAGCTTCATCCACAATTACAGTTTTATAAGAGTTTGTACGACCCATATAACCACCTTTACTCCCTTGGCCAGTTATAAGAATTTTTTGAGAGGTTCCTATAAGTTTTTTGTTATTCAAAGAAGCGATCTTTATTTTAAGATCATTCAAACGTTTGGAACGGTTTTTCATCACTTTATGATCAATTTCATCCATCTGGGATGCAAGAGTGCCGGGGCGATGGTGATATTTGGAAATATGTAGAAAATCAGGACGTATTGCACTAATAACATCAATACTATCCTGAAAAGCAGTTTCATCCTCCGTAGGGTATCCTACAATAATATCTGTAGATATAGAAAGATGGGGTATTTCAGATTTAAAATATTTTACAATTTTAAGGTATTCCTCAACTGAGTGTCCTCTATTCATATCAGATAAAACTTGGTTGTTTCCACTTTGTAATGGTAGATGAATGAATTTATAGACTTTATCATTTTTAAATGAGTTAACTATAGATTCAATATCATTTTCGGCATTTTGAGGATGCATCATTCCTACTCTTACCTTGAAATTACCCGGAATGCTAGTTGTTTGATTTATAATATCTGATAGTTTATCTCCAGAATCTTTTCCATAGGCAGCGGTATCTTGGGCAGTGAGCTGGATTTCCTTGCAAGAATCTGCCACTGCTTGTTCTGCTTCCCTTTTTAAAAAATTTAGAGGATAGCTTTGCAGTTTTCCTCGTGCGAATCTGGTACAACAATAACTGCATTTCCCAAGACATCCCTCACAAATCTGCAGAATATGTATAAGTGGGTTGGAACGCTTCCTAGGAAGGCAAGTCTTTACTTCATTATCCTGACCTGTTTTTCTTTTAATATCCCCCCTCATAATTGCCTTGACTACTTCGGGAACAGACAGGATTCTACGCGACCCAATCCATCCAGCTTGGGGTGCCAATCTTTCCAGCTTCACAGGATCGATGTCCACCATACAACCAGCAACCACCAGTTTTTTTTGAGGATAAATATCCTGAACTTTTTTGATGTGATTAGTAATTTTCTGTTCAGTGGGCAGTTTAACGTAACAAGTATTCAAAATGATAATATCCGCTTCTTCAATGGATTTAACAGATTTTACTCCTTGTTTTTCCAGTAAACCAGCCATTATCTGCGAATCAGCTTGATTGAAAGTGCAGCCGAAAGTTTCAATATAAAATTTCATGTTAATCATGATTCAGAGAAATTTAATTTTTAAATATAGTTCAAAGTAGTAATACCCTCAAAATTTTAACAAATGATAAAAGTTCGTTTACAACTTGTTTTTCCAATACATTGGACAAATTTAAGAGTTAGTTGGAGTTTAATCTTCAGGCCAGCCATATTCTCCAATCATAGGAACAAATGCAACTCCGCCCAAATCTTTAGACTTGAATTCATCCTTTGATATCCGCTGAACAGAAACCAGTTCCTGGAAATAGTTATCAGATCCCAAGGGTATAATCAATTTCCCACCGATTTTCAGTTGCTTTTTTAGGGGTTTGGGGATATTAGGTGCACTGGCTGTTCCGTAAATCCTATCGAATGGTGCTTTTTCAGGGTAACCTAAAGTTCCATCCTGGAGTATAACAGTTACTTGGTGGTTGTATCCAGTTTGTTTAAGGTTCTCCTTGGCCTTTTCTGCCAGAGATGGTATTCTCTCTAATGTGTAAACATGACCTGAAACGCCAATTATCTCTGATACGACAGCGGCATTGTAACCGAATCCAGTTCCAATCTCAAGTATATTCATTCCTTCATTTAGTTCTAATTTTTCTGCTATTATTGCCACCATATGTGGTGCAGATATGGTCTGTCCCTTCCCAATTGGTAGGGGTCGATCCAGGTAGGCATAGGCTCTAATTTCAGGAGGCATAAACTCCTCACGGGGTACATTAAGCATGGCTTGCTTAACTTTCTTGGTCATTATGTAACCATGGTTACATAGTTTTTCCACCAGTTCTTCTCTTTCATCCCTCATCTAATCACTTTAAATCTTAATTGGATTAAATGAAAAAAATAATTAAAAACATAACACGAAATTAGTCGACATTTTCGTTTTCAACAATTTTAGAGGTTAAATCATATTGAAATTTATCTTTATGGGTTGCTGGTCTAGAATAAATCCTTTTAATCTGTTCTGCTAGGGCACTTCCCTTTCTGATCTTGGAAGTTATAGTTTTCATGGATTTAATTCGAAATACTGCTTTTCCCATTTTCACCACGTCACCGACTGTGAATAGGAAATCTCTTTCCACTTCAACTTTTTGTGATAGGACTCTGCCACCATAATCTATAGATATTCCTACTCTAGCTGGTCCTGCCAGTGATGTTGCCCAGATAGTTTCCAACTCGGAAATATGGCTTTTGGGAACTCGACCTCCCCTTTTATTTTCCAGTGAGGTTATTTCTACTTCCTCATCATCAACTATCAATACCTCCCCTACTTGGAGAATTTCATCAGGATAGAGTTTTATCTGTTTTTTTTCAGATTGAGAAAATTTACTGATGATGATTCTGCAATCTATCCTCTTAGGGACCTTTATAGTTTCCCGAAATATGTTTCCACATTCTTTGCACTTTATAAGAACTTCTTTGGTATTTTTACCCTTAGTTTTAAGAATTTCATTAGATTCAAAGTTACATACTGGACATTTCATTGTTTTTCCTCACATAAAACAAAATAAGAACCCAAAAATCTTTCTGGATTGTAAATATTTCCGCATGGATAATTTTAATAAATTGATTGAATTGAGATTCAGATTTTCTACCAAATACAATATAATAATATGTTTTTTAATTGTAAAAACTTTGTTGTGAAAATTTAATTAGGGTCACTTCGCCAGACTAGTGTTAGTTGATGATAATTGTTAAAACTGGTTTTTTTCTTTCTTTTCTTTTAGGTAATGTTTAACCAGACCTCCGTCATGAAGTATTTCCCGCATGAAATCATGGAAAGGTTTTATGGCAACATTCACACCAGTGCTGAGGTTTTTAATCACACCATCTTTAAGGTTTATCAGAAGTTCATCTCCATTATCCGCTTGGATATCAGCCACTATAACTGGTAACCCTATATTTATAGCATTACGATAGAAAATGCGTGCGAATGATTTGGCAACAATTGCATCAATACCCGCATGTTTTAAAGCCACTGGCGCCTGTTCTCGTGAAGAACCGCAGCCAAAATTCCAGCCAGCAACTATTATATCACCCTTGTTCACATTTTTCGCAAATTCAGCATTTTCTCCTTCCATTACATGGCTGGCAAGATCATCTAAACTGAAAGTCCTCAAATAACGCCCCGGTATGATAACATCAGTATCTATGCTATCCCGGAATTTCCATACTTTACCCTTTATTTTATCAGTCATATTAATCATATAATGGTTAATTTAATGCAATCTATCTATTGATGGAACCATAATTTTGAGGCCCACTTTCCATGACATAGCCACCCACCCCTTCAAGGGCATCATGAGCAGCACTCACTATATCCTGAGAACTGTCAGTGATTGCATAGATGGTGGGTCCAAATGAACTCATACCCACACCAGGAGCACCAGCATCCCGGAGAGTAGTCATAATTTCCCCTATCACCGGTTTTTGCAACTGGTTTTCTATCTTTTTAAAACCCATATCTTGGATGAGGTTAACACTTTCCCCGAATGCATCCAGATCTTTTTCCAAAACAGCAGGCATCATTTTCATCAAGATGAGGTGAGACATCTGCTGCACCTCTCTCAATGGTATTGGACAGTATTCCTGGAAAATATTTACCTCTTCAGTTCCTGAAACGTTGTTTTTAACATCTGGAATGGCCAAAATCACCTTCCATTCTTCTGGAAAATCATATCTAGCAAGTATAGGTGCTGGTATTGCCTTTGAAGCAGATGATGGTAAAAATTCACATTTGTCATCAAAATGATGGCCTCCATCAATAATAAAACCACCATTTTCAAATGATGCCACACCTATGCCTGAAGTACCTCCCCGACCCACAATACTGGCAATTTTTGGTACCTCTATTTCATGTTTGACATAATCAGAAATCAGTTGACCTACAGCCAGAGATAGTTGAGTTCCAGAACCTAAACCAGAATGAGATGGGAAATGTTCATGGACTATGAAACTAAATCCTTTATTAATTCCCAAATATTTCATCATTTTAATGGCAGCAGAAGTTATTTTATCCACATAATCCCCAATATCACTCTTAGAAAGATTTTCAGAATTAATAAATTCTACTTGAATTCCAGTGCTTTTTTCTTTCAGTTCCAGAATTAAAGAAGGATTTTTTAGGGTGAGTCCTACTCCACCATCTACACGGCCTAATGAACCATTAAGATCAAGTAAAGTTAGATGCAGACGTGAAGGTGTTTCAATTAGCAATTCCACAACCAGTTCTTATTTTTTCTTTAGAGGTTTGGCGAATTTTTTCTCGACCTGTTGCCTGTAGATGGTATTCATGGAACAGAAAGGTATTATACGACCGTCAGGCACAGCATAATGAATTAAACATTTTTTAACCCGGTCCCGGTCAAAGTTCCAGGGATCCATGAAGTGCATGCAAGAGATCAGTAATGTTTTATGATGGAAATTACCCAAAGCACTGTAAGACCTTTCTTTGAATACTTTAGTTAATATTCCAGTGATATCAAGTGAATCTGGCTTATTTTCCCGGTCAATAGTTTTAGGAAGTTCCATTGTAGCCCGGCTAAGAACTTTAGCTTTACCTACCAAACCTCCATCCTTTATATCATCACTACTCCGGGAAAGAAGGCTGAAAAAACGGTCAACATCAACAAATTGAGTTATGGGAATAATTTCACCATCATCAATAAAGATATACGTGGCAGTTCCACAGTGAGAGTGGCAGGTGAAAGAAACTTGGTTTTCACCTTCAATAGCTTCCACAAAATCAGTGATGGGTATGATTGACGAAGCGGGATAAAAATCATCAGTACTGATCTTTCCATCAGTCTGTTTATCCACTAATCCCTGGAACAATGGTATGGTAATTCTCTGTTTTTCCACTTCATCTGCTGGTGTTCGCCCAGCAAAAGACACCGGCTGGAAGTTAACTCCACGGATTATGTCCAGATTCTCGATGGCAAACCTTATGATGTCACCAATTTGATCATCGTTAATTCCTTTAACCAGGGTTGGTACCAGTACAATTCCCAAGTCCGCTTTGCGACAGTTTTCAATTGCTTCCAATTTAGTTGGTAGAAGGTTGCGGCCCCTTGATTTTATGTATGGTTCTTCAGTGACCCCATCAAACTGAAGATAAACTGTGTTTAAAGAAGCATCTTTCAATTTTTGAGCTAGTTCAGGATCTTTTGCCAGTTTAATTCCATTAGTAGCTATTTGAACATGGCTGAATCCTTCTTCACGTGCTAAATTTACCAGTTCCACAATATCTTTTCTTACAGTGGGTTCACCACCCGCATACTGAATTGCAGGAGTGGGTACTGGCTGGTTTGCACGGAGATTACGTAGCATTTCACGTATTTCCTCATGACTAGGCTCGTATAAATAATTAGAAACTGCTGCATTAGCAAAACAAATAGGACAACGAAGATTACAACGATTGGTAACATCAATAAGGCCTAATACAGTTTGACTTTCATGTTCAGGGCAGATACCACAATTTAAGGGACATTCATCTACAATATCAGTTCGGGGATTATCAATACCTCCACCGGTATAATTAAAATCAGATGCGTATAAGTAAGCTTCTGAACTTTGCCAGTAAGTGTTTTCAAATTCACCGTGTTCTGGACACGTTTTTTTTATCATTACTTTTTCGTGGTCTTCGAAGACTTCTGCATCCACTACTCGCAGGCATTCTGGACACAGGCTTTTTGTTTTCTTTATGACCATTATCTCACCTTAGTTTATATCTTGAAAATTTGCTGTAACTCAATATAATGATTATATATACTTGAGCGATCAATCAGCTTTATAGTATTTATGGTTGAGTACATAACTACTATCCTGTTTTAATCGGAGGTTAACTATGGACCCTAGTATTTTCAGTGTTTTAATTTTATCCGCTTATGCTATATACTTTATGTTACCCGCTTACCTAGCAAATGCCAGTGCCCTTACTTTTGGGGGAGGAACACCCCTGGATATGGGTCTATCCCTTAAAAACGGTTACAGATTACTTGGAGATGGTGTAACCTTAAAAGGAACCGTTATTGGAATATTAATTGGGGCTGTAATTGGCTTGATTCAGGGAACTTTTACTGGTAACTTGGTACATAACCTTTTAATGGTTGGAGATCCGGCAATTGGCATGATGGTTCAGGGAACTATAGCTATTAATGCCATACAAGGCGTGTTACTGGGATTATCCCTTGGAATTGGCGCTATTATTGGAGATGCTTGCGGTAGTTTCATCAAAAGAAGATTCAAAGTTGAAAGGGGGAGACCCATGCCCATCATAGATCAGTTAGACTTTGTGGTGGGTGCTTTGATATTATCATCTCTCGTTGTAGTCATTCCATTATATTTGATTGTGGTTATACTGATCATAACTTTGTTCTTGCATCTAGGCACTAATACTATTGCGTATTTACTGGGAATGAAAAATGTTTGGTACTAATCAGCAGTTTTGATAAGTAATCAATGTTTATTATGAAAAAAAGGCGAAATATGGAGATATGACGCCAGATCCATTGATTTATTCGTTATAAACTCTTATCTTTTTTCTTTTTTTAGTAATAATGATCTTATTTTTTATGTTCATCTAATTAACTGCCTGAATCACATTTGAACTGGCACTGAAAAGGTGATAAGTGTTTATAGCTGCTTCCAATTGGTTGTTCCACTCCGGTATCTCATAAACAAAAACTGGGAAGCCTGCATTAGTTAATGGCCTATCAACCTGGTTTACGGAACTACTTTGAGCACGTTTAGTTGATGAGCCAGGATAGAAATTAAACTGAGGAAGTAACTGGTGAACTGCACCACCCAGGGACACAGATTTGTAGTCATGAGTAGGGGTGGCTATGTAATATCCTTCACCATAACCCGGTTCATGGTCGTGGGCAATGATCACTAACTGGTAATCAGTTGTTTTTATATCCGGAATTACATACTCTTCAACTAGATCTTGGCCATTCTGTCGACCCACAAAAAATTCCTGTGGTTGGCTTGTGACCGTCACATGGTAGTCAACTAATTCCACTTTATTAAGTAATGCAAAGAGTTTCACTACATGAGGGACCAAGTTGGTGGACAATTTTTCCCGGGGATGCATGCCAGTAACCACAGCAATTTTAGCATTTGGGGTGCCATAATGAGAATAAACATCTTTAGTAACGTATCCCTTTTGATTTGAGCCCAAATTAGTGTGTTGACTGAAATTGGCAAACAGGTAAACAGCACCAATAACCAGTACAATTATCAGAATTATTGAACTTTTTTTCATATTAACAACCTTATAGTGAGAGTAAACATTGAGTAATTATATTTTTTAATTATTAAGAAGTTTTAAAAATCATTTTATTATTATATTTGATTAGAATAGTACGCTATCATTTTTTTCTTATGAATTTTTCCATAAGAAGAGCAGTTCCCACTGCAGGTGCCACCACACAATCTTCTAGAGACAGAATTTCGTCCATGGTTACAACCTTTAAATTCAGGATTTTTGCAGCTTCAGATCCTATGATCTTCATTCCCACTCCCGTGGCCACAACTAAATCCAAATTTTCTCTATCTGTAACCTCTTTAAGTGCTTCGGCAACTTTTTGCACTTGAATTCTGTAAATATGTTGAGCAATTTCCAGTACATCATCTTGACTTAATAAATCCAGATCTCCACATACCACCCGTGATAATCTTAAAAGACAATCTTCCTTAGACATACCACCACCGTCAGGTGTTTCACAAGTGTAATCAGTAGGGTCAATATTTCCCAAAACTAAATGAACATCTGCTGATACTGCAAATAGTTCCGATGCCACCCTCACCCATTCCTTTTTTAAAGGGACTTTATTGGATATAGTTGCTACATTGGTACGTAAGGTTCCAGTGTATACCAGTTCACCAGTGCCCAGTCTTTCCAGATCGGTTCTTCCCCTGGCACATTCTTTACCATTTTTTATGGGAATTATGTCAGTAGTAGTGCTTCCGACATCTATTAAAACACAATCCGGATTAATATGAGCGGCAAGTGGTGTTGTGGCCATCCAGTTGGCAGCAGCCAAGTCCAATGGGTTATTTTTCACTCCTTCATAATCAAGCATGCCATTTAACCCAACAAATCCCAATGGAATGTCAAATGTTTTTTTGACTCTACCGGCAATGTCCATAACACCTTCAGTTTTGTTCATATAGCCGTCTGCCAGTTCTGCAGTCATTGCAACACCAACTGCAACTATTTCATCCATGTCCGAACCTAATAATTCGATTAGAGTAGAACTGAGCTCATCTTTTTTGATCCACATAGGGAGGTAGCAGTAATCACTTCGAATATCAATAATTTTTCCTTCACTATCAAATTCTACCACTGCAATATCTGTGTTGGCACCTCCAATATCAAAACCAACGATCTTCAATTTATCACCTTTAACTGCAGACTGTCCTTCTTAGAAAATTCGATCTCTCCCTCCAATCTTACTTCTGAGGGAAGATAACCCTGTATTGACGCCATTAAAGCTTTTCCTAAATTAAAGTTTAGCATCTGTCTTAATGCAACGTAAGGCGTGGTGATGCGGGAGTTAACTTCCACCAGATGAACCTCATCCTTGATGATCATATCCACGCCAACATAGCCTTTCAAACCATTTAAGGATTCCACCGCTTTTTTAGCTATTTCTTTAGCTTCATCAGCTTTTGGATGGTTAAATGGTATTGCACCCCCATTATAATCTATGATTCCATTATTTTGAATGTTGTTTTGCTTATTTAAACTTAAGGGTATGGCTTTTTTCCCGTTGGTGAGTAAGCTTACACTGGCACTATCCCCCTCCACCCAATCCTGGAGTAAGAAATAAGGGAGTTTAGTTACTTTTTTAACCCTTTCAGCTGCTTTTTTAAATGATTCTGGAGAATCAACAACTTGTACCGCTGAACATGAAACTCCATCCGCAGGTTTAACCACGTGCTTGGTTAAAATTTTCTCAGCGTATTTGTCAATATCCTCCCAAAATATTTTAACAGTGGGAATGATTGGAACTTCACTTTTCAGGGCCTGATAAGTTAAATATTTATCAGAACATGTGCAAACAGCATTAGAT
This sequence comes from Methanobacterium sp. UBA353, assembly GCA_002496805.1. Taxonomy (GTDB): domain Archaea; phylum Methanobacteriota; class Methanobacteria; order Methanobacteriales; family Methanobacteriaceae; genus Methanobacterium. The sequence continues at coordinate 397,168 of DALO01000002.1, read as the reverse complement.
GAAGAACCAATAACCTCGACGCCATTTTTTTCGATTAATCGGGTTAATTTATATAAAATAAAATCTTCTTCAGGGGCTATGGGTAAACAGAAATCATAAAATGAAATATTATTATCAATCCACTCTTTTAGTTCTTCTTCTATTACGATTGGATTGCAACTGCCACTTTCAACAGGAACCGAATTTTTTGAGATTAAAAAACTGGTATTAAGATGTTTTAAATCCGTGGTGATGCTTTTAAGCATTGCCTGGCCTTCTGCAGTAAGAGCGGGATCTTTAACTCCCAGTGAAGTAGCGTACTCAAATACCAGGATATTCACTATCTGCCAACTCCCTTAAAAAGTACACCACCTTTCTGGAAGGTTTCCCGGTCAAGTACGGGCCGAGTGCAAACAATTAAACCATTTTTAATCATGGATGGTTTAATATCACGGTATTTATCATGATCCGTTACTAGAACCACGCAATCACTTGAAAGAGCTCTTTTAAGGTCTACGATTTGAGCTCCCCATGAATTTATGATGTCCGGGGACACGTAAGGGTCATTAACCAAGACGATTGCTCCTTTTTCCATTAAATTTTTGATTAATGGTTGTGCAGGTGTTTCGCGGGCATCAGCCACGTCACCCTTATAAGCTACTCCTAAAATCCCAATTTCAGATCCTTCAATGTTCTTACCCATATCTTTTAATGCAGATTGAATGATTTTAGATACTTCCCCTGGCATTCCCTCGTTAACCTCCCTCGAAATTTTTATAAGAGGGGTGTCTACACCACTTTTCTGGGCAGTTTCAACAATGAAATAGGGATCTATGGATAGACAGTGCCCTCCGACACCAGGGCCTGGAGTGTGAATGTTAACTCTTGGATGATGATTAGCAGCTTGAATTGCTTCAATGACATCAACATCCAGTGCACTGCAAACTAAAGCCAATTCATTTGCCAGGGCAATGTTAGTATCCCTATAAGTGTTTTCCATTAGTTTAACCATCTCAGCTGTTACCAAGTTCTGAACCATGATGATTTCACCTTCAGTGATTCTCTCATAGAGTGAAGCAGCTATTTTAGTGCTTTTAGAATCAATTCCACCAATTACTCTTGCATTATGAGTCATTTCATACAAAGTGTTATTGGGAAGGGCTCTTTCAGGAGTATATGCAACTTTAAAGTCTTTACCAGCTTTAAATCCGCTTTTTTCCAGTAAAGGAATTACCAGATTTTCGCAGGTGCCTGGTGGCACAGTACTTTCAATGATGACCAAGTCATTCTTCTTCAAATTTTCAGAAATTGAATTACACGCCGATATTACTGCAGAAAGATCTGATTTTTTGTTTTTGTCAACAGGGGTAGGCACGATGACCATTATTATCTTCGAATTTACCATGGCTTCCTTTGAATCTGTGGTGGCAGATAAAAGATCTTTTTCAACTGTTTCTTTTACAATTCCATCCAACCCCGGTTCCATGATTGGAGAATGACCAGAGTTGATTATCTCCACATTTTCATAGTTTATATCAACTCCACACACTCTAAGGCCACTTTGAGCAAGTAATGCGGCTGTTGGCAACCCCATGTGACCCAAACCAAATATAGCTATGGATGAACTTTCTTTGATCATTGATCTATCCCCTAAATAAGTAGTTTTTGATTTTGCAATATATAACGCTTTAATTAGTATTTTCAATTTCTTAAAAAAGGTTTGATCAGTTTTAAAATCTTAATTAATCTTTTGTTTGCAGTTAAAGGTTAATGAATTTTAAGGTTCAGCATCTTTATTATTATTTTAGATGCATGGATTATTGGATGATTACAAATTAATGATTATGGATGTCAATACGATATAATTATGGATTTTCCTTCCAATGATAGGTCTGGATGGGGGAAGCGTGGACTTTCACCATCAAAAACTATGTCTATATCATATTCAGGATGTTTAGCTTCGAATTCAGCCACAGTAATACTTTCATCCACATTTAACAATTTCTTTAAATTGTTGGCAGTGATATTCTCTGGAGGTTTTATTTCCAGTTTTCCCTGCTGATAAGAATCCAGGATTGCATCAATTATCTTTTTTGAAGCATTTCCATCACCATATGGATTTAATGCTTCTTTCATCCTACGATACATTGCATCATCATTTAATATTTGAGACACGTTTTTGGTTATTTTGTCAGTGCTGGCACCCACCAGAATGTTGCCCCCTGCATGAACTGTTTCTGGCCTTTCAGTATTATATCTCAGAGTTAAACAGGGAATATCAAGGGTGATTGCTTCTTCCTGGATTCCTCCAGAATCAGTTATCATCAATTTCGAATGTGATTGGAGAATCAGGAAGTCCAGATAACCTATAGGTTTAATTATTTTGATATGTGGTGCTTTTTCAAGTTTTGCATACATTCCGAATTTTTTAAGTGTTTTAACTGTGCGGGGATGTGATGGGAATACAATGGTAACATTGTCAATGTTTAAAAGGGCTTCAATAATGTTTTCAAGCCTTTCCCTATCATCAACATTCTCAGCACGGTGTAAAGTTAGGGACAGGAGGTCTCCTTCAAGTTCAAGTTGGGATATTATATTTGAACTTTTTCTGGCAATTTTAAGGTTCCGGTAACAGGCATCAACTACTGTGTTACCAGTTATGTATATATCCTGTGGGGATATTCCTTCCAAAAGCAGATTAACAGCTGTTTCCTCTGTGGGTACGAAAAAAAGGTTAGTGCAAACATCAGCCACCATCCGGTTTATTTCTTCAGGCATGGTTTTATCGTATGAACGAAGTCCAGCTTCAACATGCCCCACTGCAATGTGTAGTTTAGCTGCGGCCAGGGCCCCGGCTAAGACTGCATTTGTATCTCCCTGCACCAGTATAATATCTGGTTTTTCTGAAATTAAAACGTCTTCTATGCCTTTTAACATAGTGGCTGTTTGTTTTCCATGAGTATTGGACCCTACACCGATGTTATAGTCAGGTTCTTTTAGTTCAAGGTCCAAGAAAAACTGTTGGGACATTTCATGATCATAATGTTGTCCAGTGTGGACTAAAATATAATCAATTCCTCTTTTATCAACTTCATCAATTAGGGGGGACATTTTAATAATTTCAGGTCTGGTGCCTATTATAAACGCTATCTTCATTTACTTACCACGTCCATTCTAAACCAGTAAAATTTTTGGAAATATGTGCATAAAAACAACTTTAATGGGAAGTATATCATATCTATTTTAAATAGGATATCTCTTTATGATTAATATTAGCATTGGTGCAGCCGGTTTACATAAGTTACTAACTGATTTTTGAACATGCTAGTTACTGAAATATGTTAGACTAGTACTAAGGACTTTGTGGGAAAGGGAAAATAATTTGAAACTCAAGTTAGGGATTATGCAATCTCATTAACATTGCATAAAATAAACTTAGTTCTAGATTAATATCAGGCTACCTCTTAAGAAACATCATTCTAGAAGAGTTACATGAAAGTGATAACTAGAAAAATAGTTACACGATCTTTTTAATTTAGGCCTACGTAACTAAGTTCGATAGGCTATGTTAACCATTTTGACTTGTTGCCATCATCCCCGTACCACTGCAAGCAGGGCAAACACCGTTACCCCCACATACTGCACATGTTAGACCTTCTGAGTCTACACCGCTTCCACTGCAACCCCAACAAACACCGTTTCCACCACACTCAGTGCAAGTTTGTTGATTGGGTTTTGAATTGGTGTTCTTAGAATCAGATAGGTCAGGGTTGTCAGTGTTTAACTGGGAGTTATCATTTGATTGATCACTTGAAGATGTATCCTCATCACTACCACCACCTAAACAACCGGATGCAGATAATGCAAGTATGATCATACCTATAATCATGATTAAAACAGATTTTTGCATTAGAAAACACCATACCCTATTTTTCTAAATCTATGATATAGTAAGTTAACTATCTTTAATCCATATAATTTTTCCTATTCAAGATACTCCCTGAACTATTGTTAAATTACAGACCACATCCAAAAAAAAGTAAACATATGTTAAGAGATGATTAAACACTTTAAATTCCCATAATTTTAAAAACACTCATTTTTATAAAACTAATAAGTGATTATCATATACTCAAAAAAATTGAGTTATAAATAAAAATGAGATGAACAATGGTAATTATGAATTGTGGGAAAAAATATTATAAATTATTGGTTGACCTTTTCCTCTGGGCTTTATAATCATCTATTATCTTTAAAAGTTTATTGCTATCTTCTTTTTTCTTTTTTTCTTCCAAATTCTTCGCCCACTTGTCAATTTCTCCCTTAAGATCAGTTTTCATTATAACTGCAAAGTCATCAGCCATGTTTAAATCAACGTTCTTCTCTTCCAGTAAGGGAATCTTATTTTTTTCAAATACTTCTCTAGCTTGGTGTGACATTTTATCTAGGGTTATAACTGCTTTAACACCTAATTTTATCAGGAGTAATGCTGTGTGTGAGCCTCCACCTTCAGAACTTTTTAAAAGTACAACGTCACCACGTTTTATATTTTTAAAACTGGCAGCTTCCCTAATCCCATCCTTGGAAAATGAATCTATGATTTTGACTGGTAATGCCTCCTTTGAAAGTTCCATTGCCCTGATACGTTTGATTAATTTCAGTTGAGCCTCTAAATCTTCTCTTAAAGATTTTTCATTATTTAATTTCTCTTGAATCCCCTTAATAATCGAATTTTTTTTGGTTATCTCCTTTTGATGTAGGATGTTCTGGGAGTATTGGAACTGTAATCTTTGTATTTTCGTTTCCAGTTGGAATATTTCATCTTGATATTGGTGGGCATCATCTTCCAAGATCCTGTTCTTATTTTGCAAATTTTTAATCTGTTTTTCCTGAGATTTGAGTTTGCTCTGCAACTTGGAAAGTTCAAAAGGGGATTTTGAGATGCGATCTTCTCGTACAGTGTTTTGAAGTTTTTCTAATTTTTTATGTTTTTTAGTTCCATTAACTGATGTTTTTGACGAAACATCATCATGAATGGATTTTCCAGCTTGATTAATTGAAGATTTGATTTTTTCCAATGTGAAATTTATAGCCTTAGTAATTGGGATTTCATTAATTACCAAAATTTTAACATCATCCACTATTTGAGGAGTCAGACCCAGACTCTGCGTTCTTCTTTCAATTTGTTCCAGTTTTTTCTGATAATTTTTATATGCCTGGATTGCTGCTGCTAGGGCATCTCTTTCATGGGCATTTTGAGGTATTAACTTATTATTTACTCCCGATCTGTGCATTGAAGGATTTTGGTCTTGAAAATTAACATAATCATCAACTAAATCGTTTTTAGCACTTACCGCCAGATCACGGTAAGGAGAAAATATTCTAGAATTAAGGGATGTTGCCATTTTTTTAACGAGTTTAGGAGGATTGTGAACATCAGTGGCTATCAAAACAGTTTTTCCATAATTGATGATATGGCTAGTTATATACGACCTGGAAGCTTCTTTAAAACTGTTAACATCCAAAACTTCACCGGAAAGATCAAGGATTGCCACACCAACTGTCATTCCAGGGTCAAGACCTACAATAATACCTCTCTGAATTTTAAGTGATGGTCTTTGACCATTGGAATCTGAAAAAAGTTTTTCCTCAAAATTTCGATGGTAACGGTGAACCAGAATTTTTCCTCCTTTTTGATATCAGGATTAACCGTACTTTATTACCGTTTATTCTCTGTTTTTGTTAGTATTTATTGTTTTCTTTACACCATTCCAACTATAATGAGAATGTTAAAATAAAATGAATGAAGATGATATTAAGCAATCCCCCAAAATTGTTCTAATCCCCAGTTAGAGACTGGATCATTTCAGCTGTGGCAGCAGCCATCCTTTGATAATTAAGGAATTCTTCACTTAAAGTCTGTATAAATTTTGAGCGAGCATATTCATTTTCTTTAAACCGAACATGTTTATAGTGAACATCCATCAAAATGAGACTTTCAGGAGGCATAGGTGTTATTGCTGCTGTGTATTGTGGTTTAAAAAATTTCCTAATCTCATCCACATTTAATTCACCGTTTCCAACACTCTTTAAAACTGCCACCATTTTTCGAACCATGTTCCAGAGAAAACTCTCACCAACCACATCAATTAGATATGTTTGGTTGGTAACTGTAATAGTCACACTATCCACTCTTCGCATGGGATTACGCTCAGTTCTCCTGGAAAAATTGATAAAATTATGGGTTCCTTCCATTAAATGAGCTGCTTCCTGCATTTTTTCAATATCCAATGGTTCTTCATTAACATTACACAAGATATAGCGATAGTGTCTTCTATTTGCATATCTTGTTTTAAATCCAAATGGCACATGTGCAAAGCCCAAAATCATTATATCTCGCGGCAAAATGTCATTGATCTGGTTAATTATTGGCATTTTTCTGGTGCAGAAAGACACCACATTTCCCAGAGCATGAACTCCACGATCAGTTCGTCCGGCAATGGAATAGTTAGATTGTCCGAGGTTTTCGATAACTCTGGCATCTTCAAGGGCACCTAATAGTTCATTTTCCACGGTACGCAAGCCTGGTTGTCTTTGAAACCCATGGAAGTCTGTTCCCATGTAGGCTATTTTTAAAGCTACTCTTATCATAATGGATTCACATCTACAAATCAAACAAAAAATATTATCAGTTAAGTGGTAAGAGATATTAGCGATAGTATAATCCACCTTTCAATATATATTAATTTACTATTTATCGTTTTATGAGAAATAGTAATAAATAGTAGGGTAGTGAATTTAAGCTTATTAAATTGAAACTAGAGGATTATGAAGTAGAAAACAATAATCAGAGGCAATAAAATGTTTATAATTCCTGCAGTTGACATTAAAAATGGTAAATGTGTGCAGTTAGTCCAAGGAAAACCTGGTACTGAGCAAATTATTCTTGATAATCCTGTTGAAGTTGCTCTTGAATGGGAAAATAGAGGAGCCAGTATTTTACACGTGATTGATCTTGGTGGGGCACTGGAAGAAGGCGGTAATCTTTCAGTGGTGGAGGAAATTATAAAGGAAGTTTCAATACCCATCCAAATGGGTGGAGGTATCCGTACCATCGATGATGCATCCTATTTACTGGATATGGGTGTTGATAAAATTATATTAGGAACTTTGGCTATTCAGAATCCATCTACAGTGCATGAATTGTCCAATGAGTTTGGAAGTGAACGGATCATTGTGGCCCTGGACAGTAAAGACTCCCAAGTAGTGGTAAGGGGATGGACTGAAAAAACAGCTCAGAAAGCTCCCGAACTTGGTAAAATCATGGCAGAGCATGGAGCTGGAAGCATATTATTTACCAATGTTGATCATGAAGGCCTTTTGGACGGATTTAAGGTTCAACCACTACTTGAATTATTAAAAGCAGTAGACATACCAGTTATTTATTCAGGTGGTGTGAGTACCTTGGAAGATGTTTCAGTTCTCAATAAAACAGATGTTTATGGCGTGGTTATTGGGTCTGCACTTTATAAAGGTGCATTAACATTTGAAGATGCCCTGATTTATGGGAAAAAATAGGAATTAATTTTTTTATTTTAGTTCATACTTCCCTTCGATTGCACCTATTTTTTCATATCATCATATGCAGCCATATAAAGTTCATATGCAACCTACAAAGTGAATCCCGCTCTTATGATAGTTTTTTCAGCAATATCAACCAATTTGCGTATTTTAAGGATCTGATCAGGATTGGTGGATATGGTGGTGATACCTTTTTCCACCAGCCACTGCACTATAGCTGGGTCTGAACTTGCGTGGCCACAGATGCAGCTTTCAATTCCTTGTTGGTTGCACTTTTCCATCACCATTTCCATCATCATCAAGATTGAAGGGTGAGTTAGATTAAAGAGTTTGGCCACGTTAACCCCTCTCCGGTCCACTGCCAGTGCTGACATTGCCATGTCACTCATTCCAAGAGTAACAAAATCGATACCTTCATTAATGAAGTCATCAAGGGTGAAAACCGCAGATGGAGTTTCAATAGAGGCCCCTACCGGCAGATCATGGTGTGGTCTGATCCCAACCTGGCACATGACCTTTTTGGCTTCTATGTATTCGGATATATCTCTTACTAAAGGTATTTTAACACCCAAATTATCATATCCATCATCCATTAATTTAGATAAAGCTTCGAACTCTGCTTTAAGGATTTTAGTATATCGAATATCTTTGTGAATACCTCTCAATCCAAGTAATGGATTTTTTTCGTCAGGCTCTATACTTCCACCATCTAAACGTTTCAATTCATCCGTGGGAATGTCAAAAGTGCGAAACCATACCGGTTTTGGGTGGAATGCATCAGCAATGATTCTTACTGATTCTGCAATTACATCACTAAGTTTTCCCTCTTCCAAGAGGATTTGAGGATGTTTTCCAGTGCGAATGATACTGTTTTCGATTCGTATGGATCCCACACCATCAGCCCAGGGTGCGACCTTACTAGCAATTTCAGGGACGTTAAGATTGACTTTGATTCTGGTGGCAGGATAATATACTGTTGAACTTTTATCTTTCCCCTCACGTTCCATGAAACCCTGATAAATATTGCCTGTTTTTCCGTCAACAGTTACAATTGTACCTTCCTTAAGTTTTTCTGTTCCATTACCCGTTCCAACAATACAGGGAACCTTCATTTCTCTAAGCACGATGGCCACATGGCTGGTGATACCACCATAATCAGTTACCACCCCACCAGCCCGGTGAAGATAAGATAACATATCACGAGAAGCTGTGGAAACAACAACTATCTCCCCACCCTTAAGATTTCGGAGATTATCATCGTTTTCTATCTTCTTAACATGACCTACACCCACGTAAGGACCAGTTCCAATTCCTCGAATAATGATCATATAATCTGTATTTATGTAATTAATTTCAGAAATAATGTTGTAATATGAAGAGGTACTAATTTTCAGGTTCAAAGAATTGGGAAAATAATGTCTGGAAAGAATTAACGTGCGAATCTTTCCAGTAAGGAAACTAATTTATCTACTGTTGGTTTTAACGGGCCTGCTTTGTTACTCAATTTGTGAAGAGCACGTATATCACTATTTTTAAGTCCTCCGACAAGTATGAGGGATATCAAATAAACGATGGCTGCTAATAATATTACTAACAAGAAAACTATGTAGTTATAGGGAATAGAAATTATTAAAAGACTTTGAGGTACTAACAATAGTATGATTCCCATAATTCCGGTTGCCACCATTATCCGGCCTAAATCCATGAACTCCAATTTCACATCTGCGATCTGAAGTGTCTTCCAAACTATGCTCATCATAATTACAAATGCAGTGATAGTGGTTGCAATTGCTGCACCATTAATTCCATAAATAGGAACCAAATATAAACTTAGTGCTACATCAAACAATGATCCTAAACCTAAAATAATCATCGGAAGGTATGGCTTCCCTAATCCCTGAGCTATACTGGAGGAAACTGTATAAATAGTGAAAAACAACATTCCTGCTGCAAGTATCTGTAATGCTGAGGCTCCATTCATGTAAACCGGTAAAATGTATAGTAATTTCATTATAGGAGCAGCGAATATCATTGTTCCCAGAGACATTGGAAGAACCAGAAGGGTAACGTATCGATAAGACTGATTTACATAATTTTTGAGAAGATCTTTATTTTCCAATCCCATAGCTTCTGCAGTAGCAGGTAAAACTGCAGTTGCTACTGCCATTGAAATAATAAGAGGTAGGCGGGCAATTGGAGTGGCAGCACCATAATATCCGATGTATTGACTGGCCATATAAATTCCAACAACGAAATTTCCAACAAAATCAAATAGGGCAAGTTCAGCAAGTCCGGTTATTACTACTGGAAAGGCAAATATGATGAGTACCTTTGCCAGGGCTAATTCTTCCTTTGTTGTAAAAGTTAAATGGATATTTTTAAGTTTGTTACCAATTCCTCTTTTATATAAGTAATATCCGGCCATGGCCGAAAATACAAACCCAATTGCAGTTCCAATTATGGCACCGGCCACATAAAAACCTAATAAAATTAAAATAATCGCACTGAAGATCATGAAAACTTGTTCAAAGGCCTTGGTTATGACAATATTTCCCATCTGGAAAACACCCTGAAATGTCCCTCTGAAAGCCCCCACCAATACACTAAAAGGAGTTATCAGAGCTACCATTTGGAAGGGAAGAACAGCTTCAGGTTTGTGGAATAATCCAATTGCCAATGGTTCAGCCAAGAAAAAAATAACCACACTGAAGATTAGTCCCAAAATGATTACTAACTTCATTGAAGTGTGAATAACTTGTTTTACCATAACTTGATCATCTTTAGCCGAATACTCAGAAACATATTTAGCTATGGCCGGGGGCATACCCCCAGAAGCTATAGTAATTAGTATACCTTGCAAGGGTATGGCTAAGTTTAGAATCCCAAAACCAACCGGGCCGAGAAGAAATGCTGTGGCGAATCTGTAAAGATATCCCCCAATACGAAATACGAAAGCCCCGATCAACATTATTGCGCTGCTTCGCATGATTTTGGAACTCATAATAATACCATGACCTGATTTTTAATAAAATTTTTTTTTGGACTTATTGTAATTTTTAAAGAAAAATGTTTTTTTTCTAATCTAGAAATTCAATTCACTAATTCCATATTTATAAAACTAACGTTATTAAACCCCACCATGGGATTGTGCCATGTCCCCCTGAAAATGTTAACCTTTTCTATTTAAACCAGCTTAAATGCTTTTTTAAAAATTCATAGCAATACTTTTTATCTTTAAAAAAAAACATCTATTAATTACACATCCAATTGAACATATTTTTATTTAAACAAAACAAATCTTGCAATTTCATATTTTTTTAAAAGAGGTGTAATCATAATAACCATAATGGCAACTGGAACATTCGACCTAATACATCCTGGTCACGGATATTACCTTGAAGAATCAAAAAAACTTGGTGGGGATGATGCCCGCTTGGTGGTGGTGGTTGCCAGGGAGTCTACAGTGCGTGCCAGGAAAAGGGTGCCCATCGTCCCAGAAAAACAGCGTTTAAACGTGGTTCAGATGCTCAAAGTTGTTGATGAAGCCATGTTGGGAAGTGAAACTGACATGTTCAGCACTGTCAGGAAAATAAATCCAGATATTATTACCATAGGCCCTGATCAAAACTTTGACTTAGATTGGTTACGAAAAAAATTAAAAGAAAAAAACCTTAATGCAGAAGTAGTAAAAATCAATGGTTACCATGAATCTTCCTTGGATAGTTCCTGTAAAATCATAAAAAAGATTAAAGAATCTGATTTTCCCGCAGATAGCTTTAAACACTGTTAATTTATTCCAATTCCTTTTTTTATTATTTAATATTTATTTATTATTTTGGTTAAGGATTTATTGATTATTTAAATATGATTTGCCATTTTTTTTTAATAAATATGATAAATTTATTAATTTTTCATAGCTCAAGCTAATGTATTTAAAAAAAAAAGAAAAAAAAAATTTAGAAGGGCAGCTCGGTGTATGTCCCTTTTTTTGTCCACGTACTTGTGTCCCAATTTTGTACTGATCCTAGCGAATTTCGGTAACTAGTTCCATCCGCTGTGTACCATATTCCATTGACGTATATCTCAGCCCATACATGACCATACCATGTTTTACTGGTAGTGAAGTAACAGTTCCCGTGTACATACCTTGCTGGTAATCCAGCTGCTCTTGAAAGGGCCACGATTAGGTGTGAATGGTCACAACAATTACCACTCCTGGAAGAGAGCGTTTGGACAGCTCCTTTCGCAGTGTTGTAGTAATAGGAATATTCGAGGTTGTCTCGCACCCAGTTAAAGATGCGAGTGGCCTTATCATAGCTGGATGTTGCCCCAGAGGTTATGCTCTGGGCCAATGCAATTATGTTTGGGTTGTTAGCTTGGCAGTTGGCAGTTGTTTGCAAATAAATTTGCAAGCTGCTTGGTATTGTTTCTGTTGGTGTTGACGTACCACCTGAACTGATAGAGCTCCATGGTTTCATCACCGCATAGTTCGGCAAGTACTTCTCACTTCCATAGAAAGCCACCACCCGACTGAAGAGATAAACCAAAGATTCGTAACGAATTTTCCCTAGAGTACTTGACCCATAATTAGGAGCCGCACCATTAACATCCATATAGGACTTAACACGACTCGCCAAATCAAGATACCCTGATTTATCCAAGTTACCATTGGTCAACGCTTCACACGGTTCAGGCGCTGCTGAAATACTCTTCAACACTATAGGAGTGCTAACACCATCCTTCACCTGCAACACACACGTCGCAAGCAACCTCAAAAACTGAGGCATAGAAACCTGCAACGAACCCACCTGCACATAATTTGGAAGAACCTTATTAGCCTCAACATAAGACTTAACCCTTCCAGAAGCACTGATAATCTCAGCAACAGTACACGTAGGCTGCGAATTCGAGGTGCTAGAATTGTTGTTAGTGGTAGTACCATTAGTTGTTGTTGTGTTAGTTGTTGATGGTGTGGTTGTTGTTTGGGTGAAAAACGCCTTGTCAATCAATCCATATCTAAACAGCGCGTATCCTGATGCTCCGTTGGATATTGCTGATTGTATGTCTTGGTTGACTTCGGATGCGGGTAATTTCACCACGTTATTGTCGCTTTGGTATATCTGTAAACCAGCCACCACGGGTTTGCTTGAGTGTTCTACAATCCATTTAGTGGTGGTGCCGATCCATGCTGTGTTTTTGTTATAGTTTCCCTTGTAGATCATTGGAACAAGGAAATCTAAGTATTTTGAAAGCGCAGCATAGTCCTGGCCGTAATAATAACCATTTACACTGCACTCAGGCATGAGTGAAGCAGAAAGGGATATTTTCGGGCTGATGGAATACAATGTTTCATCAACTTTTTTTACAAAATTGGTGATTGCATCTGTTCCACCAGAATGCTGGTAGGCTGTTCCAGGATAACGGACGTAATCGAGGTGAATTCCGTCGATATCGTAATTTTTAGCTAGGCTTGCAATGTAATTTACCAGTGCGTCATTGAAACTCGTGTCTGTAGATGTTATGGTCTTTGTTGTGTATTCAGTGGTGGTTTTGTAGCTGTAAGACCAGTAGTACTTCCATTGGTAGTTCCAGTAGGATTTCCAGGAGTATCTCCATATTCCCCTGTATTTATACCAACTTTTGTACCAGACCTTATACCAACTTTTATACCAGTTTTTGGTTGCTACTTTCACTGTTTTGGTGTGGGGTACCTTGACTGTGGTTGTGATAGTTTTCCCAAGAGGATCTACCCATTTTCCATTTTCATCTATGAAGCAGGAAACCCAGGCATGTACCCTTATTCCAGTTCCGTTTAACTTACTTAGTATGGCTGTCAGGACAGTATCGTAATTTGGAGAAGAGAATCGGTTCGTCTTGACGAATATATCCGTTATTCCGGCGTTTAATAATTCGTTTAGATTCACAGCCGATACTTCATCCGCACTGATCCATAATGCGTGGACATTTTGGAATCCATCTGATGCTGCCGCTGTGTTATTTTGAATTGTTTCTGTTCGGTTACTGTTATCGGATGAACTATTCTGAGTACTGTTGATAGTTTCTGATGTTTGGTTTTCTTGTTGATTGGTGTCTGAATCATTAACCACCGAAGTGGTTGTATTCTGAATGATGTATGTAGTGGTGTTGTTTTCTGCTATTTCACTGACATTAGTCGTGTTCGTGAAATTTTCTGTTGCGGACTGATTTGGGGTGGCATAGATTATATTAGGGGCTAGCATGCCAACTCCAAGTAGGAGCAACATAACTAGCAGCAATTGTTGGTTCAATTATATGCCCCCTCAATGTCTGCTTGTCAGTTGAACACAGATAGATGTTCCTGACACTATAAGATCGTTCTTTTCTGCATATAAATGTTTTCATAGATTTTTGGTGCAAAAAACAACCATATATCCTTTTTTTGGTTAAAAACGTTTGAAATATGAACTTTTCATCATGAACCCCTTTGATATTATTTATTTTCTACCAACTCCATCAACTTACTCCGGTTATATCATGACCAGTCTGATTTCGTGCCGAGATGTAAATCTTGCCAAATCTTAAAACTCCACATGGATTTGGATGAAATTTTGTTATCTATTTTAAGAACAATAATAGTAAAAACCAACAAACATCCCTAGAAAAAATAATACGTCTTTTATTGGAATTATGGTAATGATAATGTAAAATTGATGCATTTGAAAAAAATTGCTCGTAGTATGCACCAATGAAGTCTGTTTTGAATTTCTGATGAATAATCCAAACTGAATTAGATTGATTCAAAGTGAAAAAATAATAATAACTACCCTAATAACGATTATCTGAATAAATACTGGTTTCCATGCCAAGTTTTTATTATAGGATAAAAATGCCTAAAAAAAATATTAACACAGTTAATCTGCTGGAAATTTAGGACACCAAAATTTATATCCAAAATCATACAAAAGCTTCTTATATGATCCTAGAAAAGATGGAAATGGCTTTACAAATACTGGAACAGTCCCCAGAATTTGCAGAAATTATTCCTGAAGTGCGTAGCAATATTGTAATGGCCCGTAAGAACGCTCAAACAATAGATGATGTTGCTGGGATACCTGGACGTATAACAATTGTTAATAATCTGCCCAAAGCCGTTGCCCGGCCAGGTTATGGTGTTTCATCACATATGGCAAGGCTAGTTATAAGTATTATGAAATATGATCCTGAAAAGCGTAGCGCTCTGAATATCAAATATCATCCCCATTTAGTGGAGATCTGTGAGAAATTGGGTTTAAAAGTATCTAGTTATGATCGCAACCAGGAACCCCCTAAGTTAGCAAAAAAAGAGGGAAGTACTATCCCATGGGGTGTAAAAGTTGCCATGAAAAATCTCAAAGACGTTCCAGATGTTATATATCACATCGGAGCCTGGGGAAAAGAACCCATGATTGTGATTTTAGGTACAAACCCTGTAGAAGTGGCCGAAATGGCATTATGTATTGCTAAACTTTATCTTGTCACTGCTGATAAAATTTAGAACCAGAAAACTGTTTTTGTAAAATATTCATCTTGTTTTAAGTATGCTGAGAATTTAAGAATAAAAAAAAACTCTATTTTCAAAAACCAATCTAGTGTATAAGAGAAATTATATTATAATATAAGGGTAATATATGGGTTATAATAGAATGAAATTTAAAAAGAAACAGAAGACACATGAATCACTGAAGGTATAATATAAAAAAATAGAAATAAAATTATAATATAATTTAAAATTGAATATTATCTAATAAAGTTTGATGAAATAATAATAAAGAATTTATTTAGGAATAGTTAATGAATTGACTGTATTTAAGACTACTGTATTATTGTTGAGGGATCATAATGCATTATGAAATGTATGAGGAGATGATGGAGCAACCTACCTCTTTAGAGAAGACCATTAATGCTGAAAAATCTCATATGAAAGAAATAAGTGAGAAATTTAGAGAATTTGACAAGATCTATATGGTGGGGTGCGGAAGCTCTCTATCAACTTGTTTTTCAGCTAGTGATGCCATGAAAATGGTATCTGACCGTAACTTGGAAGTCTTTACTGGTTATGAATTTTTTTACCATAAAAAACTCCGCAACGAAGATGCAGGAGTTATTTTAACGTCCCAATCAGGGGAAACAGCTGATACATTATCTGCCATGAGAAAAGCTCAAAAAGAGGGTATTTACACCGTTTCAATTGTTAACGAAGCAGAAAGCACCATGATGAAAGAGTCTGATGATGCTGTTTTAACTCTTTGTGGTCGTGAAAATGCCATACTCGGTACAAAAACTTATATGACCCAATTAATGAGTTTGTACCATATACTTTTCCCTATGGAAGATTCTTCTCTTGCCCGCAACGTTCTTGCAGATATGGAAAAAATTCCTTCAATCACCAAAGAGCTTTTAAATAAAACTGAATATGAAAATAAAGTTTTGGCCAAAAAATATGCAAATTATGATATATTTTATGCTATGGGAAGCGGTCCCAACTATGGCTTGGCTTATAAATTAGCCATGACCATGTTTATGGAAGGGGCTCTTAAACATGCCTGTCCATTGTACTCCGGAGAATTCCGTCATGGTCTTATTGAAAGAGTGGAAAAAAATATCCCAGTCGTTTTTCTGGATGCTGGCTATCCTGGAGATGAATTTACATATAAATCAATCGAATTTTCCAATAAAATTGGCGCTGAAAGCATAATATTTAGAATGCAAGATTATGTAGACATCAACCCCCTATTATCTCCATTTGTACTGGTAATCCCTTTAGAATGGTTCATTTATTATTTGGCACATTATAATGGAGAAGATCCAGGTAGTACAAGACATATAGGGAAGGTAAGGTACTAAATTTCGAAATTGAATTCTTCTAAAATCTGTTACATAATAAAAAAAAAATGTGATATTGGAAATGATGAATAAAAAAAAAGATATGAATATCTGGGAAATAGGTATTGTTCCCAGAACTATTTTATTTCCAGTTTTTTTGTTTTTGCAACTTTTTTAGGAAGTTTTATAGTAAGCATTGCATTTTCAAAATTGGCACTGGCCTCTTTTATCTTAATTTCATAGGGTAATTCCAAATTACGCACGACTTCACCAAATCCTCTTTCCCTTTTAATGTAATTAATTTTTTCACCCTCCATTCCTTCGGGGAAGGTTGCTTTGATGGTTACAGATTCATTAGTAATGTCAACAGATAGTTTGTCTTTTTCAACACCTGGAAGATCAGCAATGATAATAAATTCAGTAGGGGTGCTTATTAGATCAACATAAGGCGTTGTAGGCGCGGTGTACTCGGTAATGGTCTTCCCGAAGTCTTCCTGTTTTTCTCGTAAAGTAGTTAATACATCATTAACCATTTTCTCAGCAGTGTTACGTAATTCTTCAGTTCTTTCAGATGCGGTTTCTTTGATTTCTTTACTTTTATCTGAAACTGTATCCTTAGCTTCAGAAGCTTTTTGTTTTACTTCCTCACTTTTTTCTGAAACAGAGTCTTTAACTTCCACTGCCTTGGAAATGATTTCTTCTTTTGTGTCTTTATTCTTAGTATCTAATCTTTTCTTTTGATCCATTCGAATCCCTCTCATCCCAATGATTAATCCAAGTTCGCTGCTTTGGTGCGATCTGGAGTTGATAGTTTAATTGGTCCATGCCGATGATATTGACATTGACTTAAATATGCATACCTTTTACAAACATTGCTTTCCTATTTGTCCCTGATTTTCCTGTTGAATTCTTGTAACTTTTCAACTATCAATGATATGCCAGTACCTTCAGATGCAGCGACCATAAGTAGTTCATCCTCAGTATAAATATGTTCTTGAATGTACTTAACATTATCTTCATCTTCCACCAAGTCCATTTTATTTAAAAGTGGAAGGATAGGAGTGTTCCTGAATATTTGTTTTATCTCCCAATAAAGGTTAACTTGATTTTCCACGGGAAATCCTGATGTTTGAGAAGGATCAAATATAAACAGAATCAGATCTGCCAAGTGTTCCAATGCTACCATGGCATTTAGCTCTATTGGATTCATATCTTGCACTGGACGATCCAATAAACCAGGAGTGTCTATAATTTGATACTTCTGCCATCGCAGTTCGAAATGTCCTATTTGAATACCTTTAGTGGTGAAAGGATAATCGGCAACTTCAGGTTCGGCATTGGTAATTTGTCGAAGGAGTGTTGATTTTCCAACGTTGGGAAATCCAGCAATTACGGTAGTGGTGGCTTCATCATCCACTGTGGGGATATTACGCAGTTTTTGTCTGGCAAAGTTTAAAAAATCAAGTTCTTCACTGATGCGGTTCACAACAGAAGCTATTCTGCCGAATGCTTCTCTTCGAATTTGTGCAGAGTTTTCTGGAGGTGATCTTCTTATGCGGTGTGTGTATTGGTTCTGTAATTTTTCCAATACACCATTAGCCCAGTTCAATGCTCCTAAAGACTTTTTAAGATCATCAACCCCCACTGCCACATCAATATAGTCCTGATAGAACATGGAAAGTTCTTCAATGTGGGGTGTTTTCTCCAGAATATCTTCAAAAGTTTCCCTAATAACTTGACAAGCTGTTTGGACTCTTGCTTCTTCAATTCGTTTTGATTTTTTCTGACGATGAATCTTGGATGTGCGGACCTTGGCTGCAGCCTTTTTCGCACGTCGAAATCCCTTATCGAGCACTTCATCCGGTGTGGGTATGTTAGGTAAAAACATTAAATCACATTTTTTTTAAAGATTAAAAAATTTTATAAAGAATTTTTTTTTTGGGGTTTTATTATTATCCAAGATATGATAAACAATATCCCGTTTTTTTTTTTAAGACGTAATTATGAACAGATTTTTATTCTTTGAATATTTGAGATTGAAAGCTAAATATTTTCACTCCATCTTGTAACCAGCAATCCGGAGATAATCCTGCTTTCATACAAGTGTTGGCCAAGAATTCTTCAGTATCCCACTTCCATTCCACAGGAACTTGAGGAAGGAGTAAACCACGGTAAACTCCCTTTTCAATAATAAGGCCATCTTCCCCCACTTTAATTTTATTCAAGTAGTCAACAGGTTTTTGAACTGAAATCAGGACGGGTTTAGTAAGAACACTAACCTCCACTTGTATCTGGTTCATCTCAGCTGGCGTTACTCTGGGAAAACGGGGGTCACCGGTAGCTGCACTGACGGCAACTTCTATAACTGCCTCTACCAGGGGTTTAATTGGTTCAGGAAATCCAATACAACCCCTTAGTTCCCCATCGCGGTAGAGTGTGACAAATACGCCCATTTCCTCTTTTAAGTTAGGGTTAATGTCATTTGAAACCTTTAGGAACTTTCCATCAGTTAAGTAAGTTTCAATTGCAGATCTGGCGAGTTTTACCAGGAACTGGCCATCATCGGTATTTATCATTTACTGGGCACCACCTACTGTTGCTTCACTGACTCTGGTGTGAGGCCCTCCATCTCCGACAGGTGCGGTTTGTCCAGCTTTACCACAGAATCCAACCCCCATATGGAAATCTGAACCCACGGCATCTACTTTCTGCAGTATTTCCAGTATGTTACCTGAAAGGGAAACATCCCTAAGTGGATCTGTCACTTGTCCATTTTCAATCATGAATGATTCAGCAGCATTAAACTGGAAAACACCTTTACCTGTATCCACTTGGCCGCCCCTAGAACCTTTAAGGTATATTCCATTTTTTATATCCTCTGCGAGTTCATCAAAACTCATTTTTCCTGGTTTAAGATAAGTATTACTCATACGAACAATGGGTTGATCCCCTATTCCTGAACGTGCATTTCCACTGGACTTGATATTCAGTTTGGCGGCAGTTTCTCTGGAGCTTAAAAGAGATACTAATTTCCCTTCATCAACTAATACGTTTTTACTCACTTTTACTCCCTCTGCATCATAGGCATAGTATCCAAAGGCATCCATACTGGCATCATCAATAATAGTAACCAAAGGAGACCCAATCTGGGTTCCAATATTACCTTTTAGAATTGAATCATTTTGAAGTATGAGGTCAGCCTCAGATGCATGGCCTACTGCCTCATGGATGAAAACACCGGTAAGTTCTGAATCCATTATTATTGGGAAGCGTCCTGAAGGTGGAATATTGGCATCAAGTAATCTTATTGCCTTTGAAGCAGTAGTTCTTCCCATTAATTCCAGATCTTCTTTTTCAATAGCCTCAAAACCCTTGGCACCACCAGTACTTTTATGTCCAAATTGAATGCTATTTTCTGATGCTGCCACCGCATTCAGAAAGAGCGCCACCCGATTTTCTTCCATTTTTATTGATGACCCTTCCGAGTTCAAAAAATAAGTGGCGCCTTCAGTGTCAACGTAGTTGACAGTGGTGCTTACCACTTTATCCAAGTTAGCTGCTTGTTCAACCTCAGTCATAGCCAGTTTTTTATCTTCAATAGAAACATCAGAAAGTTTAATCCGGGCATTGGATTTGACTTTGTCGGTTCTAATTTCTGCAGGAGCTAGTTCCACATCACTGGAAAGGGAGCTGGCCAGTTTAAGGGCAGATTTAATTAAATTGTCCAGTCGGTTGAACTGGTTGGTATAGGAAAACCCCCATGCACCTTGCTTTAAAACACGCAAACATATACCCTGATCTGAACCTGATCTTATCTCCTGGATTTTACCATCTTTCATAACAATTACAGTATTTTCACTCTCATTGACTCTTATATCAGCATAGTCAACATGTTTTTCAACTGATTTTAATGTTTTATCCAGTAAGTCCAGATCTAACTCTTTTTTCATGTTATCTCCATTTTTAATATGATCTTCATGACATATAATTTTATGAGATTATTTTTTATTATGGTTTAACAAATAATTAGTTACGATTGGAGCTTTTATTATTTAAAGTTATAATATATGAATTTAGAGCAGAATTTTAAATTATTATCCGAAAAAAATATAATATATAATAGTTCTGTTTAAATAGCTTAGAAATCATAAATGTTATGTCATTCCCATGATAATACTTTTATTAACTATACAAAAGCACCGGTTGTGAAAAAAGTGAAGACCATTGAAGAAATAAACCAAAAAATCAAAGACGGAGACGCAGTAGTGATCACTGCTGGTGAGATGACCCGTATTGTGCAGGAAAATGGTGCAGGAAAAGCTGCAAAAGAGGTGGATGTGGTAACCACCGGAACATTCGGCGCTATGTGTTCTTCTGGTGCTTTTTTCAATTTCGGACATTCAGACCCCCCCATTAAAATGAGCCGAACCTACCTTAATGGAGTGGAAGCATACTCTGGCGTAGCAGCTGTAGATGCATATATAGGGGCAGCCCAACCCCACCACAACCCAGATATTGGATTTGATTATGGTGGCGCCCACGTATTAGAAGACCTGGTGCGAGGTAATGAAGTTGAACTGGTAGCAGAGGCTTTCGGAACCGATTGCTACCCACGAACAGAAGTAAACACTTTTATCAGCCTGGAAAATTTGAACCAAGCAGTCATGGTTAATCCACGGAACTGTTACCAGAATTATGCCGTGGCAACCAACTCCACCGAAGAAACTCTTTACACTTACATGGGCACACTACTACCCCAAATGGGTAATGTTAGTTATTCCAGTGCAGGGGAACTCAGCCCACTTTTAAATGATCCTTACTTCCAAACCATTGGTGTTGGAACACAAATATTCCTATGCGGTGGCCGAGGCTACATAATGGGCCAGGGAACTCAACATGCAACTGATGGGGAACGTAAAAATGGTGTTCCCACAGAATCAGCCGGGACTCTAATGCTGCAAGGTGACTTGAAAAAAATGGACTCGAATTATCTGAGGGGGGCAACCATGCCTAAATACGGGCCTACCCTATATGTAGGTGCGGGTATTCCCATTCCCATCTTAAATGAGGAGATAGCTCAACGTACAGGTATCAGTGACCATGAAATCAGTTGTAAAATTTATGATTACGGTGTTCCACGTCGTGACAGACCTATTATTCAGGAAACGAACTATCATGAACTTAAAACTGGGAAAATAACAATTGATGGAAATGAAGTTCAGACTTCACCACTATCCTCATTCAAAAAGGCACTGGAAATTGCTGAAGAACTTAAAACTTGGATAGAAAAAGGAGAATTCCTCTTAACAAATCCAGTGAAAAGTATTCCAAATAAGGGTTGCACTGTAAATCCCCTTGAGATTAGAAGGCCATCCATAATGGTTAAAGATATCAAAATCAAACCAGTTATAACTGTCAAGGCAGAAGAAGCTATTTCTGGTGTTGCTCGGAAGATGGTGGATAACAACATCAACCACTTGCCAGTGGTGGATCATCCTGGAAGACTCATGGGAATTGTAACCTCGTGGGATATTGCCCATGCCGTGGCCAAAGGCAGTAAAAAATTGACTGAAGTGATGACCAAAAAGGTGATCGTTGCCATGGAAGATGATCCAGTGGAGGTCATTGCCCGACGCATTGATAAACATGAAATATCTGGTATGCCCATAGTTGACCGGGAAAACTTGGTTAAAGGCATGATTACCGCTGAGGATATATCTCGACTTATGTGTTCCCAAAATAATAAGGAAGGTGATTCCCAGTGAAAGCTTGGCTAAAATTTTCACCTAGAATCGTGAACAAACACGTAATATCAGATTTAATCAAAACTTATGATGTGACCTTCAATATTCTGCGAGCTGATATCACCCCTAAGGGCGGTAAAATGCTTATAGAAATCAGTGGCAGTGAAGCAGAAGAAGGAATAAAATACATGGAAAAAGAGGGAATCCAGCTCAACCCCATTAAAAAAGTGGTTAAAAAGGATGAAGATAAGTGCGTAGATTGTGGTGAATGCGTAAGTCTCTGCCCAGTAGAAGCCATTAAAATAGATGAAAACTGGACAGTACTACTGGATGACCAGAAATGTATAGGATGCGGATTTTGCACATCTTCATGTCCCACTAAGGCCATTAAAATCGCTTATTAAACCTTTTAAATGATTTAATATCGGGACGTTAAAATATGGTTAAGTGTGAACACTGCAACACTGAAAATGAAGAAAATACCACCAGATGCCAGAATTGTGGTGAAAAAATCAGGAAAAAAGGCATAAATAAAATATTTCTAATTGGAATGGGAATATTAGGATTTTTGGTATTAATAACAGCCATATCATTTTTGATTAATACCCCTTGGATTGCGGAGTTTGATCAGGACTTGATTAATTCAGTTAAGAGTGGTGAGTCCAGTGAAAGCCTTATATCCCAAATAAAGGAACATTCAAAGGTTAATAGAGAAGGTTCCAAAAAAGGATATGATAATATTGTTTCTGGAGGAAAATCTGAAATTAATCCAGAGTTTCTTGAGGAAGCTAAAGAAAATTATCATAAAGAATTGGATTACATTCAAAAAATAGAGAATCTTCAAATAAGCTTCGCAAAAAGAGAAATCAATGAAGAAACCTTCATTAAAAAGCTCTCCCTCCTATATGAAGAACAACCTGAATTGGATTACTAAGTCCATTATTAGGGAACAAAAATGAATTCAAATAATATCACAGAATCTGTGAGAAAACTTCACACATATGAAAAAATCCCATATGATCTATTATTACTATCAGAAGAAACAATAGAAGCCATCGATGAAAATATTAAAGATTCTGAAATGTTTGTTTTAGAAAAACAGAATAAAATATTGGGAGTTTACGTTCTGCAGTTAATTGATGAAGAAAATATCGAAATTAAATATATTGCTGTTGATGAAAAACTCCAGGGGCAAGGTATCGGTACTTCCTTATTAAAAGATGCCATTTTAAGGGCAAAGAAAAATGGGTTTGAAAATATAACCATTAAAACTGGTGATTGTGGAATTAAACAACTCCACTTGTACCAGAAAGTGGGTTTTGAAATAGTTGATGTTGAAAAAAACTTCTTCATTGATAATTATCCAGAACATATCTATGAGGACGGAAGATTATGCAAGGATAGGGTTATACTAAAAAAAAACAATTATGAATCTCAAAAAAGAGAATCCAAATTAACTCTTTAAGATCGGTTAATTCCCTTAAAACAATCCTTTTTTTAAAAAATTGCTAGATATGATATTTAAGGAATATTTTAGTCTGTTCTTGAAAAAAGGGAAGTGAACTTATAAAGCAGACTTTTACCATTATAAATAGCTTTCTCAGGACACATTTCCATACAGCATAAACAGTTAATACACTTTTTATAGTCAAATTCAGGAACATATTGCACATGATCCTCAGTCAGTTGTCCTGGTTTTTTTAGAGCATTAGTTGGGCAGCTCACCTTGCACTTCAAACACTTTGTACATTTTTCCAAATCAATAGTCGGCCGGGTATACCACAAATTCATTACCCCCCGGGCCAATGGTCCGGGGATCAGTTCAATGGTGTATGAGATGTTAGAAGGCCATTTAAAATCATTAACTACAGGAACATCACCTATGACTTCAATATGCTTCATGTCTGCTTTTCCCAGCCCTTGATGATGTGCTATGCGGTTGGTGGGAATTTTGAGGGGGTTCCGCCCTAAAATATGGGTGATTGCACTATCCATGGCAACGCCATCATTCCCAGCCAGTACCATGCCCAAGTAACGTGGATCACCAGATGAAGGACCATATCCATCCATTCCTATAACACCATCCACAATATGGAGGCAGGGCGGATTCAACGCGTAGATATCAACCACTTTTTCAGAGAATTTAGACGGTTGGGGGGCTATTTTATGATATTCTGTCTTTATAAAGCCAGGTACAGTCCCATAAAGGTTTTTAATAGCGCAAGTAAGAATTGTGAGGCTATGTGTTTTGATTTTAGGCAAGTTAATCACCAGGTCTGCATCCAGAACTGGTTTGGCTATGTAATAATCCTGACCATTTCTCTGTTTATGATAGCTTCCTGAATTTTCAAAATTGACTAATTCAACATCTAATCTTTCACAGACATCAGTGAGTCCAGTTGCATCCCAATATTTCTTTATGTTTCTTTCAAATGCACCAGGACTATCTCCCACTTGGGGAATGCCACCAACATCTTTTACCAAACAGATGACAGATTCAACTATTGCCGGATGGGTGGTGATGTATTTATCGGGGCTGCTAGCCTGGAGCAAGTTTGGTTTGAGTAAAACTATATCTCCTGAACTAACATAGTTCTTTAATCCACCCAATGATTCTAAACAAGTTTTAGTTGCAGCGTAAACCTCTTTAACAGAATAAGATTTGCATTCACTCACTGCTATTTGTGCTTTTTCCATTTAAAACACCATTTTAGTTATAGAAATGAAAAAAATATAAAAATAGGAATTTTTTTATTATTATCAGAATTATATGAGTCAATTATTAATATTTTAAATGTTTTAATAATTCTTTTCTTGCCTCTCCAATAGTTAGGGGGTATGGTTTATCAAAGGGCAGACCATCTTCCTTTTCCAATATTTCCATTAGATGTGCGATCCTGGGCAGTCGAAGGTTAGCACCTCGGACGGTTTTTTCATCATCAAAAACTGTTTGGGGTGTTCCTTCCTTAATAATCTGACCTTCACTAATGATATAAACACTTGAAGCATATAATGGGACTAAATCAACATCGTGGGTGGATATAACTATTGACATACCTTCTTTATTCAATTGGTAGAGTATGCGCAAGATCTGAGAGGCTCCTTTAGGGTCTAATCCACTAGTGGGTTCGTCCAGTACCATTATCTCCGGACGCATGGCCAGGATCCCGGCTATGGCCACCCGTTTTTTTTCACCACCACTGAGGTGATGAGGGGGCCTATTACCATACCCTTCCATTCCAACTCTTTTCAGGGCTTCATTCACCCTTTTTTCCACTTCATCCTGTTCCAAGCCCATGTTCAGTGGTCCGAAAGCCACATCCTCTCCCACTGTTGGGGCAAAAAGCTGATCATCAGGGTTCTGGAATACTATGCCCACTTTCTGTCGAACACGCATCAGAGTCTTTTTAGCATAATCCAATGGTTCATCATCCACCATTACAGTTCCAGCAGAGGGTTTAAGTATTCCATTAAAATGTAAGAAGAGCGTAGATTTTCCAGCCCCATTAGGGCCTAAAAGAGCTATAATTTTACCTTTAGGCGCATGGAAGTTCACTTTTTCCAGGGCAGGTGTGCCATCAGGATATTTGTAACTGACATCTTTGGTTTCTATGACATTCATATTTATCATACCTATGTGAACATTTTTTTGTTCCAGAAATAATTATCAAATAAGGAGTCTGAGTTGAAATTTAATTTAAATGATATAAAAAAATGATCATTGCATAACTGATTTTATTCGTTCTAGAGAAATTAGAACTCAGACAATAAATGAATATAAGCGCAAAATGAGGGATTACAGAAATCATATTAGTGAGGGACCTTCTGAAATAATTGACGAAACAGAAAGCAAAGAAGAAAAATAAATACGTCTTAGTAACAGGAAAGTTAGTGGTTATGCTCTCGATTTTGTAGAGAATATGGAAAACAAAAGGATTACAAGAAATATCGTGAAAGGATAATGATCAACTCGTAGAATTCGTAATTCAAGAAAAATATATCCTAACTATACCTCCTCATTGATCCAAGTTGACTTTATAAAATAAATCTAAAGTTAGCTCCTGATATAATCAAAGACTAATGACTTTAATATTTTTTTTCTTCCTATTCAACCATGTTTTTTGCATCTGGGTATCCAAGTAGCTTTGACAGGGATTTTCGGTGAAAAAATCTTTGAGACTATTATTTATTAATGGACCCGGTTCGTGAACCAAATCCATTTTCCCCTAATTCTACGAATGTTTTTTTGTTGACGTTTTTTTTTAAGAAAATCTCTAAAATGAGGTCACTGATGCTTAAAAAAAAATATTCACCTGAATTCGTCATGTTCGTAGATAATTACTTCCTCATGATCGGGAAATAATTCGGGGCGATATAGAATTGCCATTGCTCCAAAAGGCACTGTTTTAACTTGCTCTTGAATTTTTCCACCTCCCCTGCCAATCGTGGGGGAACATTACTATACAGAAAGTTAGTCATTTGTATTGTCCAAAAGAGCACATGAAAAGTAATCAACAAAAAGGTAGTGAAGATCTTCTCATAAGGATAAATACTTGCAAAAATTAGAAACAACGTATCGTTTAGATTTAGACTTTTTACACTTTCATGTTTTGTGTTTGGATATGCGTCAAATAAGTCTTTTCGGTATTTACTTTAGTTTGTTTTTTTACGTATACTTACATCTAGGATGAATATTTAGAGAATAAATCAGTAATTCTACATGTAATAATCATTTTTTAAAAGAAACTAAAGTTACTTGTTAAGTATACTCCGAACAAGAGGACCAGTTCAAACAAAACTAATAGGATTAAATTACGCTTTCCCGCATTTTTAAGGCTTTCTGGAGATTTTGAAGTTTTTAATGAACCAGTATAGCATCTAGATTCCATAGCAATGTGTGCTTGTTCACCTCTAATCCAGGTTCGTATGAACAGATTACTGCCCAACATTCCCATAGATTTAAAGGATTTTGGTAGGGAAGAATATCCTAAACGTGTTTCCTGGGCATGGTACATGTTAATGGCCTCATCCAGGAAGATGAAAATGTAACGGTACATTAACATAGCCAGTTCCACGACTATTTGGGGGATTTTTAAGCGTTCCAGTTCTGAAAATAGTTCAGTCATGGGGATGGTAAGGGCCAAGAAAGCCATGCATGTAAATCCAGCCAGAATTCTGGAAAAAGTAAGTAATCCCAGGTTAAAACCATCTTCAGTTACTGCAAGATTGAATATTCCCAGATCAAGGATATGGGCACCCACTCCAAAAAAAAATGCCATGAATATGAAAGTTATTAATCCGAAAAAAAAAGGCAATGCTAAAAATTTTAGGTAGAACTTCCAGGGGATTTTTGCCTGGGATACAATTAAAAAAGACATAACTAGCGCTATTAACAAAGGCACCACCGGAGACGAGGATATAAGACTCACCAACATGGTTGTTATGGCAAAAATAACTTTAAAGAACGTGTTAATATTTTTAAGGTTATTATAGTGAGCATAACTATCTAGAGTGTTATTAAACATTTAAGGTATCACCTTAGATTATTAAGTGTAAATCTTAGTTTTACTTAAGCTGTTTTCAATTACTCCCAACGTATACTTATATTTTACTTTATATTAATTCAAGTTTACCTTATCAAATTTAAAAAAAAATATTCAGGGAGAAATTTAACTCCCTTATTTTATGATTTTTGGTTTTTTTCAATTATTCATCTTTCTTGGCTCGGCCATTATAGTATCCCAGAACATAACCAATAATGGCAGCACCAATAGCTGCTTGAAGGGCGAAAAGTAAGCTTTCAATCTCACCACTTGGTGGTTCCCAGATGGACTCAAACCAAGGTTCATATCCGGTTTCTTCTATTGCTTCACTGGCTGCTCCGTCTGCTCCGCCAAAGAAACCATCATCTTCACCCAAACCACTGTACATAGCCAATGGTATGATGGCGATAATGGCCACTAAAGCCAGTAGGACAAGGTATTGTTTATTATTCATCTTACATCACCGCCCCTACTTTTTCCTTCATTTTAGTGCCAATAACCTTCAAGTTCTCCAAGATGTCTGGCCGGAGCTTCATGATGTAATCGAATATCACCACAGTAAGGAGTCCTTCAGCAATAGCCAGAGGTATTTGGGTAACAGCAAAGATCAACATGAAGTTGTTGAAAGCCACCCCGAAACTGGGAACTGGGAAGGCCAAAGATAATTGGATAGCAGTGGTTACGTAAGTCATGAGATTTGCCAGAGCTGCTGCCAGGAAAACTCCGAGTAGGGTGGATCCGTTAACCCTCTGAACACCTTTATAAACCAACCAGGCAACTAATGGACCGATTATTCCCATTGAAAAAATGTTTGCCCCCAATGTGGAAAGACCACCGTGAGCCAGGAGAAGTGCTTGGAAAACCAAAACAATAGCCCCAAGTACGCTGGCTACAGCTGGTCCAAAGAGTACTGACCCTAAACCAGTACCAGTAGGATGAGAACAACTACCTGTAACTGAAGGTAGTTTAAGAGATGATAGTACAAAGACAAAAGCTCCTGAAACTGCAAGTAACGGTTTTGATTCTGGATTTTTCTCAGTTATCTTTTTAATCTGCAAAACACCATAAGCCACCACGGGAAGTGATATTACATACCATAATAAGCACCATTCCCAAGGCAGGAAACCTTCCATAATATGCATTTTAATCCTCCTCTATTTTCACAATATTTTACTTTTTTTTGTGGGATTTGAGACTATTTCCAATCAGTAAAGTTATAATAACAGTGCAATCAGTTATAATACTCATTTATTTAAGTATTAATAAAGGAAATAGCACCATAATAACCTCTTCCCCTTTTCGTATCTACTTTTTAAAAACTATCTTATAAAGTTTTCACTTTTACTTTAAAATAAATCAGGCAAAATGGAAATCTTTGATACATTCCTTATTCAAAAATTGGTCTTCAAGTCGAGGGTGATTTAAAGAAAAATGTTAAACTATTAATCATCCTGGTTGTTATCCCCTGTGCCAGTGTTTTATCCTTATATCTGAAAATTTTTATAAACCGGATAATACAATTAATTATTCCTTATAAATTGTAGTTTGGGAGGAAAAAGAAGGATACAGTAGCGTTATCCACAACAAACCATATGGAAATGTTAGTTCAACAGACAAGATCATCTACATAGTTGGGGTCAAACCCCTTGAAAACCAATCCCATCAGACCATAATAGAATCTGTTACCGAACAAAATAGCACTCCGAAATGTTATGATATCTATTAAGTTAATATCCTGATGATTATGAAAAAGACAGGGTCGAACGGTCAGTTGCTTGCCTACCAACACGTGGTTCCTGACATTAAGAAGAAATCTGTGGATTTAGTCATTAGTGTCAACTCCAACGAAGGAAAGAAAGTTACCTAAAAAAATAAGATTTCTTTACATTCTTCAAACACTTAAAAAACTGAAAAATTAGCATTCGAAATACAAAACCAAGCTAACTGGTTAAATATATACACCTTCAAAGTCCCACCTGCCCAAATTATGTTACTGTTACCTTATAAAGGAAGGAATACCTTCCACGTTATATAAAAATCACACATATGAACCTTATGCTCAAAGTAAAAAACAGGCAAACGAGAAAGTGTCAATAATTAATAAATTAGATTTTAAATAGTGCCTACAAGAATTAAAAATCTATCTAAAAAAAAGATCTGAAAAAGGGAATTTCAATTCCCTCTCTTGAATATTTAGTTTATTCTACTACTTCTGCGAATCCAAAGTTTCTTCGGACAGAGTTAATTCTAATTTTAACTTCGTCACCTACTTTAGCTCCAGAAACGAAAACAACAAAACCTTCAATACGGGTAATGCCGTCACCATCTCTACCTAAATCTTCAATTTTAACATCGTATTCTTCCCCTTCGTTAATAGGGGCGTTACTTTCTCTTTCATCTCTACCGTAATTACTTCCAAACATTTATATTCACTTCCAAAAATGCCATTAGAAATGGCTGACATAATATTGGTTTAGGAGCATATAAAGGTATGTTAAATTTTTAAGCTGATTTTCCCTATTTTTTCTAAACTAAAAATTTGAATTAGGGTAGAATGTAAAATCTAAAAAGAAACATGTGAAAAATCAATAAAAAATGATTTAAGGATTAAAAATTATAACTTAACTTCATGGATGTTAAAAACAATATTATCCTGGCCATGGATGTTCCCAACATCAACGATACCATGGAATTAATGGAAAAAATATCTGATTACATTGACACTGTTAAGATTGGTTATCCGCTGGTTTTAGCAGAAGGGTTAGAGTCTGTTTCGAAAATTAAAAAAGAATATAATTGTCAAGTGATCTGCGATTTTAAAGTGGCTGATATACCTGCAACAAATCAGAAGATTGCTGATGTAACCTTCCAATCCGGTGCAGATGCAATTATTGTCCATGGATTTGTGGGATGGGACAGTGTGGAAAGCTGTCTTGAATCTGCCAAAAAAGTTGGTAAAGATATTTTTCTTCTTACTGAAATGTCCCATCCAGGTGCGACCAATTTCATGCAGCCAGTATCCATGAACATAGCCAGTATGGGTATGGAAATAGGTATAACTCATTATGTAGGTCCTTCAACCCGTTTGGAACGGTTGAAGATGATCAGAGATATTGTAGGGAAAGATTCATTCATCATATCTCCAGGTGTGGGTGTGCAGGGAGGAGATCCTCGAGAAACTCTCCAATTTGCAGATGCAATTATTGTGGGTCGCAGCATATACCTATCTGAAAACCCTGTCAATTCCCTGGAGTCCATCATAGATGCTATCGAACTTTAAACCAGCTAATTCATAGGCTAAATCGAATAAAATGAAATAAATGAATGTTATTGGTTGGAAAAAGTATAAGCCATTTACTGTATTGGTTAACTGAAGGCATCCTAAAAGGCATAATATAAAAACCATTATTTTCATAGCACAACGATGTTTAAAGAATGTTTCTACAACCTTTTTTTTTTTAAAACTTTTTCTATCATTTCCCACCTCATCTAACCATGCCGCCATGGTGCATAAGGCTAAAGTGATGATTCCGATGGTTGGTATCCCCCATATGAACAATATGACCACAAAGATAATTAAAGTAGTCATGTGCCCCAATTTATCCACTTTAACCGATAATATAGTTCCTAAAAGTATGGCCAGGAATATTGTGGCAGCATCAGAAAAATTAACTGCCAGATAACCTATTCCAACAACACAGACTATCCCGCTGACCACACCAAGGATATGATTATTTTTCAGATCCATGGCATCATCTGAAAACTTCATAAAAAACCCGGATAAAGCGTACAAAGCTGCCTCTAAAAACATGAAAATCCAAAACTCCTTAACAAATCACTAACATGCCAACTTTTTAAAAAAAAGATTCATTGTTTGTTGATTAATTCCATAACTCCCGATACCATTAATGGGAATATTATGGTGGCGTCTCCAATGACTGTGACCAATCTAGAGCCACATTTAGCTTTAGCCCATGATTTAGCTTCTTCTAATGGTGCACCACCCAAACTGCCAGCTTCACTGCGGTCTAGTGTAACTTGGATAGCAGCATCCACCCCCCCAGTCAAGATGTTTGAGGCCAGAGCGTAATGTTTAGGTAATCCTCCGCCAAGGATAACTGTAGCTACTTTTCCAGAACCATAGACAATATCTGACAGTTCATGCATATCTCCAGCAGCATCTAGAGTAAATCGATTTTCCTGGGTGAACATCCAGAGTTGCAGTCCTAACATGCTGTCAATTAATCCTGGAGCATAAATGGGAACCCCCTTTTTTGCAGCAGTGCAGATGATAGATTCTTCATCATTAATGAGGTGACCAATCTGGGTTAAAAAATCAGAAATGTTTAATTGATTGTTTCTTTCAGCTATTTCAGCCATTATTAGATTTATTTTCGTTTCAAATACTTCGAAGTCTTCTGATTTCGTGTAAATATCTGCAATTCTACCCATCCCACTCTGACAAAGTTCTTCATCATTTCCTTCTTGTTCACGGTAGTGTGCACCTCCAAATGCCTCCAATAGATCATGGGTGAGGTTTGCCCCGCTAGTTATCAGAACATCAACATATTCCTCATCTATTAAGTCACGGATGACCTTTTTAAGGCCCCCTGGAACCATTGGCCCTGCTACACTGAGAAATACTTTGGTTTCCTGATCATTTATAACTTCACTCAAGAGTTTAGTAGCTCTGTAAAGCCTTCCAGCACCTAATACTCCGCTTTTACCCATTTCCTCTATGAGTTGGATGGTAGTCATTCCAGAGCCTATTTTAATGTGTTCAACTTTCAGTATTCACACTTCCTACAGATAATTTGTAAATAATATACGTATGGTTCTATTCTATTGATTTATTAAAATTATTTTGGTTGTGAAAATTTTGGGTGAATAAAAATAATTTCCGGAAATTATAATTTTGAAGAAAAAACTGGGCAGATAAAAACAAAGTAGTGATTGTTATTTTATTATTAGTTGGGTGAGGTTTTATTTGAGTCCTGCTATTTTATCAAGAAGGTCTGTGCGGGTGACTATACCCTGTGCTTTTCCAGTATTATCAACAACTATTAAGCGACCAATATGGTTTTTGTTCATCATTTCAATGGCATCAGCTATCATCACGTTTTCGTCAATGGTGATAATATTTTTGGTCATTATATCGACCACTTTCATGTCTTCTCTAGCTTCTGCCAGGGCTTTACTGATGTCTGATAGGGTTACCATACCTATTACTTCATCGTCGTCCATTACTGGTGCACCTTCTATTTCTTTGGATGCCAGGACTCTTGCTGCGTCTCTGATGGTGTCCAAACCATCTAAAGTTATTAAGTTTGGTGTGGCAACTTCTATGACTCTTCTTTTGGGTATGCTTCGGATTCCAGTGGTGTCCAATAGGAGGATGTTATCCATGTCATCTCGACCCACAATCACCCCATCAACTACCAGTTTGTTTACGGGTGTGGGCCCTACACGTATTTTATCTCCTAAGTCAAGGGTTTTGATATTTCCCACAGCTTTAATGGCTGCTTCACATTCTCCTGGGTGAGGTATACTGGTAAACTCTATTTTAGCCACAGTAATCTCTTTCAAAAGTTTTCCCTTCTTATAAACCGGCACTAAAGTCTCCTTGTCGGTGTCTTGAATGTTAAGCGTGTGGTAAGCTTCAATAGTTGGTTTATATCCTCCACGAGGTCCTGGAACCCCTTTAACAAGGCCCAAACTACGGAGTGATTGCATTTGATTACGGATGGTTCCAGGGTTGCGGTTCATAAGTTCCGCTATTTCCTCCCCCTTAATGGACATACCATCAGCATTGCGGTACAAGTTAATTAAACTTTGGAGTATTTCTTTCTGGACCGATGTGAGCATGAGAATCACCGTAATAGACACAACTAATACACAATATGATATTAGTATAATTTACCATTATTTATAATTATCAATTTTTATAATTTATATTAAATCTTTAGTATAACGGCGTATTTTTCTATTATTCAAGTGGAAATTCAAGGGACTGATGTAATACTCCAAAATTTTTATAGATAAATCCTGAAAAAGAAAATAATATAATTAAATTAGGGGGAGTTTTTGCCCAATAATAATAATTCTCATATTTTTTAGTTAAAAACATAAAGATTGAAAAAGGATTTAAATAGATTTCAAAAGGTAAAAATGAATCAGCTTGGAAATAAAAAAAAATAGAAAAAAAAGAAAGGGGTTTTTTTAGTGTCTTTTGGTAGAGATTAATCCTCCCAGCACCATTAGAACAGCAAGAACCATTCCAATGAGTGGTGTTCCGGTTTTCTGCATCCCCACAGTCTGAGCATGCACAGTTTCAGATGAACCACCGGCTGCCTGAACATTCACATTCAACGCTTGGATGTTGCTTTCAATGTTAGGGTCGTAAGTGTCGGTAGTGAGAATAGGTCTGAAGATAAAACTTCCCCCATTCATGGCTCTAACACGAACCCAGGCATAGGGATCTCCAACAACCACATCACCCAAGGTCCAAGTAATGGTCCGGGTAGCGGGATCGTAGCTGGTTGTTCCCTGATCCACATTTACATCAACAAACTCCACACCATCAGGCAGTGGCAATGTAAATACCACGTTTTCTGCAGTGTCAGGTCCCCTATTACCTAATTTAAAGGTAATAGTGTATATTTCACCCACAGTGGGGTTATTTTTACTGGACCAACTGTTGATGTACAGATCAGCCTTAGAGGTTACAGGATTAACTGTGATACTAGCTGTTGCGGTTTGTGTTTCCTGGTTCATTTCATCCTGAGTTTCAGTAACAGTGTTGGTGATGGTAGTTCCTGCCATTGCAGTGTTAATTAGTCCACTGATGGTTAGGGTTGCATCGGCACCGTTATTGAGTGTTCCCACATTCCAGGTATTGGTGTTGGAGTCCCATGATCCCACAGAAGGAGTCACAGTCCAACCAGTTGGAACATCTATATCGGTAACTGCCACGTTATGAGCAGCATCAGGTCCATTGTTATGCAGAGAAACGGTAAAAGTACCAGTATCTCCCACATTTAAAGGACCATTACCAGTCTTAGTGATGGTCACATTGGCACACGGATCATTTTCAACCTCCACGTTAAGGGTTAAGGTTTCATCATCCAGCGTAGCAGATAGGTTGGCAAGGCCGGATTCGGTTCCAGTTAATGTAGCGGTAGCCACACCATTCACTGTTGGTTTATCCACAGTTTGACTGCCCACCTGACCAAGGTCGGTGGTGAAAGTCACTAGTGTTCCATCGGGTAAATGTCCAATTACTGGATCGAAAGGTGTCACTGGATTTACTCCATCATAGGCATTGTTGAAGTTAGCAGTTAGGGTTGAAGTAGAACCCTGCTGGATAGTGGTTGGATCAGCCTGGAAGGTCATGTATAACCATGGCCAGAGATCTACATCACCAAAGTAACTGATTATGGCATCATAATTGGATCCCCACCAGTTGTACTCGGCATTTACAGTCCCGTATTGTGAGTCGAGGGAGTGGTAGATGGCTTTAGGGGAATTGCCCACTATGCGGTTGAAGTTCATGGTCACCACGCTATCGTATGTGTAGATTCCTCCACCATAGGCATAAGCAATTGTATTTGCTGTGTTGTGATTGATATTACTGTTAGTTACTGTTAAACTGCCACCCCTGGTGTAGATTCCTCCACCATATGCAGAATTGTACGCTTTTGCTGTGTTTTCATTGATTTTACTGTTATTGATGGTCACTGCACCATTGTAGTTGTAAATGGCTCCTCCGTATGCTTGCATGCCAGTTGCGGTGTTTCGTAGTAATTCGGTGTTGTCCAGAACCACTTGGTTGATGTTGTAGATTCCACCACCATACATGGCAGTGTTATCATTGATGGCTGAGTTTTGGATGTTTAAAGTACCATCATTTGAGATTCCACCACCGTAACTAGTAGCTGTGTTGTGGGTTATGTTTGAATCCGTGACAGTCAAAGAACCACCCATGTGGTCGATTCCTCCACCCTGGATAGATGCTAAGTTACCAGTGATTGTTGAATCAGAGATAGTAGTGGTTCCAGAACTCCTGATCCCGGCACCAAAAACTGCATTATTTTCCTGAATAGTGGATCCGATGATGGTTATTGTACTCTGGTAATTGTAGATTCCACCACCATTAGTGGCGGTGTTGCCATTGATTGTTGAGTCAGTGATGGTCATGGTCGCTGTATTGTAACCAGGGCCACTATGGTAGTAAATTCCACCACCATTGGAAGTAGAAGTACTGTAGATAGCGTTATCCTGGATAGTGCAACCATTTATGGCCACTGTATTATGATAACCCCAACTGATACTGATTCCACCACCCTTGGCATCTCCTCCGTTAACCCGGTTGGAACTTACACTTCCACCAGTGATGTTCATGTTGGCTCCAGAGTTGTAGATTCCACCACCTTCAGCGGAATATCCTGATGGTCCGGTTACTGTGTTTTGGTTGATGTTACTGTTGGTTAAGGTTAAACTACCACCATTAAGGTAGATTCCACCACCGTAACATGAGGACCCGCTTGATTGAGCCTCATTTTTATTGATGTTACTGTTATTGATTTCCATGTTACCATTTTGGTGGTTGTAGATGCCTCCACCTACAGCGTAGTATCCACGTGCTATGTTACCTTCCATGTTTGTGTTATCCATAATTAAGGTCCCGTAGTTGTAGATACCACCACCATATGCGTCATCTGGATAGGTGCTCCATGCTGTATTCCCTCTTATGTTGCTGTTAATGATGGTAAGTGTGTCTTCGTTGTAGATTCCACCACCAAGCGCTTCATCAGAAGAACTCATAGCGTTATTATACTGTACGGTGCTGTCTTCAATAGTCATGGTCCCCCAGTTATTGATTCCTCCACCATAGGCATAGTAACCGGTAGCATAGTTGTATTCAACCGTACTACCTTTGATGGTCATGATCCCAGCGTTGTAGATTCCTCCTCCGTAACTGGATCCATAGAAAGTGGTTGGGTTGGCTTGGTTGGCCTTTACTGTGCAGTTGTTGAGGGTCAGATTACCATTGTTGTAGATTCCACCACCATAAGCCTCAGAACCGGTTACTCTTCCATTTTGTATGGTGAAAAAACTCATTGTTGCAGTGACCCCTCCATGAATGGTTACGGGTCGTCCGTTACTGGTTCCATCAATGATGGTTCCGGTTTGACTGGTTCCTACCAGGTTAACATTCTTATCGAGGATAAGGTGTTCCTGATATGTTCCATCAGCAACATTTACTGTACCATCAGGGTTTGCTTCGGTTATTCCTTTTGCGATGGTTCGGTAAGGGTTAGCGTCGGTACCATCTCCAGTTGCATCACTTCCTGTTGTGGCGACGTAGACTGTGTCCATACCTAATTTGAAGTTGGCTGTTTGCTGGTAGTTATTATCTTCTCCAGGAAGTACAGTTACTTCTTGAGTGGATGGTTGGTGTCCTGGTGCACTGGCGGTTACTTGGAAATTGGTTGAACTGCTTTTAAATTTCAGAGAATATGTACCGGCGGTGTTGGTAGTGGTTGAAATGGTTTCTCCGCTACTGGTAGTGGTTACCGTTACTCCGGGGAATGGGTTTCCATCGGAACACTTCTCCACTTTACCACTGATACTAACCTCCTGTAGGGTTTCTTCAGTTTCTAGAACAGGAGTATCTGATATGGTGATGTTTTCATCGGCAGTTGCTGCTGATACTGTTCCAATGCATATTAAGATGAATGCAAGTGCTAATGTCAGCTTTATTAGTTTTTTTGTTATCGTTTTCACCTCCTTTTACAGTTTTTAATTCATAGTATCATGTAATTGAAGTGGATAATGTGAACAATTTATTACACATCCAGATATTTATCTTAAATGGCAATTTTGTTCGCATATCACATTAGATATGTTGTAGATGAAACTATATTAACTTATGCCGGAAACAATATGCGGAAATTCAACTTCCGACATAAAAATTTGAACAAAATTACAAAAAAACAGATATTATACAACAAAAAATTCAACCTACACAAAAAAAGCCTTAAACCTCATCTTTTAATTCTTTTAACAGTTTTTGTCTAAGAGGATATATTTTTAAATAACTGCCACAATTAATTAATAATTTTTTAATATTTTTTATATCAAAAACATCCTTAAAGATGGCACATTTATTACAATTTATAATTATTATTTATTATAATTTATATTTAAATCTATGGTATTAGGCGTTTTTTTTGTACTAATCAAGTTTAAATATGGTGGTCTGGTGTAATACTTCAAGATTTTTTAGATGAATCCTGTAGAAGAAACAATATATTATTACAAGGAGTTTAAACCCAAAATAAATAATCCTCATTTTTAATAAAAATATTTCGAAAGTACAAATTGAACCAATACCCCAGATAAATAAAAAAAAAAAAAGAAAAAGGGGGGTTTTTTTAGTGTTTTTTGGTGGAGATTAATCCTCCTAGTACCATGAGGATTGCTAGAACTATTCCAATGAGTGGTGTTCCTGTTTTCTGCATGGGTACTGTTTCTGTTGCTGCTTTTGCTGTGTTTTCTGGATCATCATCGTCACCCTCTGATGATGCCTCTACGTTGATAACTAGTGCAGGGACATCCCCTGAGTTCCAGTTGTAGGTGTCTGAAGCTATGGTTGGCGTTATGATAAACTGTCCGCTGTTTAATGCTTTAACTGTAAGATAGAGGTAGGGATCTCCTACTGGTACGTTATCCAGGGTCCAGGTAACCGTCCTAATGGATGGGTCGTAAGTCCATACTCCGCTGTCTACAGTAATGCCCACAAATTCCAGTCCTTCAGGTACCTGGAATGTTATGGTAACGTTTTCTGCATTGTCTGGCCCGTAATTACCCAGTTTATAGGTTATAACAAAAGTCTCACCTACAGCAGGGTTAGTATTGCTAACCGTGAGGTTCAAATACAAACCAGCAGACGGATCAACAGTTAAAACACCAGCACCTACAGAATCCAGGTATCCATCATCACCAGCAAAGGTAGCGGTGATATCATAGTTTCCCTTGTTTTGTGTGATAGTATATTGTAGTGTGGCTGTCCCATTGCTATCTGTAGTTGCCGTTCCCACAGTAGAACCATTTACTTTGAAAGTAACTTCTCTACCAACGACTGGGTTGTAGTTAACATCGGTTAAGGTTGCAGTTAAATCCACAGTTCCACCCTTAACACCAGCCTGGTCAGGTACCGTTAACTGGGTTTCTAGTTTAGCCGATGTTATGCCAATATTGACTGAAACTGGCTGGCCGTCAACTGTAGCTGTAACAGTAGCAGTACCTGCACCGTTTGCAGTGAAAGTGGATGCTGCACTGCCATCTAGTAAAGTTTCGGATGCTGGGTTAATTGTTCCCTGTGTAGCTGTAAATACTATTGGTATCCCGTCTGGGACATGGCCCTGACTTGAAATGTCTTCACCCGCTGAGTTATGGTTTAAATCGGCTGCAACCTGTGATGTACTGCCATTGTTAACAGTTGTAGGATCAGCAGTTACAGTAAGCACAATCCACGGGTCAAAAGTCACAGAACCACCATATATAAGGCTGCTGAAATTTGGCTCATTGGAGCCCCACCAGTTATTGGTGGCATCCACATTGCCCCCATAATTGTAGATGGCTTTACCATTTGTTGCGGTGTTTTCAACGATTCTGCAGAAATTAACGTAACCAGTACCATAATTAAAGATAGCACCACCATTAAGTGCAGAATTGTTAGTGAATGTGGAACTTGTCACTGTCAAAGTACCACCAGTATTGGAGATGGCACCCCCTGCAGTTGTAACAGTGTTACCGGTGAATGTAGAATCACTCACAGCCAAAGTACCATAATAACTGTAGATAGCACCACCACCATTTTGTGCTGTGTTTTCGGTGAAGGTGGAGTCAGTCACTGTCAAAGCACCACCATAATTGTAGATAGCACCACCAAAGTCCGTTGCAGTGTTTTCTATGAAGTTAGAACCGATCACAGTCAAAGTACCCCAGTTGTAGATAGCACCACCAGTACCAAGTTCATCTGTACCGATTGCTTTGTTATTGTTGAATGTAGAACCATTTACATTAGCATCGCCCGTATTGTGGATAGCTCCACCATTACCACTCCAACCCTTTGCAGTGTTGTTGGTGAAAGTAGAATTATTCACAGTCATGTTACTACCATTAAAGATAGCACCCCAACGTGCAGTGTTTTCAGTGAAAGTACAATTGGTTATAGTTAAATCACTATTACTGTAGATAGCACTACCAAGACCATCAGAACCAGTAGCAGAGTTTTCGATGAAAGCAGAGTCATTTACAGTTAAAGAACCATCGTAATTGGTGATAGCACCACCACTACCAGTTACAGTGTTTTCTGTGAATGTAGATCCATTTACTGTAACAGTACCACCGTTATTATAGATAGCACCACCCTCATACTGTGCTGTGTTTTCTGTGAATGTAGAATCACTCACAGCCAAAGTACCATGATAACTGTAGATAGCACCACCACCATAGTTAGGTGCTGTGTTTTCGGTGAAGGTAGAGCCTGTCACAGTCAAAGTACCCGTATTGTAGATTGCACCACCATGATTTGCTGTGTTTTCGGTGAAGGTAGAGTCAGTCACAGTCAAAGTACCACCACCAAAATTGTAGATAGCACCACCATAAGATGCTGTGTTACCTGTGAAGGTAGAACCAACCACAGTCAAATCATCATCACTTCTGATAGCACCACCATAACCAGTGGTTGCTGTGTTATTGTTGAATGTTGAACCAGTCACAGTCAAAGTACCATCATTGTAGATAGCACCACCACCACTCCAATTTGCTTTGTTATTGTTGAATGTTGAACCAGTCACAGTCAAAGTACCCATATTGGAGATAGCACCACCATAATCGGTTGCTGTGTTACCTGTGAAGGCACAGTCAGTCACGGTCAAATTACCCGTATTGTAGATAGCACCATTATAAGTTGCAATTCCGTTAGTGATTGTCAGGTTTTGTATAGTAACTGTAACGCCACTGCTTATGGTGAATATTTTGTTTTGTTGTTCGCCGTCAATTACGGTGCCAGATTGGCTTTCACCGATGATGTTCATGTTTTTAGTGATGGTCATTCCCCGGTTGCCTGTTCCTTTGTAGATCCCGTTTGCTATGTTCACTGTTCCACCTGTGGTCACGGTTCCTACAGCGTTACCAATGCTGAGTTTCGGTCCGCTGGTACCATCCCAAGTGGGGCTTTGCCCGTCCCAAGTGTCGTTACCAGTATCGTTATTAACGTAGATGACACCGGGCTCCGCGGAAACTGCA
Organism: Methanobacterium sp. UBA353; assembly: GCA_002496805.1. Classification (GTDB taxonomy): domain Archaea; phylum Methanobacteriota; class Methanobacteria; order Methanobacteriales; family Methanobacteriaceae; genus Methanobacterium. The sequence goes on along the minus strand of DALO01000002.1, from coordinate 356,163 downwards.
GTTACAGAAAAAAGCAAGGTCAGGATTAAAAGCATTAGTGAAATAAGAATTTTGTTATGCGTTTTGAGGTTATCTTGTCTTCTAATCTTTTTCACCTCCTTCATGCCTGATAATAAATAAAAAAATTTAATTTTTCAACAAAAAATATACTCTCCTCACAGCAAGAAATATTGCTTAGAGATAATAATATTCTAAATTATGAAATATATAAATTAGTAGGACAAACGCTAACCCAAAAAAAAAATGAAATCTGGAGATATATGATTAAATCAACATTCCCAACTAACATAATATAGAGAACTTCTATAAACCTTTTTGATTTTTTTTGGTTTTATGTTTGATGGTTTATGTTATTCTCTGTTTGATGAGTTAATATCATGATTACGATAAATCTATATCTTATTAGATATATAAGAGTATTATGAAGTCGTTTG
>DALO01000002.1:355241-355573 GCA_002496805.1 Methanobacterium sp. UBA353 | reverse complement strand
TAAGAGTATTATGAAGTCGTTTGATGATTATCTGATGAACAAAGAATATGAAAGAGTTAAACAGTTGAGTGATAAGCTTGCAGAAGTTGAACCTCTTATTGATTGGGAGATTTTTCGACCGATCATCAGAGAAATATATGATAATCGAACTGAACGTAGTGGTAAGCCTAATAATGATGAAATTATCATGAATAAAATGTTGGTTTAGCAATCATGGTATGGATTATCAGATCAAGAACTAAAAAGACAAGCAACAGACCGCATATCTTTCAAAAAGTTTCTAAACTTCCCAGAAATCATACCAGACCGTGCAACGGTCTGGGCTTTCAAAG
>DALO01000002.1:354649-355100 GCA_002496805.1 Methanobacterium sp. UBA353 | reverse complement strand
GTGCAACGGTCTGGGCTTTCAAAGAACGCCTAACTCAAACAGGGAAAAATAAAGAAATATGAGAAGAACTGCAAAAACAAACGGACATTAAAGGTCTCAAAGTTAACGAAAGCGTGATTCAAAATGCAACATTCATAACGGCCGATCCTGGTCATAAAAAAGCAGACAAACCACAAGGGCCAAGTACTAAAACCCATCGCAACAAAGATGGAACCTAAACCAAAAAAGGTGGAAAATCACATTTCGGCTACAAATTACACACCAAATCTGACATCAATCATGGTTTAATAAGACAACTCAAAACCACTACAGCATCAGTTCATGATAGTCAAATAGACCCCTCCCAACAGGGAGAAATCATCTATCAAGATCGCGGATACTTCGAAGCATCTTGCAAAGGATACAACACCACTATGAACCGCACCACAAGAGGTCACCCCCCCCCCCCCCC
>DALO01000002.1:354198-354481 GCA_002496805.1 Methanobacterium sp. UBA353 | reverse complement strand
CCCCCCCCCCCCCCAACAATAAGAGATAAAATGCAAAACAAAAGAATAACACATAAAAGAGCACCCGAAGAACGCCCTTACACCGTAATCAAAAAAAATATTCCACTCCAGCCACACACTCCTAACCAACACCATTCAAAACCACACCAAAAACATATTCACCTACTTCTCATACAACCTACCCCAACTAAGAACCCTTAAAATAAAAAACACCACCTAACGAACGCTTCCCCAAAAAAAAACCCTAGAAAACAAAGGTAAAAAAAAAGGAAAAAAAACAAAA
>DALO01000002.1:313011-354043 GCA_002496805.1 Methanobacterium sp. UBA353 | reverse complement strand
AAAAAAAAAGGAAAAAAAACAAAAAACCATAGCTAAAAAAGAATAAAACACAACAAAACACTTCAAACCCAACCAACAAAAAGAAGTAAATAGAAAATCTCTAAAATTTAATTATCATTATTTGTCACTTATGATTATATAAATATTTTGGGTATTACGGCGTGTTTTTAAGTTTTTCCGAAGAAAAATAACCAAAAAGGAACAAAACCCCAATGGTACCATTATGAAGATTGTTAGATAAATAATAAAATGTTAGGAAAGGATTAAGTTTTAGTTCATTTTCTTTTGAGGTTATGAAGTGTGTAGAAGGAGTTTTGAATTTAGGGTTGAATTGGACAAATTTATAAAACTTAGGCTTTAATTCATATGATAATTAATTTTAAATATATTACTGAAAAGATCCCATCTTAACAAGTAATAATTTTAGGAAAGTAATTAAAGTGAAAAATATTAATTGGAAGGCAGTAATGGCAGGTTCTGCTACAGCAATAGTGTTAGGAGTTTTATCTTCGTTTTTATTGATTTTTTCTCCGATTATTTCTTATGGAATATACGTTGGATTCATAATCGGTGCTCTATTAACCGGTTATATGGTCGGAGAAACTTGTGTGGATGGAGCAAAAAATGGAATATTGATGGGCATTATTACAGCCATAATATTATCGGCAGTTTCAATCATCTACGGTTTAATTGTTCCTCCGGAGGCTTCATCAAGTGCAGTTATTATCTCAGAGATTTATGCACTCATTGAAACATTAATCATGTGTTCCATTGTGGGCTCAATTTTTGGAGGCATTGGTGCGGCTGGTTGGAAAATGAAGTTAAATTGGAAGGTTGTTATTGTTGGATTTGTGGTTGCATTTGTAATTGCCTTATTAAGTGGATTATATTTACCAAAAATGGGATTAATAGCACCAGTAATAGGTGCATTCATTGCAGTTTATCTAGTGGAAATCAGGTATCGTAATGGAATATTGTACGGAGGACTGTCAACAAGCATAGCTGGACTTACATCAATTCCTTTGGTCGTTTTCTTATCACCAAATCTAACAAGCATACAAATGGCTAATTTCAACACGATATTAGGATCCCTAACCTATTTTTTATACATTGGCAGTGCGATTTCAGGTTTCTTACTATTCTTGTTCATTGGCATAATTAGCGGAATCATAGCAGTGGCCGTGAAAAAAAGAACCAGCAACAAATTTGAATATGCAATGGTTGTTGTTGGAATTATTCTTGTGTTTATTTTATTTAATGTAGTGCGTGTTGGTGCTATTCTTAGTACTTACGGGCCAGAATAATTTTTTTAGAAAATATGCGTTTCAATATTATGGCTGGGCGATAATATTGGATTTAAATAAGTGGGAAATACTTGGTTTAATAGCAATTGGTTTCTTAGTTTACGCAGCCATGGCATCGGTTTTTTCATATTCTGATAATAGTTCTACTCAACCCGATAGGGTGTTAACTGAACCAGTAAGTGCTGAAGAAAAGGCCCAGCTTGAAAAATTTTTGGCATTAGAAAAAGACCCGGAATTTTTAAGTGCAATCGATAGTTTTGTAAAATCTACTTAATGCAGAACTATACACGCCTGTAATTGAGAAGCTTATTGTCGTGAATATGGCATCTGACACTGCAGCTGAAGTCCACTTGACAGTAACGGATAGTTCTATAAGAGGTGAAAAGTCTTCAATTACTTACCATAGAAATTGGACAAAAAGTAGTGGTATGTGGAAAGCTGAAGATGATTTCAAATAAATTTTAACTAGGCCCATATTTTGGGTATTACACCGTTATTTAAAGTCTATCAGAAGAAAAATAATCAAAAAAGCATAATGACTCCATGGTACTAACATGATATAATATTGCTAAAATTAACTTATTTCTCGAGTATGAAGGTAATAATAACTAGAAGTAGTTAATATCAATGATATTACATAAATTAATCTAAACAGTCAAAAAGAAAGACTTGAAACTAATAAAATCCACAAAACACTGCCTAATAAAAGGATGTTGATTATTCAGGATTTAAAGTGTGCTGCAGATTATATCACACCACCAAAACTAATGCCTTAACTGATGGGTTTAGCAAACCTTGCAAATTCAACCCCACCCAGATTAAAGTCTAATAACACGTCTAAATCCCCTGACCAGAGTAATTAAAAATAGTATTTGAGATTTTAAGAATCCGAAAACATTTTTGTCTTGTTCTATAATATTAATTATTAAATTACAGAACATGGAGGTTATTTAAGATGGCACCCCATTGCGATACTCTAGATGGACCGGTAGTTACTGCTTGTAAAAAGGCTTTAGATGCTATGAATGTGAATTATGTACTTCCTTTTGTACCTAAAAATGCAGAAGAAAAGCTAAACAGATATTTTAAAAAGACACTTAAGGCCAGAAAATTGGGTGAAGACGCAGCAGAGGTTGCGGACCTCTGGTTTTTTGAAAATGCAGTGCGGTTGCATCGTGAAGGTGAAGGAGCATCCTACACTGGCCTTAAACCAGCGGGTTTGGATTGGGGGCCAGTTGTGCATCGGGCAGAAAAAGACATTGAAAAAGAAGACCCAGAGGATACTATAAATTTCTTAAAAAGCGTTTTAGAAAAGGAAACACGAAAAAAATTCGATACAGCCATTTCCTTGAAAAATTATGATTTAAACGATGTTGATGCTGCTAGAAAATACACTGAAGCGATGCTCCATTTTGTCTTATCTTCTCATCACACCTACAAATACATTATTTCCAGCAAAAAACACTAAAAAATAAGGCGCCAATGTAATTCATTGCCATGTTGGGAAAATAATTAATAATTCTTTACCTACTGTTTTTTTTATGTAGACACTGTTATTCACTTTGAAAATAAGTTAGTTGGATTATTTAACCTTGAAAAGATGTTAATAGGTTTAGCTATTGGAAGGTGAATTATAATCCTGGAAATATGGGTTTAAACAGGAAGTATGTTGTCAAAAACAGTATGTCTGCTTCATAAAAAAGACACGTTAAAAATTTATTAAGGGTTTTTGGAGTAAACCAGATATCAGTGCATGAATAAAAGCCAATGGTGTTAAAAGCGTGCTTAACATCATACTTAACTCATATTTTAAACTACTTCTCGGATCAGGTTTTCCTTGTAATCTGTTGAAAAAAGAACTCCAAGGAATGCCATAAGTATTTCCAATCATGATGGAACGTATGGTGCCAAGTATTCCTTTTGCTTGAGATGCACCATAGATTTCTATAATACGCTCCCATGATTCTCGGGTGGGTTTTGCCCTGGTGTCTGCATAGTGTTGGGCAAAGAGGACTGCTTCAAGTTCATATCTGGGAACATCCTCCATAACACCAGAGAGCATCTTCTGAATTTCTTCGTTGCTCATTCCACTTTCAAGTGCCCTTTTAGTATGGGCATAAGAACATATTGCACAGTCATTCACTTCAGTCACTGCTAGCATTAGCCTTTCGATGAATTTAGAGCTTAATTCTTTGCTTTTTTTTGCATTGAACATGTATTTTATGGTTCGAATTCCTGCATGGAAAATCCAGTAAGATTCCCTTACCGAGTAAAGTTCCCTTCCAGGGAAAACTGCATCAAGGTTTTTTTCCTGATTTTGGGCATTCATAATCTTCACTTAAGTATTAATTTAAATTTATTTTTAAGCCATCCCCAACTGTTATAATAATATAAATCTACAACCAAACCTCTAATACCGAGACAATATGAATAGTTACTTTTTTTTCTTGTTAAGGGAGGTAATTAATAGTTTATTATTTGATAATAGTTTGGGAAGATTCTTGGAAGTAAGTAAAATATGGATTTTTCTAGGGCTGTTTTGATAATTTTAAGTTTGATATCATGTTATTCATATATATTAACAGTACTTTACAATCTGAGGATATCTGGAAAAAAATGACAATTATTATAAAAAACATAAACCAATTAGAATTATAAGATTAAAAATTGATCATTGTATCAAATTATTGTTTATAGAGTTATCTTAGAAAAAATATGGTGAATTTTTATGGCTTTTCATGTGATGCTGGTTCCTACCTTGGGATGTCCTTCCAACTGTGAGTATTGCTGGAGTTCTGAGGAAAGTTCCCCAATAATGGATGTTGACATAATTAGAGAAGTAGTAGAATGGCTTAAAAACTTCAGAAATGAACCAGTTACTTTCACCTTCCATGGTGGAGAACCATTACTGGCAGGATATGAATTTTTTAAAGAATCATTACCACTCCTAACCAATGAATTAGTACATCTTAAGCCAGCTTTTGCTATTCAAACCAATTTATGGTACTTAACACCTGAACTGGCAGAATTATTTAAAGAATATGAAATTCCCATTGGTTCCAGTCTGGATGGTCCGGAAGAACTTAATGACTTGCAGAGGGGAGAAGGATACTATCAGAAGACAATGCAAGGTTATGAAATTGCAAAGGATCATGATTTGCAAGTTAGCTTCATATCGACCTTCACCTCGTATTCCATCCAATACAAGGAAGATATTTTCAATTTTTTCCTGGAAAATGGTTTGAACCTTAAATTACACCCTGCTTTACCATCATTACGTGGTGCTAACCCTGAAAAATGGGCTTTATCCCCTGAAGAATATGGGGAACTTTTAATTTACCTGCTGGATCAGTACTTGGAAAACATGGATAGAATCGAACTTAAAAACATTGATCACCTTGCAAAATGTGTTTTCACGCGTAGAGGAGTTGTTTGCACCTTTGTGGACTGCATGGGGGACACATTCGCAGTGGGTCCTGATGGAAATATTTATCCCTGCTACCGTTTCGTTGGAATGCCGGAATACGTTATGGGAAATGTGAAAGATCATCCCAGTATGGAAGATTTAGCACAGTCTGATTCTTGGAAGCTGCTTCACGGCTTCAAAGATTACGTGGACTCAGAATGTAAAAGATGCAATTATATTAAATTCTGCAGAGGAGGATGTCCATATAATGCCCTTACAATCAATGAAAAAACAGGTAAGGCAGAAATAAATGGAGTAGACCCACACTGTGCTGCCTATAAGATGATTTTCAAGGAGATTACCAAGCGAGCTACCAAAGAAATGCTGGGCCCCAGTTTGGGAATGGCAGCAGATGCATCAAGTATGGATAAAAAAACAAAAAATGGAATAATGTCTATTATGCTCAAACCCTCTTAAAAATAAATATTAAACACCAAACAGTGAGATTAGATAAAAATGAAGAAAAACACACCAATGGTTATGGGGCTAATTTTAATTGTAGGCATAGCTGCCCTTGGTTACTTCGCTGATTTGGACAAACAGCACCAGGATTCAACCAATTACTCTTTTTTTAAATATCATAATTTAACCAATGAGACAGCATCAGATGATACGAATCAGACTTCAAAGTCTTCGGATAATTCATCTCAAAACAAAACTAAAGAAAACGATACCAATATAACCAGTCCCAACATTATGACTGTAACTTAACTGAATGAATCCAAATATTATATCTATTAACAGAATAAACATGTCCTATTAATTGTGAGGAGACAAGATTTATGAATCTAGGAAAACTTAATGAAAAATGCCCTAAATGTGGTTCTATGGATAAAACTCTTAGAAGGAGATTAGATAGGGAACATCATGCATTTGGAACAACACAGTCTTTTTCGTGTAGTAATTGTGGTTATGTGTTCAAATCCCCTGAAGATGAAAAGAAAAAGGATGAATAATTAGTTTAAATCCCCTAAATTTAATACTAAGAATTCCAGTGGGAAAATGGATGTTTAGTTGTTCTCAATTAATATTGTGTTTCATACTTATAAAAAAAAAAAAGATTAATATTCTACTGTGAATAGGGAAAAAGTTTAAAAAAAAGTAAAAACTATAAGTAAGAAAGCAAAATGTTTGATAATACTTATGAATTAAATAATTTTTTCAATTAAAATTCTAATTAGTTAATTTTTTTAAAATACCAATAAGAGACTGATAATATGATAGTTAAGGAATGGTGTATGTATTGCGGAGAATGTGCAGGTGTATGTCCTCGTAACCTCATTGAAGTACGCGAAATAAGCTTAAATTTCAACGAAGAAAATTGTAAAGACTGTAGAATATGTGTTAAGGCATGTCCAGTGCAGGCCCTGGAAAAAGGGGATGATTAATATGATTGAAACTGATATTTTGGTTATAGGGGCCGGTCCTGCAGGTTCAACTGCTGCAAAACACGCTGCCATGGCTGGTTCTAGCGTTATTTTAATGGATAAAAAATCTGAGATAGGAACTCCCAAAAGATGCGCCGAAGGTGTGTCTAAAGAAGGACTTAAAAAATTAGGGATTGAACCATCTGAACGTTGGGTGACTAAAGAAGCAAGTGGAATCCGTATGGTTTCTCCTAAAGGAATTGCAGTGAACCTTACTGAGGATAAAGTTAAACTCCCTGAAGCAGGTTATATTCTGGAACGTAAAGTCTTTGACAAATACATGGCCATGGATGCTGGTCGTGCTGGTGCACAAATCATGATCAAAACCTTGGCTACTGGTATGCGGAGAGAAAATGGCCAAATGGTGGTTACTGCTGAGAGAATGGGTGAAGAATTCCAAATCAAGGCTAAGATTGTGATAGCTGCTGATGGTCCTGAATCCAGGGTTGGTAGATGGGCTGGGCTTCGAACTTCTCTTAAACCTAAAGATATGGAATCTTGTGCCCAGTTTGAAATGGCCGGAGTTGAGATGGAAGAACCAGACTGCATAGAATTCTACTTTGGTAGTGTGTCTCCAGGAGGTTATGCTTGGATATTCCCTAAAGGCGATGACATAGCTAACGTGGGTCTGGGGGTTTTAACCACCATGACTGATAAAAGTGCCTATGAACACCTTTTAGAGTTTGTAAAGAATAACTCTGCCACTAAGAATGCTCAGGCAGTTGAAATCAATGTTGGTGGAGATCCGGTTGGTGGATTACTCAAGAAAAAAGTAACTGATAATGTTCTGGTCACTGGAGATGCGGCAAGTATGGTAAACCCGCTGACAGGCGGAGGTATTATTAGTGGAATGCTAGGAGGTCGAATTGCTGGACAAGTAGCTGCACAAGCTGTAATTGAAGGTGATTACTCCAAGAAAAGTCTTGAAATATATGAAGAACTTTGTGAAAATGAAGTTGGCAAATCATTTGAAAAATATTTAAAGGCTAAAAATTATCTTTTAAGTCTTTCTGATGAGGAATTAGATCAGATTGCAGAAGCATTCCAAGACAGTGACTTTGAATCAATTAACACTGCAGAAATGATTAGAAAACTGGTTAAAATCTCACCAAAAGCCCTTTTAAAGTTGGGTAAGTTGTTCTAAAGATTTTAAAAAAAAATTACTTATTTTTTTTAAACCTTTTTTTCTTTTAAAAATATTATTTTTCAGTAGGAATAAACTATTTTTTTTATCCAAAAATACTACTATAAGAATAGAAATTACGGAAAAATAGCAATTTAAACCATTTAATGTTCGTGTCATTTGTTTAAAGTGAGAATAATGGAATTGATTGGTAGATATTAGTTGATTTTCTGTTCTATGGGTTCCAATTACATGGATACTGTTGGTCCTTCTTTTAGGGAGTTTCTGGAAATTGTCCCAGAGGCAAATTAAATGAATCGATGTAGTCCCTAATTTTTCCATGTCCTATTGGATTGATTGATGTTTAAATTCTTCCATGAACAATTACTTGCACTTTTAAGATGTATAATGTAATTTAGTGAAAATAGTTTGGCTACCTAGAATAGAGGTTAAGCGTAATAATTACTGGAACATTCAAGGAAAGATTAACATGAAATAAGAACTATAATCTAAAATTAGATGGAAGCAAGAATTGGAGATATAAAAATAAATAGGAAAACTAATTTTTTAATATGGTTATGGAGGCAGTCAAATGAATCCTGATTCATCACATGAAAATGGAATTGAAAACACAGCAGAAAATAGAGCAAAATGTCTATGCACTTTCTGTCCCAGCTACTCCCAAAACTGCAAGGATGAAGTTCTTTATTGTAGTATCGGAGCTAGTAAATGTGAAATCCCTGTTAACGGTTGTATCTGCAACAGTTGCCCCCTATATTATGAGTACAATCTGCAAAATATTTATTACTGTTGCCTAGAAGAAGTGGGGAAAAACAAAACATTCATGCGCCGGAAATATGATGAGGAAGACCCTGATTTTTATGAAAAAATAGTCGAAATCAAGGATAAAATCACTGGAAAAAGTTTGATATCTGCCATGGGTTCTTTGAAGGAAATTCCCCACAAACTAGATGATCTCCATTTTTTACCAGCACAAATTGAACAAACACCTCTAAACAAAGAGGAACATGTTAATACATCCATAATTATCGGGCCTAACTCCAAAAAACCTTTGAAAATATCTTCACCCATCATGATCTCGGGTATGAGTTTTGGAGCAGTTTCCAAGAATGTGCGCCTGGTTATATCCCAAACAGCATCCAACATGAATATTGGATTTAACACTGGAGAAGGAGGTGTGCTTCAGGAGGAAAGAAAATCTTCCCCTGAATTGATGATAGTGCAATATTCAACTGGACGTTTTGGTTTTGATGAAGAACTACTCCAATCTGCTGGTGCTGTGGAGATAAGGTTTGGTCAGGGAGCTTATCCAGGTAAAGGAAGTTATCTGCCTGCTGAAAAAATTACCAATGAAGTGGCAGAAATTCGCGGTCTTAAAAAGGGCGAATCAGCTTACTCCCCAGCTCACCACTCTGATATCACCAACCCCCAACAATTGGAAGAAAAAATTAAATGGCTAAGGGAACTTGGCAAAGGAATTCCCATAGGGGCGAAAATTGGGTGTGGAAATGTGGAAAAAGATGTTAAAATCTTGTCGAAGGCAGGAATTGACTTTATTTCCCTGGACGGTTTTGGTGGAGGTACTGGGGCCACTGATACCTATGTGAAAGACAATATGGGAATTCCCATACTGGCTGCTCTACCCCGTGCCCATGATAAACTTGAAAAAATGGGAGTTCGTGACAAACTTAGTCTCATTGCAGGAGGGGGATTGATGAATTCTGCAGACTATGCTAAATGCCTTGCTTTAGGTGCAGATGCAATTTATATAGGAACATCAGCACTAATAGCTATGAACTGTCAACAATACCGTGTTTGTTACAGTGGATTATGCCCAACTGGAGTAACAACTCAAAACCCTCAACTAATGGAACAGTTAGATGTCCAAAAGGGTATTCAAAATCTTTCCAATTTCATTAATATTTCCACAGAAGAAATAGCTGCCATTACCCGTATGGTAGGTAAAAATGATGTTAACCTTTTGGATAACGATGATTTAATAAGTTTAAACAGGGAAACCGCAATGATCACCCATGTTAAATGGTTGGATGGCAATTATCAGAACTAAATTCTCCCTGTAAAAGAAACAATATTTATAAATTAAATTATAATCTATAATTAACTTAATCTAAGTAATAAATTAAAAATAATAATAAAACTATTGTCTAAAAATGGATTATTATATTGGCGGATGGTAATTTGGACAAAAAAGATGCTGAAGAGCTTTTAGAATGTGAAAGTATCAAAAAAACTCTTTTATTAGCTAACAAGAAATGGGATAGAACATTCAATGCCCTTCCTGATCTGATAACCATTATGGACACCGAACACCGGGTGGTGAAAGTTAACCAGGCAATGGCAGACAGTATGGGAGTTTCACCAGAAAAAGCCATTGGAAAACACTGTTATGAAATGGTTCACGGAACCAGATGTCCCATTGACACCTGCCCACATACTTTACTACTGGTTGATGGTGCTCAGCACAAAGCCGAAATTCAAGAGGATAACCTTGGAGGTTTTTTCTTGGTGACTGTATCCCCTATTAAAGATGAAGAAGGAAAAATAGTGGGTAGCGTGCATGTTGCCAGGGATATCACCCAACGTATTAAGATGGAAAACGATCTCAAGAAAGCACTTAAAGATAAAAATATGCTGATGAAAGAGATTCATCATCGAGTGAAAAACAATCTAACTATCATGTCAAGTCTCCTTAACTTGCAATCTCGTTACATTGAGGATGAATCTGCCAGGGCGATTTTTAAGGACAGCCAAAGCAGGGTTAAGACCATGGCCCTCATACATGAAAAGCTGTATCGTTCTGGAAATCTTAAACTGCTTAACATGAAAGAATATATTGAGGAGTTATCGCGAGATCTTTCCAACATTCACCTATCTAACCATGACAATGTAGATCTGGTGTTAGATTTGGAAAATATAATGTTAGATGTTGATACTGCCATCCCAGTAGGCCTTATAATCAATGAATTGTTAACCAACTCTGTGAAACATGCTTTTCCAGAGAACCAAAAAGGAACAATTAACGTGAATTTCAGGAAAGAAGAAGATGGTGAATTGTTACTTGAAGTGAAAGACAATGGTAAAGGATTGCCTTCTAATTTTAAAATAGAAAATAGTGATTCGTTAGGTTTACGATTAATACATAGCTTAACTGATCAAATTCATGGCCAGATAGAGGTTGATGGAAGTCAAGGAGCTCATTTTTCTATTAAATTCCGTGAACGAAAAAAAGGGGAAAAACACAAATGATCAAAGTACTTTGCACCATTGAAACATCACTCCACCGGCCTGAAGCTCGCCGTTGGAGAGAGCGCATCAGACTGTTAGAACCTCTGGGAGAAGTGGTGGTGGTACTGCCCTGTAGCATGCGGAAACCATATTCATCAAGTAAATCTCATCGAATTTTCACCCAAGCCACCCGAGGCCTTCAGGAAGCTATTTTAACATCGCCATTTGGAGTTTGCCCAAGAGAAATGGAAAACACCTATCCTATCCAGTCTTATGATGTTTCCACTGTTGGTGACTGGTCACAGGAAGAGATTACTGTCACTGGGGAATGTTTAGCTGAATATGTTCAAGATAAAAAAGTCATAGCCCATGTGACACATGGTTACTTGACAGTATGTCAAGAATACCTGCCTGATGCCATTTTTACTTGTGTTGATGGTAGAGCCACTTCTTCTGAATCCATGCAAAACCTTAAAATGGAAGTTAAAAAATATGGTAAACTCAAAAGTCGGGAAAGACGTACCCATATGCTCCGATCAATTGCAAGATATCAGTTTAATACAAAAAAAGCAGACAAACTAATACCATCCGATTATAAATTGATAGGAAGATTTGACCGGCGTTTGATGCATCAAAATGAACAAATTGCTGTGTTACATCATGATAACGGCCTTTACAGCCTTAATATTAAAGGTGGCATGTTATTGAATGATGTTGGTGTTAACTGGGTTGAAATCGATTTTGCTCTGAAGACTAACACCCTTTTTGCACCAGGAGTGGTTGATGCTTATCCCCAAATAATCCCAAAAGATGAAGTGGTTATCATTAGAAATGGAGAAGTTGTTGGTGTTGGAAAGGCCATCATGTCTGGTGAAGAGATGAAAAGGGGAGAAAAAGGTGTTGCTGTGCGGGTAAGGCACAGATTAAGCCAATAGTCTGTGGACTTTTTTTATGAATAACTATAAATACCATAAATGGAAATAAAAAAATGTCTTTATTTAATTTGTATGAATGTTTTTTAGAGTGATTTTAAATTATAACCGTATCAAATGGTGTATAATATACGAAAATCAATTTCGAGGTATGATTATGAGCGAAGAATTAATAGCAAAGGTTAGAGAAGCTCTTGGCCAAGTGGCTGATCCCCACATGGGCATCAGTATTGTGGAAATGGGACTTGTGGCAGATATTCAGGCAAGTGAAAAGGATAAAACTGCTAAAATTGTAATAAAACCAACAAATCCCGGTTGCATGAGTGCTGCTAATATGGCAATGCAAGCTCGAGTTGCTGCTGAAAAAGTGGAAGGAATAGATAAAGCAGAGATCGAAATTGAAGGCCATATGATGGCTGATGCCATTAATGAAATGGTGAATAAATAATTATCCTTTTTTTGTCTTGAAAGGTCTCAGTACAAGTTGTGTTTAAAATGAGACCATGGGAGCGAGTTGCCGTAGTGGGAGTTCCTGGAACAGGAAAAACCTCACTATGCACAGCTGTTTCTAAAAATTCCAAATATCAGCACGTGAACTATGGAATGGTGATGTTGGAAATAGCCCACAGTAGAGATTTAGCCACTACCCTCCCTGAAATGTTCAGTTTAGATCTTACAATTCAACACGATATATGGAAAAAAGCGGCACTGCAGATTAAAGATCAAAAAAATATTCTTTTAGACCTTCATGGTTTAGATCACTTTAGGGAGGGTTATCTAATTTCGCTACCCTTCAAAATCATAAAGCCGGATATTATAATCATTATTGAATCGGCATATGAGGATATTATCCAGAGGATACGTGCTGATCCACTAAAAAAGAGAATTATACAGGGACAAAATAGACTCCATGAGCATGTTAAGACGTTAAGATTTGCCATGGTCAGTGCTTCGGCATGTTTAGGCTGTAATCTGATAATATTAAATAACCATGATTTTGAAACCTGCTTAAAAGAACTCGAATCAATATTAGTTAATAAATCTGACATTTTTCTATGTAAATAAGAATAAAAAAATAACTGATCCGCCGACCTTATCCGAGAAATGCTATAAATCCAATAAAATTTTAATTAAAAATCGATCAGCATCACAAGGATTATATATGATGAAATCTAAATCTTGCATCTACCCCTGCAGTTTTTAAATTAGTTATATAAATTCTTGTTCTAAAAGCTGTAATCCTATTAAATGGGGCCCGTGGCTCAGGCGGTAGAGCGCACGGCTGATAACCGTGAGGTCCTGGGTTCGAATCCCAGCGGGCCCATTACTACATTCATTAAGACTTTTTTCAAGAAATGTCATCATTTTTGACTATCAACACCCCCAATAGAGATAATTCTAAATTTAATATTGACATCCAATTCTAGTAGAAAAATAATAATTTACTTTTTTTTTAGAAAAAATATATATGCTGAGTTTGGGATAATATATGATGGAGCAATGGTAAATTTGGTAATTAATTACCTCATTTTTTTACCTCTTTTACCATTTTCTTCCTTTTATTTTCAGGTATTAAGAATGAAACACATCTTTTTGCCAATTCTATCTAGTTTAAATCCCTATTTTAACCTAATAAACCTTATTATGGCACTTCAATAATGTGAATTCATTCAGGTTTAAGCAAGCAATTTTTCACTAATTATCATCCTAAATCTATTAAAAATCGACACTAAAAAAACAAATGATTACTTGAAAAATAATCACATATTACTTGTGTGCATTTGGAATTGTATTAGACTGGGAAGGGTAATTTAAATCTATTTTTACAACTAATTCATCAATACTTTAAAAAGAAACTCACAAACAGTGATCAAATTTTGTTTTCGTTTAATCAAAAAAAATCAGTTTTCAATCTGCCTTATCAACTGATTAGATTGCTGGACAACTTTTTTATTACGGTAAGCATTGGCTATCTTGCGCACTGCTTCAAGCATTCTGATAAGGGAATCCAGCCAACTGAAAATATCCCCAGCATAAGCATGGATTTCATAGTCTCGCATGAGTTTTCGGCTGATTTCAACTGGATCCCTCCTGTTGAGTCTCTTTTTTACAATTCTACGGGAAAGTTCCCTTTGGAAACAACCACAAAATGGTCTTTCCTTACACTTACAAGTATAAAAATCCATTTGAAGTTTCATAACACGCTCCCTGAGATGGGGTTCTAGTTTGGAAATTGCACTGCTGGAGCTGAGAATATCAAGGGTGCTGTCTGCAAACAAACGGGTTGACATGTTTATTTTTAGTATTCTACCAATTTGGGTGGTGATTCTGTTGGAAAGATAGGCATTATCAAAAGGTTCCAACTCCAGGGCAATATCCAAGGGATCCATCTTCAGCATATTTTGCCGGATGAAATCAGCCTCCCCATAGGATAAAAAGGACGTAGAAACGGCTCTACCATACTTTGTGGCCGATATTATGTTGTCTTTTTCATTCACCAGATGATAATCTAAGAGGATGCTGAATGCTTCTTCAAGTTCCAGTGGGAATTCGTCATTTTCATAATCTTTAATTAGTTGTGAGAATGTGTTAGCACGCCCAGCGCATATATCAGCCAAGAACTGTTCCAGTTGACTGTCCTCAGAATAAGTAACCTTCACTGGTTCTACTTCACTGGCTAAAAGTTCCATGGCTTGTGATTCTTCTGTTTCATCCCCATAACTTCTCCCAACTTCAGGCAAAAGATACACTTTCCCCTGATCATGGTATGCAGGTCTTCCAGAACGGCCCAACATTTGAGAAAATTCATTTGCGGTTAGTCGTTTATTTCCCATGACAAGGCTCTCAAATAAAACTTGCGAAGCTGGAAAATCCACACCAGCAGCCAGTGCAGCAGTGGTTACCACTGCTCCCAACTTTTGGTTGGCAAAATCTGTTTCAATCCTGTTTTTCTTAACATAAGATAACCCAGCATGATATGCTGCTGCTTTAACTCCCCTTCTAACCAGATAATTCGCAATACTATGAGTTTTACGACGTGAATTAGTGAAAATGATACTTTGACCATGATATCCTTTTTTTGATCTTTTCTGGTATTCAACACGTGATAACTGGCTTAAGAGGTGATTTTTTTCCTCTTCTGTGGTGACAAATATTAGATGCCTTTCCAGTGGCACCGGACGTTGCGGATATTCTACCAATTTCAAACCAAATTCTGCGGCAATTTCATGGGGATTTCCAACAGTGGCAGACAAGCCTATTAACTGCACAGAGGGAAAAAGCGTCTTTAATCGATGAATCAGACCACAAAGTCGAGGTCCTCTTTCATCATCCCCTAACATGTGGATTTCATCTATCACTACTGTTTTTAGGTTGTTTAAATGTGATGATTTACCAGCTCTGAGGAGGAAATCCAGACCTTCATAGGTTCCCACTATTATATCCGCATCAGTGATATTTTCTTCAGGAATGATAATCTCTTCTTTGGCGTTGATCCTGCTCATTCCCACTCTAATGGAAACATTTAATCCCATTTTTCCATATCTTTTCTTGAAATCCCTGTATTTTTGATTGGCTAATGCAACTAAAGGGGTTAAAAAGAGGAGTTTTCCACCAGTTAGGGCTTTTGGTATTCCAGCTATCTCTCCGATGAGTGTTTTTCCACTGGCAGTTGCAGACACAACCAGTAGGTTCTCTTTCTCCAAAAGTCCAGCCTGAATTGCCAGAACTTGTACTGGCAACAAATGAGTGCCCTGTTTTTTAAAAGAGTCTATAAGTTTTTTAGGGATATCGAGATGATCTATTCGTATTTCTGGAAGATTAATTGAATTTTCGGTGCTTATTTTATCATACAATGTGAGTTCTGTATTCTTCAAAGGATCAAAACGTGGATCAAAAACACTTAAAACCCGTTCCAAATTTCCTGTTTCATCCAGCATCTTCCTGAATCTGGGAAATGTGCTCAAATCATACGATCTAGATTTTAATTCTCGTTTTATCTCGTTTTCTGCACATATACGGCAGAGATAATCACCATGGTAACTATATGATTTTTCCTTATCAATTAGGGTGATAAATCCTTCAAATGTGCAGTGTCTGCAGATAAGTGTGTGTTTGAAATTAATATTTAGTGAATCTAGTAATTCTTCAGTGTCTGGATCAGAACCAATCAAAAAAACATTTTGTTTTCTGAGAATTTTCACTGCTTCATTGGGTGGGAATATTATTTCTTTATCCTTCTGAACAATGAACTTGTGAATCTTTATATTACCATCAACACGACGAAGCTTAATATAACCATAGAAAAGAGGAGTTCTCCTACTGTTAATA
Organism: Methanobacterium sp. UBA353; assembly: GCA_002496805.1. GTDB lineage: Archaea > Methanobacteriota > Methanobacteria > Methanobacteriales > Methanobacteriaceae > Methanobacterium. The sequence continues at coordinate 338,195 of DALO01000002.1, read as the reverse complement.
GCTCCTTTAGAACTTCCAATGGGAAATAACTCCACTATCTTTTTTTTTCGTCTTAAAATTATCATTTTCCCCGTGTTTTAATGATATTCATTGTCTTTCCCATAATTAGTGTTTGTAAAGTGAATCTGATTTTTTTTTAAAAAAAAATATTGATTAAGTTAACTTTATTTTTTCAAGGGTTTCTACTCGTTCTTCGTGATACTCTACCACGTCTAATTCCGTTATGCTCCCCTTAATTTCTAGATCCAAATAGTTTATCTGGTCTACCAGTTCTTTACAAGTCCATTTGTCCACAGAATTGGCAATTTCAATATGGGGGATGAAGGGTGAATCCATGCGCAATTCATCAGCCAGTTTTCCAGAATACAAGTTATCATGGAGTTTGATGATCTGACTGTATCCTTCATCTGGTACCATATAAACATGCCAATAAGGTGTGAAAGCATTTTTATCCATTACTGCGCATCGAATAGCGAAATTTATTGTGTGATGATCCGCAGAGCGGCTTTTGATCTCTTCTATGAAAGTTTCTGGTCTCTGGTTGAATACTGGGAATACCAGAGCAAAGTGTGGTTCAATCACTCTACGGTTAAGTTCATCATTTTCTTCTCTGAATTCATGAATCCAGTTATAATCTTTTTGGCTTATCCGCGGATATGCAAGGGCTAAAAGTGACATGTGCATCCTAAATTAATAAAATATGTATTATAAACCTTCATTTTCTAATTTCTTTTTTAGCAGTTGTTCGGCTTGTTCCCTCAGGATAAATTTTTGTATCTTTCCACTGGCAGTGAGTGGGAATTCATCCACAAAGAAAACATGTTTGGGTACCTTGAAACGGGCAATTTTGGTGACTGCATGGTCTCGAACGTCTTCTTCTGTGAGTTCAGCACCTTCTTCCAGTATAATGAAAGCACCGACAATTTCCCCATATTTTTCATCAGGAATTCCAACAACTTGAACATCCAATACACCAGGCATGGTGTATAAAAATTCCTCGATTTCACGGGGGTATATGTTTTCCCCACCACGGATGATCATGTCTTTGATCCGTCCCACAATGGAATAATATCCATCTTCATCAAGAGTTGCCAGATCCCCACTGTGAAGCCATCCATCCTCATCTATTACTTCTCGGGTTTTTTCCGGCATTTTATAATACCCTTTCATAACGTTATATCCTTTACAACATATTTCTCCAGTCTGGTTCGGTCCAAGTGTTTCCCCGGTTTCAGGATCCACTATTTTAACTTCACAGTCGGGTAAGGGTTTTCCAACTGTTTCCACTCTTTTTATTAGAGGATCATCCACACTGGTCTGGGTGAATCCTGGTGATCCTTCTGTCAAGCCGTATACACTGGTTATTTCAGCCATGTTCATGTCATTTACCACTTTTTTCATGGCTTCAATTGGGGGTGTGGAACCAGCCATGATCCCGGTACGCAGACTGGAAAGATCAAACATTTCAAACATTGGATGACTGTACTCAGCAATGAACATGGTTGGCACCCCATATAGGGCTGTGCAGCGTTCTTTTTGAACCGCTGCAAGCACCATCAGAGGATCAAAAAGTTCCACCATCACCATGGTAGCTCCATGGCTGAAAGCAGCCATTACTGCAAGTACAATTCCAAAACAATGGAATAATGGAACACATATACATAATCTGTCTTTTTCTGTAAATTTTTGCCTTTCCCCTATGTAATATCCGTTGTTAAGGATATTCCGATGGGTTAACATGACCCCCTTGGGAAATCCAGTGGTTCCTGAAGTGTATTGCATGTTTACCACATCATCACTGTTAAGGGATGATTTGATACTTTGGAATTTTTCTTCATTACCATGTTTTCCCAAAAGTAGGAGTTCGTTGGTGTTGAACATTCCACGGTGTTTCTCCTGACCTACATAGATTACGCTTTTCAGGAAGGGGAATTCTTCACTAGCTAATTTACCCCTTTCATGGGTTTTCAATTCAGGAACTAATTCATAAAGAGTTTGAATGTAATCAACATCCTTAAAACCATCGATAATGGCCAATGCCTTCATATCGGACTGTTTTAGAACATAATCAAGTTCATGGCTTTTGTAAGCTGTGTTAACAGTGACCAGTACCACCCCGATCTTGGATGTTGCGAACATGAATGTAAGCCAATCTGGAACGTTTTTAGCCCATATACCCACATGGTCTCCTTTTTCTATTCCGATCTCCAGAAGTCCCTTTGCTAAAAGGTTAACTCTTTCATCAAACACTTTATATGTAAAACGTAGATCTCGATCAGGGAAAACCATGAACTCCTGATCAGGGTCCTTTTCTACCATTTTTTCCAGGAAATCGCCAATTGTAAGCTCAGTAAAAACCATTTTAAAAACTCCAATTTTTAGTTTATATGAAAAATACGATATTGAATCTAAAACAATAGCCTCATAACTAGATTTTTATACAACTAATTCATTTCATGAATTTATTTTACAGAATCATATTCGGAATGTTCTTCTAGCTTTTTTCTTATGCCACTGGGTATTGGGATTGATTTTTGTTGGATGAAATCATAATGCACTATAACTGCTGTTCCTTTTGCCTTGATATGGCCTGATTGCCATGCTTCGTGGTAGGTGGTGAATGATGTGTTACCGATTTTCTGGACTTGGGTTTTGATGTCCACATCACCATTGTAGTACATCTGTCCTAGAAATTCAAAATCAGTCTTCACCATTATCAGTTTCCATTTTTCATAGCTGAGATCCAAATCAGGAGTGAAATATTTGTAAAGCCGGTTTCGGGCCAGTTCGAACCATTCGGCAAGAACTATATTGTTTATGTGCCTTAATCCATCTGTATCCCCAAAACGAGGCGTTACTGTGATTTTGTACATGTCTAATTCTCCAAGGTCAACTTCCACATCTAAAAGGGAGTATAAACCACTGCTAACATTTTGGAGTTTTTCTCTACAGCATGTACATGATGGGGTACTGCAGAGTCGTAGTAGATGCTATCTGATGATTCTAGTTCATATTTTTCCTGACCGTAGAGTACTTCTATTTTTCCCTGCAAAACGTAGAGGAATTCTTCACCTTCATGGGATGATAACTGATAATCCTGACCATCGTGGGGGTGGACATCGATGATGAAGGGCTCCATATGCCGGTCACCCTTCCCATAAGCCAGGGAATAAAATTCCATTGCACTCTTATTACTATGTTCACCTAATCCTTGCCCTGAAAACCGGATAATATTATCAGATTTCCCAGATTTAACCATGAACGGCCCATGATGTGTGGAGTCATCCAGGAAAGTACCGAGACGAACACCCATTGCCCTGGCAATCTTTAAAAGAGGAGTTAATGAAGGTATCAGTGCTCCGCTTTCCAAGTCTTCAATGAGTTCTACACTGCTTTGACTGGATTCTGCTAATTCTTCCTTTGACATTCCACGGTGTTCTCTTATTTGACGTATTTTTGCGCCTATTTTGTTCTCCTCGGACATTTAATCACCTGATTCTAATCATTAATTTAATATGTAATTTTTAAAAAACTGAACTTGTTTACTAATTACTCCTATTACTTAAAATTTTTTTTTAAATAGGGTGTGCTGGAAGACTATCTGTAGATCGCTATGGTTGTTGGATTAGTTTGTGTTGTTTGTTTTGGTTCTGTTGATTGTCTTGTTAGTTTTGTTGGTGGTGTTGGTGGTGTTAACAGTTACATGCCTGTAGATCTGCACTGGTGTGAAATTAGAATTATCAATCTCACTGATCTTCTGTTCACTGTTGAAATTAAAATCAGTGGGGATTAACCCAACACCAATATCTGTGCCTATGTTCAAAGCGTTAGCTCCGGAAGCAGCTCCAAATGCCAACATTGCAATCATCAAGACAATGAAAAGTGTTCCAGATTTTTTGGGAGTCATTAGAATTACCTTAAAACTTTCATAAGCAACTAATTTTAACAATTATAATTTTAGCGTGAAGTATGATAATATATTTTAGTTATCATTCAATTGTTTCGTGGTAATTTAATTATTTTTGGTGAATCTTATTTAACAGGGCCAGTGAGAATTATCTAATTAGATTATGTCTCAAAACACCTTTAAATATTAATGACCATACTTTAAAAAAAAATTCCGGTATTTCTTTTTTTTGTACTGATTTTCGAATCTAATTTGTGTGCTAATTTTTTAAAACCATGTACTGATTAATAAAAGAAAAATAAAGATATTATTCTACAGTAACACATTTAGCCAAGTTTTTAGGTTTATCTGGATCAATACCCCTTGCCACACTTATATGATAGGATAGTAACTGCAATGGTAACACATATAATAGAGGAGATAAGAGTTCACTGATTTCAGGAGAAAATCCTATCATGTCATATGCTTCAGATTTTAACGCATCATCATCAGCTGATCCTAAAGCTATAACCCTGGCTCCTCTGGCTTTAACCTCTTCAAGATTGTTGAGTGTTTTATCATGACTTTTTCCAGGAGGAACAATAGCCACCACCGGAACTTCGTCATCTATCAGGGCTAATGGCCCATGTTTAAGTTCTCCAGCTGCATATCCTTCAGCATGAATGTATGTTATCTCTTTTAGTTTTAGAGCGCCTTCCATAGCTGTTGGATAAGAAAATCCTCGCCCTATATAGAAGAAATCACATGCATCTTTGTAGTTATTGGCCATGTTGCGGATATCATCTTCACAAGGCAATATTTTTTCCATTAAATCTGGAACGTGGTGCAGTTGTTCTAGAAGTTCTTTATCATTACCCATAGAAGCTACCAAGAGGTATATGCAAGTTAATTGGCTGACGTATGTTTTTGTAGCTGCAACACCTATTTCAGGACCAGCCCGAGTATATATGACGTGATCAGCTTCTCGTGTAGCTGTGCTGCCTAGTACATTAACAATTGCCAGTGTTTCAGCTTTTTTATTAGCGATTTTTAGGGCTTTGAGAGTATCGGCAGTTTCCCCAGATTGGCTGATGAAGATCACCAGTGATTCTGGATCGAGTGAACTTACCCCATATTCAAACTCCGAAGCTAGGAGAACTTCAGTAGGTAACCCTAAAAGACCTTCGAAGAGATATTTACCCACCATAGAAGCATGATAAGATGTTCCGCAAGCCACAAATGTAATTTTCTTGAATTTTGGGAACTTACTGACAACTTTTTCGATTTCAATCAACTCAAATAAGGTGTTTTTTACTGCATCCGGCTGTTCATGGATTTCTTTTAACGTGAAATGGTCATAACCTCCTTTTTGAGCCATTTCAGGAGTCCATTTAATGTTTTCTATCTTTTTATCCACTACTTTTCGGTTAACATCCTTCACAGTGAAGCCGTCAGAGTCAATGACAAAGGTTTCATTGTCTGCCAAATATATTACTCTTCGAGTATGGTGCAACATAGCTGGAACATCAGACGCCAGGAAATATTCACCATCACCCATGCCCAGAATGAGAGGGCTTTCTTTTTTAGCTCCCACAATCTTACCTGGTTCATCAGCAGATATAACTGCAAATGCGTATGATCCTTGAAGTTTAGCAATGGCCTGATGCATTGATTCTTCCAGCCCTAATCCCTGTTTATGATATTTTTCAATAAGATGGGCAATGATTTCAGTATCTGTTTGAGAATTGAAATGGTGTCCTTCGCTTTCTAACTGGTTTTTCAGTTCTTTATAATTTTCTATTATGCCATTGTGAACCACTGCAATTTTCCCTTCACAATCCGTGTGAGGATGTGAATTTTCCTGGGTTGGGAGGCCATGAGTTGCCCAACGAACATGGCTTATTCCTATTTTCCCTGGGAGTTCTTTTGAATTGAATCTGTCGAAAACCTCTTCAATTTCACCCTTGTCTTTTTTGATCTTGATTCCTGATGATGAATAAGTAGCAATGCCCACCGAGTCATAACCCCTATATTCTAAGCGTTTTAAACAATCCAGGAGAACTGGTGCTGCTTGATTATCTTTAAGTATACATCCCACAATTCCGCACATAAATCTCACCTAAAAAAATGTTTTACAAACTAAATAAATGACAAATAATCTATTATAATCATAAGATATAATATTGTCTAATGTAGTTTTATCTTAATGTAGTTTAATATCTATATAAAGATTTGACATCAACTAAAGAAAACGGAGTTTAACATGAATCTTGAAAAGGGTAACCTCCTATATCGGGGTAAAGCTAAAGATATCTACCAAACCAGCCAACAAGAGCAAGTTATAGTTAAATTCAGAGATGATATAACTGCAGGGGATGGAGAAAAAAAGGAAACCATGGGATTGAAAGGTTATTATAACTCCTTGATCTCAGCTAAACTTTTTACAATTCTAGAAAATGCCCTGATAAAAACGCAATACATTGATTTACCAGAACCAGGATATATGCTTTCCCATAAATTAGAGATGATACCTTTAGAAGTGATTACCAGAAATATTGCCGCGGGAAGCCTCCTGAGGCGATTTCCATTCCAAGAAGGACAGACTTTTAATCCACCTATCATCCAGATGGACTTTAAAAACGATGAATATCATGACCCCATGCTCAATGATGATATAATACTGGCATTAGGCCTTGCAACTAGTGATGAACTGGAAATAATTCGTGAAATCACGATAAAAATCAATGGTGTTCTAAAAAATTTCCTGGAAAATAAGGGTCTTCTCTTTCCTGATTTTAAAATTGAATTCGGCCGAGACTGTGATGATAATATCGTTCTCGGTGATGAGATCAGCCCTGATACTTGCCGTTTTTGGGATAGAGAAACTAAAGATATTCTGGATAAAGACCTATTCCGCAAAGGTGAGTCAGGAGTTATTGAAGCTTACCAAAAGGTGGCTAACATGATATTAGATGATGAAGATAAAAAGAAATGGAGTTTAGATTTTTAAGAGTTTAAATATAGAATACTTAGCATTGTCTTGAAGATTTAATTTTATAAAAAAAAAGAATGTATTGTAATTTATTGGTGATGGATATGAAATACCATGCAAAAGTAAACATAAGCCTAAAAAAAGGAATGCTAAACCCTGAAGCTTCCACTATTCAAAGAGCACTGGCTCTTCTGGATTATCATGTAGAGAGTGCCTCTACAAGCGAAACAGTCGAGTTCGTGTTGGAAGCAGAAGATCCGGATGTGGCTCACCAACAAGTAGTGGAGATGTGCGAAAGACTGCTCTGCAACCCAATAATCCACGACTATCAAATCCAAATCAACCCTGCAGGTGACTAAGATGAAAGTGGGGATCATACGCTTCCCCGGCTCAAACTGTGACCGGGATGTGTTCCATGCCGTTCAACTGGCTGGTGGTCAACCCGATTATGTATGGTGGAACCAAAAAGACCTATCCATGTACGATGGACTCGTTATCCCTGGAGGATTCTCCTACGGAGACTATCTCCGGGCAGGAGCTATAGCGGCCATAACTCCAGTTGTTGAAGGGATTAAAGAAGTTGTTAAGGATAAAAAACCAGTTTTAGGTATTTGTAATGGTGCCCAAATACTGGCAGAAGTGGGATTGGTTCCAGGAATATTCACCCTCAACCAGAAAGCCCAATTCATCTGTGAATGGGCAGAACTGGAAGTTAAAACCAATAGAACACCATTCACTCGTCTTTATAAAAAGAATGAAATCATCAAAATGCCCATTGCCCATACTGAAGGCCGTTATTACACCGAATATATTGACACCCTCCATGATCAGGATCAAATAGTACTCAGATTCAGTGGAAAGGACCCTAATGGTTCCCTGGAAGCTATTACTGGAGTTTGTGATGAAGATGGCATGGTTTGTGCCATAATGCCTCACCCTGAAAGAGCTTCAGAATCTATTTTAGGATCAAATGATGGTTTAAAGTTTTTTAAAGGCATGATTGATTATTAACACTTCCTAATAGCAACTCAAACTTAACAGTTAAAAAAAAAATAACCAGAATCAAAAATACGAATACTCATGAGTAGATGGTGGATTTATGGTAGTATATTTAGTGGGAGCTGGTCCTGGAGATCCAGATCTGATTACTCTTAAGGCTATAAAAGCCCTTGAAAAAGCTGATGTAGTGGTTTACGATCGTTTAGCCAATGAAGAAATATTAAAATATGCTAGTGGGGCTGAAATGATCTACGTTGGTAAAAGAGCAGGGAAACATTCGAAAAAACAGGAAGAAATTAACCAAATACTCCTAAAACAAGCCAAAAAACATGACATAGTAGTTCGGCTTAAGGGTGGAGATCCTTTCGTTTTCGGAAGAGGTGGTGAAGAGTTACTGTCACTCCTGGAAGAAAAAATACATGTAGAGCTTATACCAGGGGTAACATCAGCTATTGGTGTTCCAACCACTGTTGGATTGCCTGTAACTCACAGAGGAGTGGCAACTTCTTTTACTGTTGTTACTGGCCACGAAGATCCCACCAAAAAAGAAAAACAGGTCCAATGGAATTATAACGCAGATACAATTATCATTCTCATGGGTGTTGACCGTTTGAAAAATAATACTCAGGAAATAATGAAGTATAAGGACCCTGAAACTCCGGTTTGTGTTATAGAAAATGGGACAAAACCAGATGAAAGAATTGTTCTGGGCACCTTGGAAAATATAACTGAAAAAAATATCAACCCCCCGGCCCTGGTGATTATTGGGCCAGTTGTAGACTTGTTTAAAGATATTCAGAAAAATATGCCAGAGGATCAGGCATGAGCCAATTAATGGGATTTAAAAATAAGATCATCGCCATAACCAGGCCACTGGAAAGAGCAGAGGCAGCAGTTAAAATTGTAGAAACCAATGGTGGTGTTCCGTTAGTGGTTCCCACACTTGAACTAGAGGCTTATCCCAGTGAATCCTTGATGGATCTGTGTTATAACGCCAAAAATCTGGATTGGTTAATATTTACATCACCCGCATCACTTGAATCATTGTTTCATTACTGTGAAGATTTCAAAGAAAAACTCAATCCAGACTGTCAAGTTGCAGTTATAGGACCTCGTACTGGAAGGGTTTTAAATGAATATGGTCTTAAATCAGACTTAATTCCTGAAGATTATACTGCAGAAGGATTATTAGAAGAGTTTAAAAAAATAGATTTACAGGGAATTAGAATAGGAGTTCCTCGAACATTTAAAGCAAGAGATGTGCTTCCTGAAGGTTTGAAAAAAATGGGAGCCACTGTTTATCTGGCAGAAGCTTATAAATCAACCCATCCTAAGGATACCAGTCAAGTCAAACTACTTGTGGACAATATCATTAACAGAAAAGTTGATGCAATAACTTTCACCAGTCCCCTGACTGTTACCAACCTCTTTGAGATAGCTGGAGATAAACAAGACCAACTAATAGAATCTTTAAAAGAGGGAGAAATTTTAGTAGCAGCCATTGGCCCCATAACTCAGAAGCCTCTTAACGAATTAAAAATAAAATCCATCACACCCGCCAAGTATACTGTAGAAGACATGCTTCAAGAGTTAATGGCAAAAATGGATGAGTGAAGTCCTGTAAATTTAAAATCGAATTTTCTAGTTAATGTTTAATTCATGCATAAAAACGTGTTTTTCCTGATTGGACTTAAGTAAATAGAGGTTGTGAGGAGTAAATAAATGAAAGATGAAAAAAGAACCATTATATGGCCTGATTACATTGACTCTAATAAGACTAAATCTGAGGGAAGGAAAATTTCCAAAAAACAGGGTGTAAACACTCCTAAAATACGTGAAATTACCCAGGCGGCCAAAAAGTTGGGATTAAATCCTAGTGTGGAGAAATATAAATCATATCCCCCCTCCTGGTGGGAAGGATCCGGAAGGGTAATAGTTGATAAAAAGATGAGTAAAACCGAAGTTCTAATTAAACTAAGCAATTTAATCAATGGATCCAGATCCCCCAAGGGATGATGATAAAAAAAAAATTCCATCAATAATCCTTTAGAGGATGCCATGGAATAAAATTTAGATTTAAAATTTGTTTAATAATTTAAAAAGGGATATTAATGGATGACATTCCAAAAGACATGGATAAAACATTGATGAAAGCCAATGAAATGGTGAAAAATTCAGAAGATGTTAAAATATATAGTCACATAGACTGTGACGGAATATCAGCCGGGGCAATACTATCATTAACCCTTGATCGCCTGGAAATCGACCATGAACTGGAATTCATTACCCTGGACATGATTCCGGATTTAAAAAGGGAAAATGAAGTCACTATATTCTCGGACCTGGGTTCAGGGCAAGATTTAGATCATTTCAGAACTTCAGAGTCCCAAGTCATCATCCTTGATCATCACCCTCCCTTAAGGAATATCTCTTCACATGAAAGGAGTTTTCTGGAGATTAACCCCCATTACCATGGTATTGATGGTTCTTTCCAAGTTTCAGGGGGAGGTATGTGTTATCTTCTGGCCAGAACATTTAAGTTTAATGATTTAAGCTGGATTGGGGTTTTAAGTGCTGTTGGCGACATGCAAAACAATTTATCCGGAAAACTAGTGGGTATTAATGAGCAGATAGTTCAAGATGGTATTGATAAAGGGATGGTAGCATCAGAAAACGATCTTGCCCTATACGGAAGGCAAACAAGACCACTTTTTTTGGCTCTTTCCTATTTTGGCGATGTTAAACTCCCCATAACCAACAATCGAAACGAAGCTATACAACTGTTAAAAAAATTGGAGATTCCAAGTAAAAACCGTAACAGACAACGAACACTTTATGACCTTAACATGGACGAAAAAAAGAAGCTTTTCACTGAACTGGTGAGGATGATGAGTCGTGAAGTGCCCCCTAAGTATGTTAAATACATTCCTCGACTGGTTTCAGGAGATGCCTATGAATTTTTAAGCGAAAAAGAATACACCGCACTCAGAGATGCCAGTGAATTTTCCACTGCTATAAATGCGTGCAGCAGACATAAAAATACAGAAATAGCTCTAAAAGTTCTTAAAGGTGATAGAGGTCTTGCCTTAGATGATATGGATTATTTAGGACGTGAACATCGCCGTTATCTTGCCCAGAAGATGCAATGGATCCAAGAAGAAGATCGGATTTTTACCATGAAAAATTTACAGTACTTCAATGGAAACAGCATCAAAAGTGAAGTTATCGGAACCATAGCTGGAATGGTTTTAAGTAGTGGTGACTGGAAAAAACCCATGCTTGGTTTCACCAGTATCAATGATGAAAACGATGGATTAAAAATATCATTACGTTGCTCCCGGCTTTTAGCCTTCGACGGGATTCATTTCGGACACTTAATAAGCAAAGTTGCAAAAAAAGTGGGAGGAAGTGGTGGTGGTCACTCTGTGGCTTGTGGCGCTTACATACCCATTGGAAAACAGGAAGAATTCCTGAGAATATTCAATGAATCATTAAATGGAATCATCTAAAAAAAAAAATCAAATAAATATATATAATATTTAAGCCTCAAAGTTTAATACATCTTTATTATACAAAAGGTGGAGTTATGAAAGTTTTTAAAAAAAAAGGGGAGTTAACCAAGTTTCAAATACTGGCCGAGATCGCCAAAGGCCAACCTCACCTTCGTCAGAAAGACATAGCTGATGAATTAGGAATCACTGTCCAGGCAGTTTCAGAGAATTTGAAAACTCTGGTTGATGAAGGATGGGTTGAAACTGGCAGTGGACAGTCACGCTACAAAATTACTAAACGTGGAATCGAAAAAGTGAAAAAAGGAGCTGTTGACCTCCGAAAATATTCTGACCAAGTCCTGGACACTATGAACACTTATAAATCTGTGTGGCCAGCCATTGCACTGGAAGATCTGAGTACAGGGGAAACTGTTTGGCTTAAAATGGAAAATGGAACATTATATGCTGGTAAGGAAGAAAGTTCTGCCCATGCCGAAGTCCTTCACCACACAAAAAAAGGCGAAGACGTGGCACTTATTAATTTAAATGGAATTATTGAACTTGAATCCGGATTTGTGGTTATTATTAAGCTCCCCACAATTAATCAAGGTGGATCAAGGGCATGCGACTTGGATCAAATCAGTGAAATTATTAAAAAATATCCAGAACAATTCCATAGAGTAGGAATCATGGGAACTGTATCCAGAGCTATTGTTGATAAACTGGGAATAAATGCAGATTTCGAGTTTGCCACACCCCAAGCAACAATTGCAGCATCTAAAAGAGGTTTAAATATTCTTGTATTTGCTGTTGGGAAAATGTCAAGAAGTTTAACCAAAAAGATGGATGATGAAGGAATAAGTTATGTTATTGAGGATCTTGTTGACTCAAAAAGATGAACCCCCATAATCACCAAAACTTGAAATAGGGAGTATTCAACACAACTACAAATTTTTCTTTTTATCAGACCTATTCTACTGGAATCTGCAACCACAATTATCAACCCGGGCAACCATCACTCCATCCACACTGGAATCTGGAGTTTCAGAAATTGCAAAAGCAGTTTTTCCAAGCATGGCCATTGAAGCACCAAGTGTTTCCTCTTTCATTACATCCACAATTTCCATGATATCCGGGTCAATAAGTCCAGTTTCCTGGGCAAATTCAAGGGACAAATCCATTAAATTGGTGATTTTCGGATTTAAAAGCAATTTCTGGAGCATGTGTCTGGCTACACTGTTTATCCTGTCAGTCATGGTAGGATCTTGCAAAACAGATGATGTTTCAATGGTTCCCAAACTTTTAGATAAAACAAAAAGGTTTCCCTGACTTTTATTATTAAAAATACACCCATTAAGAAGTTTATCTGTTTTCCCAATTCCAGGGGCTCCGGGTTCTATTCTTATAGGAAATCCGCCAGTAACGGCCCCGGTGACATCACCTAAACCAGTTTTTAAGTCAATTTCGGCTTTATGGGCAATTGCTGCTGCCTGGTAAAATGTTAAAGGTAGTTTAAGAATTCGTGACAATCCTAGGGATGTTCCCAGTGCGAGTCCAGCTGATACTCCAAACCCTGATTCCACTGGAACTTGGATTTGATGATTGATGGTGATCTTAATATCATCCCATTCAACTGTTTCTGTTTGTTTCCTGAGCAAATCAAGAGTTCTATAACTCACCAATGTATCCGGAGAATATTCCTGACTAATGGGGTTTCCATTGTTTTTGATGATGATCTCACCATTTCCATCACTAACATCTACCTGAGTTAAAACTCCCTGGTCAAGAGTTACTCCGGCACCTCTTGATCCCTTTATAAAAGGGTCAGGATCATCAACAACTTCAAAAAACCCTGTTATATGGGCGGGGACGAAGATTAAAGATTGCAATTTATCACCACATTTATTATGTCCATCGATAAATAAATAATCAAGGAATTCACCTCCCAGATAAAGTTATATTAAAGTAAGAAGTAATATTAAAAATCTAAAAAAAATATTAGGAGAACAGTGTATGGGAAAAAGAATTGATCTGCATACTCACAGCATATTTAGTGATGGAGAACTCCTACCATCAGAAATAGCACGTCGAGCATGTGTTTTAGACTATCAAGCAGTTGCTATTACAGACCACGTGGATGCCAGCAATCTGGATTGTGTGGGCAGAGTCATTAATGCGGTTTTAGACATAAGAGAAAATTGGGACATTGAAATTATCCCAGGAGCAGAAATTACCCATGCACCTGCCGAAATTATTCCCAAACTTGCTCGGAAGGCCAAAAAGTTAGGGGCACAGATTATTGTGGTTCATGGTGAAACACTGGTAGAACCAGTGATTAAGGGCACCAACTGGAGTGCAGTTAACTGTCCTGATGTTGATGTGTTAGCACATCCAGGACTTATAACCCCTGAAGAAGCACGTGTTGCCAAAGAAAATAACATAGCCTTGGAGATAAGTGCAAGAAAAGGTCATAGTCTGGGGAATGGGCATGTGGTGCAGACTGCTCTGGAAGTGGGGGCAGATCTGGTGGTTGACACAGACACTCATGCACCTGAAGACATGATAACCTATCAAATGGCAGAAAAAATAGCATTAGGAGCAAGTTTACCCCAAAAAGAACTTAAAAAAGTTTTAAGAGACAACCCTCTCAGTATACTTGAAGAAAAGGGCATACTCTAAAAAAAATAGGTGTGTTTTCCCTAAAATCAGTTGAAACTTGGGATTTATTTTTATTTTATAACACATCGTATTCCACTATCAAATCTTCATCGAGGGTGTAACTTTTTTTAAACTTTAGACGAAATGAATCTTTCATGTAATCCACTCCATCGCCATCTACCAAAGTTTTAGCCTGATTTCCGCCAGCAATCATTGGTGCAATGCACAGTTTCACTTCACTTACCAATCCAGCCTGGAACATTGAATAGTTAAGAGTGGATCCCCCTTCCAGCATCAATTTTTTAATTCCTTTCTCACCTAAAGTTTGCATCAAAGATTCTAAATCAACTTGTTCATCACCACAAATTATAACCTCGACAGTTTCTTCTGCTTCCAACAATTCAACCCGTTTTGAAGGGGCTGTCTTGGAAACTGCAATGATGGTGGGAGCTTCACTGTTGAGAATCCTATAATTTAGGGGTGTGCGAGCTTTACTATCCACCACTATTCGGATGGGGTTATCACCGGGTTTTGATGATATTTTATGAACAGATAGGCGAGGATCATCAGCCAAAACAGTGTTTATTCCCACCATTATGGCATCCATACCTTTACGGAGCTTGTGAACTCTTAATAAATCTTCTTGGCCGGATATCTCCGAACTACCAGTTTTGGTGGCTATTTTACCATCCAAAGTCATGGCCGCACTTAAGGTCACTTTAGGTTTAGTGATCAAATCCTCCCCCTTAAAATTTATAATGATATTTTATTATGTGATAATTTAGTTTTATCATTAATGACTGATCTTAGGGTCACCACCAGTCTATTAATTATAGAGATAGTAGTTTGAAACTAATTTATCAGTTATGAATTGAACTTGTTGTAAGTTAAACTATTAAAATATATACTTATAATATAATAAACTCCCAATCTTTAGAACCAAAAAAAAATATTGATGAATAAAAAGAGTGTTAAGAAGAAAAAAATGGGCGAGTGTAACTGTGAGTGTAGATAGATACCAGAAAGGCATTGAATATTTGGAAAAAATGAATCCTGATTCTTTCAAAATACTTAAAAAAGAATTAGAAGACGTGGCTCCAGACATGGCACGCTACGTTGCTGAGTTTGCTTATGGAGATATTTATTCCCGGCCAGGCTTAGATTTTAAAACCAGGGAGTTGGTGACCATTGCCGCCATAACCACCCTGGGATGTGCTCAAACTCAACTCAAAAGCCATATACACGGTGCTCTGAATGCTGGTTGCACTCCACAGGAGATTATTGAGGTTATAATCCAAATGGCAGTTTATGCAGGTTTTCCTAAAGCACTTAATGGTTTGTACTCTGCCGATGAAGTTTTCACCGAAAGAAACGAAAAATTAGATGAATAATCTAAAAACTAGTCCTTAATAGAATCAAGTGCACAAATATTATTACCCTCCCAAGACGATCAAAAAAAATCCCCACACACCATTATGGGCGTATATGGGGGGGTATACTGGCTCCAAAAAAACAAAATTTCATTCTTCTCACTAAATATAATATTAATCTTTAGTAGGTACGGAGCTAGGTAATTTTATTTCCCCAAAATTGTCCTCAAACTCTTTAACTCTTTTATTTAACCATATAACTAATTCTTTAGCAGTTAAAGGAGAGAGAATAATTTCTCCTTGAACTTCTCGCATTATTTCAATAGTTGACGAACTAAATATTTCATCTTGTCGCATTGGCTCTTCAGAATATAAAAATAATCTAAAATCATGAGGAGTGTAACCTCCAAAAACTCCTGAAGCATAAATTCTGGGTGCTTCTGAAGGATGCATAAAAGGAGGTTCTTTTTTAAGAGTAGGGTTATCTTTTTTCATATTATCATTACCTTTAAACAGTTAATCCGCTTTTAGAACTTGATAACGTTGTTAATGTTTCAATAGCATGAACATCACCTTCTAGTTCTATCTCTTCAGATTTCATTCCTTCTAGTGATAATTGTCCTTTCCTGATATATTCTGCCCCTTGGAGAATTGCAAGGGCTATTGCTCTTTCATCATCTTCATTGAGTTTATATTTTCGTGCTTTTCCTTCTTTTATCTCTAAAATTCTTATTTTTTCCAATTCATTAATATGGTTATATACCGTTTTTTTTGATGTGTTCGATATTCTAGCTAGTTCGGATATGGTTAAAAACTCGCCCCATCTTTCAACAAGCTCTTCTAAGATGCTTATCCTTTTAGTATCGCCAAAAACATCTTTTAAAACGTTAGTCATGATCTCATCCCCACACTTTATAATCTTCTATATTATATTGCATATATATTTTACCAGAACTACCATTCATTGTAAAAAATTACATAAATGAATTGTTGATGTTTATTTACCTCTACCTATAAAACTATATATTTAATGACGTCAGCTGTTGAAATTCAAAATATAATTTCAGAACTTACTGAGTGTGAAAAAAAGATACTAATCATAATTGGTAAATTAAACGTGTCCCCTAAAAAAAATAATAGAGAAGAAACCATTTTAAACAAATTATCCAATAAAGATCGAGAAAACTGTGCTAAATCCTTGAAATTATTAGTAACCAAAGGGTTACTTTTTAAATACCGAAATAAAAATTATGGGGCTAGTTCACTTGGCATGAACGTTGCAATTAAACTTAAGGAAGAAAATGTGAAAGAAAGGTGCAAAGATTTGAGTAGGATATTAATGATAATAAATAACAAGTAATCAAATTCCTCCTATTTTTTAGAAAAAAAATTAATTAAGTTTCCCAGAACTAATTTTTCAGGGTATCTTCAATGATCTGGATCTCCTCTTCAGTCAACCCATATAATTCATATACCATTTGATCGATCTCATCATCGGTTTCTTTGATCTCCTGGAGTAATGGATTTATAATTGCCAGGCTTTCCCTGAATTCTTGTTCTAAATATTCCCGGTTCTTCCGGGATTTGGTGTCAACCTTCTTTTTTCTCATTTCATCTATGAATTCATCTTCGGATAACTCATAATATTTATCAAGTTTTTTCGACAAATTTTTAACATTATATTCCTTAATAATCCAGTTTTGAAAGCCATATGATTCTTTTTGAAGTTCTTTATTAAGTTTGAGTATTAAATCTGCTTTTTCAATAAGGGGGAGCTGTTTTTCAGGGGTTGGAAGACATATTGGGAGTTTTTCAATATATTTTTTGTTTAAATCATAATAATTGCCTTGAAGTGGAGTTCCTGAAAGGCTAAAAACAAAATTCAAAACTTTAGAAGATAATATTGATGCTAAAAACTTTAAATTGATATTTGAAGTGATAATAAAACATTTTTGATTAGTGTAGTATTGATCTCCATCAAAAACAACATACAAACTCGAGGCAAGGTTTGGATAAATTAACTTATCTTTTTCAAATTGCTTGTAGTAGTCTACTGCATCTTGTATTTCATACCATTCATAAGAACCAGGTTTCCTTCCAATTTTTTGCCCTGCATTTTTAGGTGTTAATTTTTCTTTAAACTGTAAGAGATACTTTTTAATAGCAGGATAAAGTTCTATAACCATGAACTTTTTATCATCAGATTTAAGTACAAATTCAACTTTACCCCTTCCAATAGCTTCTTTATCTTCAAATAAGATATGTTCTTCCCGGTTATAACCTAATATCTCCCGTAGGAAGTCATAAAAATAGAGGTAACTGCTTCTTTCCGATTTGAAATCACCCTGTTCAACTTTCTCAGCATGAGTTTTCAGAAAATCATGTTTTTTAACAGTTAACTGAAATGCCTTATCTTGGGCATATTCTTTCATCTCTGATTCATTGAAAAGATTATTTTTCATTAAGCCACCTATCCATTATATTATGGTTTTTTGAATAGTTAAAAATTACTATCTATATAAGGTGGGGAGAAAAAGGGACACCCCCCCCCACTCACTAGGTGGTGTAGGGGGGTTGAAGTGGCTTTATCTAACCAAAAATTTGCTCCAATCTGTTTAGATAAAAAAAATCCCCTACACAGACTATAATAGTCTATGTAGGGTTGCTACTGGGAAGGTTAGAATGGCAGTGATTGGTAATATCCATATGTTTCCAAAAGAATACCACCAATCACATTCCATCCATTAGAATTGTTACTGGCATCCATGTTATACCATGTTCCATCAACATATGCCTGGGCCACCACATGGCCACAATTTATGTTGGTGAATTTACAATACACATGCCTTTATCTGGCTGGTATGCCGGTTGCTCGGAGTAATGCAACTGTTAAATGGGATAAATCACAACAATTACCCCTCTGTGGTGAGAGTGCCAACTGCACCATTCCTGGTGTTGTAATAATATTCATATTCTTTTGTATCTCTTACATAGCTGAATATTGATTTTGCTGTTTCCAGAATCGTTGATTTTCGGAGCGAATTAGCTAAAGATACTATTTTACTATTAGTCACCTGGCAGTTTGCACTATCCAGGAGGTAACTTTTCAGGCTGCTTGGAACAGTTAAACTGGTAGATGTGGAGTTTACTGTATTGGTAATTGAGTTAGTGTAAATAAAAGCAGGTAACAATTTTATGCTAGCATAAGAGTTCAACGCCCTTGAATACATGTCCATAATAGAATGCAGAGAACTGTTAAAAAATAGTAAGAAAAGAACATTGTAAACTAGTGCAATGGAAATGTTAAAAAATAGTACTGAGGGAACTGTTAAAACCCGAAAATCTGTCGGGCATTAGACTCTGTGATTTTGGAAACTTCTTCTATGGATTTTGACTTGACATTAGCAATAGTTTTTACTGTTTCTTTGACAAAAGATGGCTCATTTCTTTTTCCTTTAAATGGAGATAGATAGGGGCTGTCAGTTTCAGTGAGAAGATATGATAAAGGGATTTTACTTACCAAGTCTTGGTGATGTTCACTGAAACATACAATAGTTGAAATAGAGATGAAATGCCCTTCATCCACTATTTCTTGTGCAGTTTCAAGTTCCCCCCCATAACAGTGGAAAACAACTGGTGGGATGGAAGAATGCTTTTTTACCATTTTAAGCGCTTGTTTTTCTGCATCACGAGCATGTATTACCAGTGGGATGTTGTATTCAACAGCTAATTTTAGAAAAGTTTCAAAAAGTTCCATCTGCCTACTTTTAGACTTTTCACTATCTAAACGATTGAAGTCAAGTCCTGTTTCTCCCAGGGCAACAGCATTATCGATATTAGATTCAATTTCAGCTAAAACTTGTTTGATTACAGAACTATCCGATTTAGATGCATTTAAAGGATGGAATCCAAGTGTTGGGTATAAAAAATTTTTATACTCCTCTGCAAGTTTCAGTGTGCGCCGGTTACCACCCAGGGAAGCTCCTGAATTCACTATTGCTTTAAGATTATCCTGGGCGTTTTTCATTATCTCTTGTCGATTTTTATTGTAGACCTTGAAATCAACATGGCAGTGACTGTCAATCAACTCGTATCACCCGATGTTTTAATCAGTTCAAACACCAAACCTGCGTTCTCTCTGCTGATATGAACGTACGGCCCTTAAAAAATCAACTTTCCTGAGTTGCGGCCATAAACTATCGCAGAAATAGAGTTCAGAGTAAGAAGACTGCCATAATAAAAAACCACTGAGTCTTTCTTCACCACTAGTCCTTATAATCAGGTTTGGATCCTCCATTCCAGCTGTGTAAAGATTTTCATTTACTAAATTCTCATCAATATCTTCAGACCGTATTTTGCCATTTTCAACCTCATCCACTATCTTTTTTATAGCATCAACTATTTCCATACGTCCATCATAGCCAATGGCAATGTTAACTAACCTTTTATTGTAGTTAGCAGTTGATTCTTCAGCTAAACGAATGGCCTCCCTCACATCATCAGGTAGAAGTTCTAATTTACCTACTGCCTTTACTTTAACCTCATTATCATGGATCTTTTTATTGCGAGCAATTCCCTCGAAATTCTCTTTGAAAAGTTTCATAAGACCTTTAACTTCATTAGGTGGTCTATTAAAGTTTTCAGTTGAAAATGCGTAGGCTGTGACAATTTCAATACCTAAATCAACACACCAATCAAGCACACTTTCTAAGGTAGTGATACCTTTCTTATGCCCGTCTACTGCATCCATGTTTCCCTGAATTTTAGAAAAACGGCGATTTCCATCCATGATAATGGCAACATGTTTAGGCATGTTCTCTGGCCGCAAGTTCCGGGATATGTACCATTCATAAAGTTTGTAAACGGGTTTTAAAATTGACATTTTAGATTCCTGTTATTTATTAATAGTTCGATGAATTTATTTATATTAATGCAAATTGAGTTTAAAATGTAGTTGAGGATGATTTTTAGACTTAAACACTTTTTATCAATGTTAACTTTTTCTTTCTACATACATTTTAGTGGATGTGGTGAATTTATTCTTCTCTTAATTTTGCTAGTTTTCCTGCAAATTTAAGAGCTTGCAAGTATCCTTCTTCATTTTGAGATCTGGATGTGTCAATGAATATTTCTTTAACTCCCAGAGTCACTGCCCCATAACTTTTTATAGAACCCATTAGAACAAGGCTGCGAAAGATCAGGTTTCCACATATACCATCCGGTGCCAGTATTAAATTAGCACCATCAGAAACAGCATCTTCAATTAGTATGAAGTAGTGTTTAACCGGATATTTATCCTTTGTGATCATTGTTAACTGTTCAGCTTCCCTTATGGAACTATCGATTCTGGAACTTCTACCCCTATCCTGAGGCCTTCCCCCAGAAAGAACTGCAACTTTAGGTTCAAAACCATTATCTTTCAAAAATTGAACACCATTATCTATTATTTTCTCCTTCTTTTCCAGTGTGTCACCTTCATCAATACCTACAGGTGCTAAAAGAAATTGATGTCCATTTATTTCCAAAAAAGATGCCCTGGAAACTTCAGGATAGTTTTCACGAAGTTTTGACATTAACTGCGATGCACTAAGCGATCCCCTTACTGCTGCATCAACACTTCCAGTTATTAGTAAATCTAAAAGCTCGTCTTCAGATTTAGTTAAGATTACTTCAAAGTCAACTTTTTGGGCGGCCTTAACTATGGCCAAGTTTTTACCAACACCAGCTGCAATTTTCATAATGGTTAATATTTTTTCTTTTAAACCTATTTATAATTAGTAAAATATTTAAAAAAAATATCTGTAGAATTATTAAATTCATCTCTCATTAAACCAATTTTTAGGTATAAAAAATTGATTTTATCAGGTTATAGATACTAGCTTAACCAATTTATATAAATAAAATAAGAATATATTGATAGTCAATAGAATTAAAAATAAATATGATGAGAAAATTAATGCATTTTAAAGGTGTTTAAATGGTTTCAGACCATAATGAAAACAATGAATATTTTGATTTTCCAGATACTCATTATGGATACTTAGTGTGTACTTTCTGCAGAGGATATTACGAATTACAGGAAGGTGAAAGTCCGGATGACTTTGATAGATGTGAGTGTGGGAATGCACTGGAGTATCACAGTACTGTGCAGTTTAATTCTCAAATTCATGGCCCCCGCCTCGACGGATCTGGAACAGTTCATGGGAGTTACAGTGAAAACACAAATATAAATTATGAGGATGAACGAAACGTCCAACACAATCAGATGCCGGATAATCGCCAGATAATTAACCAATTAACACATCAAGATAGTGCCGCTGAAGATATGATATCAAATATCCAGCAAGACACCAGAGAATTATGGGATATTGTAGATCAATATCAACCTACTGCAGAAGAAGATAACCAAACCACCCACTCCCAAGATGTTATAGAGATGAACCGTCTGATGATGCTTGTTGATGAGAGGAAAGCTCTTGGAGAAAATAGAGATTCAAAATTAAAGTCAATCATTGGTAGAACGGAACCCATCAGCTTTTTAAGTGCCATAGTAGTAATGTTGATTATTGTTTTTATCCTAGTTTTAGCCAATGAACTGTTTAACATAATTTAGAGTTTAAATTATGCCTTAATTATAGCTGTAACAAGTATTGAATAAAAATTTTAAATAAAAAAAAAATATTGCTATTTCTTTTCAGCAGCAAAAACAGCATCTGACATTGCCTCTAATGTTATTTCGATATCATCCAATGAATGGGCCTTAGATATGAAACAGCATTCAAATTGAGATGGCATGACAAAAACATCAGAACTGAGTAAACTATGGAAATATCGGCTAAATTTATCAGTATCCGCTGTTTTTGCCTGTGAATAGTCCCATACCTCATTAGGGGTGAAGTACAACTGAAACATGGATGATAATCCAACTACTTGATACTCCAGGAAAAGGTCGTGGAGTATGTCCTGGAGACCCCGCCGCATTTTCAAGCCTTTTTTTTCTGATTCCTGATAAAATTTTTTATCAAGGTTTTTTAGAGTTTCCAAACCTGCTGTGATTGAAATAGGATTCCCATTAAATGTACCTGCCTGATAAACATCTCCTGAAGGGGCTATTCTTTCCATGAATTCTTTTTTACCAGCTAATGCCCCCATAGGAAATCCTCCCCCTAGTATCTTTCCCAAAGTTACCAAATCTGGAGTAACACCAAAGTATTCCTGAGCTCCACCGGCATCTATTCTAAAACCAGTGATAACCTCATCAAAAATTAAGATAACATTATTTTCACTTGTTATTTTTCTTAAAAATTCAAGGTAACCTTTTTTAGGAGGTATGCATCCCACATTCCCCATAACTGGCTCAATGATAATTGCTGCTAAATCCTCACTTTCTTGGTTGAATAGGTCAGAAATTGCTTCTTCATTGTTAAATGGGATTAAAATTGTGTTTTTAGTTGTTTCTTCGGGTACTCCTGGAGAATCTGGTAAACCTATTGCTCCAGAACCAGATTTAACCAAAACGTAATCATGAGCTCCGTGATATGCTCCTTCAAACTTCACGATCTTTTTTTTGCCAGTAACTGCTCTAGCCAAACGAATAGCACTCATAGTGGCTTCTGTCCCTGAATTAACAAAACGAACCATTTCGGCACATGGAATACGTTTTATGACCTCTTTTGCCAGTTTTATTTCATTTTCAGTGGGCACACCATAAGCTGAACCTTTGAGGAGCTGTTCTTTTACTACATCCACCACCGGAGGATAAGCATGGCCTAAAACCAGAGGTCCGTAAGCAAGACAATAATCAATGTAACTATTCCCATCTACACTGAAAAGACGGGATCCTTCACCTTTACTTGCGAAAAACGGGAACGGTTTAAATGCCCTTACCGGAGAATCAACTCCCCCTGGCAGATAATTTTTAGCATATGCAAATAATTCCTCAGATTTCATGTCATTCACTCCTTAAAATGTTAATTAAAGAATTTACAGCCGCAACAGCCACTGGAGTTCCCCCTTTAGGACCTTCAGTGACCAGGTGTGGGATTGAAGTTTCTTGAAGTGCTTGTTTTGATTCTGCAGCACCAACAAAACCTACAGGAACACCAATAACTGATTTTACATCCATCAAACCCGAATTTGCAAGTTCAATCGTTTTGCATAGGGCGGTGGGTGCATTACCAATAACAACAACCCCATCAAAACCATTTAATGCAGCTAACTCAATAGCTGCTGCCGCTCTAGTAATTTCCTTCTTTTTAGCAAGTTTAACAGTTAATTCATCACCGATGTAGCATCTGATATTTCCTTCATATTTATTTATACCTGTTTTAACCATGTTTATGTCTGTCAAGATTTCTTTTCCCTCAGAAATCGCTTTGAGACTTTTTTCAATGAAATCTGTGCTCATTCGAGTGATATCTGCATACTCTGTATCAGCGGTGGAATGCACAATTCTTTCCACAATGGATCTTTCTTCCGGAGTTAAATCTTTTGTTTTTGAATCAATCAGGGACCTGACGATTTTTCTACTTTTTTCTGCAATTTCATATCCCTGTTTTGTAGATGCACCCATAGACATGGTTTCATACCTCTAATCTATCAAATTTACTTTTTTTAATAAATAAATCTTATATTTAATTAAATCTTAGTTTTGAAAAATATTAGTTCATTAGTCCCAATTTATGTTATAATTAGGTTTATTTTTTTTTATCACTATTTAATTAATGGTGATATGGATTTGGCTATAACTTTTTAACTATAACCCAGCGTGAAATTCTATTTACAATTTTTAACTGTAATAATAAAATAAATGAACTATTCTCCAAACAGTTCGTTGTAATTTAAAATTTAAATATTATTAAGATTAAGAATTAATATTAAATAGTGATTTTTGGTTGTGGAGGGAAAAAAATGACAAATGAAGTGAAAGGACAAGTAATGCAAACAATTGCTACATTGTTGACTACCGCCTTTGGGTTGATTGCTGCTTTGGCATGGAATGAGGCCATTAAGTCACTTATTACAACATTTGTAGGAGAAGGAAGCGATCTAATAGGCTTGTTTATATATGCAATTATAATTACCATTATAGCCGTTGTCGCTAGCTTACTTATCGCCAGAGCCATACCCGTGCCTGAAGAAGTCCAACTTGTTAAAATCGTAGAGTAAACTATAAAAAAAATAGTTTACATCACTTTTTTAGGCGATACCTTTTTTTGGGATCTTACTAAGAAAAGATGATACAAACAACAATATAAATTAAAAACAGAATAATCTAAGGATGAATCTAGTTATTCTAACAAGACTATCCTCGTATTAGCAAAATCATCCAAATATCTCTGTTTGTTTGCCTTTGCACCTTTAAAGCCAATTGCAACGTCAACTAATAATGGAAGCCATAGGAATTTGGAGAGGTTTCTCATTAATGCTTTTTGGTAATTCATATCTTCCTGGATAGCCTGAACTTTCAACTTCAGCAAACCTTTACCCAATGTTGTGGACCATTTTCCTTCCATATACACGAAATAGGCCAGTGTTAAAAATCCCCATAATATAAACCAGAAATTTAAAATATAATAAAGGTTAGTAAATGCTATTAAGGGGTATAAAATTGCAGTTAATGCCCACATTAATAGAGTAATAAAAATTGCATCGATGATTAAAGCCACTGTTCTTTTACCCCAATATCCTTGCATATACATCACCTATTATTTTCATCTCCTAATTCTAATATGCGAATTGATTATCACATAATTAATATTTAGCACACTCGAAGTACTGGATCTGCT
>DALO01000002.1:307512-312777 GCA_002496805.1 Methanobacterium sp. UBA353 | reverse complement strand
GATCTGCTATTATTTAACACACTCTAGGTACTGGATCTGCTATTGGTGCTTCAAGTATTCTTTTCCCACCCATTGCTGTTTCCAGGATCACGTGTTTATCCTCTGTTACCTCACCAATGATCTGGGCCTGACCACCATATTTTGTTTTTCTAATGGCTGCTAATATTTCATCGGCTTTTTCTGGTTGGACACTCATAATGACTTTACCTTCATTTGCAACTTCAAATGGGTCTATTCCCAGCATCTCTGATGCTGCATACACTTCTCTTTTAACTGGTATCTTTTCTTCATCAAGGAACATTCCCAGACCTGATTTTGAGGTCATTTCATTAAGTGCGTTGGCAATTCCGCCACGTGTGGGATCTTTCATGGCATGCACCCCTCCGATATCAAGTGACGTCTTCACTATATCCCATACTGGGGCTACATCAGATTTGAGGTCTGTTTCAAAGCCAAAACCTTCACGATAGCTCATCAGGGATATACCATGGTCTCCAACACTTCCTGAGAGAATGATTTTATCCCCCACTTCCAGTCCTGAATCAGGTGTGATTGCACCTTTAGGAGCTATGCCTATACCTGTGGTGCAGATGATCATTTTATCTAATTTATCGTTTTCCATTACCTTGGTATCTCCAGTTACAATAGCCACACCTGTTTCTTGGCACACTTCATCCATGGATTTTATTATACGTTCTAATTCATCCCCACTGAATCCTTCACTTATGATCATGGCATTGGCTATGGCCAGGGGGCGTGCTCCCATTACTGAAACATCATTCACTGTGCCGGCTATTGAAATTCTACCAATATCTCCTCCAGGGAAGAATAATGGATCTATGGTGTGACTATCAGTGCTGATCACAATCTCATGCTCTCCCAGGGGGATGGTTGCACCATCATCCAGGTTTTCCAGCCCTACTCCACCATTTACTCTCGTGTTTTTAATATTACCCAGTATTATATCTGAGATGAGGCTTTGCATTATTTCACCGCCAGCCCCATGTGACATTCCTATTTTCATTGATTCACCAGTTTCAAATCATTTCAATATATGATATATAACATTCAAACACCGCTTTTAAGGCATTCCAATGCGATATAAAAATTTAATAATAATTGCGCTTGTTGTGAATTGGGATGTTACGATATTTAAATATACCCATCTGATTAATATGACGATGATTAACAGTTTAATAAACCCAAAAAGTCTAAAAACACCCCTAAACCCATAACAATTTAAGATTTCTCCCCCTCATAATAGAATTATTTTTTTTAAGGATGAGAATTAATTAGGATTAAAATATGGGAATTAATTAGGATTAAAATCTTTCTTCATACTTTAACTCTTTGAAGATTATTTTAAATTTGGTTCCGCCATTTCGTTCTAATTCAACTGTACCTTCCAATTGATTGACCAGACTATCAACCAGCACCAATCCCAGGGTTTCTGTTTTATCAAAGTTAATATTGGGTGGAATACCCACTCCATTATCACTGATAATTAGATGGTACAATCCATCAATTTCATACATTTCAATTCTAAATTCACCTTCCATTTGATTGGGAAAAGCGTATTTAAGAGTATTAGTCACTAATTCACTGATAATCAGGCCACAGGGAATGGCAGTTTCTAATCCCAGCATTATCTCATCAAAGATCATCTCCTTTTTGATCCGCCCTGAATATGAGCCATAAGAGGAAAAAAGATCATCCACCAGACTTGTGATGTAGTCTCCGAAGTTAATTTCCGAAAAATTTTGTGTTTTGTAAAGTTTTTCATGAATCATAGCCATTGATTTAACCCTATTCTGGCTTTCCAAAAGAACACTACTTGCTTCTTCATCATGAACATACTGTTTTTGCAGGTTCAGTAGGCTAGATATAATTTGCATGTTATTTTTAACCCGGTGATGTATCTCACGAATTAGGACTTCTTTTTCCTTAATGGAAGATTTGAGTGCGTTTTCAAATGCTTTACGCTCTGTAATATCACGAGCCACCATTACAATATAGGCATCATCGCTAAAACGCACCAAACTAATGTTGATCTCCACGTTTATCTGGGAATTATCCTGTCTTTTTAGGAATGTCTCCACTGTTAGGCGGTTTTTTAATTTTCTACCCTTAACTAAATTATCAATGATATGTTTCATCCCTTCAATTTCATCGGGACTAATAATATCATGAACAGACATCTCAGACAATTTTTGAGGAGAATATCCCAGTTTTTCAGATGCTGAAATGTTAAAATCGGCAAGTTTGCCTGAATGAACTTCTGTAAGAAAGATAACATCGTTAGTTTCATCTAATAATGCTCTGAATCTTTCTAATTCAGATATACGTTGTTGTAGTTCAGGATAGTAGCTTTTTCTGATTGATTGTTCCCCTAACCCAATTATTTTCTCGCGTATAGAATCCCAATTTTTATCATTATCAGAGTGCATTCCTAAATATCTCCTCTACATCACTCTGTGTTGGTTTTCTAGGGTTAGTGATGATGCAAGCATCATTCATGGCTTTTCGTGCCAGTTCAGGAATATCATCAGGAGTGACTCCAGTGTCTTTAAGAGTGTAAGTTACATCAGCCTGGGATTTTAAACCTCTTATCCGGTTTAGAAGAACTTTTTTAGAGTTATAATCACCCATATCATCAAGTTCCAGTCCCAGTGCTTTGCCTATCTTCCTGTATTTCTGGATTTCTGCATCAAAATTGAAATCAACCACATGATCCAGTAGTAAGGCATTGCATTCCCCATGAGGTAAATCTAAAAACCCGCCTAAACTATGGGCCATTGCATGAATCAATCCCAGACTTGCATTTGAAAATGCCAATCCTGCATGGAGACTGCTTAACATCATTTTTCCCCTTAAATTAATGTTATCAAGATCATTGATGGTGGGAATGATGTTTTGTGATACTAAACGTATGGCTTCTAGTGCATGCAAATCTGTTAGGGGTGAACTGGCATTAGATGCAAATGCTTCAACTGCGTGGCTTAAAACATCAAATCCAGTGCAGATAGTCAGTGATCTGTCCATGGTGAGTGTTGTCTCTGGATCGATAAGAGCAACATCCGGGACCACGGTTTTACTGACTATGGCCATCTTCAATTTGCGATGATCATCGGTTATTATGGCAAATTGAGACACATCAGCGGCACTTCCTGCAGTTGTTGGAATGCAGATCAGTGGGGATGAGGGAATCAAAACCTTATCCACACCTTCAAATTCATATACCTCTTTGTTATTAGAACTGACAATTCCTATGGCCTTCGCACAATCCATAGGACTTCCCCCACCCACTGCCACAATGAAATTACAGTTTTTGTCAAGATAAACTTTGGAACCTTCTGAAACTTGTTGGGCTGTGGGATTTGGTTTAACATTAGAATATATTTCATAATCAATTCCTTCATGTTTCAAAGCTTCAAAAACAGGATCAACTAATCCTGCAGCCATTACATCATGATCGGTGACAATTAACACTTTACGTGCACCGAAATTTTTAGCATAACGTCCCACCAGTAATCTGGCACCAGAACCAAAGATGAACTCAGGAGCCACGAATTTCCGTAATTCTAAAGCATTATTCATGATATCTCTCACAAAATATGATATTTTTTTTTAAATAAATTCAAAATTGGGTTTTACACCTACTGAATCTGAATATATACATTTGGAATTCACTTGTTAAATATTCTTACACGTCTTTTTTTTAAAAAAATATTCATGATAATCTGTTTAGACTAGAATATTATAAAACAACTCCATCCAATAATGGTGTTAAATTATATGAAATAATAATTAGGTGTGCGAATTTATATCTTCCAATGTTGAAGGTTCATACTAAATAGGGGGAAAGGTTAATATATCATACACGTTAAAACCATAACAATCTGGAGTTGAAGACTCAACAGAAGACTTTTTTACGCTCCAAGGAATTATTCAATAATGAATTTCCATGATTTTTTTAATGAAATAGATTGGAATAAATTTCAAATTAAGATAATAGAGGTGAATTTAATGGCGATATGGCAAGGAAGATCCGTGAGAAAACCAACTGGTGCACGGGCAAAAAGTAATCGTAATAAAAGGAAAATGGAATTTGGCAGACAAGCTGCTGAAACCAAAATCGGAGACCGGAAAATTAAAACAATCCGAACCAAAGGTGGTAACGAAAAAATCCGTCTCACCAATGAACAGAAAATTAATGTAGTCAACCCTAAAACCCAAAAGGTTGACTTAGCCGAAATAATACGTGTTGTGGAAAACAATGCCAATGCTCACTTTGTAAGAAGAAACATCATCACTAAAGGAGCAGTTCTAGAAACCAGTGCAGGTAAAGTTAAAGTGACTTCACGACCTGGACAAGATGGCATTATTAATGGAATAATTGTTGAATAAATTAAGTTATTTGCATGCAGAGGTACAAATGTATGCAAATTTCACTATTTCTCAAAATACACTAAATCATCACTTGAATATCTGCAATTAAAGACTCCATTATGAATGGTGTGGTATTTGCACGAAGAAATTAAAGAAAAGGTTGACCAGTTCCTTGATTCAGTCAACCATGAGCTTCCCCCGGGAATGGAACTAGAATTTGAAGGATTCTATGAAAGGGGTTTTTTTGTAACCAAAAAAAGGTACGCCCTGATCCAAGATGGTAAAATTGTGGTTAAAGGTTTGGAGCTGGTTAGGAGAGACTGGGCTCCGGTAGCCAAAAAAACCCAGGAAAAAGTGATGATGGCCATCTTAAAAGATGCGTCACCAGAAAAAGCAGCCGAGATCATTAAGGATGTTATCGTCCGTATAAAAAATGGTGAAATACCCCTTGAAGATCTGGTAATTCACACCCAACTAACCAAAAATCCGGATAAATATAAACAAAAAGCCCCACATGTACTTGCTGCAAAAAAAGCCATTGCAAGGGGGCGGAAGGTAGGGCGTGGATCCATAATTCGTTACATTGTAGTTAAAGGTAAAGGGCCAATTAGCCAGCGTGCAGAACCATTGGAAGATGCAGATGTGGCAAACTATGACCCATCATACTACATTGACAACCAAGTTCTACCTGCAATTTCAAGGATAATTGATTCTCTTGGTTATTCTCAAGAAGAAATTGTTCACAAACAAAAACAAAGTAGTTTAGATGCCTTCTTTAACTGAAAATAGGATTTGAGTTAAAATAAGAATTCAGATCAAGTTTAACTTTTAGCTAAATCTTCTGCCAAATTATTATTATTTATAATATTATTATTA
>DALO01000002.1:0-307285 GCA_002496805.1 Methanobacterium sp. UBA353 | reverse complement strand
ACCTTATTATTTATAATATTATTAATTCATAGTCTTATTATTCCTAACTTTATTATTTATAGTATTATTATTCATAACCTTATTATTTATAGCCTTATTATTTAATGTTGGAGATAGAAAAACTAAATATGAAGTTTTCATCCAAATAGATTTGTACACCCTAAAATAGATTGAAGATCATTGACCTGATGATCCTACCTAAAAAACTTCACAAAAAATGGTATTAACAATAGAAACATGAAAAATTTATTAATAGATTTAATACGGATAATAATATAATTGAGTATGGATTCTTAAAAATGGCTGATACTCCTCTGAGAACAACATGAAATATGTAAAAAATGGATATAGGCTGATAAAATGATCAAAGCTGTTTTTTTCGATATTGATGATACCTTGTATGACACTTCTGGTTTTGCTGAACTGGCACGGAAGGCAGCTCTTAGAACAATGATTGATGCTGGTCTGCCATTATCCCATAAGGAATCTTATTTACTTCTCAGGGAAATTGTTAAAGAGAAAGGGTCCAACTATGACAAACACTTCAATGTATTGACCAAAAGGGTTTATGGGGAGGAAAAACCATTACTCATTGCCCTGGGAATGATCACATACCATAACGTGAAATTTGCTTTATTAAGGCTTTTCCCAGACACGGTAACTACTCTTATGCATCTTAAAAAAAATGATTACCAGTTGGGAGTGATTTCCAATGGGTTGACCATTAAACAGTGGGAAAAGCTTATCAGATTGGGGCTTTACCATTTTTTTGATGATGTGGTCACATCCCAGGAGGCGGGGTCTGAGAAACCAGATCATGAAATATTCCGGATGGCACTGGACCGTATGGGATGCCAGGCCAATAAATCGGTTATGGTGGGAAATAAATTCAGTGAAGACATATTAGGTGCGACAAACGCTGGAATGTCGGCAATACTGGTTAACTCTCAACTTACTGCAGCTGAAAAGGAACAGATTCAAACAGAAGATCTCGATGTTAAAGTGGTATCCGACATCAGTCAAGTGAAAAACTTATTTTAATTAGGTTATAACAAAAAAAATGGTGAACAAAAGATTTTGGTGGTTGTATGAGTTATTATCATGATGCAAAGATGGAAAAGATTTTCAAAGCCCTGAAACAGCCGAAAAATTTAGATGATCTGGAGCTTTCTGAAAGCTTTGTTGAGGGTTTATTATTAAAAGTCATTGCCAGCTATGGGACAGTGAAAACGAGCATTATTAATGAATTGACTGGAATTCATTGGGATATTCTTGAGAAACATTTAAGCAAGATGGAAAAAAGTGGTTTTTGTGCCCCGGTAAGTGGTGGGTTCTTGTTTTCAAGTGTTGAGTACACCATAACCAAGAAGGGGCGAGAAAAATCTAAGGGTATTTCTGAGGACAATCCCTATATTGGTATTGCCCCGGTTCCTTATGATGAGTATTTTCAGATCATGAAGCTTCAGATGAACCATCGGCACCCCCTTGAAATACCCCCTGAAGTGGTGCGTGATACTTTCGATGAAGTGGTTGGTGTTGAATATGCTAAGGAAGCTCTGATAGAATCTTCCATTATTAGTAAGGGTATTTTTGTTTACGGACCACCGGGAACTGGTAAAACTTTTATCATCAGTAACATGCCCCGATTACTACCACCCCTGGTAATCCCTAAGTACATAGAATTTGGTGGGAAAATTATACAACTTTACGACCCTGATTTCCATAAAATGTGTGAAGAACAACCTTCTGATCCTCGTTGGGTTAAAATTTTCGCACCATTCGTTTTAACAGGGGCTGAATTGAGTTTGAACCAGTTGGAAACGAATTATGATCCGAATAAGGGGGTTTATGAAACTTCTCCGCAAATTAAGGCTAATGGTGGTGTTCTGCTTATTGATGATTTGGGAAGGCAGCGTGATGATCATGAACTTATCTTAAATCGTTTGATTGTGCCCATGGAAAATAAAGAAGACGTGGTTTATGTGCGTGGTGTTCCGGTTATTCTGCAAACCCATTTTATCCCTGCTTTTTCCACTAACCTGGATATTAGTATTATGGATGAAGCTCACCTTCGGCGTGCTCCGCTCCATATTTTCCTTAAAAACCCGGAGATTGAAGAAGTGGAAGAGGTTTTCCGCAGGAATCTGGTTAAACTGGGTGAAAGTTATGAAGATGAAGCAATGGAAAGGTTTGTAAATGTGTACATCTCCACTAGGGATGGTGGTGAAGGTTTGCAGCCTAGTTTCGCCCATTCAAGGGATTTGGCACAGATATGTCAGGCTGTGCGTATTAATTTGAAAAAGGATACTATTGATCTGGAGGTTATGGAAAATTCTTTGGATAAGCATGTTCTTATTGTGTTGCAGAGGATGAATATTGATATTGCCCAGATTGCCCATAAGACTCGTACTTTCCGGGTGAAGACTGGTGATATGACGAAGGCTTTTGATGTTTTATCCCATTATGGTGCCAGTGCTTTGTCCCGGGAAGATAATTCTATTCTTTTTGATGTTGATGAAAGTACCAGTCCGACTGAAATAGCAGAATATTTGCAGAATAAAGATGTTAAGGTTGAACAAATAGATTTGTTAGCCGAATCCGAGAAAGAGCTCCGAAGAACTCTATTAAACTGGTAATAAAAATAAAAGTAGGTCCCCCCAACACAGCCAGATTCTAATTAATGGTGAGGAGGCCTGCAGCATACTTTTTCTTTTTAATTTTGTTTTACTGTAAATTAAGTTTAAACACTTTAACAACAGAAAGATAAAAAAAACCGATAAAAACCTCATATCATAAATAATTATTAAATTTATTTAACTTCAATAGTTTAGAAGAGTTAATGGATTGCTAAAAAAGAGATACAGCACGTTAGTTCCAATTTTTTGGTAGATCATCCATCTTTTTTTTAAAAATTTGTGCTGTTTGTATGTAGTATGTGGAAGTAATTATTTGATTGATTTAAAATAGTAATATTTATAGTTGAGAACAATACATATACATATATAAATTTAAAGAATATTATTACGATAAATGATAATATTCAGGGAATGGTAATGATTGGGATAATAAAATTGAATGAAAAGATTTTGTGCCTAATTGGGGGGTTAAATTAGTTGAGGTTAATGTTGAAATTTTCATCCGAAGAAGGCATTCAATATGATTCCATAAATAAACACACGATTCAAGGATTTATTTATTCTTTACTTCAAAACACAGGGTATTCTAATTACCATAATTCAAAAGGATTCAAATATTTTACTTTTTCTAACATATTCCCCGTTTCTAACTTCAAAAAAGGTGAAACTAAAACTTTGATCATCAGTTCCCCTAAACAGGGATTCATAAGACTTTTAGATAATTCTTTGAAAAACAAAGACTATTTTTATTTGGGAAAACATCGCATGATGAATGAACAGGTAAAGGTGTTCAAGCCCCAACTTAAGGGACGTTTTATAACCAGCACCCCCATTGTTTTATACGAAGAAAATCGCCAAAATCGTTATTATTCATTTAAAAAAAGTAATGATTTTTCTTTTTTCTTAAAACGTCTGAAAAATAATGCCCTGAAGAAATACAATGCTTATTATGGGTTGAGTTATGATTTTGATGGTAACTTATTTGACAGTTTCCAGTTCGATAGAGAAGTAGCGGTGAGGGTAAAAAAGACAAATAAGATGTTCCTCGTTATAGGATCACTATGGAAAAATTTAGAGAAATTCAATATGGACGATGGAGCTTTTTACAACTTTATTATGGATTGTGGGCTGGGAGAGAAAAATTCATTAGGTTTTGGGATGATTAATACTGTGGGGTGAACTTTTGTTAGGAGCAATGTATAATTTGGGTAAATTCATTGTAGAATATGAAGATCAAAGCGATATTGATGTGTTTTTAGACACTGCCAAATTAACTAATAAAACTAAAAGGATCCTATTAATCAATTTAAAGAGAATTAATGGAGAATTTTATTACAATTCAGTGCATGAACAAGAACTGGACAAATATGACACTAAAAAATTTTTATATAAAGGCGGACCGCCTAATGGGATAGATTTTACTCCATCATCATTGATAACAAAAAAAGCAGAATCTACTTACAAAAATCGTGTTTTAAAATGGTTCAAGACTCACAACGAATCCCCTTTTCTCGAAAAAATATTTCAAGTATTAAAAGAAAATAACGAGCAAATAGTAACTGATTTAAACAAAAAATTCGATTCCATTGATAAAAAAAATAGAAACAATGTTTTGATATCAATCTCAATCCAAGAAGGTTTTGAAAAAAAATACCTCAGTGACTATTCAATATTTAAAGAAATTCTTTTGGATAAATCATATGAACGATACCATTTTTTAAAATCTATTGGTGAATCAAGTGGTGAAGGAATCTGTTACTTATGTGGGGAAAAAAAAGATGTTTATGGTTTTGTGCCCAACGCCTTTGGATTTTCATTTTCCACTGCTGATAAAAAAGGTAATGTTCCAAACTTTGTGCAAAAAGACCAATGGAAACAAGTCCCTATCTGCAGTGCATGTGGGGTTTATCTAGAAGCTGGAAAAAAATTTGTACAAAAAAACCTTTCTTTTAACTTATTTACATTAAAATATTATGTGATCCCTAATTTCCTTTTCAAATCTGATTTAAATGAATATAAAGAATTTTACAATAATATAACATATTATTCTGAAGAACCAGATGACAAACCCCAAAAATATGAAGATACTATCCTAACAGAAGAAGATGACTTTTACGAATCCATTAAAGAAATGGACGATGTGGTTGAATTCAAATTTTTATTTTATGAATTTAAGGGTGGGGGAAAATTTCTTGACATACTCAATTACGTAGAAAGTGTCCTCCCATCATGGATTAAAAAAATCCATAATGCCCAAATCTCTGTTGGAAATGACATTTTATTTAATGAGAACAATGTCAAACTAAATTTTGGGAGTAAATCTGAAGGTAATTTTGTACAATTACAATCAAAACGTTACATAACTAAAAATAACTGGTATGCAGGATTTTTAAGAGATTTTTTCTCTTCGAAAACTAATAAAAGTTTTCTAGATATCATTAGTTACATTGTGGGTGGAAAAAATATCAACAAAGATTTTCTATTATCACATTTCATGAAAAAAATTCAAAAAGCTCACAGAACCAACATGGAAAATGATTATTCAGTCAAATTGTTGACAACTGAATCTTTAATGGTATACATGTTTTTAAACGAATTGAACTTGTTGAAAGGGGTTGAAAAAATGGAAATTGGGTCACTTGATGAAAAAGATAATGAAAAAGATTTTTTTGAAGTATATGGTGAATTTATAAATTCTCCAGATAAAAAAGCTGCATTTTTAATGGGTATACTTACAAAAAAACTAACTGCTATCCAATATAAATCTTTAGGGGCTACTCCATTCATGTCTAAACTTTGGGGACTATCATTAGATCAGAAAAAGATTCAAAAGCTCTATCCTATGATAATAAATAAGTTACGAGAATATAAAGCAGCATATCCTGATTTAGAAGAATTAATCTCAATAAATTTATTGAGATCCAATGAAAATTGGAACCTTTCTGGAGATGAAACTAGTTTTTACTTTGTATTGGGATATACGCTTAAAGGAATTTTTAAATCTAAAAAGGATGGTGATATAAATGAATAGATCTGAATTGGTTTTTTTATATGATATATCGTATGCAAACCCCAATGGTGATCCATTGGATGAAAATAAGCCCAGAATTGACGAAGAAACTGAAATAAATATTGTTACGGATGTGCGCTTGAAACGCACCATCAGAGATTATTTACATGATTTTAAGAATCAAAACATCTTTGTTAAAGAGATTGAATACGAACCTGGGAAAATTCAAAATGCCAAATTAAGGGCTGAAGATTATTTATTGGATGAAAATGGAAATAAAGCCAATAAAAAAGATTTTTCGTTAGCAGAAATGAAAGAAAACATGTACAATAATATTTTGGATAAATGTATAGATGTTAGGCTTTTTGGAGGGACGATACCTATTGAAAAGACAAGTAGCCAAAAAAGTTCCATAACATTAACAGGGCCTGTGCAATTCCGATTTGGAAGATCATTGCATAAAGTTGAAATAAAACATATTAAAGGGACTGGAGCCTTTGCTTCTGGCGAAGGCAAACAACAAAAAACATTTAGAGAAGAATACATACTTCCTTATTCGTTAATATCGTTTTATGGAGTTATTAATGAAAATGCTGCTGAAAAAACATTGATGAACGATGAAGACGAATCACTTTTAATTGACGGAATATGGAACGGTACCAAAAATTTAATTACACGCTCTAAATTCGGACAAATGCCACGTCTATTGTTAAAAGTTACATATAATGATAAAAACTACTTTATTGGCGATCTTGACAAAAAAATCAAGATCGAACATGACCTTAATGATGAAAAAAAATTAAGGAATATCGAAGAAGTCTTCATAAACATTTCAGATCTTATAATAATTTTGAAGATGAATTTGAGTAAAATAGAATCTCTGAATGTTAAAGTAGATCCTTCAGTAAGATTTAAAGATGGTGATAAGCTAATTGAAGAAAATTTAATAGATTATTTAAAAGGAAAAAATTTTCCTACGAATGAATTAGATATTTAGTTGATGGGGATTCAATGATCGATAAAGTAGTAATTTTTGATGTTTGGGGAGATTATGGGTATTTTAGGAAGGGGTACACAACTACATCTACCTTATCCTATCCCTTTCCTAGTAGAACTACTTTGGCAGGCATAGTATCAGGAATTCTGGGTTATGATAGAGACAGTTATTATGACCTATTTGGTCCTTCAAACAGTGCATTTGCTCTACAAATATTAAATCCTATTAAAAAAGTTAGGATGAACTTAAATTTAATTGATACCAAAACAGGGTTTTTTTTGTCTGATAATAAAGGTCAAAGAACACAACTTCCCGCAGAGTTTCTTAAAGATGTAAAATACAGGATTTATTTATGGCTTGAAGATGAATCAGTTATGAATGATCTGTTTAATTTTTTATCAAATCATAAATCGATCTATACGCCTTATTTGGGAATTTCTGAATGTTTAGCTAATATAGAACTTGTGAATGAAAATTTCATAAAACCAAAAGAAAATGATGCGAATGGTGAAGATTTAATTGTAAATAGTATAATTCCAACAAATAAAGCTAAAGTTAAGATTGAACCTGGTAAAAAATATGGTGCTGTTAAATCACCCGCATTCATAAATTCAGAAAGAGTTGTTGAAAGATTCCAAGAATTCTTTTATGAAGAAAACGGACTTAACATTACAATTACTGAAGGAAAATGTCATTCAGTGGGTGACATAAATGTCATCTTTTTTTAAACTAAAATCACATCCTAATAAGTTGTTAGAGACACATTTAATAAATGTTGCAGATTTCTGTAAAAAAACCGTACTTCAAAAAAAAATAAACAATAAAGAATTGTATTCAGATTTCGCTTTTTTAATTGGTTTATCTCATGATTTTGCAAAAACGACATCATATTTTCAGAAATATTTAGTTAACCATGAAAGAACCGAAAAAGCCCATCATGGATTGTTATCTTCAATTTTCAGTTATTATTGTATTAAAAATTTTATTGAAAATAAAAAAATAGAAAATTTTGAGCAAATAGCCCCTATAGCGTGGCTGATTGTCCTTAAACACCATGGAAACATAAAAAATCTTCGGGGAATAGATGGGGAATTTGAGAAACTAAACGATTTAAACATTGTTAAGACTCAGTTAGAAGATATAAAAGAGAATAGTATAAATGAGTTAGCTGAATTTTATCTTAAATGGGAGATCGATGTTTTTTATTTTATCAAAGAATTTGACAATATTGTGGATGCTATTAAAAAAGATATAAGGAATTTATCACGCCAAAAAAAAATAAATAATTACTTTTTGATCCTTTTCTTTTATTCTATACTGCTTGATGCAGATAAAATGGATGCATCAGAAACACCCCAACCTACTAGAGTTGACATATCTGAAGACATTATAGATAGATACAAAAAAATAGCTTTTGGTATCCCAAAAACAGAAATAGATAGAATTAGGGAAGAATCATATATTGAAATAGTTAATTCTTTGAATTACTTGGATATAGAAAAAGATAAGATTTTATCAATAACATTACCAACCGGTAGTGGTAAAACATTATCTGCTGTATCTTTTTCTATAAAATTGAGAAAAAAAATAAAAAATCAATTAGGTTTTTTACCTAGAATAATATACTCACTACCTTTTCTTAGTATAATTGACCAGAATGCTGATGTTATTTCTAATATTCTGACTCAATGTCATAAAAGTCCAGAATTATTTTCAAACATATTCTTAAAACATCATCACTTATCTGATATAAGTTATAAAACCTCTGCAGAAAATGAGATGAACACAAATCAGTCCCAGCTTTTAACTGAAGGTTGGTATTCTGAAATTATCATTACAACATTTATACAATTCTTTTACAGTATCATAACCAATAGAAATAGAGCTGCAAGAAAATTTCATAATATTGTTAACTCGATAATTATTTTAGATGAAGTACAATCTATTCCTCACCATTATTGGAAATTACTGAATCATTTCCTAAAATATCTTTGTAAAGAGTTTAACTGTTGGATTATATTAATGACCGCCACTCAACCTCTGATTTTTGAAGAAAATGTAGAAATTAAACCTTTGGTTAATAAAAAAAAATATTATGATAAATTTAATCGCTTAGATTATATTTTTAATCTCAAAACAAAAGATTTTGATGATTTCAAAGAATTCATATGGACTAAAATAGTTTCCGAACCTGAAAAAGATATCATGGTGGTTTTAAATACTATTAATGCTTCTCAAGAACTATACGATTATATTATAGAAAAAATTGATGATCATATTCATATTGAAGACGATGGTGTTGCTTGCTCTGAAAAATTACAAATAATTACTATTTCTACACTTATAATTCCAAAACATAGATTAAAAAGGATTAAAAGAATTAAAAAGAATGAAGGAAAACGTAATATCATTATTACAACACAAGTAGTGGAAGCTGGTGTTGATATAAGCGTAGATCTAATTTATCGCGATATGGCCCCATTGGACAGTATTGTACAGACTGCAGGTCGATGTAACAGAAGTAATGAAAGAGAAAAAGGTTCTGTTGAAGTTGTAAACCTAATTGATGATAAAGGAAGGCATTTTTATTCTTACATATACAACTCTGTTTTAATTGATGCCACCAATGATGTCATTAATGGAAATCATTTTGTGGAAGAACAAGAATTTAATCTAAAATCAGTTCCGAATTATTATAAATTTGTTTCAGAACGAGGATCTCAGGATAAATCTGCAGATTTATTGTCATATCTCGAAAAATTAAAATTTTCTGATTTAAAAAGAGAATTTAAACTAATTGAAAATTTAGAAAAAATAGATGTTTTTGTTGAAGTAGATGAAGATGCAAAGGATGTTTGGGAAAAATATGAAGAGATAACAAAAATTGAGGATAGATTCATGAGGAAAAGTGCATTTTTAGATATTAAGTCAGAATTTTACAGTTATGTTATATCAGTTAATCCTAAAAAGTTGGGTAACATTTTTCAGTATAATGATTGGCTGGGATATGTATGCATGGCAGACTTGAATCGAAAATATGATCTTGAAACAGGTTTCATTTCACATGAAAAAGAAGACGTTTTTATAATTTGATTGTTCCGAGGTTTCAATGAAAGTAACTGGTGTAATGATTCAATATTACGTTGCATGCAAACGTGAACTTTGGTTTTTTGCCAATCAGATTAATATGAACTATGATAATGAGGATATAAATATTGGTCGGCACATTCATGAGAAAAGCTTCTCCAGGGAAAAAAAGAATATAAACTTGGGCAACATTGCTTTTGATTTTATTAAAACTGGCAATCACAATACTATCTTTGAAATCAAAAAATCTAGTAAGTTAGAAGAACCAGTTCGGTATCAACTTTATTATTATTTATGGAATGCTAAAAAAATGGGAAAAGAGATGGATGGAGTGTTAGTGTATCCAAAAGAGAAAAAAAGAGAAAAAATAACATTAACTCCGGAAAAAGCAGAAGAAATAGAGAACATGATTCATGATATCAAAAGGATTGTTTCCGAGCCGCACCCCCCACCTGTGGTGAGGAAACCTTACTGTAAGGGATGTACTTATTATGAACTATGCATGGTCTAGGTGTTAACAATGAAGGATCCACTCTACATAACTTCACATGGAATTCTACAGCGAAAAGGGAACACGCTCTATTTTGTAAATAAAGAAGGTAAAAAAGCTCTTCCAATTAATAGGATTAATGAGATAAACTGTTATGGTAAAGTTTCACTAAAATCTGGTGCATCCTCCCTTTTGATGAAAGAAGGGATTCCAGTGAACTTCTTTAATATGTATGGATATTATGAAGGGTCTCTTTATCCACGAATACAACTTAACTCCGGTTTGGTGGTTGTACAACAATCCAAACATTATCTTGATCCTGAAAAAAGGGCTTTCATAGCCCAGGAAATGGTGGAAGGAATTAAAAATAATGTCCTCAAAACCCTTCGTTATTACAATAAGAAGGGAAAAGAGGTTGAACAATACATTCAAGAGATTGAAAAAGAAGTGATTAGTGGAGATGTGGCTCAGATAATGAGTAATGAGGGTAGAATTTGGCACAGTTACTATCAAAGTTTTAACAAAATACTCAAAAATTTTAAAATGGATAAACGTGAAATAAGGCCTCCAACCACAGAGATCAATGCATTGATTTCTTTTGGCAATTCTCTTCTCTATGTTAGTGCACTTTCTGAGATTTATCACACATATCTGCATCCATCAGTGAGTTTTTTACATGAACCTGCGGAAAGACGTTTTTCTCTCGCTTTAGATATCGCAGACATATTTAAACCAGTGATAGTGGAGAGAGTGATTTTTAAACTTGTTAATAATAAAATGATCACTGAAAAAGATTTTAACCATGATGTGGGGGTGTTGCTCAATGATAAGGGTAAGCGCATATTCTTAAAGGAATATCAATCTAAATTAGAAACTACTATAAAGCATCCTGAAATTAAAAGGAAGGTTTCATACAAATATTTCATGAGATTAGAGTGCTATAAGTTGATCAAACACGTTCTTGGGGATAAAAAATACAGGAGCTTTAGGATGTGGTGGTAAATTGTATTTGTTAATTGTTTATGATGTGGATGTGGATCGAGTAACCAAAGTTAACAAATTCCTTAAGCTCTACCTTCATTGGAGACAAAATTCCGTATTTGAGGGTGAAGTAAGTATTTCACAATTTAAAAAATTGAAATCTGGTCTTAATGATATTGTTAACAGAGAAAAAGATTCAATTCTAATCTACAATCTGAAGGACCGTAAAAATTTCAAATTAGAAGTTATTGGAATAGAAAAAAATCCAATAGAATTAATTCTTTAGTCCGTCTTTATAAGTAGACAACAGTATTATAGGTGGACTAACATACTCCTTGAAATAGGGAACATAATGTCATTTATTTGACAAATAAGTCAAAAATTGACGCGGTTTTAAAATAGACTCAATAGTCTGGAAATCTGGCATCTGGGAACATCACCCTATGATGTGTTAGGGTTTTAAAATAGACTCAATAGTCTGGAAATGGACTAACTAACTTTTAAATCCAAACTCTTGAGATTCGTTTTAAAATAGACTCAATAGTCTGGAAATGACTTCATAGTAGTATATTGTATTTCATGCGTATAAAGTTTTAAAATAGACTCAATAGTCTGGAAATAAACTCTTTGCACAATTTTACTCATTCCTCTCCCTCCGTTTTAAAATAGACTCAATAGTCTGGAAATTGATGTGGGTAAAGAGAAAAAGACAGGCTCATCGTAGTTTTAAAATAGACTCAATAGTCTGGAAATTATAAGACTGCAAACAAAATAGGACATAACGAAATCTGGTTTTAAAATAGACTCAATAGTCTGGAAATCCGGAACAGCTAAAACACGACTGGAGAAACGTGACAAGTTTTAAAATAGACTCAATAGTCTGGAAATAAAAATATTCTCCCAAAAGATTGCGGGTCCTCCTGTGGTTTTAAAATAGACTCAATAGTCTGGAAATGTGCAGCTGCATACATTTGATCAGCACCTGCACTTCAGTTTTAAAATAGACTCAATAGTCTGGAAATCTTTATGAACCATTGATAGGGCTTGTGGAAATGACCGTTTTAAAATAGACTCAATAGTCTGGAAATAATTGACCTGTGGTTCATTAGTTACAAGCCTTTCAGCCTGTTTTAAAATAGACTCAATAGTCTGGAAATTAGGAAAAATAAGCAATCATTTAACTTCTTTTCAATAGTTTTAAAATAGACTCAATAGTCTGGAAATTGGGAAGCCCTATCAATTAGATGTGAAATGGTTTTGCGTTTTAAAATAGACTCAATAGTCTGGAAATATTGAAAACGGAATACCCCTATACTACCACACTCAGGGTTTTAAAATAGACTCAATAGTCTGGAAATATGGGAGAGAGATGAAATGAACAACATGATATATGAAGTTTTAAAATAGACTCAATAGTCTGGAAATTCTGCAAAGATGTGAATCACCTCCCATGTTTCAGTGTGTTTTAAAATAGACTCAATAGTCTGGAAATGAAGTGAACTTTGGGTGCGGATAAAAACAAATCACCCGTTTTAAAATAGACTCAATAGTCTGGAAATTTTGCTTCTGAAGATAAAGACCCCTCTTCACTATGGCGTTTTAAAATAGACTCAATAGTCTGGAAATTCAGCAGTGTTATCCCTCTCATTCCCAAGACTCCCAGTTTTAAAATAGACTCAATAGTCTGGAAATTACTCAACACCATATCCTATGACTTCCAGGAAAGCCAGTTTTAAAATAGACTCAATAGTCTGGAAATCCCTCACCAGTAGACTCATTGGCGAATTGGACTTCAGTTTTAAAATAGACTCAATAGTCTGGAAATGTAAAATTCTATGATAATTTCTTCATCGTCAATTTCAGTTTTAAAATAGACTCAATAGTCTGGAAATAGGGGTACTGTAGTGAGTTTACACTCAGATGGTGTGGTTTTAAAATAGACTCAATAGTCTGGAAATCAGGATTAAAAAGATATATGATGAGCATGGGGAAGTGCGTTTTAAAATAGACTCAATAGTCTGGAAATTATATAGAATGTATTGGAGTGATTAAATTTGTTCACAGTTTTAAAATAGACTCAATAGTCTGGAAATTTTCTTGGACTTGGTGCATGGGAAGTATTCAAGCAGGTTTTAAAATAGACTCAATAGTCTGGAAATTTCTCCAGTGTGCAGACAACATCAGCCAACACCTCTGTTTTAAAATAGACTCAATAGTCTGGAAAT
This sequence comes from Methanobacterium sp. UBA353, assembly GCA_002496805.1. Taxonomy (GTDB): domain Archaea; phylum Methanobacteriota; class Methanobacteria; order Methanobacteriales; family Methanobacteriaceae; genus Methanobacterium. The sequence continues at coordinate 293,859 of DALO01000002.1, read as the reverse complement.
TGAACTCATCTCCACGTTTCTCTGTTTGGTTGATGCGTTTTAAAATAGACTCAATAGTCTGGAAATACCCATATATTTCATGGGTGTTCATCTCACCCGACCGTTTTAAAATAGACTCAATAGTCTGGAAATTAATGAACCATTCGGTGTGGTTGGATGAAGTACATCCGTTTTAAAATAGACTCAATAGTCTGGAAATCAAGACTTGCATGGTATTATCAGCGAAACAGAGCCCGTTTTAAAATAGACTCAATAGTCTGGAAATGTGTCGGGTGTGGTGATCCCTTCGCTGATCCATATTGTTTTAAAATAGACTCAATAGTCTGGAAATTCCTTTTACAGACGCTTCGGGCTACTCGGTAGCCGTCGGTTTTAAAATAGACTCAATAGTCTGGAAATACAGCAATAATCAGCATCGCACACTCCACAAGCCCATAGTTTTAAAATAGACTCAATAGTCTGGAAATAATTCAAACAGTTGCAGTAGAAGGTGGGGTCCGGCTGGTTTTAAAATAGACTCAATAGTCTGGAAATTGAATTTGAGAGAAAAAATATTAACCAAAATACATGAAGTTTTAAAATAGACTCAATAGTCTGGAAATTAGATTTTTTAGTTCATAAAAAAAGTGATATTTATAGTTTTAAAATAGACTCAATAGTCTGGAAATTGATAGTTCCTCCTCAATTTCTGATGGGGATATTTCGGGTTTTAAAATAGACTCAATAGTCTGGAAATCTGATCACGATCACATTACGGTTGCTGGTTGCTCCAGGTTTTAAAATAGACTCAATAGTCTGGAAATAAATATTTCTTTGCTTGTCTTTCGCTCTTTTTTATCGTTTTAAAATAGACTCAATAGTCTGGAAATTGGCCAGAACAAAGGGATCACACTTGGCTTATGGCTGGTTTTAAAATAGACTCAATAGTCTGGAAATCCCGATAACCTCCCATTACTCCGGTATTGGGATTTCGGGTTTTAAAATAGACTCAATAGTCTGGAAATAGAAAAATTTCATGCCTAGTCGTGGTTTAAACTCCAGTTTTAAAATAGACTCAATAGTCTGGAAATCGTGCTTTTTTCAGAACGTGGAGTCTAAACCACGACGTTTTAAAATAGACTCAATAGTCTGGAAATAGAAAACAATGGAGAGATGAAATGAACTTCGGAACAGTTTTAAAATAGACTCAATAGTCTGGAAATTAGGTATGGGGATGACTAGTAGATATGCACACAAATTGTTTTAAAATAGACTCAATAGTCTGGAAATCTTGATTGAAGATGAGATAACAAAACCCTCCAGAGCGTTTTAAAATAGACTCAATAGTCTGGAAATTTGATGGTCTGCTGGTTATTAACTCCATGTTTTGATGGTTTTAAAATAGACTCAATAGTCTGGAAATAAATAGATGTCTCTCTCTCCAAAGAATCATGACAAAGTTTTAAAATAGACTCAATAGTCTGGAAATTTGTATCCTGGTGATACGGAGGGTCGTATTGAAGAAGTTTTAAAATAGACTCAATAGTCTGGAAATGTAAGAAAGGTTGGGCAGTACCGGACACTTTTAACCGGTTTTAAAATAGACTCAATAGTCTGGAAATCTTTTTTTGTTTGTGGATTTTCTATTGTATGTTTTAGTTTTAAAATAGACTCAATAGTCTGGAAATGAAGAACGTAGCTTAGACCAGATGGCAATGGAGATTAAGTTTTAAAATAGACTCAATAGTCTGGAAATAATACCGTATTAGTGAGCAAATCCGGGAAGTCATACAGTTTTAAAATAGACTCAATAGTCTGGAAATAGTTCACACCCGTGTTTCCTGGTAGTGTGGTTCATGGTTTTAAAATAGACTCAATAGTCTGGAAATCTCTGTGGCGTGTTCCGCCTGACAGAACCACCACACGTTTTAAAATAGACTCAATAGTCTGGAAATCGAACTAATTTTTTTTATCAGGTTCAAAAAATATATGTTTTAAAATAGACTCAATAGTCTGGAAATAAATCTCCCCGTTTTCGCCACGCTCAAGTAACTGTAAGTTTTAAAATAGACTCAATAGTCTGGAAATTGAGTAAGGAAGGTCAGCGGATTTCAAAAGATAATAAGGTTTTAAAATAGACTCAATAGTCTGGAAATGCGTATTCGGTGACGGCGTTGAGTAAGGAGCGTGCGGGTTTTAAAATAGACTCAATAGTCTGGAAATAAGCATACATAGAACCAAAACACAAAACCCCTATGAGTTTTAAAATAGACTCAATAGTCTGGAAATACAAGGTAATTGAAGAGTGATTCAATGATATTCGCACGTTTTAAAATAGACTCAATAGTCTGGAAATATTGCCGGTGTACCACGGTACCGTACTTGATGCCGCGTTTTAAAATAGACTCAATAGTCTGGAAATTAATGTTCCGTTTGTGGAGCCGCCGGATGTGTTCTTCGTTTTAAAATAGACTCAATAGTCTGGAAATTTTGGATATGCTCCAAGCAGTTGAATCCAGTTACCCGGTTTTAAAATAGACTCAATAGTCTGGAAATCATCTAGGCGTATGTTTCCATTGTTCACTGTGAAATGGTTTTAAAATAGACTCAATAGTCTGGAAATGTAACATACCCTTCCAACTTCTCAACAAAATCACTCTTGTTTTAAAATAGACTCAATAGTCTGGAAATGCGGCGGGGCAACAGGGGAAGTGAGCAAAGACAACCGTTTTAAAATAGACTCAATAGTCTGGAAATCATAGAAAATTTCAGAAAAATTCTATGCCCAAACGAGTTTTAAAATAGACTCAATAGTCTGGAAATGTCGTCTGCGTTGACCACGTCAATCTGCCTCATCACTGTTTTAAAATAGACTCAATAGTCTGGAAATACCTATGGGGATTCTGACCTGACCCGGATCACCGAGGTTTTAAAATAGACTCAATAGTCTGGAAATTCGGTTGCTCAGTGGAGAGGATGCGGTTGGTAAGAAGGTTTTAAAATAGACTCAATAGTCTGGAAATAAAGAAATCGCAGCCACAACACCCAAAGTGAGGGTGTTTTAAAATAGACTCAATAGTCTGGAAATTGAGAATATGCCTCACAATTTTTTTCAGATCGGTTTTTGTTTTAAAATAGACTCAATAGTCTGGAAATCATAACAGTGGGATTCCGTGCCTATATGAAGACCACAGGGTTTTAAAATAGACTCAATAGTCTGGAAATAAATCTCTTTCAAAATACGACCACCACTATTCATCACGTTTTAAAATAGACTCAATAGTCTGGAAATTTGGTGAAAGTGGTAATAATATTTCCCCTGCTTTCAAGTTTTAAAATAGACTCAATAGTCTGGAAATTATCGACTTACACAGCATATGGAAACTCAAAAACCGAGTTTTAAAATAGACTCAATAGTCTGGAAATAAGAAATTTTAAAATCTGAATCACTAAAATTAACCACGTTTTAAAATAGACTCAATAGTCTGGAAATCCCAAACTCGACAAGTAGGGTAGTAATCGTTCTAACGTTTTAAAATAGACTCAATAGTCTGGAAATCCATATCCATTCGTACCGGAACAGTTCGTAATTGCTGGTTTTAAAATAGACTCAATAGTCTGGAAATCACGGATAGTGTGGATGCAGGCACCTACCTTGGGCTGGTTTTAAAATAGACTCAATAGTCTGGAAATAAGTTTTCGATGAGTCCACTGGCAGACCACAGGACAGTTTTAAAATAGACTCAATAGTCTGGAAATAAGTAATTGACGCTGAAAAAAAAGAATAATGTAAGTTTTAAAATAGACTCAATAGTCTGGAAATTGCAACACTATCATATTAAATAAATATCAAGACCAAGTTTTAAAATAGACTCAATAGTCTGGAAATGGAAACGGATCTACACAATCCTCACCAACCTACTCCGTTTTAAAATAGACTCAATAGTCTGGAAATTGGATATGAAACACGATACTGGCTGAATTATTGTCCTTGTTTTAAAATAGACTCAATAGTCTGGAAATCATATTTTTCTTCCATACATTCCATCTCCTTATATTTGTTTTAAAATAGACTCAATAGTCTGGAAATTTCAGAAGTTCTAAAATTTCGAAAGGATCATTTGATTGTTTTAAAATAGACTCAATAGTCTGGAAATGTGACATTTTTGCGTGCTGGTGATGTTCATCAGAGTGTTTTAAAATAGACTCAATAGTCTGGAAATTAAAAAATGGAGATGATAAAAAATGGTAATCCCACAGTTTTAAAATAGACTCAATAGTCTGGAAATATAGCACCCACTACACGTGGATGGTGTGTGAACGCATGTTTTAAAATAGACTCAATAGTCTGGAAATATATTCCCGAAACTGAAACTGTTAACCAAGACCGGGTGTTTTAAAATAGACTCAATAGTCTGGAAATGAAAAAGGAAATATGGGAAATTGTTTGAGTTAAAGCGTTTTAAAATAGACTCAATAGTCTGGAAATGACAGCACAGAGCCAAACGGTAAAGTACAGATAATACGTTTTAAAATAGACTCAATAGTCTGGAAATAAATCCCAAAGTCATCTAACACTTCAAGATCATAATCGTTTTAAAATAGACTCAATAGTCTGGAAATAATATTGCCCTTTCAAAAGCATCACCTGCCGCACTGGTTTTAAAATAGACTCAATAGTCTGGAAATTTGGTTCCATATTCACTTTTTAAAACCTTTTTCAAAGTTTTAAAATAGACTCAATAGTCTGGAAATGTTTTTAGAGCATATATAATTTTTGACTCGTAAAAAAGTTTTAAAATAGACTCAATAGTCTGGAAATGTGTAAGGATGTGTGATGTAACATGATAACTAAAGCGTTTTAAAATAGACTCAATAGTCTGGAAATTATCCTGATTAACCATCACTAATCACCATCCTCTGTCGTTTTAAAATAGACTCAATAGTCTGGAAATTCGGGTCTTGGTATGTATGCTATATGGATGAATAAAAGTTTTAAAATAGACTCAATAGTCTGGAAATCACTCACGGACAATACACACAAGAAGATTCTTAGTATCGTTTTAAAATAGACTCAATAGTCTGGAAATACAAGACTACCCCACCCCCTCCTAACATCACCATGATGGTTTTAAAATAGACTCAATAGTCTGGAAATCGCGTTAGTCTTGCTGGTAGACTCTGATGAACATCACCGTTTTAAAATAGACTCAATAGTCTGGAAATTGGATAATAATGGTGTTTGCACGGTTTGGGTTAAGGAGTTTTAAAATAGACTCAATAGTCTGGAAATTAATGATGGGAAGCTGGTGACAGGTTCTCATGAACGTGTTTTAAAATAGACTCAATAGTCTGGAAATAAACACCTAGATTCTAGGTGCTTTAAACCTCCGGTGGTTTTAAAATAGACTCAATAGTCTGGAAATACTACTAATCAGTATAGTTTTGAGGATGGAACCGTGTTTTAAAATAGACTCAATAGTCTGGAAATCCCAAATGGTTGGCCAGTTTGCCCAAATGGTTGGTCAGGTTTTAAAATAGACTCAATAGTCTGGAAATCTGTTAATCGTGTTATAAATAGTGTTCCAAGCAGAGTTTTAAAATAGACTCAATAGTCTGGAAATTACAACGGATTCAGGAAAGAAACAGACGACACATACAGTTTTAAAATAGACTCAATAGTCTGGAAATTAATCCACTTCATGCTGAATCCAAGCATAATCATAAGTTTTAAAATAGACTCAATAGTCTGGAAATCAGAATTCAAGCCCAGCATAATTTTCTCGAGGTGATAGTTTTAAAATAGACTCAATAGTCTGGAAATCTTGAAACTTCTGCCGTGTTCAGCAGTGCAATGGCAAGTTTTAAAATAGACTCAATAGTCTGGAAATACTGGTGATGGTGTGGCATATAAGGATGTGGCAGTGTTTTAAAATAGACTCAATAGTCTGGAAATCGGTGAAGGATGGGAAGATTACTGGTACCTATTATTTGTTTTAAAATAGACTCAATAGTCTGGAAATAGAAAAATTCTATGCCAAGCGTGGTTTTGATTCCACGGTTTTAAAATAGACTCAATAGTCTGGAAATGTTTGGGGGCTATGAGTAGTAATGTGATTGCTCCCCGTTTTAAAATAGACTCAATAGTCTGGAAATGGAGGAGAGAGTATGGTAGATAAGCAGGAGAAGAGTGTTTTAAAATAGACTCAATAGTCTGGAAATGAGAAGATTGCAGAAGCCAGAAGCAGGAGTAGGAATGTTTTAAAATAGACTCAATAGTCTGGAAATTATACTTACCGGATTTTCCAGACCACCATCATCACCGTTTTAAAATAGACTCAATAGTCTGGAAATCGATTTTCTCATCACAACTGGTTGTGTTGAAAATATGTTTTAAAATAGACTCAATAGTCTGGAAATACACCACCAAAGGAGGAATGAATAATATGTTGAGTTGGTTTTAAAATAGACTCAATAGTCTGGAAATAACACCGGCTCATCATCACCCACCACATCATGGGTTTGTTTTAAAATAGACTCAATAGTCTGGAAATGAGCGTTTCGACTTCAGTCAAAATCAGATCAAAAAAAGTTTTAAAATAGACTCAATAGTCTGGAAATAAAATTGTGAATCTTGGTCATGGTTTGGATTATTTTTGTTTTAAAATAGACTCAATAGTCTGGAAATCTTGGTATAAGTGGGGAGGATGATGTTGATGGTAATGGTTTTAAAATAGACTCAATAGTCTGGAAATTTCTATCCGTAGTGTTTCAACCGTTTCCATGCGTTCGTTTTAAAATAGACTCAATAGTCTGGAAATCTATTTGAAGGCGGTGGTACGGGTATTGCAGAATCCGTTTTAAAATAGACTCAATAGTCTGGAAATTTTTGCGGGTATGTAATCTATAAGTGTTTGTTGTTTGTTTTAAAATAGACTCAATAGTCTGGAAATTTCACCATCCATTAGATCTGTTTCTTCTTGTGTATTGTTTTAAAATAGACTCAATAGTCTGGAAATATTCAAAAGATTATGTTTGCCTTACAATGGGTTTTAAGTTTTAAAATAGACTCAATAGTCTGGAAATGGTGGTAGTTTCGCCAGGTCATAGCAATCTTTACAAGGTTTTAAAATAGACTCAATAGTCTGGAAATAACCACACCCCCACACACAAACATCACATTCAAACAAGTTTTAAAATAGACTCAATAGTCTGGAAATAAATCACATGGTCAACCTACTACAACGCAATGGATAACGTTTTAAAATAGACTCAATAGTCTGGAAATGCAATTTTGAATTTAATTTCAGGAATGATAATTAAAGTTTTAAAATAGACTCAATAGTCTGGAAATCTTTTTTTCCATCAATATGATTAATTAATAATTTTCCACTGTGTTGTTAAGTTGTTGACAAAAGGTATGAAATATAATATAAAACTAATTACTTCTTGAATAATGTCTATTTCTGAAATAAAAAAAGATATAACAAAAAATCAGCCAAAAAAATGGTGAAAAACGGGAAAAATGCGTTTAATTAAACTTTTGATATTTATTGAACGATAAATGATTGAATTTTTTACCATTCCCCCTCATTAAACAGGCATTTCTATGGATGTGGATTAACAACACATTTATATGGAATAATTTTTTAATATATGTAAAACTCAAATTGAGGAAGTATAATAGACTGATAATCGAATATTTCTGACCATACTTAAAATTAAAAATATGTGTCAAAATAGTTCCACACACTTAAACTTTTATTTAGGTGTGGAATGTTCACACTAATTAAGTGTGTATTTATAAAAAAAAATTGAATGGAGAGCGTTATTTGAAGAAATATATTTTTGCTACTATTTTTTTGGTTGTTTTTGTTCTAGCAGTTACACTGTCTTTTGGCAGTGCCAATATTGAAACTAAGCATTATGAAAATGATGAGATTTCGTTTGATTACCCTGCCAATTGGCAGCAAACTTCGGGAGGGGAATCTCAGTTGGTTGCTTTTAATGATCCTGATTCTGGGATGAATGTTACTGTCAGTCGACAGGCCAAACCTTCAGGATACAAGATTCCAGAAAATTTCGTGCCTGAACTTATCAAACAGAACGAGAGTGGGTTTGAATTTGTTTCCACTTACAATGCTAGTTTAAAAGAAAATGAGGGTTATGAGAACACGTATAAGATTAATAAGAATAACACTACAACTGAATATAAGGAGTTGTGGGTTAACACCAACGGAGCCCTTTACAGTGTGATATTTGAGTATCCCCATGAAGAATTTGATATATGGTCCTTATTTAAAGGTTCTGAAAGTACTGCAGCCTTTAATGCTGTGAAGAATAGTTTGAATATAAGTTCCGCAGAACTTGATGGAAACCCCATTTCTGGATCCATTTACATCCCCTCGCAGGAAATAAGATGGGATGTGCGAAATGATACAATTAACATCGCGGATGGAGTGTACCGGTATCCTGAAAGTTTTTATCCTGGTGAAAGCGGGACTGTGGGGATTATGGGTCACCATACGAAATTTTCAGCCCCGTTTGCAAATATAAACTTGCTTGAAGTGGGTGATGAAGTTATCATTGATGATTATCTAACTCAGAAAAGATATGTGTATGAAGTATCTTCCAATGGGGATATAAACTGGGATTATAAGATTCATCCAGTTCAGTTCCCTGAGGGAAAGTCGGAGTTGACTCTTGTAACATGCTGGCCGCCAGGTTTTATGTTAGCTGCTTGGATTGTCCATTGCGAACTGGTTTCAATTGAACCATTAAATTAAAGATATTATGAGTCCTAAATATAAAAAAAAGAAGGTGTGAATAAAAATGGCAGATACCGTTATGGTCGGATCATTACTTTACTCCCACGTTATTCCTATACTACTGGCATTTGTGGGTGTTATACTGCTTTGCAATGGAATTATGGATCGGAAGAAGAATTATACCATTGCCGGGATTGTTCTTTTCTTTGCTGCTGGTACTGTGCCCTTTTTAATATTGCCATTCGTATTATAATCATGAAAAGAATAGGCGTTTTTTTTAGTCTAAAACTTTTTTTTTAAAAAGTTAACTTAGAACGTTTTTCCTGGATTTGCTGCCTGTTTCCATTAAATGCTCCCTTTTTTTCTAATTTAGAAGATGAGACTAGTGAGGCGAAAATTCCACATTCTCGCAGATCAGATACTTCCTGTCTTTTGAATGCATAGGCGGCTAAGTAAGTGTCACCAAGACCGGTTGGGTCAACAGTTTCCTTGGGGGGAAATGAGGGTATTCGATAGATCTCACCTGAATCTTGGGAGTAAATAACAGATCCTCTACTTCCCCTGGTGATAATCACTTCTTCCGGCCCATGTTTGGAAACATCCTGGAGGATTTCATCCAGGGATAGTTGAAGTTCGCCAAGCATCACACTGGCTTCAACTTCGTCTATAAACAGGAACTCAACATATCTTAAAAAATCTTTGTAACGCTTCCATGGTTTTAATACAACTTCACATCCTTTGATGTGGCGAAGATAACCTTGCGCCCCTAAATATATTGGTGCGCCTTTTTTGGAAATATATTTTAATGTTTCAAGGGGCACGTCAAATGGGGATAGTGGTGAAACTAAAACAGCGTCAAATGAACCAACATCTATACCATGTAGATGGGATGTTTGGATGGGGTTTTGGGGAATGCAAGCCCTTTGAATCCGGTGATTGGGGTCATCATCGGGATAGAAGTTCTCAAATTGCATAGTTTCATCCCCCCATACTGGTAATAAGTTAATGTCTCTAGGGAAACTTTTTAGTAAATCTGAATCTCCCCTTCCCACAGTCACAACTGCGGTTACCTCTGATTTGAAGGATGATAGAACACTTGCCTGATAATAAGCGGGCCCTCCTATTTTTTGGTGTTTCAAACCGCTTGTTAGGATGGTATCATGAGTTACTGGCCCTACAATCAAAAATTTAACCATGAAAATAGTTTGGGTGGGATTGATTAATAAGTTTGAGTACAAAATGGGGGGTGTAAGTTCATGGAAGGATTGGTAGTTTTAGAAAGCTGGTTTGATTTTTCCCTGATGGAGTGCAGTTCCCACCAGAACTTTATCTATAATATTCCCATCCAGTTTTAGGATGTCTTCGGCAGTGACCCCTCCTCCGAATATAATTGAACTTTCAAGCCCTGCAAAATGGTTTAATAATTTCCAGTTTATCCCAGCTTCACATCCTACATTGGAAATATCTAAAATTATTATCTGGGATGGTTGGTGTTCTTCCAGGATTTGCCTTAAAATTTGAAAATCAAGTTTAAGGTGTTTTGTGTAGATTTCATTATCAACTACGTCAATACTGATGATTATACGTTCCTTATCACACTGGCGTAATATCTTGTCAAGATGGTCCAGTGTTTGCAATGTTTCGGTGGCTACAATCACTTTATCTGAAACTTGAAGTGCATCCTCTACTGATTCTGGATCAAAGGTTCCTGAGTCCAGCATGACTGGTAAGATTTGATTAATCTTGCTCACCAGATCAAGGTTGGAAGTTTTACCTTCAATGGCGTCCAGATCAGCTATGTATATCTCCTGTGCCCCTACTTTTTTAAGTGCTTCTGAAATCTTCAGAGGATCTGAAGAGGAACTGAAGACTGTTTTTAGGGGCTGGTATTCATCCCGGTTACCTGATTTTCCGGAAACTGCAATTCCATTTTTTATGTCCAAAACAGGTATTATCATTCACATCACCATATAAAGAAATTAATTATATAACTAAAAAAGTGTCAAGTAATTATGGTATAATAAGTTCAATCTTTAATTAGTTATCGAAAAAATGATGATTGAAAAATGAGTGATCACCACGTACTTGGAAGATCATCGTACGAGTAGAGTGTTAATTTAAATTTCGATGCAAAATTCATGGTTGATATGATAATGCTCCCGAATAATATGGACGGGGATTAGAAAATGTTTGGTAAAGAAGATATAATAGAACAGGTTCAGGAAAAAAATATTGAATTTATCCGTTTGTGGTTCACAGACCTTAACGGTGTTTTGAAAAGTTTTGCAATTACCAATGATGAACTTGAAAATGCATTTGACCGTGGGATGGGTTTTGATGGTTCCAGTATAACTGGTTTTCAGGATGTTGAAGAGTCAGATATGATTGCCGTGCCTGATCCAGAAACTTTTATTATTTTACCCTGGAGACATGAAAATTTAGTGGCCAGGATGATCTGTGATGTTTGCACTCCCAATGGCCAGCCCTATGAGGGGGACCCTCGTAACATCTTAAAAAGAGGCCTTCAAAAGATGGAAAAAATGGGTTTTGATCACTTCTATGTTGGTCCGGAACTGGAATATTTCTACTTCAAATCATCAGAAAAACCTGAACCACTGGATAAAGGAGGATACTTTGATCAGGCCCCCCTGGACCTGGCATCAGATCTGCGGAGAGATACTGTTTTGGCCCTTAAGAAACTAGGAATACGGGTGGAATATTCTCATCACGAAGCAGCCATATCTCAACATGAAATTGACATGAGATATGATGATGCATTGAAAATGGCTGATAACATGGTTACTTATCGGCTGACTGTTAAGGAAGTTGCCACCCAGCACGGGGTATATGCCACTTTCATGCCCAAACCATTAAATGATGAGTATGGTTCTGGAATGCACACCCATCAATCCCTTTTTAAGGGAGAAACTAATGCTTTCTTTGATGATAGTGATCCTTACAATTTATCAGATGTTGCCCGTTCCTACCTGGGAGGGGTTCTTAAATATTCCAAGGAAATAACATCGATTCTTAACCCCTGGGTCAATTCATATAAACGTTTGGTGCCTGGTTTTGAAGCTCCGGTTTTCATTGGCTGGTCCCGGAGTAATCGTTCGGCGTTGGTGAGAGTTCCACATTATCAGCCAGGCCGAGCTGAAGCTACTCGTATTGAGATTCGCTGCCCTGACCCTTCAGGTAACCCTTACCTCCAGTTGGCTGTCACGCTTATGGCGGGATTGCGAGGAATAGAAGAAAAGTGTGAAGTGGCTGAGCCCATGGAGTTCAACTTGTATGATTTAAAAGAAGAAGAAAGGATTAAAAGGGGTATTCAAACATTACCCTCCTCGTTACAAGAAGCAATCATGTATTCTGAAAAATCTGAACTAATGGAAGAAGTTTTAGGACCACATTCATTTAAAAGGTTTATAGCCCTTAAAAAGATGGAGTGGAATGAATTCAACCGGCAAGTGACAGATTACGAGATCAACAAGTACTATCCACTGCTTTGAATATTTTAAAAAAAAAGTGTGTGGGTTTTTAATAAAAAAAGAATGGTGTTGGCAGGACTTGCATGGTCCTGACCTTCGTCAACCCTCTACCATGATTAATTTTCCAGTTGTGGGATCCTGATACACGGTTCCCTTTTTCGCGTATCCCTCTCCTGATCCTGACTTGGTTTGAGGTGTTTCGTTGAGTTCGTTACCTTGCTGGATTTCGGCCACGTTTTTCATGGCTTCCATGGTTCTTTGACGTTCTTCCTGGGACATGTCTGCGAAAACCACGTTTTGCATATTCCAGGACATGACTAGGAATATTAAAAATCCTACTGACAGTACTAGCATGGCATCCACCAGGTTGGCGGATCCTGCCATTGGGTCTTCGTCTTGACTATCACTTAACATGCGGCGTTTACGTCTTACCATGGCTCATCACCTCAAGTGTAGATTCACAGAGAGCATCCAAGTTGGATAAATATTCTTCATACCATCGTCTCCTTATTTTAGATATAACGTATGCTATACCTCCTGCTGCTAATCCAACAACTGTTGTGTCGAAAGCTATGATGATTGCCTGTGCTAAGGTGTTTATATCTCCAGAACCTAAAGCTGCCAGTCCAGGACCCATAGGTATCAGTGTTCCCATTAAACCAAGGGTGGGCCCTAAACGGGTTACTATATCTGTTTTTTCCAGACTTTTTGCTGCTTTTGCCTCTTCTTTCTCAATCAATTTCCTGGCTAGGGCTTCTCTGGATTTAGTGCCCAGTTCAGGGTGGGATGCAATTTTGATTATGATGTCCTTGAAACCTTGGGGAACATCACTATTTTCCATTGCTTGCTTAATCCCATCTGGTGTGCCGGGGTTGGAGATATCGGTAATAATTTGTTCTATTTGATCTGTGCTTACCCTTATTCTGTTAGTATATTCTGATATCAGGCCGCCAAAAGTTATTATAGCATAAAGCATGAAGACCAGAAGTCCCACTATAACTGGAATAAGAAGACTCTGAGATATAACATGTAAAATTGCACCTAACATTTCACTGCCTGGAACTGCTACCATTAGATCACCTGTGTATTTTCAACTTAATTTTTTTTTTTATTATTTCTGATTTGTCCCTGATGACTGATTTATAAAAAGACTGCGCTTGCGTGTTATGTAATAGCCAACCACTACAAGGGCAACTACAGTTAATAAGGCAAAAGAAAATGTCCAAATATCGGGGATGTTGATTGGACTCATTTTTTGACTTAAAACTGTGCTAATGTTGGGGATTACTATGGCTGAAACTAAAAAGTAAAAACCTGCAAATAGCATGAAGTTACCCAGTAAAACAGGGAACGGTTTGTTTAATGTACGCCCTATCAAGCCAGAAGCAACATAACATATTGCCATAACTATCATTAGAAAAACTGCTGCGTACTCTCCCAATGTAAAAGCAGAAGCACCAATAATTGGGGCTGCAATGATAATAGCTGCCACTGCTGCTCCGAAACAACAGGGACATGGGACGATCATTGCTAAACAGGTAGCTGAAATGCTATTTTTTTCATGTATTTTCCAATCTTTAAGTGTGTGGAATCCTGCATAAAGAATGATTGCACCCATTGCAATTCCCAAAACAGAACTGTAATCATAAATAAATCCCTGAAGCTGTTCAACAAAACCTCCGGCAATGTAGGTAAGTAAAAGTATTCCCCCACCATATCCTAAGATTATGGCTGCAGATACTTTCTTGGAAAGACCAGCAAAACCCATGGCCAGACCAATTTTGATTCCAAAAACCATTACTACTGAGAGTATTCCCATTTTCCATAGTACTTCCATCATACTAATCACATTTCCATTAATAGGATAATCATTTTAAAGTATGGCTAAATTACTTATAATATTTTCGATTTACTAAGTATTATTACTTTTCAGGGGAAATAGAGAGCATATGTAATACTTTGACCAATGTAATCATCAAACGTCAATTATAGGACTTAACTACCCCCAAAAAAATAAATGGGGGAAAAATTTTATGGTTATTTTTTGAAAATAGCTCCACGGAAGTAACCAAATCCAACCAAAGCCACCAAAATCAACACTCCCACAATAGCAGCAATAGGCATGCTGGACTGGCCTGAAGATTGCGGACTTGCTTGTGAAACTTCGTATGCACTATTTTCCCCATTAGTGTTTTGTTCATCTGATTTAGAGGTTTCTTGAACAGTGTTTGTATCTCCAGGGGAAACAGCACTGGATGATGAACTTGCATCATTGGCCTGTCTGCTGCTACTAGTTTGCCCACTACTTTGACCTTTCTGGCTAGTTTGCCCACTAGTACCAACACTGACCACTTCACCAGTAGCAGACATCAGAACATCAGCAAACTGTTGTAGCTGAGCTCTGCTCAAGGAAGAACCTACTACCATGTACTGGTTAAAGGCCAAATTTCCGCAAGTGTGATGGCAACAAGAAACTCCAAATTCGTTAACAAGTTCCATATACTTGTCTTTTAATGTGCTTAAGAGCTGTGGGTCAGCCTGCCACATTCCCCTTCTGGAAGCTTCAATAACCCATCCCAGCATACTTTGAGTGGAATAGGCTTGATAATCACTGTTTGCAGTGAACCGATCAGTCAATAAGTTTTGAGCAACCAATGTCCACATCTGGTTAGAAACACTTCCGGTGGTGGCATGTATGCCAAATAAATTTTCATAACGAGATGCATACTCCACCCAGCCACTTGCCGTGCCAAACAGTGCATCTTGGTAGGCTGGGTTTAAAAGCTGGGATCTTATCTCCAGTTCAACTTCTTCTTTTATTGTTCTGGTTATCACATTATTTTTGTTTCTAATATCTGCCAGTATGGCATCAGGATTTCCACCTAAACTAGTTGATGCAAGGAACATTCCACCAAACCAGTCATAGTAGTCATCAGTGTCCAGTAATCTCCAAGTACTATCAATGGTCTGAGTTACCATGTCCATGTTTCTTAGTAAATACTGGAAAGTGTTCCTATTCTGACTAATTTGGATACCGTCATCAGTTGATCTCCAAGCGTAAGAAACCCGGGAAAGATATACACTGGCCAGATCATCACTGGTACTCCATTTACTGGTATTAGGTACCAAATCACAGACACCAGTTCCTTCTAAAACCAGCCCTCTGAGACCAAATACACGATCTAGAGAATCATTTTCAAGAAGATGTTTTTTAATGTAATTTTCTTTATCAGTTTCTCCTGGTGCATTTGCAGCCAGTTTAACAGCATTGTTCATGAGGTTGATCCAGATCTCATTTCCAGTGACTGCTGTGGTGAAAACATCAATACGGGGTCTTTTCATGGTAACACCGTCAATGATGATGGTCAAGTCTTCCAGTGGAATTAAGGTGGGAGTACTCTGCACATCCCCATTACTATTCCAAATCGGTTGGACACCTAAAAGGTACAAAAACTCACCAATGGCAATACCATCAGTTCGTAGTAGTTCAGTGCCCCACATGACCATTCCAATGGTTTCTGGGAATTTTCCATGTTTTTGGTAGTAGTCAACTAGTAGTTGATCTACTACTATTTTTGCTGTTTCCCATGCTGCCTTAGTGGGCATTTTCTTAGGATTAGCACTGTAGAAATTTTTACCAGTTGGTAAAACATCAGCATAGGCCGGATCAGCCCCTAAACCAGCTGTGACAAATCCACCACTAAGGGCGTTTAAAAGACTCTCCCATTCCTGGTTTGCCCTAATTTTGTTAATGATTTGTTTGCAATATTGTAAGTCATCCAGTAAATCAGTGCTGGTGACACTTAAACTGGTTGGTTCATCACCATTCACTATTCGTTCTATGTAAACCCTAATCTGGTTATCTATGGCATCTAACTCATCTGTATAAAAGGTTACTTTGTTCATGTCATAATAGCTAACTGTTAAACTTGGGTAAAGTTCAGTTTTCATGTGGTCCATGATATCAGTCATGGATGATACTATTGTGAAAACTTCTTCCACTAGTTCATCACCAGTTAGAACTTTCCCGAGGCTATGCAAACCGAGGGGTATGATATCATTTTCGATTTCATGTAACAGTAGATGGATTTTATCCAGCCATTCTTCAAAGTTTTGTCCTGTTGTCTGTGATTCTAGGCCTAATTCATTAACTTTTGCGGTTATCTGTGTTGCTAATGCTGGTAAAATCTGGTAGTTACCCACGTTCAAAGCGTTTTGATACTGGTGTATCAAGTCATGCACAACTATCAAATCACCGTACAAACCAGAACGGACCATGGCCGGCGTCATGTGATCGATTATTAATGCATTAGCCCTATCTTTAGCAACTAAACCTTCTCCAGGGTTGGAAACTATGTAGGGATTGATGTTAGGTATGTTAGATAATTGGAATGGCCAATCATCTTCCTGTAAACCTACATGCCTTCCGGGAAGCCACTCCAGGGTTCCATGAGTTCCAAAGTGTATCATTACATTGGCATTGAAAACTCCTTCCAGCCAGTTATAAAATGCTATGTACTGGTGGTGTGGTGGTAGATATTCATCATGGTAGTCCTCAACTTCTTCCCATCCTCTGCTGGGTTGTACTGTGATGAACACATTACCGAACATTATGCCTGGAATAACGATTGACCCTGATGAAACCATGATATCACCCAAGGCATTACCCCATTTTTCTATGACTTGCTGTTGCAGGACTGCCGGTAACTGGTTAAACCAGGACAAGTATGTACTTGGATTAACCAATTGACCGTTGATTTGCAGTTTATCTCGGTACTTATTTACATATTGATCTAGTAGGGGCTGTGCCCAGCTACCTTTGTTACCGAATTCAGCAACTAGAGTGTACAGTTCATTAGGGGTGGGTATTTCTTCGGTTCCAAGATCATAACCCTCATATTTTAGTTTTGTTAGAAGGTCATGCAAGCTCTGGAAAACATCCAAGTATGATGCTCCCATTTCTGCTTTTCCTGGCGGGTAATTGTAGAGAATTATGGCTATTTTCTTGTCAAAATTGGATAATTCTTTGAGTAAGGCCCATTTGTTGGTTAAAGTTACTATTTTTTGCACTCCCGCATCTAAAGGATGTTCTATGCCGTTTTCATCAGTGTAAGATAACACTACCGGACTGAAAATCCCTTCAAAGTAGGGGTAGGTCACTGCGTAGACCCATTCTGATTGAGCCCCCAGTGGATTAGTTAAACTATTCATATCGGATAACTGGAGGGCTTTAATGACCTCTAAATTAATTTTTTCAAGTTCACTTAAGGCACCATTATCAGCGAGATTTGCGTAATTAAGTGAAAAACTGTACAATGATGTAATTGCAGATATTCCCCGACCTAATGGTCCGTTACCATCTTTTCCAAGAACTAATTCCATTAGTAAGCTACTTGCTGAAGGAGTTACTTCGCGGGCAAAAAGGTTTAAAACTGCTCGACCCTGATTCTCATATTCTCTTATCAGGGCGTTAATAGTTTCCCCACCCGGGCCGTAACTGACTATTACTATAAAAGGACTGGTTATGTCGGTTTTAGTGGCGTCATACCAATTTTCAAATTCCTGGTAAACGGTATTTCTTGATGTTTCTGACCAGTTGCTGTAATCTTCTTTCGTCCATTTTAAACTACCATCAGATGTATATCCAAAATTGGATTCTATCCATGTTTTAATCTGTTCTTGCGATGGGAAAGCAGCTAATACTTTAGTTGGATAGTCTGGATGGTACAAACCCCAGTTAGGTGTAGCCATTATTGGGCTTTTCCCGTTTTGAGTGGGATTAATGGTTGTTTCACCGAGTAAATAATAGATATATTCTACCATGTACTGGAAATTGGTTTGAATTGCATCATCAGTAGCCAAATCATAGTAAGAACCCATATAAGTGTTTTCTAGAGTATTTTCAGTATCGCTGGTGTCATGGCCACCTAACATATGTAGTCCATCTCCACCATAAGGGTCTGTGTCAGTATCACATGGGAACCCATGAGCATGGGAAATCATATAATTAGCGTTGGCCGGGCTTTTTAAGAGTTCGTCATACCATGAGTCTCCCCAACCTGATCCTGGCATCGTCATGTCCAGGTAGGCAAAATTCACGTACTCCACTATCCAGTCATTATCTGAAGTACCATACCATGCATCAATATGGATTAACCTGCGATTATTGAGCATTTTGATGGCGGCTGCTTTTTCAGGATCTGAAAATATCATTGCAATATCTGGCATGAAAGTGTGGTTGAGTTGGGTTTCGGGTATGGGAGTGCCGGTGGGGGTGACGTTTTTAAAATAGGTTTTGTATGTAGAGTATGCTATTTCCACCTTGAATTCTGTCAAAGCCGATAAAAAGTAGATATCGTATTCTCCATTCTGATTAGTGCTTCCAGTGGCAATTATCGAGTTATCAGTGGGATTTTTTATAGTTACTGCTGCACCTTTAACTGGAATATCATCAACTAGATTAGTGTAGGTTCCAGAGCTTTCATTGTAAATTTCTTTTACTATCCCGTAAATTCGGGGATCTTGATCACATTCTAAGTTATTGATTGCAACACTTTGATTATCCGTTGAATTCAACGGACTTGTATCAACATTCCCCTTTATTTCTTCTGCTGATACTGCTCCACACAGGAGTAATGCAAAAACAATTGTCATCACCAAAAAAATCGTTTGTTTTTTCAAGATTTTCACCAACTTTTTTTAGCACATACCCAATTAAATCAATAATACTTTATAAAAAGTAACATTTACTTTAATATAAATATTTCTAATATCTTTGAAAAATCACGCAAACTTTGCATAACGTGAAGTCCAAGGACTGACCCCAAATACAACACAATCACGCCAATAGTGTCCATAAAAAAAATCCTTCTTTTCCTAAAAATCAGAGGATAGCTTAATGAAATAGAGCCCTCTTAAATTTTATAAAAAAAATTATAAAAGACCAATTTTATTTTTAATTTAAAAAAAAAAGGTTATATACCCCGAAAAAAATAAATGGGGGAAATTTTATGGTTATTTTTTGAATATAGCTCCACGGAAGTAACCAAATCCAACCAAAGCCACCATAATCAACACACCCACAATAGCAACAATAGGCATGCTGGATTGTGGAGTTGAAGAACTGTTCTGGGATACTTCATAAGTTTTGGAAGACCCATCAGTACCCGCAGTTTCAGCAGACTCAGATGCAGATTGGGATTCAGATGCACTTTGTTCTCCGCGTTCTGTAGCTCTTTGACTTCCAGACGAATCACCAGTTGAAGAAGATGCTCCTGGGGACGAAGTTGGACTAGATGGTTTGGAAGGTGTTTCTGTAGAACCTACATTTACTGTTTGACCAGTAGCTGCCTCCATAATCGATGCGAATTCCTGGAGTTGTTGTGAACTCAGTGTAGACCCTACCACCACGTAATTAGTGAAATCAATGTTTCCACAAGTGTGGTGACAGCACACAACACCGTTCTCGAGAATGGTCTTCATGTAGATATCCTTCAGTTGAGTTGTTACCGCAGCATCAGGATTCCACATACCTCTACGGACAGCTTCCAGTAACCATGCAGCTGTCGAGGCAAATGCGTGTGGATTAGCATTTAAAAACTGATTTTTGACTGCATCATTCAAGAAATACGTTTCCATTGTTTGCTGCCAAATCCAGTCAGATACTGCTTCAGGAGTTACCACATCCCACGCAAACAAGTTACCAACTTCACTAGCTATATGGTTAGCTCCTGAAAATCCTTCGTTGAGCATACCTTCAATCCATTTAGGATTTAATAGCCTGGTTCTGACTTCATTGGACATGAACTGGCCAAGAGTCTGAATATGAGGGTTGGTTCTGGTGTTAGCAAGGTAGACATTCACATCTTTGCCGGAAAGAGTTTTAGCAGATAGGGTAAGGCCACCTAAGAACTGGAAGACATCATCATTGTCTAAAAGCCCATAATTGTTGTCTCGAACTTGTATGGTTGCATCAACATTTTTTAGATTGTTTTTAAATGCTTCCAAGCCACTGAGCCCGTAAACACCGCTACCGTAAATATAGGACATTCTAGATAAGTAGGTGTCTACTAAATCTGTTGTTCCATCCCATTTAGAAGTAGCTGGTATTTCTTGACCTATTCCAGTTCCGTAGGCTTCTGGTGGTGGTCCAAATATACGGGATCCAGCTAGAATTTCTGCATCAGCAGTATTCATACCATTTTGGGTGTACTTATTCAGATCTGCCAAGTAATGTTTCCGGATGTAGTTATTTTCAGGACTTTCCTGAAGATTAGCAACTTGTCGGACTGCTTGGTCAATGAGATCCACTGTGTAGGAGAATGTGTCTCTGAAAAGACCACTGATAGTTATTAGCACGTCAGTTCGAGGTCTCTGAATGGTTGCACCATTTACGGTTAAGGTTAATTTATCCAGGGGAGTGACTTTAACTCCAATGAATTTACCGTTTTTATCCCAGTCAGGTTCCAACCCCATGTATCGTAAGATCATTGCCAAACTCTGACCACAAGTTCTCATGGTCTCTGTGGACCAGAGTACAATTCCAACAGTTTCTGGGAAACGTCCATTCTCCGCATAAAAAGCTGCCAACATTTCATCGGCCAGTTTAGAACCAATATCCCAGGCAGTTTTGTCTGGTACTGTTCTTGGGTCGAAAGAATAGAAGTTGGTACCTGTGGGTAGAACATCTTCTGCTCTACGGATAGGGTCACCACCTAATGATGGTAATATGTACTCCCCTCGTAGTGCTGCCAGTAAGTTCTGCATTTCATAGTTTTGGGATAGTAATTTCCGAAGCATTGCCCGGTAATCATCATTGTCCCGGTTAACTGGGTCGAAACTCACTATGGATTCCACCATCTGATCCAAGATTTCTCCAGAAAGGGTAGCACCAAATGTGTGCAATCCGTAGGGCATGAGTGTTGCTGCAATATCTTCTAAATGATGCTGGATCTCGTTTTTAATGGTTGTAAATGAGGTTGTTTCCAAATTAAGGTCGATGTCCTCATTCAAATTTAGTTTAGCAATTAAGGCCAGGATTTCATTTTGAAGGATTGACCTTCTTTGTGGATCGCTGGTGCTGTCGTAGCTGTTCATCAGATCCTGTAAAATTGCCAGATCACCATAAAGACCAGAGGCAATGATAGGTGCAGTTAAATGATCGATGATAACTGCGTATCCTCTTCTTTTGGCCTGGGTTCCTTCCCCAGTGTTATCCACAATGTAGGGGTAGATGTTGGGTATGTCTCCCAGGAGGATATCCGGCCAGTCATCTTCACCTAATCCGACACTTCTCCCTGGTAACCATTCTAGTGTTCCATGTGTTCCTAAGTGTATCACTGCATTGGCTTGCATTGAATTCTGCAGCCACATGTAGAATGCTATGTATTGGTGTGTTGGGGGTAGAGTTGCTGAGTGGGTGATGTCTATGGAGTTTTCTCCCCAGCCACGCATTGGCTGAGCTCCTAGGAATATGTTACCAAGCATTATGCCCGGGATGATAATATTTCCGTTGTAAACCATCACGATCCCAGGGACAACACCCCATGTTGCAATAACTTCTTCTTGGAGTTTTTGAGGTAGGGTGCTGAACCATTGCATGTATTGATCTACAGGTATGGTGATGGCACCAGCTTCCACTAGTTTTTTCAGTTCTCCAGGGGCCCATGAACCAACATTGTTGCCCACAGTGGTTAGCACATTAATTATGTACTCCACGGAGTACTCATCAGGGATTGTGTAACCTTCTGCTTTTAGAGCCTTTAATATTTCAGTTATACTTGCAGGTACATTGAGGTAAGATGCTTCTACTCCGTCTTTTCCACCTGAAAGGTTGTAATAGATTATTGCTATTTTTTTCTCCGCTTCAGATAGTGTTTGGAGCTGTGTCCAGTTGAAAACTCTATTTACCACTCGTTCCACCCTATCAGCTAAAGGAGTGTATCTTTTGACACTAATTCCAGTGTAAGGATCAGTTTCGGCTGATTCAACTCCACCCAGCATAATGGGTTCGATCCTTCCCTCCATCTCTGGGAAAGCTACTTGCCAGTAAATTTCACTGGAAAGTCCAGAAGAGTCATTTTCCCAATTTTCAAGGTCAGATGAATAGATAGGTGCGAAAATAGGTACACCTAATTTTTCCAGTAAGGTTACACTCTGGTTTAATGATGACACCATATCGGCACTGGCATAAACCATGGTGTAACCAACACAGGCCACCAGGGCACTTATCCTAACCTGGTCACCGTCCATGAAGAAGTTGTTTATGGCATTTAATCGACCATTATTCCCATTAGTTATAGCTAGAATTGCGTTGAGACCTTTTTCTTCCAATCCCCTGAGAATTGCTTCTAGCATGGCCCCATTTCCATTGAGGAAAATAGTATTATAACCGACAATTCCAATCCATGGAGCATTTGATTTGTAGTGTCCACTTTGAATGTACCAGTTGTAATAGTCGTTCCAAGTGTTAAACATGGGTGTTGCTGAATCTGGATGGTATATGAATTGCAAAGGGTATACCACTGGACTCAGATCATTGGAAGGATCAATAGCCATTCCAACATTTTGAAGAACTTTCAACTGGAAACGGGCCATGTTTTCTTCGCCAGAGTTATCCCAATACAATTTTAATTCACTGTCATCAGAATCAACTGATGGATCATTTAGAAATGCTACTCCACATTTTACGGACCGTATCTGGGCAGTTGTACCAGCTATGAGTTCTTTCAATTTGGCAACAGTGCCTGGTTCACTTATCATCTGAATTATGATAACATCTGCTTTGGCAGCGAATTGCCGTATTCTCTCTTCAATTGTGGCATCCCCAGAGGTAATCTCCGTGTTAGTGAAATGGTTCAAATTGAAATAGTATCCCTCATTTCTTAGTGCTTGGTTGGAGTTGACAAATGCAGGGGCTGCGTTGGGTGATCCACTCAATATAAGCAAGTTGTAAGCCCTCAAGCTTAAAGTGGCATTCCCATAAAGAACTGGGTCATGGGAAGTTAGCTGTGAAACGAGTACAGTCACTGTTTGATTGACGTGTCCTAGGGCACCAACATTCAAGTTGAATTTGGTTTTATCACTGAAAAAATTCACTTTGTACTGATTATTTCCACTTTTTGTTACGGTTATCCCATTTATAGTATTTCCATCAGTGTCCGTTACTGTTATATTCGGTAATTTATTTCCAGAAAGAGCTTCCGGATGTTCTAAGTTGATGTTTAGGGTTATCTCTGGATCGATTTCATTGCTGCTATTGGTAATATTTTCAACACCACCTACCTCTTGTGAATCTTCTGCTGATACCGCCCCACACAGGAGCAGTGCGAAAACAATTGTCATTACTAGTAAAATCGCTTGTTTTCTCATATTTTCACCTCCATTTTTTTTTCTTTAAGCAATAATTGATCGTTCAATAATTGCTTGAGTACAGTGATCGGTAATAATCGCATATAAATTTATCCATAATAATTGAAAATAAATCAAGTTAACTTTATTTACATGAAGTAAAAGGATAAATTTGATCCAAAAACCTACAAAAATGACACCAATAAGACTCATAAAAAAATTCATTGATTTTCTAAAATGCAAAGGATCGGCTAATTGAAAAAAAGTCCTCTTAAATTTTATAAAAAAAATATAAAAGACCAGCTTAATTTTTAATAAAAAAAAAGGTTATATACCCCAAAAAAATAAATGGGGGAAATTTTATGGTTATTTTTTGAATATAGCTCCACTGAAGTAACCAAATCCAACCAAACCCACTAAAATCAACACACCCACAATAGCAGCAATAGGCATGCTAGATTGTGGAGTTGAAGAACTGTTCTGGGATACTTCATAAGTTTTGGAAGACCCATCAGTACCTGCAGTTTCAGTCGATTCAGATGCAGATTGAGATTCAGATGCACTTTGATCTCCGCGTTCTGTAGCTCTTTGACTTCCAGACGAATCACCAGTTGAAGAAGATGGTCCCTTAGAAGTTTGAGAACTTCCAGACTGAGGTGTAGAACCAGGTGTTCCCAAATTTAAATTTTTACCAGTAGCACTGGCATATGCAGCAACATACTGTTGAAGCTGCTCCATACTCAACGAAGAACCGGTGATCATCATTTGATTTAAAACCAGGTTTCCGCATGTATGATGACAGCAAGTTACACCATACTCGTTAACACTCTGGATGAACTCATTAATGAGAGCAGTTTTCACTTCTGACGATGGATTCCAGTAACCTTTTCTAATGGTTTCCACCATCCGTGCAATCATAGACTGCTTGGCATATGGATTGTTAGTGTTGAAATATTCTTTCAATCCCAAATTGTTCTTATCCAGAATATAAGTCTCATAAACCATGTTCCACATATCATCAGTGACCATGCCTGGTGTGGTTACCTGCCATATCCACAAGTTCTCAACTGCGTCACTCATTATGGCTGCACCATAACTACCATGCTCCATTATACCTTTGATCCATTTAGGGTTCAGGTTACGTGATCTTAACTCCATACTCAGGAACTGATCAAGTGATTCCACGTTAGGATTATTAGGGTTTCTCAGATTGTTTATGTAAACCAAAGGTTCTTTTCCAGAAGCAGTTCTCACTGCCAGGATGAGACCTCCCATATCTGATGCGTATCCATCCCCATAGAGCATTCCGTAGTTGTTGGAACTGATACTGTGAGTTACAAGATCCACGCCTTTAAGGTTCTGATTTAAAAGGCTCTGTAAGTCCACTCCCCATTGAATTTGGCTGTAAGCGTAACCCCATCCTCTAACAAAGAGATCAGCTATGTTTCCTTCATCATCCCATCCATCACTATGGGAAATGGGTACTGAAATAGAAGGACCATAACTTCCAGGGGCTGCTGAAAACAATCGCGTCAGGGAAAGTTCTTTTGCAGTTGCATTATCATAACCCTGGCTTTGCAACCAAATGTACAATGCTTGGCTATTTTCTTTGACATAATTAGGGTATGCAGTGTCATTGGCTTCTGCAGCCATTCGAATGGCTTTATCCAATAATGCCATTTGAATGGGGAAAGTATCTCTATATATTCCAGATGGGATAATTAAAACGTCCACACGGGGTCTTCCCAGTTCTTCTGATGGTATTAAAGATAACATGGTTGGCCGGTTGAAACTGTCATATTCCACCTTAACTCCTAAAAGGGCCAGTATTTCAGATTCCATTACACCAAGATGTTTCATGGTTTCAGTAGCCCACAGGAAAACAGATACTTTACGAGGAAATTCACCAGTTTCATTCAAATACTTGTTTAAAAGGTCATTGGCCATTTGTATTCCAAGGTCCCGAGATGATTCAATTGGAATTTCCCGTGGGTCAAAGGAATATAAGTCTCTGCCTGAAGGTAAGGTATCCGGTTTTCTTATAGGATCCCCTCCAGGTCCTGGGGCCACATATTTACCATCCA
Organism: Methanobacterium sp. UBA353; assembly: GCA_002496805.1. Lineage (GTDB taxonomy): Archaea > Methanobacteriota > Methanobacteria > Methanobacteriales > Methanobacteriaceae > Methanobacterium. Next base: position 268,191 of record DALO01000002.1, on the reverse strand, counting down.
AAGCATTCAATAAGCTGGTCATTTCTTGACCACAACTTAGAAGGTTTTGAGCATGAACCTTAGCCGTGTTAAGGAAATTAGTTAATTTTGAATCAGTTTTTCCTAAAACAAGATTTTGAGCTTCTTCCGATGTTTTACCATTTATGATTACTTCTTTAATGAGTTGGCTGGTTTGGTTTTCAGATATGGAGTTACTGGTAATGTAATTTGCAAAGTCCACCCCTAACATGGAATTCACCATGGATATGAGTTGATCTCCAGATATACTCTCACCAAGAACATGCAAACCATATGGCATATATTCTGATTTTAACCGAGTTAAATAATCCCGTAATGTTATTTTAAAGATATCGAACGCAGCTGAACCAGAAACTAGATTCAAATCTACATTTAAATCTTTATCTAGATTCAAATTCTTACACTTATTGATTATGGTTTCTCTCTGCTTGGTTTTAACAGTTTCATCAGTTGACTGATCATACAATGCTAGATCAGTTTCTAAAGTTGCCAAATCACCATACAAACCAGAAACAATGATTGCAGGAGTTGAATAACCAATTATCAATGCATTTGATCGTCTTTTAGCCTGAATTGCTCCAGCAGTTCCATCAATGGTATATAAATAGATGTGGGGCATGTCTTGTATCAGGATAGCTGGCCAATCTGTGGTTGCAGATAGTCCAGTTTGTTTTCCAGGCAGATACTCAAAACTACCGTAAGTTCCAAAGTGTATCAATGCATCGGCATCGTAGACCTTGTTCATCCACATATAAAATGCAATGTACTGATGTGTTGGCGGTACGGCCTCATCAGTGAACATGGCCGTGGAGTTCTGGTCTTTGCTACGCATGGGCTGTGGAGCCAGCAAAACATTTCCGTACTTCACCATAGGGATGACTATGTATTTCTGACCGTCTTTCTCACATACCATGATATCACCCGGTGGTTCTCCCCACAAGTTGATAACTGCTTCACGGTTGGATTGAGGCAAGGAATTAAACCACTGCATATACTCTTCTAAAGGGATGAGTTCCACTTTACCAGAATTCACCATTAGTTCTAACTCACCCGGAGCCCAAACGCCCACATTTTTACCGTAAAGCTGCATTTGAGCACTCAACATGTCAACAGTAGGTACATGATCCCCTACATCATAACCATGGTCTTTTAAAGCTTGCAAGAAATTTACGAGACTTTCGTAGGTATTCAACCCACCTTCACTCATTACACCAACTCCATCTTTACCAGAAGTGTGATGATAGTAGATAACTGCAATCTTTTTCTGAACATTGCTTTCACGGCGTAGATTAATCCATGATACTGCTCGGGCAACTAACCAGTTCATCTGTTCTTCAATAGGAACTGTGACATATACATCGCTGTTGGGTTTTTTAACTTGCCCAGCCACTACAATAGATTCAAATATTCCATCAAGTTCTGGCAGGGCTATTCGTGTTCCTATAAGGTTTGATGGGATCCCATCTGTGCTGTTTGCCCACATTTCTGGACTGATTTGGTACATACCAATTACAGCTTTAATAATAGGAACATTGAGGGCTTCTAAGTATTCTATACCCTTTTCGAGGGGTTCATTACTATATGATCTGAGCCTGTAAGATTTGGAAGTGATTAAAAGGTCTAAAGGTAAGTTAGCTTTTAATGTTGTTGTGTTCATTATAATTGTTAATGAATCGCCTAAGCTTCCAAATTCAGCAACACAATTTATACCTTGAGCTTCTAACTTGCTGATAAGAGAGTTTACCCAGGGAGTAGATTCTTTGATATAGTCATCTCGATGGAAAAGAATGCCAACTGTCGGTTTACTTGAGTCATATTTGTAATGAGCACCATCAGACTGATACCATTGTAAATATTCTTCCACAGTAGCAAAGGGCCCGGTAGCATCTGGATGATATATTCCAGTTGTAGGATAAACTAAGGGTGCTTCAACAGTTTCATTTAAACTGAAGAAAGTGACCATGATGTAGTTTAATAGTCTTTTTTCGTTTTCATAACCCCCATTATCAAAATATTGCATTATATAAGGGTATTGAGTGATATCTATACTACTCAAATTCTTTGCAAGGTCCGATTGGGGTGATAGTATTATCACAGTAGCATTTTTCTTTTTAGCTTCATCTATGGTACTTTGAACTGATGGAACATACGAATCTTGGTATAAATCCAGCATGATCAGATTTTGATTACTGAGATCCAAGTTAGTGGGCAGTTCAGTAGTCAAGTATGTTGTGTAGTTCACGTTAGAATATTGCTTTACTGCATCTCCCATCAACTGATAATGGGTTGAACCAGAATAGATGGTTGTAAAATTGATTTTGATGTCGTTTTTGGTTATATTGTCCTCTGCAAAGGCTGTCCCACTCATAATCAAGACAAACATAGTAGCCATGATTAATAATATAACTTGTTTTCTCATATTTTCACCTCCATTTTTTTTCTTTAAGCAAAAATTGATCGTTCAATAATGCTTAACTATGATGATCAGTAATAATCGCATATATATTTATCCATAATAATTGAAAATAAATCAAGTAAAGTTTAAATAATAGGAAGTAAAATGAATGGTTGACAATCCATATACCTACAAAAATGACACCAATAGGGTCCATAAAAAACTCCTTGTTTTCCTAACGGTGCCAAAATAAGGGACTTAAAACTGTTAAGTCCCTTAAATATATTTTTATAATGAAAAATGAAAATTTTGATAAAATAGACCCTGAATACTTACTTATTACTCTAGTTCCATTAAAATGAATAAAATCTAAAAAATAAATCACAAATAAAGCTAATTTCGTTTCAATCTTAGACGATTTTTAATTGTTTGAAACAGTTTAAATTCTGCATTTGATTCTGGTAGCTGTTCAAACCCACAATTAGGGCACCTAATCATATTACAATTAGGAACAAGACATCCTTTGCAGTTTTCTGTCTTTTTAGTTTCATCAAAAACATGACCACAAATTTTACATTTCATAAAAAGATCTCCACTATTTAATTTTATATATCGACTGAATTTGTAAGTAAAGGTAAAAATTAGGGGGATCTTTGAGGATAGATGTTTAGTGATGAGATACCCCTAATATATTAATTACCTGAACTTTAAATAGGAACAAATAAGTTCTTTCTCAATTTTTTTATCGGCAGCGTCTTTTTTGGATGGATCAGTTCTGCAATGATCATGACCCCCAATCTTTTTACCGCGGATACCACACTTACAACTCATAGTTTCACCTCCTGAACCTTTGACACTGATTTAAATTCTCCAATTAATTTCTGAACTGGTGAAGTAAAATCTAATTTCTTATTTTATTCAAATCCAATTTTTTTAAAATCCTAACAGTAAACCTCCCTGATAAATGACTAAGGAAACTCCATAAGCCACCACAAAAGTATACACTGCGGCAAATCCTGGCCATTTCCAGGAGTTAGTTTCTCTTTTTATAACGGTTAAGGTAGCTAAACATGGAATGTAGAGAAGCACAAACACCATATAGGCATAAGCAGATAATGGAGTAAATAATTCCCGCATAACTGTTATAAATCCTGGATTTTCTTCAGGTGCAATTTCTTCTTCAGCAGAGGATGACCCTTCAGCAGGTGCTTCTTCCCCACCATCATCTCCACCAATACCATAAAGAGTACCAAAAGTACTTACCACCACTTCTTTGGCCATGAATCCGTAGATTATAGCCACTGTAGCTTGCCATTCACCGAAACCGAGTGGTGCGAATATAGGGGATAATACAGTTCCAATCTGACCGGTGATACTCTCCTGTGAACCATATTCCACTCCCACCGGTAAGCTACTTAAAGCCCATATTACTAATGAAAGTGCTAGAATGATGGTACCTGCCTTTTTAAGGAATAGTGCTCCCCTTTCCCACATGTGGATAATAGCACCTTTAGCTGTTGGGATCCGGTAGGGAGGTAGTTCCATTACAAATGGTGCTGACATGCCTTTGAATATGGTTTTTTTAAATACCGCTGCCACCATAATTGCCACCATAATTCCCAGAAGGTACAGGGAGAATATAATCCATCCTGAGTATGCTGAGAAAAATGCAGCCACTAATAGAGCATAAACCGGTAGTCGAGCACTGCATGACATGAAAGGGATGATCAACATGGTCAGTAATCTATCTCTTTCGTTTTCAAGGGTTCTAGTGGCCATTATACCAGGTACTGCGCATCCGAAACCAAGTATCATGGGTATGAATGATTTACCATGAAGACCCACCAGTTTGTGCATGAAACGGTCCATTACAAATGCTGCTCTGGCCAGATAACCACTGTCTTCTAGGATACTGAGAATCAGGAATAATATAAATATCAAGGGCACGAATACCAGTACACCACCCACACCACCTATTATTCCATCAACAATGAATGAAGTCAGGATTCCATCACCCATACTGACAGCTATTGTTTTTCCCAGCCAGGCTAGTGCTTCTTCAACGTAACCACCAAGGGGGTCACCCAGGCTAAAGGTTATCTGGAATGTTAACCACATTATAAGGAGGAAGATAGGTATCCCTAGATATTTGTGGGTCACGATACGGTCGATTAAATCAGATCTGGTGACTTTATCTATTTTAGGTTTTTTAACTGATTCTGAGATCAATCCTGCGATGAACCCGTACCGGGCATCGGTAATGGCTGCATCAGCATCATCTCCGAAAACATCATTGAAATGTTTCTGGAGTTTTTTAACTTCCCTTAAGACTCTTTGTCCTTTTCCAGTTTCTTCAATCTTTTTTATGATCTCAGGATCATCTTCCAATAGTTTAATAGCAATCCAACTGGAAGGAGCCTCCAAGCCAGATATATCACTGTCTATAATATCTTTAATTTGTTCTACGTGTTCAGATACTTCATTACCATATTTTAACCTATCTATAACAATATTAGGTGATTTGAATACATTAATAATAGTTTCAAGGAGTTTTTCACTCCCAGTATCATCCACTGCTTCAATTTCTATTACTGGTACTCCCAGAAGTTGTGAAAGTTGTTTTTTGTTAATTTTTAGTCCTTTTTCGTGGGCAAATTTGTTCATGTTAAGTGCAAGAATAAGATTTGCACCTAATTCCATCATTTGAACCGTTAAATAAAGATTTCTTTCAATATTGGCAGCATCAATAACATTTACTATTACATCTGGTTTTTCTTGTACAATGTAATCTCTTGAAACCACTTCTTCCACAGAATAGGCAGTTAAACTGTAGTTTCCTGGAAGATCAACCACTTTTATTTCGTGTTGGTTATATTGGAAGGTCCCTTCCTTTTTTTCAACAGTTTTACCAGGCCAATTTCCCACGTGTTGCCTCATTCCTGTCCAACGGTTGAATAGGGTACTTTTTCCTACGTTAGGGTTTCCGGCTAGGGCGATTCGTATTTTATCCATTTTTAATACCTTCCACTGATCTTATCAATAAGCTTCCACCATTATCTTCTGTGCCTGTCCTCGTCCCAGAATTAACCGTGAACCTTTCACATCTACGATTAATGGGCCAGGAATATCATTTTTTATTACTTTAATCTGAGAATCTTTGTATATGCCCATGTCGGAGAGTTTATTTTTAAATTTACCTCCGTGCCATACCTGCACAACCTTTAGGTTTTCATTAGGAGAGGCTAATGCTAAGCTCATCATGCTATCTCAACCTCGATTTTTTCTGCATCTTCCTTTCGTAGAGAAAGGGAATATCCTTTAATTTTAATTTCAATTGGATCTCCTAGGGGCGCTACTCTTTCTACTCGAACATCAGACCCTCGAACAAGACCCATTTCCATTAAATGTTTTTTAAATTCACCTTTACCTTTGAAAGCAGTTATTTTACCATTTTCTCCTTTTTTAAGTTTATTTAATGTTTTTATCATATTGTAGCCTCAAACTAGTTAGTTATGTTAGAATTATCTAACTTAGTTAGGTGATCCTAACTTTCTTAGGTATACCTAACTTTCTTAGGTATACCTAACTTTCTTAGGTATACCTAACTTTTTTTTAGTATATAAGTTTTACGATAAAAGAGGACTGTGAAGTTATCTGTGTGCTGATTTTTCCCGTGTTTTTGTGTCCAATTTTTTTGGTATAGGTATCTGAGTTTTCCAGGGATGTTTTTGTATAGTTTCTTTATTTGCTTGGGATCTATCTGTCTGTGGTAATTTTATACATGGTTGGATGTGCGTTTTAGGAATGGGCTTCTCATGAAGTGTATGAATCGTTGAAAATCGAGATACATAATTGATATTTCAAATTCAAAAAAAATTGATCAACAAAAAAATTAGAACTAATCAATGATTTGATTAAAAATTAAAGTTATTTTAAAAAAATAAAGAAAATAGATTACGTTTTTTCTAGATCAAACATTTTTCCAGCTTTATGATCATGGTTTCTTCTTCAGCAGCCCCTGGATCCTTTTCAATACATTCTTTAATTTTGGATTGGATAGCCGCTGCATCTTCCACATCAATCATGCTCACTATCTCCATCTGCTGCTGGAAACGTTCAATGGCCTCGTCAGGCATATTTTCAATGAATGGAATAGCACCTGTGGCACCAACTATCTTTCTTTTATCAGCATCCACTCCATTAGCGTGAAGTGCCTCAATACTTTGACCGGTGATGTGCCCCTGCACTTCAGAGCCACACAAGAGCAAAAACCTGATGTTGGGATTGGAAATAAGGTTGGCTATCATCTTTTCAATCCCCAAATTCTCGGTTTTACAGGGCCCAGCAATAGCCGCCCCAGCATCCACCAGGACTTCTTCAATGTGAGAAGCCAATGTAGCACCGGCTACACAGCTTTGCGGGTCACCCATCACATAATCACCATTAATCACCGGCCATCCATCTGCAGGTGATTTTTTTTCTACCATCTGAAACACCTCTGATTTAGATTAAGTACAGTTCTTAGAAGGAAAGTTCATTTTAATATTATGAATTGTAGAATATAAATATTTCCATTAAAATTGAAAATAATTCAAGTAAACTTTATGTATTGGGAAGTGAAAGGTAATTATTGAAAAATAATCCTAAAAAAAATTGGATAACACCAGCCAAATAACAACAGATAATGGGAAAAAACCTTGTTTTTTTCAAAAACTCAAAAAAAACCTAATCTTAACTAGCATGTAGGTCCTTTAAATCTCATTTTATTAATGTAAAAAAAAAGGAAATATATTTAACTATTTTGCTTTGTTGTTTCCCCTGAAGTAACCAACACCTACCAAGCATACCAATAGGATTACACTCACAACAGCAGCTATTGGAAGCCCAGACTCAGATGATGCAGAAGAACTCTGTTGGTCGACTTCATAAGCTTTTCCTTCTCCCTCTTCACCAGGACTGTAGCTTTCATCCTGTGACTGTTCTCCAACTTTACCAGAAGCACCAGCACTCTGTGATTGTGATGCAGCGTGTACATCAGAACCATCGGAATTACCCTGAGGTGAACTTTGAGGCTGTGAATGGGTCTGACTTGGAGCAAAACTCGGGTTTCCCGTTGATTGATATACTTGTGCATTGAATTGAGCCAACATATCTGCATTAAGATACTGTGTTGCCCATTTTAAATTTGCCAGATTAGCACAAGTACAATCGCAACAAGCCATCCCATTTGCGATAACATTTTGTGCCATTACATTAGCTAAATCTCTTACAACATTCATATCTGTTTTCCAATCGCCTCTTCTAATAGCATCAAGCATTATTGCTGCCATAGCTTGTTGTGAAAATGGGTTGTTTTTAGTAAACCATTCATTCATTCCAAGACCATATTTGTCGCTGAAGTAAACGTCATATGCTTCCTGGAACATGTTGTCATTTACTGAACTTGGTGAAGTAATCTTCCAAGCAGACATGTATCTAGCAAAGTCAGCAAATATACCAGCACCTGTTGCCCCAGAGTTCATCATTGCCTGGATATATTTAGGGTTTAGGTATGTTGAACGGACATCTCTCCATAAAGACTCGCTGAGTGATTCTAACCGGGGATTAGAAGGATTTTCAACATTCATAATCCACATTTTAGGTTCTTGGCCAGAAATATGTCTTATAGCTAAACCAAGACCACCGAAGTATCCGAAGTAATCACTGTCTCCGAAAAGATCGTTCACATTCACAACCCTTCTAAACATGGCTATTTGGGTTCCACCCAAGTTTAAGGAGTATAAATCTCCCATGTGGATTGAATTAATTTCACTGCCCATGAAAACGTTTCCAAAGGTACCTATGAATGTTTCTGCTAGCTGACCTTCATTTTCCCAGGAATTAGTTATTAGTAAAGCGTTTTGCATGGCGTTATTATGGTTTCCCTCTTCTTGAGAGAATATCCTGCAAACAGATAATGTTCTAGCAACTTCATCACTATATCCTTTGGCTATTAAAGCATTGTATATAGCATCAGCATTCTGTTTAACGTAGTTTGGCTGGGTGTCAATTGCATTTGCAGCTAATTGTACTGCTTTATTAATTAAATCCAATCTACAACGGTACATACTCATATAAAGAGAAGTAGTGGTAATTACAACATCAATTCTTGGCCTTCCCAGATTTTCAATGAGTTTCACATCAACCACATTATTTGGGTTAGATAAGTCGGTTACTATCTGAACACCCAATAAATAGAAAATAGCAGCTTCCATTACACCCATATCTTGTTGTGTGTGACAGGACCATAACATGAAAGATATTTTTTCAGGATATTTCCCAGTTTCCTTCAAGTAACGATCAATCATATCCTGTGCCATCTTGTTACCAATTGCAGTTGCTTCTGCTGATGGTACCCTTCTTGGATCAAATGAGTAGAAGTTAGTTCCAGTAGGAAGAACATCAGGATTGATAACAGGATCCCCCGACATACCCGGAGGTATATATTTTCCATTTAAGGCATTTATGATGCTGGTTAATTCATTGGTACAGTTGTTGATCTTAGCAGCATAATCAATTGCAGTTAAAAGATAACCGGTCATTATACTGTTAACATTGCCTAGTACTGAAGATTGTGCTTGTTCAGGTGACATACCATTAATCAAGACTGCAGTAAGCAATGCTTGTACATTGGCGTTATTTAAATTGTTATTAGCCATATAATCTCGGAAATTGTAACCTAAAAGGGTTTGAACCATGTTGGTTAACTGTTCCCCAGTAGGTGCCTTTCCCAGTATATGTAAACCATACGGTATGAATTCAGATTCTATGTCTTCAAGATAGTCATGTAGTTTTCCTAGGAATTCATCGAAATTTGCGTTATTGATAGTACTTATGCCTATGCCCATATCTTCATTTATTTTAAGATCACTAACTATGGTTAAAATAGAATTTTTAAGAGCTAACTTAGTATCTGCATCAATATTAGGCGCATTGTAGTCATTTATCTTATCTTTTAACACTGCTAGTTGACCATAAAGTTCAGAAACAGTCATTGAAGGAATTAAATGACTGATCATTACGGCACCCTGACGTCTTTTTGGTAGAAGACCTTCGCTACCTTCAACTGTGAACGGATAGATAACTGGCATGTCTTGACTTACAATTGCTGGCCAACAGTTTTCAATATCAAGTCCAGGTCCTGTTTTACCAGGTAACCATGCTAAGGAACCATGTCTTCCGAAATCGATAAGTGCATCTGCACCAAAGTCCTTTTTTAACCAGAAATAGAATGCTAGATACTGGTGTGTTGGTGGTATACTGCTGCTATGATATAGTGCACTATCATCTTGTGCATATCCACGTGAAGGTTCTGGTGCTAATATTATATTACCATACTGGATTACAGGAAGGACCAGGTACCTTACGTTATCTTTAACATAAACCATTATGTCCCCTGGAGGCTCACCCCAAATACTAATGACTTCTTGTCTTTTATTTGTATTTAATTGGTTAAACCAAGCCATGTATTCATATTCAGGGATTAATATCACAGGATAGTTAGTAACCAGTTTTGTTAACTCTCCCGGAGCCCAAATTCCGATGTTATAACCTTGATTTCGAATGATTTCCACCAGATCCTCACTGTCAGGTAATGGGCTGTTTCCAAGATTGTACCCTTCATTTTTTAGTGCAGCCAGTAAATTGGCTAAACTACCATATGCATCCATATGTCCTGCACTTACACCTTTGTCTTTACCCACACCATGCCAATAGATAATGGCAATTTTTTTATCTATGTTTTCTTCAAATCTCAGATTTATCCAGGCTATGGCCTTATCCACCAACCAGTTAATCTGTCTTTCAATTGGTTTGTAAACAGTCACTCCAAAGGATGAGTATTGTGGATCCATTTCCTGGGTGGCAATAATGATGGTGTCAAATATCCCATCCATCTCAGATGGTACAATATTGGCCCCAATACTAGATGACTGCATTCCTTGTGTTCCATTTAGCCAGCTATCGTAATCTGCAAAATATTTATATGCTTTCAGCACAGGAACATTGAGAGTTTGCAAATCTGACTGAATATCTTCAGGATTACTGTTAGAAGACCAGCTTAACATCTTATAATGTATAATTAAGTCGACAACAGCCTTATTATTCAACATAAGATATTTTGCAATGTTAGGTCTGCCATCATTCTGGTAAAAATAAGGAATTACATTGTATCCTTTATTTTCAAATGCACGGATCAATGCATCAATAGTAGATAAGTCGCCATTTTTAAAATCAGTTTCATGGAACAATATTCCCACAGTGGGTTTAATTGAATTATGATTATACCATGCATAGTAATCATTCAAACTTTCGAATATTGTATTTGCATCCGGGTGATAAATTGCCTCACTTTTAATCAGAACCGGAGCTTTAGGTTGTTCAAGTGTTAAACCGAAGAATTTAACCCCGATGAATTTCAAAAGTTCCCTTGCATTGATATTGTTCATGTTACTCCAATATGTCCTGACCCATTGATATTCTGTTACTTTATCGGCAATTATAACCTGACTTGGATGATTAATGTAAGTTGTAGTGATTATAACAGGTATGTTCTTAGCAACAGCCTCTTCCATCAGTGCAGCAACCTGATTACAATAAGACAAACCACTAGAAAGCCAGTCCACAAAAATTAAGTCATAATCAGTGACTTTTATGGTTTCCGGAAGACTTTTTCCCGGGAAAACAGTGATATACAAATAGTCACAATCTTTTACATTATCAATGAATGTGGCTTTTGCTGAATATAAAATAAATAGCACTTTAGGCTTTCCAAGTTGAAAATCAGAACTCCCCTTCATCAGGGTTGTGTTATTGTCTGCAGTTAAAACCGTGCTAACCTGTTGAGATGATGATTTGTGCCCAGGATAACTAGCAGTAACATTGAACTGGGTAAAATTGCTGAAAAAATGCAATAAATATGTTCCTTGATTATCAGTTTTAGTGGTTGCAAGTTGACTGCCATTGTAAGATGCAGTTACATCAACCCCTGAAAATGGTTCTCCAGTGACACAGTCCCTAACTTGACCAGTGATTTCTAGCTCATTTAATGAATTTGAAGATTCAACTGAATTGTTGTTTAGATATAGTGTACCTTCTGAATCACCCCCAACATCTTCTGCAAATACTGTTCCACTCAATGTTAAAGCAAAAAGAATAGTTAAGACCAGTAAAAACATATTTTTCGCTTTTATCATAACTTTGCCTCTTAATTTTCTTTTTAATATGGTGAATTTTCCTCTTGATAATGTTAATAAACTTCAATTAAATATGGCAGTAATACCATATATATCTTTTATGTTATTACTAATAGCCTCAAAAACAGCTCAATCGTAATAATATCTGGAAAAATAATATAAAAATCCTTATTTAATCCTATTTTTCAACAATTTCAAAAAACCTATATAATTAGAAATTTGCCATTATGAAGAATATTATATAAATATTGGATTTAAAAAGGTTTAATAAGATTTAAATTTATTTACAAAAATCAATGAGCTATGAAAACTTCAAACAAACCCTATAAAACAAAAATACGATATCTATGATAAATATTCGTAGCGATTGAAATATTTTAATAATACTTGAATTGACAAAAAAAAGAAAAAGGGGAAATGTTTTTTTTATTGACCGAACAGGTTGCCTTTGAAGAAGAATCCTACACCAGCTAATGCTAGAACAGATAAAACTCCTACCACAGCGTATGCACCCCATGGTGAGTCATCAGATCCTTGTGGTCCTGCTTTGGTAACTTCGTAGGATTTTCCAGCATCACCAGCTTCAGAACCAGTGGAAGTTGTGGTTTCAGCAGCAGCACTTACGTTTACTCCTGAATCTCCAACTGAACCACCATACATGGTTGTACCTGATCCATTAGCGAAGACTGATCCAGTACTGGCAGAACCTCCTTGGGAAGAACTTCCCTGGTTAGAACCACCGTTTGGTTTTAGATTACCACCTTGCATTTTAATTAGTTCTTCTTTGGTTCGTACAGGTAATCCTTTGATGATATCTAGAGAGTTTCCAGATATGATCCGATTCCATTCTGCTTCAGTTACCCAAGTATCCGCAGTTAATTCAATTTTTGGCGGAGATACCAGATTAGGGGATGAATAATCACCCCAGTACAACTTTATGTATTCTTCATAGGAGTTGGAACCTGATTTAAACCTTGGATTTGTCCAGTTTAAAATGGCTACTCTTCTGGTTTTGGTTTTACTGTCATAGATACTGATAACTAGAATATCACTACCTGTTGTAGCACTAGTCATTCTCTGGCTGAAGTAAGTTGCTGATCCTGGAGAAATTCCTAAGAGATAGGAGTAAATGTCGTCTCTGCAACTGATTGAGTTACCGATCAATGCGTAGCTTTCATCATCTCCCAGTGGGAAATTGTCGTAGATGTAGTTGGTGATTAAGTATCCTGGTGAACTACCACCACAAACGTGGTTATGCCATAACCAAGCCATTAATGCATCATATGGTGGGTTATAAAGGATTACTTGGTCTATGATACATGCTGATTCGTTTTTGGCTGTGAATTTTCCTGTTTCAGGATCGTAATAGAGGGTTTTACTGATCACGGTTCCATTCTTTTCCAGGCTGAACTGGAAGTACAATGGGTTGTACCTAGCGTTGTGTACTGGTAATAAAGTGGCTCTGCTGAGCCTGGATCCTAAAACATCAAAGATCCCGTCCATGGTCATGTCCATTACTTGGCCATTGACTCGTACGTAACCCGCAGTTGTGAACACAGTGAGTTTGGTGCTGTCAACATAGTCCGCTAGATCTATTCCGGCTTCTTTGAATAGTTTGATAGCTTCTTCAGCAGCTCTTTTTCCGATATCTTTGATTTGTGCTGGAGTCAAGCTCCCAGTATCATAATTTGTGGGAACTTTTTGGTTTGCTACATTAGGTAAGCCCAAACCAAGTATGTAATCCATGTCCAATCCCCTAGCATCACATACAACTTGTTTAGAGTCAACTCCTCCTGTTAATTGGTTGTGGATTTCAGGGGTAATGTTTTCGAAAACATATAATATCTCCACTAGAGAGTCTGGGCTATTTTCTAATTTTTTCATTAACCATGCATTGAACTTGAGTTCACTGACTATGCCTGAATATGCGCTTTGACCAGTTTCTTTTTTATAAAGGTTAACAACGGCTTGTTCGTTGAATCTCATTATTATGAGGGTTCCAAGTTTGGTTTTGTCGCACCATCGGATGAATCCGACCATGTTGTCTGCAGCTGTGTTGTATCCTACCCATGAACGTTTTCCACTGGTTAAATCTAGTGAATAGATAAATGCATCGTCGTCTGAGTTACCAGGCACGCTTATTGCCCTGTAAGTTGTTGCTTCTAGTTCCCCAGCATCTGCATATACTCCCGGAGGGTAATATTTAAGAAGAACGCTTATCATTGCCTGTCCACTGATGGTTCCTAGACAAACGTGGCCATGGTAAGCTGCTTGTCTTAAGATGTCGGTGGATAGTCCTTCCCTCCAAGCGTGAGTTAAGCTGACATAACCGAAGGCGTTTTTACCTAACTTGGGGGTTAATGTTTTTTCCCATAGATTCTGTGTTAATGAAGAGAATGTACCCAGATAAGCTGGTGTCAGTGCTCCATTTTGGAAAAAAGCCGCGGTTAAATCGTTTCCTTTTCTCACCACGAAACAGAAGTCTAGTGGGTCGGTTCGGGTTGACTGGAATGTTAATAAGTTTCCTTTCCCGTAGGTGATGAAACCTTTTGAACCATTTAGTATGCCTTCTAAACAGTCTTGAGTTGTGACACCGTTTCGATAGGCTAATCCTGCTGTAGTTATACATAGGACACTGTCTGCATTTTTGAATTTCAGTAATTCGTCTGCTTTTTTGGTTATCTCCCGTCCTAATTTGTAGTTGTCTGTTGCCTTCATGTCGAAGGTTGCACTACCATAGAAGTTGGGATCAGTTCCATCCTGGTAAACTCGCACATTTTGTGTTTGGTCAATATATCCAGGGGCTTTGACCAGTATTTTAAATAGTGTACCGTTAGCCACACCTGGATAGTCGAAACTCAAACGGTAGCCCTTGAAGGCAGGAGTATTAGTGACTGGTATCTGGACGTTATTCGAATCTGTGACAGTTATCTCTGGTTTGATCTGATCATCTGGATACTCATAATTCACATTAACTTGGATGATGGGATCAACTAAACCTGAATCAGACGAATTTACGTCAGGAAGATCAGTTCCACCCCCAGTACTAGATGAATCAGCAGCTGAAACTGCTCCACAAAGAATTACAGCCATTAACATTGCTATTACCATTATTAGTCCTTGTTTTCTCATCTTTTCACCTCCTTTAGTTTTTGAAAACATCATATATGTTCACCTCCTTTATCATTCAGGAACATCGCATGATGTAAGCCCCAATATGTTGTAATACTATATATAACTTTTGTGTTATTACAAAAAGGGCAAAAAGCAGTCTGTGAGTAATACTCATGAAAAAAGTAATACATTAATAGGTAATCTAATTGTTTTTGTAATACGCATCGTTATCTGGACAATGCAGATTAAATAATAAAAAAATAGAAAATAAATAAAAAAATAGGGAAACAAACTTGTTTAATGTGCTTATTAATTATATCATAGCTTTTTTAATACATATTTTGAATAGTATCCTCCTCTAAAAGACTGCCTATTCCTTTTCCGATAGAATATCCGATCTTAGAGGAAAGTGTGTTTAGAATGTCACTGAATGACTGGGAAGATTTCATAGTAATCACTTTATATGGTCCATGAATTCCTCCAAGCTTTGCTGCAATATCCAGTGCCTGATCTTTTCCTCCAATTTCATCGATAAGTTTCAGTTTTTTGGCTTGTTTTCCAGTATATATTTGTCCTTCTGCTATGCTTTCCACGTATTTTTTGCTTAATTTTCTGTTTTGGGCAACATTTGCCACAAAACTTTCATAATTTTCGTCTACCATAGTTTGAAGCATGCTTTTTTCTTCACTGGTCAGATCGCGGTAGTCAGCACCAATATCCTTGTATTTTCCACCTTTTATTGCGTATCGATCGATTCCTAGTTTCTGGTAAAGATCCGAAAGATTGGTTAAATCCATGATCACACCTATACTTCCCACCATTGAGGAATTACTGGCAACTATCTTATCTGAGCCAGTTGCTGCAAGATAAGCCCCAGATGCTCCATTATCACTGATCCATGATACCACTGGTTTTTTGCAATCTTTAACTTCATCCATGATCTCTTCACTGGCAACCGGTGTTCCACCTGGACTATTTATTTCCAAAAGAATTGCACTTACCGATTTGTCTGCTTCAGCTGTTTTAATTTGTTCCTTGATTTCGTCAGGATTAACAACACTTCCACCTAACATATTGGATGAACTGTATCCAATTTGGCCCTGAATTGGTATGACCGCTACAGAACCTCCGAAAGAAGAGGACATCGTAACCAGAACAATCAGGACAAACATGACCATTACCGAAAGCCCACCCATACCAATCATCAAAATTTTGGCATTTCTATTCATATCAACACCTCCATTATCTAATTATCACTAAAAATAAATTTATGAACTTAATGTGTTTTTAGAGTGATAATTTTGGTTTATTTGGTTAAAAACAGTATATCTTATAATTAGGCACTACTATAAAATATTTTCGTTTTTATAATTACTATTCTTTTATATTCAATTGTCCCATTCCCCAAAAAAATAGGCATTATCCCGGGGGGAATAGATAATTTGTAAATGTTTGATTAGAAAAAAAAGATGAAAAAAATAGATTTTTAAATTAATTTCCTCTTCATCCAAACTGCGCCGATACCCAGACCAAATACCAGCCCAATGAGAAGACCAGATAACAAAGGAGTTAAAAATCCGGAACTGGTTGCTCCTGCAACGCCTAACTTGGTTAAACCTTGTTGGATGGAACTTTTATTGGCATTAACAATTACGATCCGATTGGAGACTTCAGGATGTTTGTCTATGAATTTTTGAACTGTGTCGGTGTATGCCACTACCAAAATTTTCTTATTCGAGTCCTCGAGGGCATGTTCTAATTCATGGATAACTGCATCAGCAGAACCGAACTTATAAACAGTGATATTAGCTCCCATTTCATCAGCCACTGATCTGGCCAGTTTACTTGTGGAGTTATCAGCTATTACAATAGCTGATTCATCAGCGGTAACATGAACTCCATGGGCATTCACTGGCACCATGACTGCAGCAATTATCAGAATTAACATCCCTATAAATTTTAAATTCATCATATTAAATTGCCTCTGCCGTTGCTAATTCTGGTTTCATTTTGAATAGAGATAGGATGATGAAAACATTTATAATTCCTTCGATAACTCCCACAAACAAATAGAATGGCACTAAAGTTGCCGTTAAAAATTCAAGTGTGGCAACACCTGCAAACATTAAAATGGCAACCTGAGTTATGGTGGCCATGATTACCCCAATGAATGTTGCGGAGAATATACCTAACCTTTCATCAAGTTCAGCTATGAATTTGTAGAAGTAATAGGTTGAAAAACTCATCACAATTCCCATTGTAACTACATTAGCACCTAAAGAAGTTATACCGCCCATTCCCAGTAAAAAGAACTGTACTAAGAAACATAAAAGGGCTACTACAATCCCACTTAAAGGACCGAGTAAAATTGCCACTAATGGTATAATAAACAAGTGTATGGGAACTCCAAATGGCGATGGAATTGATATTGAAGAAGCAGCAATAGTCACTGCAGCCAGAATTGCAGTTTTAACAATTACTTTTTCTGTTTCTTCAGTTTTAGAAAGTTTATACATGTATAATGCCAGTAACGCAATGGTTAAAATCCAATAGATTGCAGCCTGCCATAATGGTATCAGGCCATCAGTTAAATGCAAATTTATTACCTCCATTTTTTAAATTCAATTTTTTAAAAATGATTGAAACTAACAAAAATTGGAAATTTATTAGCCCAATCATTCCCCAATACAAAATAATGTAAGATAAAGAAGTTATTATCTACCGAAAAGTCTTATTTGCAAGTTGTAAAGAGTTCCACCTTCCGTGTAAGGAAATGACATTGCAATTAACCCAATAACCACCATCAAACCAATCATTGCCACTGGCCCGCCTGCTATGTCATTTGATTGAGAAGTATCGGAAACCTCTTCCGGAGTCTTTCCAGGGGCATTTTCATTTTGAGTTGCTGTTTGATCAGCTGTCTGAGTTTCGGTTGCTGCTGCCCCATCCGATTGAGTTACTCTAGATGTACTGTCAGGATAATACGAACTGTGACTGTTTGAAGCGGAACTAGAAGATTGAGAACTTCCAGATGAAGATCCACTGGAACCAGATTGTTTTCCTCCGCTAGGGTTAGTAGAAGGTTCTTCTTCTTGTACTTCTCCATGGCCGGGATGTGCTGCAATTGGACCGCAAAAGGCTATGGCAAACAAAAAAACTCCTAGTATGAGTATAACTTTTTTTTCTTTAATTTTGATAAACATCATCTCCTGCACTAATTGTTGAAATAATTGTAGTAATATAATATATAATATTTGTGTTATTACTATCACTCTAAAAATCTGTTTAAAAGTAATAAATATGCATCTCCCAGTTACCCCTCCAAAAAAAAATTCGTGATTTTTGTGAAAAAAATACAAATAATAATACTTTTTTGATATCAATAATTAACTTTTTATACTAGATGAATAAACCATACCAATGTCTACAAACATTTCAACCCTCCATTGTTGGCCACAACTACAACGGAGAGAATCAGGAATCTGATAATGAATATTCCTCACAGTAAAGACAAAATTAGATCCCTGATAACCATATACATTTAATCATAATTCGGCCACAAACTCTCTTTTTATTACATTAGGGCTTTATCTATACCAATTAGTAATAATAAAAAACAAATAGAAAGTCTTAAATAATAGAGTGTTAAATTGACAATTGTACGAATAACACCATTAAAAGTATTACATAAGGGGTTAGTAAAGGTGTTTTTGTATTAAAAAGATGAACTTGCCATTTCCTCCTTGCAAGACGTCTCCAGTAGGGATCACTGCCAAGATCCCTACTGGCAACATTATGGGGGGGCATCAAAATCATTAACATAATCGCTCAAATGTTTATACCCCCTCCTTTGATGCCCCTTAATAATGAATTTTTTATAATAATATTACAAAAAACTATTTTATTTCATTGGTGATGAAAAAAATGCAAAACAAATCCATTGAAAAAAGTACAATCCTAAAAGAACTAAAAAAAATGGAAAAAAAATTAGATTGTGGCTCTGACATGGCGTGGATCAACTTTCCATACAGTAGATTTAATTTAAAAATGATTCGAAATTCAATGAAAGAGTTAGGATTGTGCAACGAAAGCGTCCGTATTAGCTATGATGAAAATGATATTTTCATTAGAAAAGACAATTTCCTTGTTCCAAAGTAAATCAATTAATAACAAGAAAAATACATGTTCATAATAGTTATACTATATCATAACTATACCAATTTATCGATTATACAGTTTCTGAGGAATGATACTATTATGGAGACAAATACAGAGTCAAAAGAAAAAATTGGCATATTACTGATAGGCCATGGAAGCAGTTTAGCAGAAGGTAACAGTGTAACCTATGAATTGTCTGAAATGTATACTAAAATGTCAGAATATCCTGTTCAAGTAGGCTTTATGAATGTTGAAAAACCAACAATACCCACTGCACTCAATACTCTGGCTAGGAAGGGTGTTGAGAAAATAATTGCGGTTCCTGTTTTTTTAGCACATGGTCTTCACACAAAGGAAGATATTCCATATATGCTTGGTTTGGGTGAGGCACGCGAAGATGCAGGTTACTACCAGGAACAAAAGGAAAAAATTGAATTTAATGGTGAAATTGTCTATGTTAATCCTTTAGGGTCTGATGAAAGGATTGTAGATATAATTAATAAAAGAGTAGAAGACACCATTAACTAAAATTTAAGGAACAACTCGAATACGTTTCTAATTCCGGAATAATAATTGAAAATATGATAAATACTTTTTTTTAATCCTTTTTTTGATTCATGAATTATGGTCTATGAATGGCATTAGACAACTTTTCGGATCAAAACCGAAGTGTTGTTAACTTTACCGGTGGGGAGGATCATTACCTCTTTATGAAATCCCCTGGTGGCTCTTTCAGTGACTGGGGAGTATAAAATAGCCCTCATACCAGTATAAGTTCGATATAGTACTGGAGTTACTGTATCCACAATATCCCATAAATTGGCGAAAACTCTTTCTTTAGGTTCAGCAAGAGCAGCCACCATTACCACAGTGTATTCAATATCCTTTAATGCAGTTTCATCTCCTTGAACAACCTCAATCTCTGATTCCAATTCCAGTTTTTTTATAACCTTGCGTGACAGTGCTGCCACTTCTGGCAGTATCTCTACACTTACACATTGCGAATTGAAAAGTTTGTTAAAGAGAATTAAGGTAAGGGGAAGTGGTCCTCCGCCTATTAAGACCACTTTCTGTTCTGGGGTGAATTTCACCAGTTGGTTTTCGTTTTGTATCAATCCTTGATAACGATCGTAGAAGTGAAATGATTCCAGGGTGGTCCAAGGATCATCTGACTCTAATATTGCCTTAGCATTTTCTGTTTCCAGCCTCGTGCCTAGACTTACGTAGAATTTCCTGATTATCCCCAGGGCTTCATACATTTTTTGATCATCTAAAATGTGTTTTGCTGAGTCAAAGTCAATGGTCTGATCATGGGCAATTATTTCCACATCATCAAGTATAGAAATGATATCCTCTGCAGGTATATCGTCTAGTTTGTAGTCCCCATACTTTTTAAGCAAACTGGCTATCGCTTTTATTCTATCCCAGTACTTGTAACAACTCATATTTACTCTCCTTTAAACCATTTGCTTGGAATTAATTTCTTTTTTAAGGATTAACAATTTTTTACAAATTTGATGGACTTTTTAAGATATTTTAGTATTATTCAATTTAAAAATTGATCTTGTTTATATAACTGTTATCTTTAATCAATTTAACCCATGCACAATTTTTATATATCTTCACTATAATTCTAAATTAATATAAAGATATATTTGAGTATTACTAAATTGGCCGAAATCCTTTGTAAAGTATTAATTACTCAGAGAAGTTTGCTGGAAAAATATATAATGAACCATTACACCATTAAAAAGCTCCAAACTGAACTTGATTACCAAGATAATGTTAAAAAATTCCTTTTAAACATGATTAGAAGTGAATATGGTTATGGATTTATTCCAGAATATCATCAAGATATAAAAAACATGGACGCCTACTATCTTGATCCAGATGGTAACAATTTTTATATGGCTATACATCATGAAACTGGAAAAATAATAGGGACTATTGGCATAAGAGCTTATGATAAAAATTTTCCTCTTTTTGATAATATTTACGATTCTAAAACTACCGCCAGCATATGGAGAGTTTTTGTTAATAAAAAATGGCGCAGGAATGGAGTTGCTTCCACTTTAGTCCGTCGGGCCGAGGAATTTTGCCGTGTGAAAGGTTATGAAAAGATTTACCTTCACACCCATAAAAATGTGGAGGGTTCTCTTGATTTTTGGATTTCAAATGGTTATCAGATAGTGATGGATACTGAAAACCATTTAAAAACCGTTCACATGGAAAAAGAATTGTATGATACTACACCTATAGATTCCAATGAATTACTGGTTTTAGAAGGGTGAAATATGGTTCTGGGGGAGAAACTGCTTTGAACGTTTGTTCAAATTAATATCAGTAGTGGATTTTTTTTAAAATTTAATCGAATGTTTTCCCTTACTGTTTTTGAAAAGTCAAATAAAAAAAAAATGTAACTCCCAATGTAATTGAAACTGAATAAACCATAAATTAAGAAATAATAAAACACAATGAGTTAAAAAATAATAAAGTAGCAAAAGACCGTTTTAATTCTGAAAAAGACTATCCCACCTTATGTTAAATAGTGGTAGATGGTAATTGTTTGAATGGAGTTTTCTGATTATAATTTATTACTTTCAAGCCTATAAACCAGAATAAAGTAATACTAATAGTAAAGCTTATAATATATGCGATTATTAATATACTCCAAAGAAAATTAAGTCTTTAAATGGAGCACTCCTAATTTAACTGCAAATTGAGTTGTAACTTTAAAATAATCTCCTTAAAGACTTTCTATCAAAAAAAGGAGGTTAAAAAAATGCATGTACCAGATGGTTTTTTAGGATTGACTTGGCCAATTTACTGGATTATTGCCATCATAGTAGTAGCGTATTCCCTTAAATGAGCTAGAGAAAACCTTGATGAGAGAAACATACCACTTCTGGCTGTTTTGGCTGCAGGCATATTTGCCATACAAGCCATGAATGTCCCCATACCCTGGGGAACCAGCGGCCATATGGTAGGGGCAGCGTTGATTGCGATTATATTCGTCAGCCCTTGGGCTGCAGTGTTGGTTTTATCTATCGTACTTATATTGCAGGGATTAATATATGGTGACGGTGGTATAACCGCTCTTGGAGCAAACATTGTTAACATGGGACTTATAGGTGGTTTTGTTGGATTTTATGGTTACAAGTTCCTTAAAGGAATTGGAAAAGTGCCTGCAATTTTCATTGCTGCCTGGGCTGCAACATTCCTAGCTTCAATTGTTTGTGCCATTGAACTATCTATAGCTGGCACCTTCCCTTTAGTAGCAGGGGTAACATCAATGGCCCTTTATCATGCCGTGATAGGTGTTATTGAAGCTGTCATTACTGTGGTAGTAATTATGGGTATTGGTCGTGCACGGCCGGATCTTTTACCCGACTGGGTAAGCAGCAGAAAACAGGAGGCGGTAGAATGAAAACTACAGACCGTAACTTCATAATTGGTGGTCTGGTAATAGCTCTTGTTATCGCCATTTTAGCACCTTTCTTGGCATCAAGTAACCCTGATGGACTGGAAAGTGCAGCTGAAAGTTTGGGAGTTCCAGAATCCGAAGCAGCTTTCCAATCCCCATTACCAGACTATGCAATTCCTGGAATGGAAGACAATCCCTGGAGCGGAGTTGTGGCCTTAATTGGTGGTACCATCCTTGTACTGCTGGTTGTACTGGGATTAGCCAAAGTGCTTGCCAAAAAAAATGATAAGGACCAAGAATAAATAATTAGAAGAGCTTCATTGAAAAGCTCTTCACCACTTTTTTTTAATAAGAAATAGTTTAGTGTATTGAGAGATTTTATGAAAGAACTTACTGCAATTGACAGAGAAGCCCGTAAAGAAAGCTTAATGAACAACTTAGATGGTAGAATAAAACTAATATCTGCCATGCTAATCATTATATATGCAGTTACTAATACAAACCTCTTTGTTCTAGCTATAATGGAAATTTACCTTTTAATTCTCATCTCTTTATCCAATGTAACCCCTTCATATGCTTTAAAACGAATAGCATTGGTTATTCCCTTTGGAGGATTTGTGGCCATGATTCAGCCGTTCTTCCAACCGGGAAATATTTTATGGACAGGACCGTTTGGTTTGGTACATATAACTGATTATGGTCTCTTTTTCGGGGCTTTGCTTCTGGCAAGAGTAACAGTTTCTGTTACTTCTATTGTATTTCTATCTTCAGCTACATCAATGCAAGATCTAGTGGCATCTGCCCAAAAATTAGGAGTACCCCATCAGCTGGCTATGCTCTTAAACCTTACTGTCCGTTACCTGTTTTTCTTCTATGATCAGCTTATGAACATACTTAATGCTCAATCGACTCGTTGTTTTGATATTTTCAGTAACAAAACTGCATATAAATGGAGGTTGAGAAAAGTTGGTGAAACAATTACCATGATGTTCATCAGGGCCTTTGAACAGGGTGAAACCGTTTACTTAAGTATGGTGTGCAGGGGTTATTCTGAAAATACGCGTATTTACCGCGCGAAAAGTAAGATTGATTACAAAGATTTCACATTAATTGGAATAACCGTAGTTATGATTGTTTCTTTAGAATATCTCAACCTTTTTGTAATTTAAGATAAAGGAAAGGAATTAATTAGGGAAGTTGATATTTTTTTTTATGTTCCGGCAAAAGCATTATTAGCTTTACCTCGGAACTGACTCATGTAAAGGTTATAATAGAATCCCTTCATTTTAAGCAGTTTTTGGTGAGTGCCCTCTTCTATAATCTCCCCATCATTAATTACCAGTATTTTGTCTGCGTTTTGTATGGTTGAAAGGCGGTGGGCAATTATAAATGATGTTTTACCTTCCTGTAATTTGAGAAGACCTTCCTGGATCAGTTTTTCAGTCCGGGTGTCCACATTACTGGTTGCTTCGTCCAGAATAAGCATTCGGGGGTTGGCAACCATTGCCCGGGCGATAGTGAACATTTGCTTCTGACCCTGGCTCAATTCGGCTCCGCCACCCCGCAATATGGTATCGTATCCAAGGGGCTGTTTCATTATGAAGTTATGGATGTTGGCTTGTTTTGCCGCATGTATGCAGTCTTCTTCGGTGGCTCCTTTTCTGGCGTATTTGAGGTTGTTCATAATGGTATCAGTGAAAAGGAATGGATCTTGTAGTACTTGTGCTATTTGAATCCGTAATGTGTCCTGTTGAACTTCATCTACTCGGTGATCGTCAACCTTTATTTCTCCTGAATCCAAGTCATAGTACCGGGTTAAAATATTCATGATGGTACTCTTTCCTGCCCCAGTGGGTCCGCAAAGACCTATGATTTGGCCGGATTTGGCACTGAAACTGTTATTTTTAAGTATTTTATGACCGGGGATGTAACTGAAATCAACGTCAACAAAATCAACATGACCATCTATTTCAGGCATTGATGGGGCATCTTTTTTATCTGTTAATTCGGTTTTTTCGTCCATTAAATGGAATACTCTACCAGCACCTACTGCTGCTGAGATGATCTGGTTGTAGAAGGCAAATATCTGAGTTAAAGGTGCCATCAATATTGAGCTGAAACCTATAAAGGCCACTAAATCTCCAAAGGCGGCCTGCTTTTGAATCACCAAAAATCCACCCACAACGAATATTACGATGTTTTGCAAGTTTTGGAAAACAAGGGCAACCGCAGTGTTACCCATGGAATAAAGTTGTGCTTTTTCACCGGTTTTGTCAACCTTTTGACTCATCTTATCAAATTCTTTAATAAATGGCCACTGTTGATTGGACGCCACCACTGTTTTCTGGCCTGACATCCTTTCTTCAGCATATCCATTAAGTTCAGCCATCTGTTCCTGCAAAAATCTGAAAGCCTGTCCAGCTATCCGGGATAGAAGTCCTGAAATGGTCAACATGCCCAGAATAGTTATGTAAGTTAGGACTGTGAAGTAGGGGTTTATGAAGATCATGAAGACTGTGGCAATGACCACTGTGATTATAGCCTGCATCACAGTCATGAAACTGACACTCAAAAACTGGTCCACCACATCTAAGTCATTGGTTACATTACTCATTAACTCCCCGATAGGTCTTTTATCGAAAAAGTTCAGGGAAGATTTCTGTATCTTACTGAAAATTTCCGTCCTTAAATTGTAGAGTGCTTTCTGAGCTATTCCAGCCAGTATCCTCTGCGATATGTTTCCAAAAACCCAGAACATTATTACAGCGATAATAAGGACAACTAAAATATTTATAAACTCGGCTAAAGTCCCTGAACCTTCTGAAAGAATGTTCATGATTAAACCACTGATGGTGGGGATGATGGCCAGGGTGATGGAATATGCAACCATGATCACAACCATCAATGTGAAACGAACCTTGTGACGGGTTAGATAACCCAAAAGTCTTTTTAAATTGGCCAACATGCCTTTTTGTTTTACACCATCATTGGAATTATCAGTGTTCATCCAACCACCCCCTGTTTAGGGACATCAACACCAAATTGAGAAGCATATATGTCTTGATAAAGTTTATTTGATTTTAATAGTTCTTCATGACTTCCAATGGCAACTATCTCACCATTATCCATAAGCACTATTTTATCAGCAGTGATAACTGCACTTATACGCTGGGCCACTATGATCTGAGTCACACCCTGCATTAAATCATGTATAGACTCCTGAATACGGGCTTCGGTGGCCACATCAACTGCACTGGTAGAATCATCCAAGATGAGTATTTTTGGATTCATCATGAGGGTTCTGGCTATGGAAAGTCTTTGACGCTGCCCACCAGATAAATCAGCACCTCCTCGTGCTATAGTAGTGTCATATTTTTGGGGCATGGTTCTAACAAATTCATGGGCATCTGCAGCTTTAGCAGCTTGTACCATGGCATCATAACTGGAATTTATAGTTTCCGAAAACATGTTTTCAGGTTTCAAATGGACATCAAAATCTTGAGCTGCCTGTATAATGGCATCGGCATCTACTCCTGCAACAAGATTGTCTCTAATTGTACCTGAAAAGAAGTTACTGCCCTGGAGACAAACACTTGCCACGTAACGGAGGGTTTCCAGTGGCATATCACGGACATTAATACCATCTATTTGTATTTCACCCTCAGTTACATCATAAAAACGTGGTATGAGGTTTACCAGTGTTGATTTTCCAGAACCTGTGGCCCCTAAAATTCCAACTATTTCTCCGGGCTCGATCTCTAGATTTATATTTTTCAAGGCCATGGTGGGCTGATTTTCATCACTAACTGGATAAGCAAAACTCACATTTTTAAAATGTACACCACCCTTAAACTTGCCAATATTAACTGGTTTTACGTTAGGATCGGTTACAACATCAGTTTTTTCATTTATTATTTCATAAACACGTCGCAGGGAAGATATACCGGAAGTGACAAATGGTATCATGTATCCTACAGTTTGGATGGGAATAAGTGCCATTACTAAATATGTCATTGCGGCAGTTACACCCCCAAGAGTTAAACCTGTGCCTTGAAGCAATCCTGTCCCTCCAACGTATAATATCCCAACAGTACCCATGTAAACCATCATCATTAGGGTCGGTGTGATGAATGCATAGTAATATTGAGGTTTTAAAGCTGTTTCACGAAGTTCTTCAGATGCATTCTGGAAACGCTTATTTTCAAGATCTTGCCTTACGAAGGCCTTCACTACTCTTACACCAACCATACTTTCCTTCAGAACCTGGTTAAGCCTATCATATTTAATTTGCTTTTTATCATAGGCTTTAGTAG
Source organism: Methanobacterium sp. UBA353 (assembly GCA_002496805.1). Lineage (GTDB taxonomy): Archaea > Methanobacteriota > Methanobacteria > Methanobacteriales > Methanobacteriaceae > Methanobacterium. The sequence continues at coordinate 241,536 of DALO01000002.1, read as the reverse complement.
AATACCATAAATATACTACAAGTAACAGGATTTCTATGATAATTAAAATCGCAGCAACCCACATAAATTCTGGTGCTGTAAGATAAAGGAAAAATAAGGCCATTATAAGAGTTAATGGAGATTTGAATACATTTATTAATGTTTGCTGAACTCCAATCTTTATATTCTGGATATCTGTTGTTAGACGAACCAGAAGGTCACTGGAGCTGTATTTATCCAACCCGCTAAAAGATAATGATTGAATGTGGGCAAATGCTCCACTTCTCAGGCCATGGCAGGTTCTCTCAGAAAAAGAAACAGCAATGGCTATGTTTAAAAACTCACAGAATCCCACTAAAACCGCCATTATCAACATGTAAATACCATATTTTACCATAACATCACTGTTTCCAGCAGTTATACCCTCATTTATCAAAAATGAACTAAAATATGGTATTAAAAGTGTTCCAAATACGCTTATCATTACTAAAAATAAGGAAAAAACTAACCACTTGTAGGAGCCCTTCCAATCCTTGATTAATAATTTCAATACACTTAACCCTTTCACAGAAACCTCCTCCTACGAAAATAATATCATCTTACAGACACTAATTATATTATATTTATTTTTTAGAATATTCATTTTTAGACCAAAGTATTATTCTAAAACACGGGCGCCGAATGCTCTAAGAATTGCTGTTCCCTCTGATAACAGGGCATTATTTATATTCTTAATTGGCAGGGCTGCCAGGCTGTTGATTATATGAAACTGAGGTGCGTTTTGCATTGGGTCCAATTGTGTCCATTTAAGACTGCCATTTCCCACTTGCACTTTTTCAACCTCCATTCCCTGGGGATAAAGTATGAACTGACTCAGTTCAGCCCCAGGAGCACCGACTTTTGGAATATATCTCCATCCGATGGTGTTTGAAGATGATGACATTGTCTTAATATAATCTAAGTCGTCTCCAGTCAACTCATCTGTGGCTTCGAAATACATGTTTAAAAAGTTGTTTCCATCATAACTGGCGTTTGTGGTGTAATGGGGCTTTAAAATATGTAATTCTTCAATATCTGCAAAGATTTTGGGAATTCCAGTTTGTTCCCGGCCCCCCAGGATAGGTGCAGTTTTATTCTCCCAGACCACCAGTGAGTAGTTTCCTTCCAGTTGATCTTTTTTTCCATTGAATCTGACAGGTGCAGAAACATCGATGAGATTGTAGTTTCCCCCAAGCATCCAGTTGATCTCAGTGAATTTGCTGTACATGACTTGAACTTCAGGGGATCGTAATTCAAATCCTTCAGGAATGTAATTTTCGAGAAGTTTTTCTTCAGTTTCATAGTTTATCACTATGGTTGTTGCTTTTTGTGTAATTTTAGCCTCTGGGTCAAATTTATTTCCCCCAAAATGGGCTGGCATTAAATAGGTGAAGCCATCTTCTAATTTAAACATAAAATCCACTCCAATTTACATGTAGTTTCCTTTTTCCGCATATGATTCTCTACGTTCATGGGCCATGGTTAGCAGGTGATCTTCTAATTTTTTGAAGACATATCCCTGCCAAAATTGTTCAAGTTCTTCAGGCACGAATATAATCCCCTGTTTTTCCACTAATTTGTTCAAAATCAGTTCTGCAGCAATTTTTGGAGGAATTGCATCGTCAGGTATCTTTATATGATCATATACTGTGCCATCAATTGATTTTTTAAAAATAGGTGTGGCTATATTCGCGGGACAGACTGTGGAAAAATGAAGACCTTTTTCTGCATATTCATACCTCAAACTTTCAGTCAGCCCGGTAACACCGAATTTTGTAAGGGAATATAGTGCCTGGAAGGGCATGGGGACTATTCCTGCCACGGAGCTGGTGTTAATTATATGTCCACTTCCCTGTTTTAGCATGATAGGGACGGCCGCGTGGACTCCGTAAATGACGCTCCAGAGGTTTACATCAATGATGGTTTTCCAGTCATCCAAAGTGGCTTTTTCATACTGTAGAGTTCCTCCAACTCCTGCATTGTTGAATAAAAAGTCCAGCCTACCTGCTTCCTCTGCCACATCTTCAATGGCCTTTTGCACTTGTTTTTGGATTGTAACATCCACAATAATTTCATGAATTCTGTCACTGTACTTGGAAAGCTTTTCAGTGGCTTTTTGAATTTTTTCAGGGTTGCGCCCTGCCATGTAAACAACTGCCCCTCTTTTTAGGAGTTCTTCACTTAACGCATACCCGATACCAGAATTGGCACCGGTAACTATACAAATCTTTTCTTTATAATAATCCAATTCAGTCATGTTTTCATCTTCTCCTGTTTTTTAAAATAGGGGGTTATTTCTTAGTTGACAATACTACTCCTACTAAAAGTAGTGTTAAAGCCATTAATATGTATGTTATTGGCATCCCGGTGTCTTGCATTTTAATGACGTTAGTATCTATGGATCCATGCAGCACAGTCACTCCCAGTATGGTGACAAAAGTTTGGACTGTCTGATAATCTGTGGCAGTTACCCTGGCTAGTCCTGGTCCTTCATCACCCCTTAAAATGGCGGTAGCCAACCCGTTAATCCAGTTAACTATGATTGATTTACTCCCTATGTTGCCAAGATTGGTGGTGAATGTCACCCAGGGCCCGCTGAAGAACTGAACTGCGTTTGCACTGTGATCTCCGCCAATAGAATCTTTATAAACATTGGTAGTGATCTTAGAAGTTTGACCAACTTGTATAGTGGATGGATTAGTGTTTATATTTAGAATAAGCCATGGTTTGAAGTTGATGGTTCCGTTGCTTGGTGAAAATTTACTGTTTCCTGGGTCGGTGTTGGTTCCGTACCAGTTGTAGGGTGCGGTGGTGTAGCTTGGAAAACTGTTCATATAATCCACCAATTTGTGGAAGGCGGCTATTATTTCATCCAACTGTTCATCAGTGATGTCTTCATATTGAGACTTGATGTAATCCCTTAATTGTTCATCTGTGAATGGATACATTTCCATTACTAATTCAAGAAAAACCATGTTTTTAATGTAATATTGGAAGTTCACCATCCGGTTGTAGCTTATGGTTGAATTACCATTTACCGAGATACCTATTTCTTTACCGGTACCCTCCAGATTATTCCCCATAATGGTGGCGTTGCTTAAAATAGGTTGGGTAGTTATAAACCTGGAATTATCACTGTTCAGGTGGAAAATATTGTTGTGCAGGATGAACATGTCTCCCATGTTCGCTGACATGATTCCAGATGTCGCATTGTTTGCTATGATATTGGTGATCTGGTTTCGATTAATGGTCATTTGAGACTTGAATGTGGTGTAGTCTATTCCCAGAGCGAAAATTCCGGCTGCCATAGTATTTCCTACAATTTCAGATATGTAATTTTCTGAAATAGAAGAATTTCCCTGAATTAATTGCAAGTAGGATAAGCCTTGACATTGCCCGCCTTCATCTTCACACTTTAGTTTGGTAATTTTATTTTTATAAATTAACAGGGTTTCTGATTCAGTGGTGTTATTCCCATCAAATCCCATTGGCAGACAGTATATGCCTTTACAAGTGCTGTTTATACCCTGACTTACAATATTGGCGATTATGTTATCTGATACTTTAAGACTGGACATAGTTCCCTTTAATGCTAGGGTTACAACTGATATTCCGATGTTTTCACCAAACCCATACATGTCTGATATTTCATTTCCCTTAACCAGGATATCGTCCAGTTGGGTGTCCCTACTCATGACAAATATGTCAATTCCAGTGGTTTTATTATCAGTGCTTTGGATGTTTTTCAGGATGTTATTATTCATGGTAAGACCGGTGGTGCCTGATAAATTTAAAGCTGCTATTGTAATTCCCATTTTTGATCCAGTGCCCATCATATCAGATATTTTGTTGCCAGAAATGATTGGATAACTCCCTACAGCAGCTATACCCACGTTTAAAGCGTTTGATATGGTATTATTGACGACAATGTTGTTATCTCCGAATATAGTTATGCCTGTTAATCCTCCGACAATATGGTTACAGTCCATTATGGTATTATTTGCAGTTTGGGTTATGATTTTGATGCTATCGGATTCGTCTATAATTGAAGAATAGCCTGCCTGGATGCTGGTATTTGATACACCAAATATTTTGTTGTTTTTTATAATCGTGTTGGTTCCAATGGTTGTTATTCCTTTTTCCCCACCGTTTATGGTATTATTTTCAATTGTGCAATGGTTTGCAGAGATATTGATACCTAATCTGCCGTTTATGAGGTTGATGATGAATCCAGTTATTGTTGTGCCGCCACCATTACCGGTTGTGTCGTTCACTATGTTGAAAGCAACATCTGTAGGTTTTAATGTAACTGTATCGTTGTTATTGGCTCTGATGGTCAAATTTTTATTCACCACAACATCTTCTTCGTATGTGCCATTGAAAACGTTTATAATGTCCCCATCAGCAGTATTTGAATTATCTATTGCCTCCTGGATGTTGTTGTAATCCTGTCCAGATCCTACATTCCACTGAGAAGCTGAAACATTAGTTAAACTTAAAAATAGAATCAAAATTAGAAAAATAACTGAAAGTGATCTGTACGGTCTCCTTTTTTCCATACTTTTTCAACTCCAAATTATTAAAGTGACAAGTATTTGCACATCGCCTAATATTTTTGTTCAACACCAAAAAAAAAGTAATGGTTTATTTAAAACCCTTTTACGGTTGAACTGGCTCCCCCATTATGTGCATTGGTACTTTGTGATGATAGTACCTCACCACCTTTTCTAAGAATAGCTGTTAGAGTATCATCACTGCCCTCTGTTTTCCGAATAGATGCAGTTACAGCACCAATATTCATTTTTTTTATCACTTGTGCCAGAAAATGATCGATATCCCAACGGGCCCGTAACATCAACTACTCATCTACCAGAATAGTCTACAACGATAATTTCCCAGTAAATTTACATCTTTCCTATCAGTTTCTCTTTAACACGTATATTATACAAAACATATTTTATTATATTTTGGTTTTTCATATTTTCATAACCCAATGATTAAGGCGTGTGTAATCCCTTAATTAAGGTGGTAATTTTAAACATGATAGATAAACAATTATCTTGTGTATTCTTGAGATTGTGAAGTTTTAAGGTGTTGTAAGTATATGATTAAAAAAAATCATAAAATCTTCAAATTTGTGAAACATATTAGCGAGAAATGTTAAAAAAAAACCCCTCACGGAAGATTAATATTATTATGTTTGAAAAATCTATCTAATCTAAAGTTACCAGTTAGTATGATAATATTAAATTTAAAAACCATTTCTAATAGAGAATATTAATTTTATAGACAATTCGATTTTAAAAAAAAAACTCATAATAGGTGTTAATTTGCTTAAAAAACGTTATCTTTTTATAATGGTCGCGTCTGTGTTGCTGGCTTACATGTTAATTGAACCTTACTGGATTGAAACCAAAGAGATAACTATTGAGTCAGACCAGATACCCGCCCAGTTTGATGGGAAACGGATTGTTTTTATTTCAGACATTCATGCCGGTGATTTTTTCCACCAGAATCGTGTTGATAGCCTGATTAACCAAGTTAATGCCCTCAAACCAGATCTCATACTTTTGGGTGGGGATTATGTGGATGGAGATTCAGAATATGTGCAACCTACCTTCAAATCTTTATCAAAATTAAAGGCCCCTCTCGGTGTTTTTGCTGTTTTAGGGAATAAGGATCCACAATATGACACCCTTGAAGCTATTCCACAGCACGGCCTAACCTATATTGGTAACAAGGGAACTTGGATTAAAGAGGATGGTTCCAGGATCAGGCTTGGTGGAGTGGGAGATTTTAATAATGGAGTTCAACTTCTAGGTTACACCACTTCTGTGGTTTCGACCCAGGATTTCGTCATTTTACTCACCCACAACCCGGATTACTTTCCTTTGGTTGATAAATCCAAAGTTGATCTGGTTTTTTCAGGACATACCCATGGAGGGCAAGTAACTTTTTTTGGGATCTGGGCACCAAGCACCCATTCAGTTTATGGGAATAAATATCGAACAGGAGTCATCGAAGAAGGTGGTTCAACCTTAATTGTGAGTAATGGTATTGGGACAACTATATTGCCATTGCGATTCTTCGCACGGCCTCAGATCATCGTGACAACCTTAAAAAAAATTTGAAATGATTTTTTCTGTAAATGACATAATTAGAAAAATGTGTTTAAAAATTCTGCAAAACAGTTACTGTTATAAACAAACCGTTGTAAATTAATTGTTCTCGATTTTTCAGTTCTATAAATTCTTCAAACACATGCCTTTGGTTATATCGGGCCGTTTATCTAAGAGCAACCTGATTGCTTCTTCAAAATGTTCCAAAGCTTCTTCTGTTCTTTTGAGTTGTCTCAGGGTCGTCCCTTTATTGTACCATGCTGGGAAGTATATGGGATGTAGTTGGATTATCTTATCAAAGCAATTTATGGCTTCATCATTACGACCCATATCCATTAATATTAAGCCTTTATAATTGAGTAGATCCAATTCTTTAGGCTCGATTATTAAAGCATCATCAATGTATTTCAGAGCTTCATCCAGTTTTCCCATTTCATAGTATGCACGTCCTATATTGTACAGGGAAATGAAAAAAGTGGGATCGGATTCCGCAACTTTCCTAAAATAAGAGATGGAATCAGAATATTTTTTCAGATCAAAAAGTATCTCTCCTTTTGCATTGCATAAATCTGGATATAAATCATCAGATCTTTCAATTAAACCCAGTGCTTTATCAATTAATTTTTGAGCAGTCTTATTTTGTCCCAGAAAATGGTAGGCTAATCCATTGAAATACAGGGCATCAACATCATGAGGTTCATCTTTTAGAAATATTTCATAGGAACGTATAGCCTTAGGGTACTCGCCCAGATAAAACAAAACAGTGCCTTTATCAAAAAAAAGACCAATATTTTTAGGATTATATTTTAAAGCTTTATTGTAATCATTCAAAGCCAGTTGTAAGTCACCCACATCAACATAAACTGCACCTCTCAAAAGGTGAGCATCTGGATTGTTAGGTTCAAGCTCTAATGCTTGGGAAAATAGGTCAATTGCTTCAAAATAGTTTTTACTATCTAACCAAGTTTCTATACCCTTTTCAATGTAATAGTGAGCACCTTTAGCTTGCATTACAACCCCCCAATTAATACATTATATCTTTATTATAAAATATAAATTTTGGTAATATTTCATGTAAATGGAATAATTTCTTGAATATTTTGATATCCTTCAAATCTTGACAAGAAAGATTTATTATCAATGAACTAAATAATCAAACAATATTGTCATCAACAAACAATAATATTTTTTTCAAAAAAAAATGGTAGTGTTAATATTGGTTATGTAATTTGTAGGGAATGTCAGGGTTACTATCAGTTAGAAGATGAAGAACATCCTGATGATTTTGAAAGTTGCCGGTGTGGAGGAGAATTAGTCTACTCGGAACACTTCGACAACTTATCCACAGTTTTATCCTTCGCCAACATGGATGAAGAACTGCAAAAAAAGCTAAACGAAATGTTGGTTATAGAACAATCCATACAATCCAAAACAAAACCATACTATAATGATCATGAAACGAATAAAAAGTTAAAAAAGCTCACAGAAAGCTTTATTAGTGAAAAATAAAATCATAAAAGGGTTTTTAAAAAATTTAGAGAATTATTATTATTTTTTGAAATAAAAAAAAATATATCCCCCCAAAAAAGAATAAATGAAAGGGGGAAATTAAAAAATTCTATTCTACCCTACAGTCATATTTGACTTAAGTTCCTGCCCCACCGCTTAGAGAGTCTGGAGACATCTCCATCATTAGAGGTTTAGGAAGTTCCAAACCAATTGTTTGATTAATTACATCCTCCACAGTTTCAACTGTAATGAATTCTATTTCTTTTTTAACATCATCTGGTACATCATCCAAGTCATTGAGGTTTTCTTTAGGTAATATAACCTTTTGTATACCTGCACGATGGGCTGCGAGTACTTTTTCTTTAATTCCACCTACAGGCAGTACTGCCCCTCTTAGGGAGATTTCACCAGTCATTGCTAGTTTGGGATCCACTTCACGACCGGTTACCAGAGACGCGATGGTGGTCAGTAATGCCACCCCTGCAGATGGTCCATCCTTAGGAATGGCTCCTGATGGAACATGTATGTGCAAGTCTTTTTTATCAAATTCCACTTCCTTTAAACTGAATGCCAGTCGTGAACGGATTAAACTCTGGGAAATCTTTGCAGATTCTTTCATCACGTCACCTAATTGTCCGGTGAGCATGAGTTTTCCTGTTCCCGGCATGAAGGCCCCTTCAATGAAGAGTATGTCCCCACCGACAGGTGTCCAAGCTAATCCGGTAACTACGCCTGGAGGGTTCTTTTTACCAGCAAGATGTACTTGAATGAGTTCATGGCCAAGTAGATCATACAACATATCTGTTTTAACAACGTAGGGAAGGTTAACTTTTTCCAGTACGATTTTTTCTGAGGCTACTCTGGCAACAGTTTCAAGTTGACGTTTAAGCCCTCTTACTCCTGCTTCTCGGGTGTATTTTTCGATGATGGTTTTTATTGCGTCATCTTCCAATATCAACTGACTTTCATCCAAGCCATTATCTTCTAGAACTTCTTCAAGGAGGTGATTTTTGGCAATATGGAATTTTTCATGGCTGGTGTAACTACCGATTTGTATTATTTCCATACGATCCTTTAGTGGGTTTGGAATGCCTTTAAGAGAGTTGGCAGTGGCAATGAAGAACACATCTGAAAGGTCATAGGGAACTTCCAAGTAGTGATCAGAGAAGGTGTTGTTCTGCTCTGGGTCCAGTACTTCCAGTAAGGCACTGGCTGGATCTCCACTGTATGATGCCATTAACTTATCCACCTCGTCCAAAATGAACACTGGGTTTTTTGCACCGGCACGTTTCATTCCATTTATTATACGTCCCGGTAATGCTCCAACATAGGTTCTTCGGTGGCCTCTGATTTCAGATTCATCTTTCACACCGCCTAAACTGATTCTGACATATTTTCGTTTCAGTGCTTCTGCTATGCTTTTACCTAGGCTGGTTTTACCTGTTCCTGGTGGGCCCACCAGTAGGAGGATGGATCCCTGTTTGTTTTGCTTGAGTTTCATCACTGTCAAATGTTGGATGATGCGATCTTTAACCTTATCCAGACCGTAATGTTCTTCATTTAGAACTTTTCGTGCTGTTTCAATGTCAATATCTTTGATTTGGCTTTCACCCCAGGGTAAGTCTACTAACAAGTCCAGGTAGTTTCTTATAACGTTTTCTTCAGAACTGTGGGGTCCCTGACGTTCCAGTTTGTTCACTTCTTCCAAGGCAATTTCACGGACATCATCTGGCATGTTTGATTCGTCAATGAGTTCACGGTAATCTTTTTTTCGTGTACCTTCAGATTCTGAGAGTTCATCTTGTATAACTCGAAGTTGTTCTTTTAAGAGGTTTTCCCTGTGTTTTTTATTCATTTCCTCATTGAGTTTGGCGGCCATTTCCATCTGAAACTGAATGGATTCTTTCTGTTCAATAAGGATATCTAGGAATTTTAGGCTTTTTTCTTTAAGGGATCGTGTTTCCAAAAAGTCCTGTTTTTCTTCCAGGGATAATCGCATGTACGGGAATACATTGGCAATTACTTTATTGACGTCGGTCATCTGTTTTATTTGATCTGCATAAGCTTTGGATTCTTTGAAGTTTTCACTTATTTCACTCACTAGATATCTTACGTGTTTAAGGATTTCTTCCTGGTTTTCCTGATCTAAATCTTCAATATCGGGTATTAAATGGTATTTGGCCTGGTAATTTATGCCATCCTTGATGAATTCATCGATTTTGACTCTTTCTATGATTTCTATTTTCAAGTGGTAAAAATCCCTCATTTCAGCGGCATTTTCGATTTTTATTAATGTTCCTATATGGTATAAGTCGGATTCAGCATAAAAACGGGCAGGTAGTCCTTCTTTGGATGCAACGGCAATGCCGAAGCAATCATGGTCTTTGACTCGTTTATGTATTTCTTTCCCCATCTTTTTAGTAATTTTAAGGTTCATGTTTGTTTCGTGTAATAAAACCATATCTGGTAAAACTAACACGGGTAATTCCTGTTTTTCTTTAATTTCGTCCATATTATCACTTTGGGTGGTTCAATTTTTTTTTAAAAAGGCATATAATTTTTTTTTGGATTTTTACAGATTTTTGGATTTTTTTTGATGGTTATCTTTCTAAAAACTTAATTATCAGATGAAAAATAGAGTTTTTATAAAAATTAGGCAACTCAGTGGACCTATTTTTCTTGTTTTTCAAGTTGTTTACATTTACTGAATGCACAGGTAAATAAAAAATCAATTCTTCTTTGGTGTTTTTCCATCGAGCGTCTGTTGAATCGATAGTACATGTAGTTTCCCTCTTTTTTTGCAACGAGTATTTCGGCGTTTTTCAAGATTTTAAGGTGTTGGGATGCTGCTGGTTGTGTTATACCCATCTTCTGCGACATTTCAGTTACACTGATTTTTTCCACTTCACCAGAGGCCAGTGAATAGATCAGAATTAACCTGTTGACGTTAGCCAGGGCTTTTAACACTTCTTCAAGTTCATCGGTAGACTCCAATGTTGACTTGGAATTTATCCTCATCATGAACATAAGTATATAAGAATATGCTTATATACTTTTCCATTTCACAGACCACTCATAGGTAAACTTAAATACTAAATAAAAAAATCTATGTAACAGTGTTTTGTTACGTTAAAAAAAATGGTGGTTAAAAAATGGAAAACGAGTTGATTTCCAAAAAAGAATTACTAGAATTAACCCAAATTTCCTATGGCCAACTATATCGTTGGAAAAGGAAAAATTTAATTCCAGAAGAGTGGTTTATCCGGAAATCTACTTACACCGGCCAAGAAACATTTTTTCCAAAAGAGAAAATAATCGATCGCATAGAGAAAATAAAGAATATGAAAGGAGATATTTCCTTAGACAACTTAGCTGACATGTTATCCCCTAATTTGATGGAAATTACACTGGAAAAAGACGATCTTCTTGAGCATAACATTGTTTCAAAGACAACTCTGGATTTTTACACAGACAAAAAGGGCGATAGTAAAAAGCATGAATTTGAAACCGTACTATTCCTTTATCTATTAGATAAACTGTTTGAAGAAGGAACAATCAATTATGAAGAAGGAAATATGATACTGGAAATATTAGAAAAATATTATTCCAAATTCAAGGCAAAAAGCTGTGTATTATTATTTTTACGCAAACTGGGAATTTCAAGCTGCTGCTTGGTTTCTAATGTAGCTGAGATCTACTTTGAAAACAATACCAAAATAATTGCAAAAATTAATATAACCGACTTAATCGAGGAATTGAAAATCAAGATAGTTTAGCGGGGCGTTATAATGAAAAACATGAGTGATTTAAGAATAAATGGCCATGGAAGTGCAAGTGGTGGAAAATACGATTCTGTAAACATCAATGGAAGCGGAAGGATAGACGGTGATCTGGATTGCATAGACCTGAAAATAAATGGACAATGTAACTTAAAAGGGAATATCAACGCAAATTACGTGAAAATCAATGGCAATAGCTCCATTGACGGGAATGTAGAATCAAAAAAATTGGAAATCAATGGTGCTACTGATATTAAAGGGAGTTTTTACTCAGAAAACGCTGAAATCTATGGTAGTATCAGTATTGATGGGGATTGCAATGCTGAATTTTTAAAGATAGAAGGAAGTTTTAAAAATGAAGGGCTTTTAAATGCCGATGAACTAGAACTCAGTTTACATGGATCGTCCCAAGCAGATGAAATCGGCGGATCAAAAATCACAATTAAAAGAAAAGGAAAATATGATTTATTTGGCCTTAAAAGCATGATTTTTGCCTTTGGTAGGGGTAAAGAACTGATAACTCAGAGCATTGAAGGGGATGAAATTTATTTGGAAAATACCAAAGCCCAAATTGTCAGAGGCGATACAATCGAATTGGGTCCTGGATGCGAAATCGAACTGGCAGAATATAAAAACAGTTTTAAAGTGAACAAAGACTCTACCGTTGCAGAACACAAAAAAGTTTGATGATGGTGAAAAATATGACAAATAACGTGATTGAAGTTACTTCATTGATGAAAAAATATGGAGATTTTATTGCAGTAAATGATATATCTTTCAACATCAAAAAAGGTGAGATATTTGCCTTTTTAGGCCCTAATGGTGCAGGAAAAACCACGACCGTTGAAATAATGGAATGTCTTAAAAATTTAACAATCGGAACCATTAAAATCCTAGGATTAGACATAAGAAAGAATGAAATGGAAGTTAAAAAGAAAATTGGCGTACTTCCACAGGATTTTAATGTTTTCGAATGGTTGACTGTCTTTGAAAATATCGATTATTTTGCTCAAATGTACCCCGCTCATGTAGATGTAGACACACTTATTGAAATGTTGAGTTTAACTGAAAAAAAAGGTACCCTATTTAAAGATCTTTCTGGAGGTCTAAAGCAAAGGGTGGGAATCGCCATCGCACTAGTTAACGATCCTGAAATAGTTTTTCTTGATGAACCAACAACGGGTCTTGACCCCAAGGCCAGACGAGATGTATGGAATGCCATTAAAGAATTAAAAACACGTGGAAAGACTGTATTTCTTACAACCCATTACATGGATGAGGCCCATTTCCTGGCAGACCAGGTAAATGTGCTGCACAATGGGCGGATAATTGCAGAAGGAACACCTGAAGACTTAATAAACAACCATGGTGGTGGTAACACCCTCATAATGAGAAAATGCAGTGCAAATGCGAAAAATGAAATAATTAAGGTAATTCCCGACTGTGAAATTGAGGGAGACGATATTCTGATAAAATTACCTGAAGAAGATGGGATGAAGTGTATGTCCAAAGCATTATCAATTGTTAATCGAAATGAACTTGCATGTGAAGAATTTTATGTTAAAAAAACAACTCTTGAAGACGTATTTTTGAATTTAACAGGAGATAAACTCTCATAAGGAGAAAAATAAATGTCGAGAATTACTACTGATATCAAGTACAGTTTTAAAGAGACCTTCAGGGACAGGATGAATATTTTCTGGATGTTCATATTTCCCATAGTGCTTTTCCTTTTATTCGGATACATATTTGGGGGCCAATCTGATTCAACCACATTATATTATCAGGATAACGATGGTTCAACCATGTCAAATACTTTTATCCAATCCCTGGGATCTACAGGCGCCTTACGTCTCAAAGATGGTTCAAATATGGATCTGGAAAAGATGCTAAAAGAGGGGAAAATCGCTACTTACTTGATTATACCCGGAAACTTTGGGCAGATTATCCAACAATCAGGTGGAACTTCCAGTGCAGGAGTTAACATGTATTATGATAAGTCCAAACCAACATCCATGGCAGTTGTTTCAGTTGTTCAACAAGTAGCCAATGGCTTCAACATGAAAATGTCAGGTGCCCATGAGTTCATCACTGTGAATTCCCAGGAGGCTGCTACATCTGGTATGAATTATTTTGACTTTCTACTTCCAGGAATACTGGCCATTACCATCATGTCTTCAGCAGCAAATATGTCTGTAGGGACTATTACCAGGTTACGCAGCATTGGAGTGTTCAGAAAACTTTCAACAACACCTTTATCCAGTAAAGAATGGATAGCATCCAGAATAATCACTTTAACTGTGTTAGTGATTTTATCACTGGCTGTGGCCCTGTTTTTAGCATCATTAGCATTTGATATACACCCCCAAATCAATGTGGTGAGTTTACTATTAGTAGTCTTGGGAACTGCACTTTTTGCAGGATTTGGAATACTGGTTGCCAATTTTGTAAAGAATGAGGAATCAGCCATGAACGCTGTAGGGGTCATCACTTTCCCCCTGATGTTTGTCTCTGGAACCCTGATACCAGTGGAAAACATGCCCTGGTTCCTGCAGTACCTTGCCAAAATATCCCCACTAACTTATCTTAGTGAGGGCCTTAGGAGTTCCATGATAACTGGAAATACAGGGGATGCAGTAACTGACTTGGCCATAATTGCCGTCATTGGGATAGTACTTTTTGGTTTAGGAACAGCCACATTCAACTGGAAAGAAGATTAAAACATGACAGAATAAAAATCCAATAAGTTTAAAGATAATTGGAGGAGTAATTATGGGAAAAGATGAAAGAAAAGACCTAAAAATCTACGGTTCAGGAATTTCAAACGGTGGAACATTTGACAAAATAAGTATCATGGGCGAAGGCATGATCCATGGAAACGTGGAATGTTCTAACTTAAAGGTATACGGGGAAGGTCAACTGGATGGAAATGTGAAAACAACAGATTATGTGAGTATAAAGGGTGAAACAATTGTAGAAGGATATTTAAACACCAGGAGACTGAAAGTTCAGGGGGAAATTGAAGTTGGTGACAAGTTATGTGCTGATAAAGCCAAAATACAAGGCAGTGTCATGACCGGTGGCAACTTAAATGCCGAAATTCTCAATATAGAAGGTGGTTTCACAGTTGACGGAATGCTCAACGCAGATACACTAAAAATAAACTTATACTGGCCCAGTGAAGTAAATGAAATAGGTGGTTCCGAAATAAAAATAACCAGGAACAGTAAGCTGAGTTTCTTAGGAATAAAAAACAGAATAATTGCAGAAGGTAAAAACAAAGTCACATGCAATTTAATAGAAGGAGACAACATATACCTTGAAAATACCATTGCCTCAATAGTAAGAGGAAACAATGTGACTATTGGACCAGGTTGCAAAATTGAACTGGTAGAATATAAAAATGATTTAAAAATGGATGACGAAGTTAAGGTTAACACTCATATGAAAATATGATTCCTAGATATTTTTTCAATTTATTATGTGTCCAGCTAATCTCCCACAGACAATTTTGGAAGAATTACAGCATTTTAAACCTAAAAAATCATAGATTAAATTTATAAGCCTTGTAAAAAAATTATAATTAAGTATATAATAAAAAAAGACGGTTTAAGAAGATTTAGATAATTTTTCAACCTGTTTATCGATTTCATCCAAAGCTACTTGGGCTGCCTCGTCAGCCAAGTTTCCTTCTGCAGTGCAAAGGTTATCCAGGAAGAGTTCAACTTCTACATCAACATCAAGACCATTGTCTTGGTTGAATTCTACCCTTAACTCTAGGTCAAGGATTTCTTTCTTGGATACCTTGGAAAAAATATGGTTTTCTGCAGCTACTGCCGCAGCTTCAGAGAGGCTCTCCATTTGAGAATCAGTTAACTTTTTCAAAATTGTGACCTCTTCAACCAGGGTTATCAGAAATAAACTATAGAAAATTTATAGGTACAGGAACCAAATTTAATTTCCCATACCAGGTTGCATTTGCATTGATTCCTGCAAAGATTCCTGCATTTCCTTTAAACGTGACATGACCCTTTCTTCTTGTCGGGTTACTGTTTTTTCCCTGAGTTTCAGGGTTTCCAGTTTTTCAGTCATTTCTTCAGTTAGTTCCTCTTTACCCATCTTAATGAGTAGATTTCCTGCAGTTTTGTAAACTTCGGCATCTTCTTCTACTTTTTCCAGTTCTTCAAGGGCTTTTTCTGTTTCTCTTATCTGCAGATCCACACTCTGCTTCTGCATGGTTATTGCTTGTGCTTGCTGTTGCATCTGCTGGAACTGGGCTAGTTGATGTTGAATGTTTTGGGGCATTTCCATATTTGTCACCTCATATTCTAATCGGAATGTCAGTTAATTTTTTTTTAAATTCAAATTCATATGAACTGTTATTTACTCAATTTTAAAATTTCTTGTGAGAGTATAACCCATCGGAGGTAAGAATTCAGTGCTGCTCGAAAGGAAGGAGAATCTTGCGCCTTGATATCAATGGTTAAAACCTTATTTTCAGATTTAACCCCAGTAATAGTTCTATCTGATGGCGAATCACTGATTTCAGGTTTTATAGCTGATAAAACAACTTCAGCATCTTTTTCTGAGTCAAATTCGATTTCAAGCTGAGCTTCAACTTGTTTTAGGATTTTCATTCGCTTCATCTTGTAATTTACACTCATATATGTGGATGCGCGGACTGATTGGCTTACCATCCCCATCAAAGAACTCCATCATTGGAGTTGATTTCCTTTGGTGGGTTTTGATCCACAAACAATTGCAGTTTGATTCTTCTGAATTTTCCAATGGAATTTGAAAGATCTTAGATGCAATATCTTCTAATTCATCCACTTCACATCGAATGTATGTTTCGTCCTTTTGAATTCTCCCTTGGGGAAGAGAGAGATCTACGGCTAGTTTAAGAGTAGCGAATAGTTCACCATCCTCATATATTTCCATACCATTGGGATTTCCATTTTTTTCTGATATCACCGCAACCAGATTGGTTCCTACTTCACTGGCTTTTAAAAAAACATCTCGAAGGCTCATTTTTCCCCGGTTAACACAACGTGTTTTTGATACTCGTTCTAATCCGCGGCAAAATGTTCTTGTTCTTTGAGATGGCTTTCGGGAAGTGGTTATTAACATAAATCTAAAATTTATATGGAATTTAAGATTTATTCAAACCAAATTTAATCTTGGTATTGAAATATAGTGGAGTAATTATTTAGCGGGCTTTAACAACTCGCCGAACCTCAGGAACTTCTTTGAAGAGTATTCGGTATCGGCAACTGGGACATTTTGATTCTGTGTATCCTCTAATGTCTACGAGTGTATTGCATTTATCACATTTATACAATTATAAACCTCCAACAATCCTTTTAATATTTCTTGAGGCAGTTTTGCCCATAGGAGTGTTTGGTAGGTATGCTCCACCAGTGAAGACCGCGCCACATTTTCGGCATTTCCATATTCCTGCAGAAACCCTTTTAACTCCGGGTCGATCACACTGTGGGCAGGTATGGTTCTTTTTCATGTTTTCTTCAATGGTTTTCACGGTTCTCTTTGCTTTCCTACCGTATCGGGGACCAAATCTCCCGGTAACACCTACTTTTTTTGTTCTTGCCATAATTATCACCTTATTAATTTGTTAAATTGATCCGAAAAGCTCAGGTAAAAATTAGAATGGGAATACACTCTAAAATACCTGTTGGGTTCATTTTAATATAAACACCCTATTTATTTTATTCTTTTGGAATTGACTTTCGCAGTTCTTTGGTTTTTTCCTGAGCAATTTCAATGGACTTTAAGATTTCTTCACGGGTTAAAGGCACTGATCCTCCTTTTTGCATGGCACATATACTGCCATCAACTCTTAAACCTATGGATATTCGTGCATCTAAAACATCGTCCTCTTCCAGTGAGGGATCAGCTACCAGTTCTCCGCCAATCTTGGCCAGGGTGCACATGAGTGGCTGTTCTTTAATTGGAATTGGAACCATCTTTTCATAATCGATTACAACTTCATCTCCTTCAATGGTGGTACTTGGAATTTTAGTGTTTGATAGGGCGGCCAAACTACCCAGTACTGCAGCATCCATAAGGTTGCCATCGTAGTCCACAATATGAAGGTCCAGGAAAATCATCCATACCTTCTTTCCAGGGATGATAACCAATTTTTCTAAGTCTAATACTTCTCCTTCCCTTATACAACGGTCTGTGACACGTGCTAACTCTACTGAAGTTTCATTGGGAGGTCCTGCTTCAAAGTTTGGTGCTGCCATTGGAAGAAGTTCGGAGTTAGTTATCAAAACACCGACGTTGGGAGTGTCTGGGAAAGGTTCACCAATCTGTGGTTTGGCTCCCACTACAATTTGAGTTTTGCCTATTTTTACACGGGCTGAACCTTCTGCTTTTTTTATTATACCAGTTTCCAGACTTATTTCACGGTACTGGTCCAATGCCCTTCCATCTGCTCTTTCTCCCTTCTGTATAAGATTAACCACACTTTCTTTAATTATCTGTGGAACTATGCTCTGCACCATTTTAATCACCGTACCTATTCTTTATGGCGTTTTTTTGTTCCTCGCTGATGATCTGACATCCTTTTATAGCTAGATCAAGTGCTTGTTGGAATTCATCTGATGTGAGGTGTCCATCCATTTGTAGCAATGTTATGTCTCCTGTTCTAGGCATCATGGCTATTGGAAGGTCAGCTTCTCCTTCTTTATCTTCCCATTCTGAAAGGTCCATTATAACTTGTCCGTCAGATTTACCGGCTGCACATGCTGCCACCATGTCTCTCATTGGGATACCGGCATCAGCCAAGGCAACTGATGCTGCTGAAATACCGGCACATCTGGTGCCTCCTTCAGCTTGGAGTACTTCAATGAAAATGTCGATTGTGGATCTTGGGAATTTTTCAAGGAAAACAGACGGATTAAGTGCTTCGGTAGTGATTTTGGATATTTCCACTGATCTTCGGTCTGGTCCGGGTCTTTTACGATCTTCCACTGAGAATGGTGCCATATTATATCGGCATCGCAGGATTGCCATGTTGGGTTTTAAGAGGCGACGTACATGTAACTCTCTTGGCCCATAAACAGCTGCCAGAACCTTATTGTCACCTATTTCCAAGTATGCTGAGCCATCCGCCCTTTCTAGCACACCAGCTTCTATTTTCAAAGGCCTCATTTCATCGAATGCTCTGTCATCCGGCCTTTTTTTAGTTCCAGAAGTAATTAAACTTCCTTTATTACTGTTCCCAATTAATTTACTGGTTAAAATAATAATCACCCCTTATTGAATAAGTTCTTCTTCAAAATCCTCTTCTTTGTTTGTTTTCTCAGTTTTCTCAGTTTTTTCCCCGAGAAGTTCAAATAACATGTTTTTTATCCTATCAGTAAGGCCTGAAGTGTGTGCTTCTTCTTCGATGGTTTTTATAACCTTTTGAACAATCCTTTCCATTTCGGGTTTTCCTTTAACCCAGACAACACCGTTTTGACCTACCACAACTTCACATTTAGTCTGGTCTTTGATCATGTTGATCATTGACCCTTTTTTTCCTATAAGTCGGGGCACCTTGGTGGGGGTTATGTGTATTAGGATTCCACCTCGGAATTTACCCAGCCCTCTACCTTTTAGACCGAGTTTTACTTTTTTAACTTCATCAACATCCACTACTCTTAAGAATAAAACATCCCCTACATCAAACGCCCTGTTTAATTCTCTTTTTTCCTTACCAAAAACTTCAGCAGCGGGTAATATTCCTGAATAGGGTGAGTTTATGTCCAAGTTCCACATGGAAAATCGGATGTCACTGATTTTACCAATGACCACATCCCCTCTTTTGGGAATGTATTTGCTCTGTAAGGGTATTACGCTAATTTTTTTGTCCCGAACAGCTACCAGGCCCACCAGGGAAGAACAAACTTTGTCTGCATCCTTAAAAGTTCCTCTACCTGAATGAAAATCTCCTTCTGCCAGTATTTCACCTGGAACTACAATTTGTTTATCTTCTATTAGTAACACGTTTTGCCTCCTAAATTACAGGCTTAAAAAAGAAGTTTTTTTTTATAATAGTTTAGTTTCCACCTTTCCATGGGTGATCTCTGAGAGTTTCTGATAGAAATTTTCCTGCATACCACCAGGGATTTCCACAATTGCTACCCATGAGCCATCTTGTTGCCATTCTTCTTTCATTATTTTGCCAAATTCGGATATAATCCCATAAGCTTTCCCAGAGTCTTCTCCAGGTATGCGAATAGCCACTTTTACCTTTTCAAGATTTATTGGTATTAGTCGACGGATGGCTTTTAATGTGATGTTTACTTGTTCATCCACACTTTTAAATGGATCAACCCTGATTTTGGCTTCTTCCATTGCTATTTCTATCCTTCTTGCAGGGTGGGGAAGTTTTGTTTGAGGATTTATGGCTTCACGTGTTATTTTTGCTACGATCATCCTTCTTTTATCCTCCTGCATATCCCTTCGTTGTTGGGCGGTGAGTTGCACCTGCCCTTTACGTATGATGGTGGCAGCAGCCTCTAAGGGATCTGTTGTCTCAAATGCCTTGTTCATGGCATCTTCCGACGCTTTATCCCCCTTTTTGGCATCTTTAAAAACCTCTTCAACAGCCAGTATCTCTTCAATCTGAATATCTTCTCCCCTTTTAAAGTCAGATGCTAGATCCGGATCTACTAGAACCTCAAATCTTTCCCCATAATATTCTAAACGGGCTATAACTGCATCTTCAAGGGATACCATGATTATTCCTCTTCCTCCTCACCTTCCTTGGATTTGCGAATGAGGAGTTCTTCTACATGATCGTCAATTTCATCCTGGGTGAGTTTTCGGTATTGATGATTTTTTTCCTCAATTAAAGCTATTTCAACGCTTTCTTTGGTGGTTTTACCTTCAGTGGCCTCGTATATTGCATCCAGTGCCAGTTCCATGGATTCTGAAAGTTTCATATCTTCACTGAAGCTTTTTTCAAAGACTTCCATGGCTAGCGCCCTTCCAGCACCAATGGCAGTGGCTTTGTATTCAATTAAAGCGCCACTGGGGTCTGTTTCGAAAAGTCGGCTTCCATTATCATTTACTCCACCAATTATTAAGGCAGAACCGAAAGGTCGTACACCTCCATGTTGGGTGTACATCTGTTTCAAGTCACAAATCTTTTTGGCCAACATTTCCACTGGTATTGGTTCGTTGTAGGTGATCTTATTGATCTGGGATTCCATTCGTGCTTGTTCAACTAATTTTCTGGCATCAGCCACCAATCCTGAAGTGGCAGCCCCAATATGTTCATCAATCTGGAATATCTTTTCAATGGAAGTGGGTTCCACCAATTTGCTGCTGGGTCTTTTATCTACCACCAGCACAATTCCCTCGGATGATTTAACTCCTAATGAAGTTGTGCCTCTTTTAACAGCTTCTCTTGCATATTCAACTTGAAAAAGCCTTCCGTCTGGGCTGAAAATGGATATACCTTTATCATAACCTGCTGCTGGGAACGGTTGCATATCTTATACCTCTTTTAAATTTTTTGATAAAACAATGAATTTAAACAAAACATATGTTTAATTATCTTAAAACCATTTATACATTTTATTCATCTGCTGTCTTCAATTTAATAAAGTTTGTTATTGCTCCTTTGATGGTTCCGGAAATTCCCAGAGTTTGAAAAACAACTCTTTTTCCTTTAAATCTGGTTATTGTAGGGATAACAGCCCTAGCTGAGTTTATTTCGTCACGGTTACATCTGATGATTCCATTAACCCTATTATTTTCTGATAATGGATATTTCCAAAACTTCACAACCCATAAACCAAGTTTACTGGTGCCATAAGCCCCGTATAGATCTCCTGATGCCCCTAAAATTAGGGATATCACATCATCCCTTTCTAGGGGGATTTCTGAAATTGCTTGAAATGCCAAGTATCTCTTCTTTTCACGAAGATGAGTAGGTAAAATTTTCAATTTCATGATCCCGGATCTCCATTGTTAAATAAGCGAACTCCCGGAAGTATGATTTGTTTTCTAATTTTATTCCTGTTAATGATATCATGGGGAACGGATGATAAAGAATGAATAACTTCATCATTGGTCATTCCAAAACATGATGCCAAGGCTATAATATCTTGGGGATGACGAAGATCATAAACTGAATCTGCATCACTGGTAATTATGAGTGGAAATTTGTATTTACGTTGCAACTTCACTATTTGCCTAAACTGACTTAAAACACGATAGCGCTGGTTTGGACGGGTTAAAAGGAAATATTTTAAATTTATCTCTATTGAAACCTTATTTTCTGCAGCTTTTACTGCTAAAACATGGTTGATACCACCATCGTATCGGTTACGGTAGGGATGGCATAAAATATCGATCCGAGGTTCTTCAGTGGCTGCCCTATTAATTTTAAGGTCTCCTCCATGAACCAGTATCACATCAACCTTATCCCTATATTTTTGAACTTGTTTTTTAAGATCAGCAGGGTTTCTAGCTTGTATCTCCAGACCAACCTTGATCTGAAAAGGACAATCATGGTGAAGATTATTTTTAATACTTTGAACAGCTTTAATAATTGCAGATTTATCTTTATAATCCTTAGAGTTTAAAACCAGGGCTGTTCCATCATATCCTAATTTTTGGGCGTGTAATGCCATTTTCAGGCTTCCATGGATATGAAGATCAAAAAACATCCTCCGCACCAGCCATTATGTCTTAAATATTTTTTGTGCTACCCTAAGTGCCACTTCCTTCCGGGCAGGGTAGGCAGCTATTTTAAGTTTGATGTGGAGGGCATCACCATGCTCTACCAAGACTAAATCACCTAAATAGGCACGTTGTTTATCAAATCTAAGAAAAAGGTTTCCTCTCCCATCCATCCTGTTTTCAAGTTCTTTGGAAATCTTTTTTTTGGTTGAAGGTTTTAGTGATTGTAGTTTTTCCAAAAAATCTTTTATTTCTCTTTTTTGGTTTATCCTTCCATGGAGAATTATAACTGGATTCTTATGATAACCTTCTGTAATTTCCTTTTCAACTTGGGCACTGGGGATGAGAGTATGTATAGCCCCCCTAACCTTATCTTCGCTTTCTGTTCCATAAACAAAGGCCCGGTATGAGAGGTTATGAATCATTACCTTATTTTCTCCGACCCTTTACCTTTATTTCTAAGACCCCTATTTTTTTTACCTTCACTGGTCAAACCACGGAACGCACGCCCGGTTTGGTGGTTTTCACAAATCCAGTTAATTTTGGGATCGTTTTTTATAGCAGGATGGTTGGGGTCAACCAGAATAACTTCGAAGAATTTGAATTTTCCATCTTCCCATAGCCAGTAAGAATTTAAAACTTGTAAGTTGGGGTATCTGCGGGCAACCCTTTCTTCAGCTATGCGCTGGATGGATTTTTTTGGAGTTATTTTATTTATACCCATCCTTTTAGGCTTTCGACCAGCTGTGAATCGACTCTTTCTTCGCCCACCACGACGCACACGAGTTCGGACAATGATATATCCTTTTTTTGCCTTATAACCAAGTGAACGTGCCCTGTCTAGCCGGGTTGGCCTATCAATTCTCTTTATTACGCTTTCTGATCTCCATTGAGGAGCCCTTTCTTGCATTAATTCTTTTACGTATGATTCATCTGGATTTTTCCAAGCTTCTTTTATATAATTATACATTAATACACCTCTTTTTGTTCAGCTTTCGCCACATCCATGGGACTTGTGATCCCAAAAAAAGTAGGTCAAAACACACCATATTGGCGGTAACACAAATTTGGTCATATCTGTTTAAAAAGGTTTGGATTGAAATAAGTGTAAATTGACTGTACAATTGTAAAGTCATCAATTCCATCCACACTTGTTATGAATCTTACTATGATCACTTATTTAAAATTAGCTTTTGAATCCTGCTAATGTACAAGCGCGCCCATATGAAGGCTACTACCCCTCCTGAAATGTTACCAGCAACTATACCCCACCATACACCTTGCTGGCCTAAATTGAAGTGTATGGCAAGAAGGTAGGCAAATAAAGCTACAAATAGTAGTTGTCTGAGTATGGTTAGAATGAGGGAGGTAATTCCCTTTCCCACTCCCTGAAAAACTGAACTTGACATAATTCCTAGAGGTACAAATATGTAAAACACACACATCACTTGTAAAAAGGCAGCAATGGTGATAGCCAAGTAGGCAGTTTCTGGTGAATAGGCAAATATCTGGGCGATGTATGGTGCTAGTATAAATGTCATAACGCTAGTAATAGAGGCTACTGCTAAACCCACCTTCATAGAGTAGGTGTGGGCAATGCTCAAGTTTTGATATTCTCGTGCCCCAAATGCCACACCACTAACTGTAATCACAGCAGTTCCCACAGCAACCAATGGTATTATAGCCATCATCACCACCCTCCATCCTGCAGAATACACTGCCACAGCATCTGTTCCAGCAACTTGGACCAATATTATATTTAAAATGGAAACAACAACTGACATGACCAGGAACTCGGCACTGGCAGGTAATCCCACTTTAAGGATGGATCGGGTTACCTTTAAATCGGGTTTGAAGTACTTCCAGGATAGATTTACAAAGGTGTCCTTCTTTATAAAGAACCAGTATAGTAAAATCATTATAACCAGTGCCTGGGAGATGACAGTGGCCCATGCTGCTCCAGCAATTCCCCATCCAGCCATGTAGATGAGTATGGGATCCAGAACTATGTTCACCAGCGAGGAAATGATCATGGCATGCATGGTCCTCATGGTATCTCCTTCTGAACGCAGAACTCCGTAGGCTGCACCGGTAAATAGCATTAGTATGGTACCGGCAAAGGTTACCCTACCATATTCCATAGCCATTCCAATAGTTTCTCCTGCACCCAATGTTAAAAGGACTGGGTTCAAGAATATCTCCAGTAATGCTGTCAGAATCAATGAAATAACAATAGTGATAACCAGGCTGTGCATTGCAGAATTGTTCATCCCTTCTTGGTTTTTGGCACCTATGCAACGGGAGATTGCTGAGGTTGCACCCGCACCTATGCCATTGGATAAGCCAACCAGTATCATATAAAGAGGTGTTACAAATCCTACAGCTGCCAGGGCATTTCCACCCAATCCAGAGACCCATATGGCATCCACCAAGTTGTAGGCTGATGTCAGAATCATGGCTACAATGAGTGGACCTGATAATTTTATTATGGCTTTTTTAGGGTCACCAGTTATGAGGGTGACTCCTTCTGTTTTTTCTCCTAAATTCCCATCAGACGATTTTCCATCAGATCCAGCAGGTGATGATAAATCATTAACTTTCATTTTATCTTTCATTGACTCCTAAAACTAGATTTTTTAGATATTATATTCCGAGGATAAACAAAAAAATTATAGGATGATGTAATCTAATTTTATATTTTCTCACAATTTAATACTGTTTTAGATTTTTTTTTAAAGCTTTTTCAAAATCCATAATCTCATTTTTTTTTTTACATCTAAAAATCGTTATTTAGGGGAAACCTCCATTTAAAGAAAATATTTTCACATTTCATCTTGTTGGAGAATTACCCGGAATGACTCTGTAAACAAGAAAAATGACTAATCTAGATATGCTTTAAATCTTGAAAAAATGTGTTATCCCAGATTATCTATAAAGTTAATCCAAGTAAATAAATGTACTCTAAGTGCAATGCTGGAAATAAAGATATTGTTCTAGTTAAGTAAAAAATTCATTTTACAACTGAAATATCCTAATTAACATAATATTGTTCTAGTAATCACAAGATTTTGGGGAGATTTAATGGGTTATGGTTTTTAAAAGTTTATCGAACTTCTTTTCAGCCATTACTTCGTGTGTTAAGAATTTTCCATTATAAAAAACACTGAAAATCCCAAAAGGAGTTGGAAGGTCCTTTGCTTGCTTGAGACTTTCCACTTTGATTTTTTCTGATTTGATTCCATGCTTGATTGCGGTTTCAATCATCACATCCACATAATCTGCATTAAAAGGACACATATCCGAGTAAAAAAATGTTAATCCTTCTTTTCCAGGAATTTTTACTGTTTTTGCCTTTTCTGTGAAGTGAGGAGTGGGCGCATCTTCATTAAACTTTTTTACCAGCATTATAAAATAAGGAGGAGCATCATCACATATTTCAAACCCTTTTTTAAGGTAAAATCTCCTGTCAACAGTAAATGGAAGGATTTTAAGTCCGGTAACAGCTACCAATCCATTTTTTCCATGGTTTTTTGAGTCTTTTTCACATTCTTCCAGGAGTCTTCTTCCAAATCCCTTACCTTTATATCGGCCAGATGCCCATAAACATTGAATGAAGTTGTATCCCGGTGCTTCGATTGGGAACCAAGCATATTCAGCTGGTACGTATTCTATGAAAACTTTTCCTCTGAGGTCGAATTTTTTAAAGGTGTGACCTTCTGGAAATCTTTCCTTTAACCAGGATTTTTTGGTAGCGGCTCTTTTTTGATTTTTTTTATCATTTCCTAGGGCACAACAAATGTGTTCTGAGTCTATATTCTCATTACTAAGAGTTATTATATCAATTTCTTCAGGCATAGCTTGCCCCTCCTCTGATCAAGTTAATTTCTTAGAATTATAATAATTTCTGGCATTCAGGGCATATATATGATGATGAACCTAAAACATTGATTTTAACAATTTTAAAACCACATCGTCCGCATTTCATGTCCTTACTGTGCTGATTCATTTTTCTAACGTGTTTACCGTGTTGGCCGAATAAGTCTTGTTCAGTGGAACTTCCACCATCTTTCACTGCTAATTTAATTATTTTTAATATGTTTTCAAATAATTTCTTCTTTTTATTAGGTTTTAAGGATGATATCTTCGTTTTAGGATGAATACATGATTCATATAATATGTCATTGATGTAAGCATTGCCTAATCCTGAAATTTCACCTTGTAAATTTAAAACTCCCTTAATTCCCCTGTTTTTATACTGTGACAGCAACTTATCAAAATAAGAATAAGTGAATTCCTTATCTAAAGGTGTAAGTCCTATGTTCCCAGCATATTTATGTTCTTTTAACTGTTTTTCATCGGCAACCACTAAAAATGCGTAAAGTGATGATTGGAATGTTAAAGCAGTTCCTTCTTCAAATTTAAAAATAATATGATATTCAGATGGAATCTGGTCAATGTCAGTGCAGAAACGGAATTTCCCAATGATTTCACCCAATAAAAGAAACATTTCATTTTCAAATTTAACAAAAATCCACTTACCCCTACCTTCTACTGATTTTATAGGACTTGCTAAAATTTCATCCTTTCTTTTATCCAAGTTGCACATTCCCTGCTTAATAATATTATTACAACGCTCCCCCAAAATAATTTCATTGATAGTTTTACCTATTAAATGTGTTTCCATCTGTTTGGAAAGGTTTATAACTTCTGGTAATTCAAATCCCATGTAATTCCCCCTAATTTATTATCCAGAGAACTAAATCTAATGATAATCAAGAATATTTTTTCATTTTTTTAGTTTTTTTTAATTTAACTGGCACATAAAAATCAATTTCAGATTCAGGGTTGTCCATTCCATTAAATCGGTTCTTATCATAGGCCTGGACCATGAAGGGATGGGCTTCATCATAATCTGATCTGGGAAGCCAATGATCCCATATGTATTCACAAGCTTTAAACATGTCTTCTCCTTTAAAAGTGAATACTGCATATTTGGTTGTTGGTAATGCCTTGCAGAACATTTCTATAGGCATTTTTTCCATTTTTTTGGCCTCTATACCTACATACACATAAAATTTCCCGGTTTTCTTGTAATCATCTGGTTCGATGTGAACTTCGTATGCAAAGTTATTGACAGCTTCTTCTTGAAGGATATCGGCTTGAATTTGATATAATCTAAAAAAACGATTCCAAAGGATTCCGATTTCGTTTTCTACACTCCATTCATCACTTGAATGAAATGGATTACCATAATAAACACAACCAACCAATTTTAAAGTTTTTTCACCGGTTATTTCTATTTTTTGAGGTTTTGGTAGGTTGTGTTTGGATTTCATCTATATTTCTTCCTAGTTATTGTGTTGTTCTGCAAATGAAGATAAAATCATCTATTGTTAAATTGTTTAAGACATTTATTATATTTCTATTTTAACCTCCGGTGATAATATATAAATGAATTTTTTTTTTAATTGTCATTTAATCTAGTTCAACTACTTAATTCAGAGTCCATAACCACTTTTATAAAGGAAAATACTCTAATATTCTCCTTTCCATTCTGACCATAGGAAAGAAAGCCATTTTGGAAGCTTTGGATCCTTAACTCTGTCAAAAGCCGGGATGTATGGTTTTAAATCAATGATAGGTGTGCCATCAAACGCATCAATACCTGCAATTGTGATTTTCCCATTTTTTTCTTCAACATTCATGATTCGACAAGTTGTCATTGCCAGAGGGTTGGGACGATATTCTGCACGGGTAGAAAAAACACCAGTTGATTTATTGATAGCATATGGTGGTATAGTGCGTAAGGCTCCCCTATATTTATCCTTATCAACTTTATCTGCCCACCAGATGACAATTACATGACTGAAATCTTTAAGATGTTTTAATGCTGGCCGGTATTGCTCTGAAATTTCCAGGTATGCATGGGAATTCTGGTTTTTAACTCGTCCAATTTTGTAGATTTTATATGCTTCCTTTCCATCAGGGATTTCATAGAATTCCATACTTGAACAATAGTCCCCTGTAACCGAACTTTTAACCACTGGAAACTGTATTTCAGTTAGAAGTTCATTTTCAGGTACTTCTTCCGGGCTGTTAAGGTATGATTCCCTTGGAGCACCGATCATCTCATGACCTTCCTTCATAACGTGTTCCATCATCATCGCATAAGTAGATCCGATTTTTTGGTAAGTTCCTTTATGTAATGTGAATAATGCGTGGTGTTCAGGCATTATTTTGATTTTAACTCTTCCATCCGAATTTACTTTTCCTTCGAAAGGAATTCCGACAACATACTCCATTTTATCTGGTGAAACTTCCATAGGACTGGTGTAGTAAACTACAAATGGCGGTTCGATTATTTCTAATTCTTCCCTCATTACCCAACCAGTTAATTCTCCAATCAGTTTTCCCATATCTTCTACTGGCCCTACATGAGCTATGCTGGCCACTTGTTTTTCTTCAATTGTTTTTAATTCAATTACCATAATAGACCTCCTTTTTTTGTTGGATGGTTGAATAACACTCTGGAGGGCAACCCATATAAATTTATTTATTTCCGGAACAATATTCCATGAAAAAATGAATTTATCTTGATGAGTATTATGATAAAAAAAAATAAGAAAAAGGACCATCAAATGATTTAGAGGAAAAATTTTTATCTAACTAGAGAAAAAATCAATCTTATGGATAAAAAAAATGATCGAACCCCATCAAAAGAGTTTCTTTTAAATTCATTTGATGAAATTGTCCCTATTTTAATGGCAATTGGAAACCCAAATAGGTTTAAAATTCTAGTACTACTATTAGACGGGCCTTTAAACTTCCAAGCACTCCTGAATAACATGAATTTGAAAAAATCTGCCCTGGCAAATCATCTAACCAAACTTAAGGATAAGGGATTGATTAAAAAAATACAACATGGCACCTACTCCCTTACTGAAGATGGAAATAAGTATGTCATAGCAATTGAAAATACCCATAAAGAAAGTAAGAACTTGGAAATCAAAAGAGAAATACTTGAAAAACGAAAACAAATGACCATGTCATTTTTAGAACGAAAAGAATAAAATAAAAAAAAAATCATGAGTAAATTAATATTTTTAAATTAGGAAAGTGACTTATTCTATTTATTGAAAAAAAGAAAGGAAAAATTATTCTGTGAGATCATAAAGTATCTTCATGGCCTTGACAAACGGTGGGTTACCAGCTGTTAAAAAAACAACCCGTAATACATCAACAATTTCGTCCCGGGTAATATCAAATTCTTTCAATGCACTCATCATCTGCTTTTTCATTGCCCGGTCATCAGAGGCTGCAGCAGTTATTCCCACAGCAATTAACTTCTGAGTCCGGTAATCCAATACCTTCCCAGAATATGCTGCTTCATTTAGTTCAACAACAGCTTTAAAAATGTCAGGATAGTCCTTTCTAACATGTACCATTCCTTTACCGTAGAATACATCTTCTTTCATCTTTTTACCACCTAATATTATCCTTAACATCTATTTTTATATATATCAATCCATATATAATTTCCGAATAAAAAAAAATTTTAAAAAAATTAATCCTCTTTACTTTTTTTATTAAAAATGAATGATAATCTTTTAAAACTAGTAGTTAAATGAACTATAGGCTATTATAAGGGCCCTTTATCCGGATGCCCTTCCCTCATCCCCATACCTACCTCTTTTTCCAGAGATCCTGGTTTGAAGAACATTTTTATCAGATTTTGGGCGTGTTCCCTGGCACGGTTATCCGCCAAGAATTTTAGGTCTTTTTCATCTGCACCTTCGTCTTCATGGACAAAAACTTCCAGAATATGTGTGTTGGTCATTAGTTGCGCCATTATAAGTCCAGTTGATGCTTCATGGGCACAAGTTTTATCAATCTTTTCAGGTCCTGGCATTCCCAGAGCCATTACCACTTCACAGCCTTCTTCTTCAATAAGCTTTTTACAAGCCACTGGAAGGTCTTTTACTCCAGGAACGGTCCTTCTGATTATTTTGTTATTGCCCACATTTTGTTTAATCTCATCAATGGCAGCAGAGGCCATGTCGTAACGGGCAAAGGTAGTGTCGCAGATTCCAATTTTCATGTTATCACACTTACTAATTTAAAGGTAACTTTATCATCTTTGTATATTTTATGTCTGTTCTGGTTTTATATGAATATTTTGTAAAAATAGCCATTATATATAATTAGATTCTTACAATAGTGAAAAAAAACTATTTTAATAAAATTTATTAATAATAAAAAAGGAAAATATGATAAATTGTTCTTTAAAGAAGTAGGAGGGAATCATTTGAAAAAATATATGATTTTAGCACTGTTTATTTGTGTTATAATAGCGGTTTCGGGATGTACCCTTAATGGTTGGGGATCTGGAAATGTGATTAATGAAACTAAAAATGTGAAAGGAGTTAAACAAGTCTCTCTGGAAGGATTTGGAAACATTGTATTGCAACAGGGAAATCAGGAATCCCTACGTATTGAAGCTGAAGACAATATTATGCCTCACATCCAGAGCAAAGTGGACGGTGACAAACTTACCATCACTTATGACACCAACACTCCCACACCTACTAAGGATGTTACATACTACCTAACAGTCAAGGACTTAAATTCAATTAGTATTTCTGGTGCAGGAAAAATACAATCCAACAATTTCAAAACAAACACCCTTGATATTATACTGACTGGAGCTGGAGAGGGGAATTTGAATGGTTTGAATGTAAAAAAATTAACAGTGAACATGTCTGGAGCAGGAAAACTAATTTTATCAGGTAAAGCCACTGAACAGACTGTCACCATATCTGGAGCTGGCGATTACCAGGCAAGGGAATTAGAAAGCAAAACTGCAACCATTACCATTGGAGGAGCTGGTAGCAGCATAGTTAACGTTACCGATCTGCTAAATGCAGTCATAAGTGGAGTAGGTGACATAGAATATACAGGCAATCCAAAAGTAAATAAACAAATCAGTGGTACTGGCAATATTCAGAAAATAACGTCATGAAAAGAAGACACAAACATTTTTTTTTAGAAAAATTCCAAAAAAAGGGATAGAAAGTGATTGATGGATTGTGAAATTATATCTACAATCCAAATGATTTCTTTAAAAGTTCCACATTAACGGAACCTGCACGGAACAATTTACCGGTGGTTAAATCGTTAATAACCACCTCTGCAGGTGCAAACATTCCCTTATCTATCTGGTAGAAATCAAAATTCGCTTCTTTAAATACATCATAAAATGGCTTTCCATATCCATCTGCAGCTGAAGAGGGTAATTTCTCAGCCAATGATTTTATATCATCCCTGGTTTCGGATTCTAAATAATAATAAGTCCTTCCACCAAATAAAACAGCATCATTAGTTTTACCCATTGCTTTTAGCCCATCCGGATCCACAGGAGCTATGGGGGCTATTCCTGCAGCATGTTTAACCTTGTTAACATCGAAGTGAAGTGCTTCTAACATTTTATATGTTCCGTTTTCAACAACTCTGCCAGCGATCTGTATTGAACCTACCAGGGAGGATGTTGGAGCTACTAGAACATAAACATTCTCGGGTTGAACTTTGCACTCCTGGGCAATGTAATCGGTAACATCTTCTCCGGGGAGTTGGTCAGCCTCTAAGGTTAAAATAGCAAGATCAGCTTCGTCCATGTAACCAATTTCTTCATAAGTTTCTTCAGGTTTTAGGGCTAAAGCCCTGGCGGGGCCAGAGCCAAGTGCGAAAAAGTCACCAACACTTACGGACCATCCTGCTTTCTGTGATCCTAATGTTGAAATTGCTGGTTGGTGTGTTTTTATCTTAACTGAAGGCAGGGCAAAGCTTTCAGATAAATCTCCGGGAATGGATATTCCCACTTCAGCCAAGCCACCAAGACAAACTTTGGTGTAGAGTTCACCTGCTTTGAAACTTCCAGTGACATTAACTCCGGCATCAATAACAGTGGACCCATTTTTCAGCTTATGAACTGCAATATTAAGGCCTTCTGCATCCGCGATCATTAAATCTATTGTTTTTTTAGCTTCTAAATTGACACTTACCATCTGATCATCTCCCATGAATGTGAGTTAACATGGCGTTCAATGAATAATACCACTATATTATCCATTGCCCAATATTTCTATTTAATTCTTTTAATTCCTCGGGATTTTTAAGTTTTTTTTTATTTGTTAATACCAAAGAAGTTTTCAATAGGGTTTATTCCCCTGGCTTCCTCAAAATTAACCTCATATATATGGGCACTTATGGAATGTATGGTAAGAGTGCCCACTTCCACCCCTACCTCCTGAGCAACGTACTGGGAAAGTCGGGTTAGGCCAACAGCGTTGGGGAACCAAGCCCCATATATATCATGGGAACGCCAGAGACCTGTGGTGTGAAGTTTAGAATTTCTGATCTTGAAATCCACTAATATCATGCATGGTACTTCTTCCTCTTTGGTGTCGGTCGGAGGATCCCATGTTACTGATGTAGCTCTTCTAGATTCATGACAATTTTTAAGGCGTCTAATGGCTTCGGCTATCTGGTCTATGTTTTGAAAATGTTTCCGGAGGCGGTTTCCATAGGTGTATACAAATCCCTTCCTATCATTACTTAGGAATTGTTCTGCATATATCTCCAGTTTTTCACCACTCCAAAAGTAACCCGGAGGAATATCCAGTTTAAGTGGGTTATCCACAGAAACTAAAGTATTGCGAAGTTCAATAGTTTTTGAACCCCTTTCATCTTTAATTTCAGAACCTTCCTTAATGATTTTTTTAACGAGTCTCTCCCATCCATTTTTTATTGTAGGGGCTTCAATTAGGATAGCCATTTTACTGCCTCTGTCATGTTTTTAAGTTTTTGAAAAGCCACCTTCCGAGGTAGCATACGCATTCCACAGTCTGGGTCTACGATCATGTTTTCTATTCCAATGAGTTCTATTCCTTTTTGGAGATGTTCAAAAATTCCCTCAGGACTTTCCACTTTCTCGGTTTTGGTGTCTACTGATCCAAAACCAATTATCTTTTTAAGATCAGTGGTTTCCAGAACTTCGAGATTTTTCGAGATTCCCATAAATTCACAGTCAATAATATCCACTGGAAATTTCATTAATTTTCCAAAAATTGAAGTCACATCTCCACACACATGCATAGCCAGGGGGATTTTAAGACCATTGACTGTGATTTTAATGGCCTCAAGAGCATTTGAAATGTCAGCCATTCCTGTGGAAAGGTAAGGTTCATCAATTTGTATTATGGATGCACCAGCCCCTTCCAAAAATTTAGCCTCTTTATTTAGAGCATGTGCCATGTCAACGATTGCTTTATCTCTATTTTCAAGATCATAGAATCCCTCCATACGTGAAGATAAAATAAGGGTAGTGGGACCTGTTATGACCCCTTTAACTCCGTTAACATCTTTTTTAACGTTTTTACCATCGATGATCTTTGTACCAGACTTAAAATTGTTGGACATGTTTTTTGCAGTTTTAAGTGCTATTTTAAGATCATCTGCACCAATAGAGTAATTAGGGGGAAGTATTTTCCCCTTTATTTTGGAAGTTCCCTCCTCCCAAGCCATTCCTGGTATTTGGCTGGAGAAAATTTCAATCATATCCCCGCGAACTTGTCCAGTGGAGATTATGTTAATTCCTGCTAGTATCTGCTCCTTTACTGCAAATTTTACTGCCGCTTGATAAGGGTCGTAACTACCTAAAAAAGATGAAATTTTTGAACCTAATGATGTTGGTTTACGGGGTTGGGATGGGTAACTTCCAACTACAGTCGTTAACATGACAAACCTCTTTTAATTCCTTTTTTATGGCTCTTTCATGTAATCATATTATTATTTGTAATTATCTGAATATGGTTTTCCAATATATATAAAATCAAGTGGATGGGCAGTTTTTTGTCACCTTCTTTTTATTAATCTAAAAACATAAAATAATTTGGGTAAAGAATTGATATTAATTATGTGAAAGATTTTTGGAGGGAATTGTTCATGGAATTTACAGATTGTGTGAAATTTGCCAATGCGAATCCTGTTGCCTGGTTAGCTACCGTTGATGGAGACCAGCCCCGTGTAAGGGGTATGGGAATGTGGTACGCTGATGAAACTGGTTTTTACTTCCAAACAGCTACCATGAAAGATTTGGTAAGGCAACTTCATGAAAATAGTAATGTGGAGTTTGCTTTTTTTAAACCTGAAGAAATGGTTGGAACTATGTTAAGAGTTTCTGGTGAGATTGAATTTCTGGATGATGTGGAAATTAAAAAGAAAGTTTTATCAGATAGACCCTTTTTATCTGAATTAGGCCTTACTGCTGAAAGTCCAGAACTGGTCATCTTCCGTGTTTCAAAAGGTGAAGCCCATTTTTGGGATTGGGAAAGTAATTTAAAGCCAAAAAATATTATAAAATTTGGATCTGGCAGGAAATGATGTAATTATAATAAATATCAAGAATAATATAGTTTTATTTATCTGTATTTCTTGGATTAAAAAAAATTTAAAAAAAAAATGTGAATTGATTAATCTATCCCAACAGCCCTTATCTTCTCTCTTTCTTCAGGGGGTACGGGTATTTCCACTGTTGCTGATCCATAGCATGGTTTGGTGTAAGGTAGCATTATGGTGCCCTTCTCCTCATTTATACCTATTGGTACTGGGGGTATCCCGATAATGCGAGCCCCTACTATTTTTTCTCCAGGTTTGACATGAACCACTTCTGGAGCGTTTTCTTCAATAAATTTGGCACAATCCTTGAATCCGGTTCGGGTCATGTGAATTTCGTAGTCTTCAGACTCACGGAGGTAAGTTTCAAGGCAAAACATTAATTATCCTCCTCAACTTTTTCTTTCACAGTAACATCTTCTTTTGTGAGTTTATCCAGTGCTCTGTCCAGTCGTACCCTTAAAGGTGTGGGATTATGGTAAGCTCTGGCTGAAACGATATCGGCATTGGTGTTTTCTATAACTGAATTCCCATAGTACTCCAGTTTTTCAGAGTCCCTGTGGAAAACCAATGCTAGACTTTTAGTATTGAGTATGTGATAAAATGTCACAAAATAACTAACTGCGGCATCTTTATGCACAAATCCTAAAAGTAAATCATAATCACCCTCTTCAAGCTCATCTAGACAGGTTTCTATGTCAATCTTATTTTTGATATAGTGTTCCTCAGGATCTGATACTTCCAGTAGTTTTTTTGCCGATGGTGTGCTGGCCACATCAACCTTATAGCCCATGCCTGTCAATTTATTAGTTGCATATACTGCCAATGGTGTTTGAGATGGTGATTCCGGACATCCTAATAATATAATAGCTTTTTTCACAAATATCCCCCATTAAGTTTATAATATCATTCGTTTCAATATGTAAAACTATTTTTTTAATACAACCACATGCCCAAATATCAGAGCACCTAGTATAATAAAGGTGAGAAGGGCAGTACCATTTATAGAACGATTCATCAAGAATAGTCCCATGATTGCTTGAGAAATAAAAGCAGTTAAAGATCCTATTAGCAGAGCTTCCCTACCTAAACAACTCTTATCTCCTTTTTCTCTCTTTTTACGGTATTTTTTGAGTAGTGTAAACCCTAAATACATTATAAAAATGCACCATAACAGTAAGAAGATTAAAAATAGGTATCCGAAGTCGAATGCCATGCCAAATATTCCAGGCAACATGTAATCAATAACATCCTTCTTGGTTACTAATACTCCATAAAAAATTGGGAAGGGTAAACTGAAAAAAGTTACCAATGCCATTGGCAGGGAGATGTATCCATCGGATCCTCCATGACAGGCACCTTGCCAATAACAAGACCCTAATTTATGTCCAGTAAGGGTTGCATTTTGAATTACCATTTTGATGCTGGGCACTGAAAAATTTTCAATACGTGAAATTCTGAGTAAAGGACTGAATATGCTCATATCTAAAAACCTTGAAAGGAATTCCAAAGATCCGAAACCTATTATAGCCGCAACAATCACAAGAACTATTTTTTTAACTGTAAACACTGATTTCTGGCGGAATGATTTGGATATGATGAAAAATCCTATGAAAAGTCCAAGGAACCATAATAAGAGGAATGATCGGTGCATTAAACCTCCAGCTATGGTTATGAAAACTATAATACCATACATGAATATTTTTAGACTTCTAGTGTTAATTCCAGACTCTTTCATGATAGGTAGAGCTGCCATGATGGTTACAACAGCTAATAGGGCTAGTGGTCCGTAAGGATGGGTGAATTCGGAGTGTGTTAATCCGGGGATGAATAAAAATATTGCATCAACTCCGAACATCAACGCAAATCCTGCTGAAACGATCATAGCCACTAACAGAACAACGTTCAAAGTTAGAGGACCCAAGTTCAACAAAAAGAAAATCGCTATTTGGATTATTACTGCAATTTCAATAATGTACTGCAGGTGATTCTGAGCAATTAAAGCCATTTATATTGATCCTCCAATTTGGATTTTATTAATGCAAAATTCAAATTATAAGAACATTTTAAATCCATAAAAAGCATTTTAAAAGTTTACAATTTTTACTTTTCACATTTTATTTAATTTTAGATGAATTAATAAGTAATCCGTTCAGTAAATGAGGTAAAGGTATTTCTATGTTTTATATATTTTTTAGAATACCTCTTTAAAAGCTTTGTGAAATTTTGATCAAATCCTAAGATTAAGTAGATAAAGATGCAACTTCGCCCAATCTCACGCATCATTAACTTTAAATACAACAAAATATAAGTGCTATAAAGGGCTGGTAGCTCAGGTTGGTAGAGCGTCGCCTTGGCATGGCGGAGGCCCCGGGTTCAAATCCCGGCCAGTCCATTATTAAATTACTGTTTTTTCCAATTAATTCCTATATAATTCCATAATACCATATTTTCAAAGAAAATAATATTTGGAAAATAATTATACAAGTAATGGTAAACAATCAATAATTTATTGAAATATTAAATTAAAAACTTTTTTACCGATTAACAGCGTCGTAGATATTTTCAATAATAATCTTGAACAGATCATCAGTTACGAGTTCTTTGACGTGGCGATCATCCTTGAGTAATTCTTTAGCCATCTGAATTATTTCTTCAGAATTGGTTGACCTTTTCATTAGCCCTTTTTCAATGTAATAAGCATCAACTGATAGTAACTTACCAGGATAACATGATATGACCGGAGTTCCTAAAAGGGCTGCTTCCCGGTTCATGGTACCCCCTGCACCAATAACTAAGTCACAAGCCTTCATGAGACTGAATGTATCCACAGGGGGTTTTATTAACGTGACCTGATCATCATCTTCGAAAATCTGTTGCTGTTCCCGGAAACGCGGAATCACCAATATATTTGCCTGATCTTCCAGGGCCTCGACAATAGGAGATAATACAGTTGTCCGGCAATCAGCATCAAGATAAGAAGCTAAAGACGGTTCTGGTCGCATGAGAATGGTTTTTTCCTTTTTAAGATCTAATTTGAGATCCTCAAATATGTGGGGATTGTACTGGAAATCCTCTAGATGAGTAATCTCTGATGTACCATTGTAAGGCAGTAAATAATCAGGTTCTGCACCACATTTGACAACACTTTCTGGTTTAATAACATTTGGAAGAATGATACGATTACAAAGAGGCAGTGTGAGTTTATTTGCAGCTATAGCATGTTCATTATCCAGAATATATACACTGGGAATATTAAGACCATATGAGATTCGAGGTAGTTCAATTGAATGCTTAGATACGGCCACATCTGGTTTTTCACGGCTTATAATCTGGGAAAGCTCATAAGCCCTCTGAGTGCTGCGGATAAGTTTCTCCTCAAGGCTCACTCCATGCCATCCGACCAAATTATAGTTGATTTTGAATAGATCAAGTAGTCTATGCACATCCCCAAATCTGCGAGTAGTTATGAAAACTTCTTCACCCTCATTTTCCAGATAGCTGATTATGCTCTTAAAAAACCTTACATGGGGAGCGTTAACTATGTCAATCCATATCTTCAACTAATCACCAAGTGATTTATTGCATAACTATAATTATATCCTTTTTTTTAAAATTATAAATTTGATCTACAATGATTTAGTTTTCAATCGAAGGGTTTTTTTTCTTTGATTTTAAAATAAACATTATTTTTTTAAATTAATGTCCACTAATATACAGATCAATGGCTTTTATGACTTCATCAAAACCAAGTCCAGTTTTAAGACTGGTTTTAATGACTTGAATTTCAGGATTGATGTGTTTGACATCATTAACCATTTTATCTGAATCAACTCCCACTGCACTTGCAAGGTCTACCTTGTTTATGACCACCAAGTCGGAGTCTTGGAAGATCAGTGGATGTTTTTCCACAGTATCATCTCCTTCAGTGACACTGATAACCGCCATACGCATATGGCTTCCTAAGTCAAAGTCCACTGGACAGATCAAGTTGCCCACATTTTCAATGAATAGAATATCAATTTCTTCCAAGGGCATGTCGTGTAAAGCGTGTTCTACCAAGTGTGCATCTAAATGGCATTCTTTACCTGTGTTCAATCCCACCACTGGCACGTTATGTTTTTCAAATCTTCCGGCATCATATTTGCTGATGACATCACCAGCGATAACACCAATTTTATAGTTCATGGCATCAATTAAGGCTTCAATAAGGGACGTTTTCCCTGAACCTATAGCTCCCACTACATCAACTGAAAAAACTTGGTCTTTGTCTAAGATTTTCTGATTTTTACGGGCCAGTTTACGATTGGCAACCATTATATCATGTTGAACTTCTACATCTGCAATTTTATGCATCCTCATCACTCTTTTCAATTTTAATATTTTTCACACTACATTCCTTTCCAGTTAGGGTTTCCACATCCCGCCCCCCACACTGAGGACATAATACTATGGCTAGATAATGATCAGAACCATCTGTATTAGCCAATCCAGTGTATTGACACTTTCGACAATTTATCTCCACCGGCACGTCTTCAATAATGATTTTAGCATTTTCTAGGAGTGTGCCCTCCGCTAAAACATCCAATAGGAATTTTAATTGCTCAGGATTGAGCATAGTCAGCATGCCAATTTCTATTGTAACTTCTAATATTTCTTCAGCGTTATTTTTCTCTGCAGCATCCATTATTGTGTCAACAATGGCTTGGGCCATGGATAATTCGTGCATTAAGCTACCTCTCTTGAGCTGTATTTAACCTATGTTATGGGAAGCTTATTAATAAAGTTAACAAATAATAAAAAGTGAAAGTAAAAAACTGGCAGCTTCTTCCACCATCATTAATTGTCCTGGAAGTTGTAAAAAAGCCAATGATATCTTTAGTAACATTTTAATTAATTATATGGTGATTTTAATGATAATAGGAGGATCTTCTTCCCAAAAACTCGCAGCTAATATTGCCAGACAGATGGATGACACACTTTGTCCCCTGGAAAGTAGAAAATTTCCTGATGGAGAACGCTACATTAGGATAAATGGTGATGTTGATGAGGAAGTGGTGGTGGTACAATCCACAGGTTATCCCCAGGATGAAAATCTAATGGAACTGTTTTTAATCTTGAAAACAATCCGTAGGATGGGTGTTAAAAAGATCAGAACTGTAATACCCTATTTTGGTTACGGTAGGCAGGAAAAAAGTTTTAATCATGGAGAAGCCATTTCTGCAGAGGTTGTATCTCATTTAATACAACAATCAGGGGCTAGTGAAGTGTACAGTATCAATCTTCATGAAGAGAGTATATGTAATCTTTTTAAGATTCCAGCACATAATTTGTCTGCTATGCCCTCCATTGCCAGTTTTATAGAAAATAATATTGATGATCCCCTAATTTTAGCTCCGGATAAAGGTGCTCTGGGTTTTGCACAGGAAATATCAGAGAAGTTAAACTGCGAATCTGATTATCTTGAGAAAATACGCTTATCTCCAGACAATGTGCAGACGAAAACGAAAAATCTTGATGTAGATGGTAGGGATGTGGTTATTATTGATGATATTATCAGCACTGGAGGAACCATTGTCAACGCTTGTAGTATTCTGAAGAAACTAGGTGCTAATCAGATTATGGTAAGTTGTGTGCATCCAGTGTTGGTTGAGGACGCACTATTAAAGATTTATGCAGCAGGAGCAGACGATGTGGTAGGTACTGACACCCTTAAGTCAGAAGTAAGTGCAGTTTCAGTGGCTAGTTTAGTTGCTGATGCCTTAAAAAAAGGTTAACTTTGAATAACCTGATATGCACCCAGATAATATAATTTAATAGAAATCTTAAAAAAAAATAATCAGTGGTCTTATCACCGCACATATGACTGGTAGAGATTATATGGATGGTACAGTTAATTGTGGGATGATAAACCTGTTTAGGGGTGTTATCTTAGGCAGTATTCTGTTGGGAGCATTCCCTGCAATTATTGGTGGATTTACCTTAGGATCCATTGTTGGCCTTATATTATGAATCATTGGTGGAAGTATTGAAATTATCATTAAATAAATGACTTAGTAAATGGATAGGGGGAATATGATGGTAAACTGGACTGCGGTGGCTATTGGTTTTGTGGTGACAATTGTCTTAGAAATAGTTGGTCTTCTTTTCAAATCAGTAGATATAGCAGTGGCAACATTTATAAGCATTTTTGCACCTGTAATAGGTGGTTTGATTGCATCATACTGGGCCGGAGGCACGTTTAAAGATGGAGCTATTACTGGAGGCCTTGCAGGAGGTTTGGGCTCACTTTTAGCCGCTATAGTTTCAACTCCAGGAAGTTTAATCCTCCTTGTTGAAAATTCTATTATCAGCTTTGTTTTGAGTGCGATAGCAGGAATTATTGGTGGTTTAATCGGAGTTTTATCTAAAGGTAATCGCAAATAAAAAGAAGAAAGTCTGAAAAAAGAACTTCTTGAGTAAAAATAAGTTTATTGCTGGGTAAAACTATGAATTAATATGATTCTGTGAATAAACACGTTATTGATGAAGTTAATACATGAAAGACCATTTTTTTTCATCGTATACCATGAACAGACAATCACAATATTGTAACTAAATAATTAAATAAAAAAAAAGATTTTTTCAGATTTTACATCTTTTTATGGGCTGGTTCCAGATTTACTCTCAATCCTTTTATTCCTTTTCTTTTGAGGGCTTCACTTATTTCCAATGCATTTTTTGCAGGTAACTCAACGAAAGAAAACTTGTCCAGAACATCAATACGACCTATGCTGGTAGAATCAAGCCCTGAAACTTCCCTAATAGCTTTTACTATGTCTTTTGCTTTTATTTTTTGTTTTCTACCCACGTTTATGAAAAATCGGACCATTCCTGGCTGAGCACCAGTGTCTTTGAAGTTGGAACCTGCTATTTGGAGTGCATCATCTTTAGAACCATTGTATAATTTAATTAGAGCAGCGGCAATTTCTAATGAACTGTAGTCTTCTTCCATTAATCTTTCAACCAGATGAATTTCCTTTTGTAAATCACTGGTATTCATTTCTTTTTTCAACTGCTCCATGAAAAGGTCTCTTTTAACTTCTTCAACTTCATTGAGAGAGGGGATTTTATTTTGTTCTATTCTGACCTTGGTGTACCTCTGAATAGCCCTTAACTGGTATATTTCCTTTCCGGAGACAAAAGTGAAGGCTTGTCCAGTTTTACCAGCGCGGCCAGTCCTACCTATCCGATGAACGTAATATTCTTCATTGTTTGGGACATCATAATTGAACACTGCTTCTACATCATCCACATCTATTCCTCGGGCTGCGACATCAGTAGCAACCAAAATTTCAATTTGTCCCTTTCTGAACTTAGCCATAACCCGGTCACGTTGATTCTGACTCATATCACCATGAAGTCCATCTGCAAAGTATCCTCTAGTTTGTAAGTGGTTTACGAGACGATCAACCCTTCTTTTAGTATTGCAGAACACAAGTGCAAGTTTTAAATTGTGCATGTCTATAAGGCGAGTTAATAGGTCTAACTTCATTTGTTCCCTAACTTCGAAGTATAGTTGACGTATTTCAGGAACTGTAAGTTCCTGATGGGTTACTTTCAGCATTTCGGGATTGTTCTGGTATTTCCGAGTTAACCCCAATATTATTGGAGACATTGTAGCAGAAAACAGTAGCATCTGCCTCTGATCTGGTATTTTTCCCAGGACAAATTCTATATCATCTCTGAAACCCATGTCCAACATTTCATCGGCTTCATCTAAGATAATCATCTTCACTTGATCCATCTTGAGAGTTCGTCGGTGAATATGGTCCATTACCCGTCCAGGAGTGCCGATAATGATCTGCACTCCCCTTTTCAGTGCTTTGATCTGTCTTTCGATTGGTTGCCCACCATAAACTGGTAACACTGATGTTTTTTTATATTTAGATAATTTTTTGATTTCTTCTGCTACTTGAATGGCAAGTTCTCTGGTGGGGCAAAGAATAACTGCCTGAACACC
Organism: Methanobacterium sp. UBA353; assembly: GCA_002496805.1. Classification (GTDB taxonomy): domain Archaea; phylum Methanobacteriota; class Methanobacteria; order Methanobacteriales; family Methanobacteriaceae; genus Methanobacterium. The sequence continues at coordinate 198,958 of DALO01000002.1, read as the reverse complement.
CCTATTAGATGAGTCAAGCCTCTCTAAAACTGGTATACCAAATGCAGCTGTTTTTCCAGTTCCTGTTTGTGCTTGTCCAATAACATCCTTCCCTTCTAATATAGGTGGTAAGGCAAGTGATTGAATTGGTGTTGCTTCTTCAAATCCCATATCTTTAATGGCATGTTTCATTTCACGAGATAATTTTAAATCTTCAAATAATAAACTTTCCATGGTATCTTCCTTATTTTCAATTAAAACTATGAACTAATTCGTATAGATAATTAGTAAGTAAAATCAGGCCTAATCCAATTATAACGCTAAGAATAGAATTCTAAAAAATAGCAGAGATAATCAAGAATCCAAGTTTACTTATTTTCTATTAATATTGTAAGTAGTTCAAGACTTTTAAAGTAATGGTTTAAAAAGTTAATTCATCATTTAAAAAAAAATGAAAAATCGCCCATCGGACTATGAAAAAAAATTGATTATATCATGAAAAATAAAGAAAAATGAAATAACCCGAAAAAATTAATGGGTTGCAGGTTTTTGTAATATTCCCTTTGGCATGATGTCTGTGATCTTCTGCATCTTATCTAAAAGACTTTTTTTACCCTTTCCAACAAGTGCGTGTTCTAGAACATCACTCAAAGTCTCTACCGGCACAATCTCAATCATCTTACGATAATGATCCTCAATTAAGACATCATCCATATTTGATTTGGGTATTAAGACTTTGCGTATTCCTGACTCCGCTGCTGCTTCAATCTTTCCGGTGACTCCACCCACAGGAAGCACATCTCCTCGAATGCTTAAAGAACCAGTTAAAGCCACAGATTGATCGACAGGTATGTTTTCCAGAGCGGATACCACTGCAGTCGCTACAGATACACTGGCACTGTCTCCTTCAACACCTTCGTATGATTGCATGAACTGAATGTGTATGTCGTAATTGGATATGTCGGTTCCAGTATGTTTTTTAATTAGTGCACTCACATTCTGAACTGCCTCTTTAGCAATTTCTCCCAGTTTTCCGGTTGCAATTATTTTACCTTCATCTTTACTCTGGGCTGGTGCTGCTTCGGCTGCAATTGGCATTATAATACCGCTACGATCACCAATAATAGCTAGTCCGTTAACTTTTCCAACTTCGCCACCTTCAGATTTGAAGACCCGGTAACGTTTTTTCTGAACTATGTAACGGTCTGCTATTTGTTGTTCTAAGGTTCTGGCGAGTTTTTTAGCGTTTAGGACATGTTCGACTGTAACTTCATCAGCTTTTTCACCTTTTGCAATGTCACCAGCTGCTCGTACCAAACCACCGAGATCCCTTAATTTAAGGGTTAATGACTCTTTTTTACCAGCTCTACGCTGAGCTTCGTGTATGATCTCACCAACGGCTTCACTGCTGAAGTGAGGTATGCGGCCGTCTTTTTTAACTTCTTGAGCCACAAATTGTACCAATTTGTCCCGGTTTTCAGGAGTGTCTTTCATGGTGTCTTTCATGTAAACTTCGTAACCATAACCTCTTATCCTACTTCGAAGTGCAATGTGCATTCCCTCAAGGACGTGTAAGTTTCCGGAAGCTACTAAGACGAAATCACAAGGAACTTCCTGAGAGCGAACCATAGCTCCACTGCTGGTTTCACTTTGACCAGTTATCTGATATTTCTTCTCCTGCATAGCTGTTAAAAGTTCTTGTTGGGTTTTCATCTTCAAAGACCCAACTTCGTCAATATAAAGAACTCCTTTATTGGCTCGGTGAATCATACCAGGTTCAACCCGTTCGTGTGCTGGGGTTCCAAGCCCACCAGACTGGTAAGGGTCGTGTCTAACATCACCTAACAGAGCCCCTGCATGAGCACCAGTAGCATCGATAAATGGAGCCATATTCTTCCTGTCGTTGTTAATTAGAAGTTTAGGAATCATTACCGTACTGCGGGGTTTCATTTGCATTAGAACCAGTAAGACTATTCCTGCAGCAATGATAGCGGCCAAGTATTGTTTCATCACAAAACCAATTATCAGTATCAGGCTGATTATGGCAATCATAAACATGTTCTTACGTTCTTCTTGCCCTTTAGCCTTGATTTTGTAGTTAGTTACAACATTTTTTCCTTCTCCAGCAGGCATCACTCCAATGAGTGGATTGTGATTGTCTTCCATATTGGGGTACACTAATATGTCCTGGAGTTCTTCTGGGGGAAGTAATTCAGCCATTCCCTTGGCCAGCATTGATTTTCCAACACCAGGCTCTCCAATTAAAAGAACGTTACGGCGTTGTTTAGCTGCTTTTTTAACAGTTTCTACTGCTTCTTTTTGACCAATTATCTGATCAATTATTTTATCTGGAACTTCAATATCTCCTGAAGTTTTAAAACTGCGAATTTTAAGTGTTCCACTGGGGGAAACCTCAGAATTTGGGTTATTAATTGCCATAGGCTTATTTAACCTCCATAATTATCGATTTATTAAAAATCAACGTGTTTTTATAATAGAATATACTCTAATTACTATGGTAAAACATGTATATGAACATTTGCTTTAGAATTTATTCATTTCCCAATAAATAATGTGAAAAGTAGTGTTGATATAATTTTTTTTATAATAATAGATTTTAAGTAATTAGATGCTTATTATGTATAGCTGTACAATTCTTATTTATAAACTTAGTTTAAATATTCGTGAATGAATTAATATTGTGAATCTCTAGGAAAATGTGAAAAAATGGTGCCTTCAGAGAAAACAAAATGCATCATGATCCAGGGAACTGCTTCCAATGCCGGGAAAAGTGTTTTAGTAGCTGCACTGTGTCGGATGTTCTCCCAAAGAGGATTTCGGGTTGCTCCCTTCAAATCTCAAAATATGTCTCTCAACTCGTTCACTACCCAGGAAAACAGGGAGATCGCCATAGCACAAGTGCTTCAGGCTGAAGCTGCCGGAGTAGAACCCCATCATCATATGAATCCTGTTCTCCTCAAACCTAAAGAAGACTTCACTTCGCAAGTAATAGTGCATGGAAAACCTGCTGGAGATATGAATTTTTATCATTATCAACATAATTTCCGGGAAAATGCACTTAATGCCATAAAGAAATCTTTAGATGCTCTAAAAGAAGATTATGACATTATTGTTATGGAAGGAGCTGGATCGCCTGCTGAGATAAACATGTTGGATGTGGATCTAGCCAACATGCAGATCGCACGTTTAGCTGATGCTGACGTGCTTTTAGTGGCTGACATTGACAAAGGTGGTGTTTTTGCCTCCATTGCGGGCACTTTTCAGTTATTACCCCCAATAGACAGGCGAAGGATTAAAGGTGTCATTATAAATAAATTCCGAGGCAATCTTGATATTTTAATGCCTGGAATCCGTCAGATTGAAAAAATCGTAGGAGTGCCAGTGTTAGGTGTTTTACCATATGACCCTGGTCTGAAGCTTCCTGAAGAAGATTCAGCTTCACTGTCCGAACGTAAATATCGTAGTAGCGGCAAAATTGATGTGGGAGTGATGAGACTGCCACGTATTTCCAATTTCACAGATATTGATCCCCTGGAATATGAAGAAGATGTGGGTGTGAAACTAATTGAAATTGGAGATGAAATTGGAAACGTAGATGCGCTTATAATCCCGGGGACTCGCAACAGCATTAGTGACATGGCAGCCCTTGATAAATCCGGTTTTAGTGAGGAAATACAAGAACTTGCCAAGGAAATACCAATTATTGGCATTTGTGGAGGGTATCAAATGCTTGGAAAAAAGATCATTGACAAATCCCTTAAAGAGTCAAATATTGGTAGCATAAAAGGTATGGGTATTTTAGATATAAAAACCAGCTTTGGAGAATTTGAAAAGGTTATCAACCGGAGCCAGGGTACTCTTATTGGAAATGGAATATTTAATGACATAAAAGGCGAATTATTGGAAGGTTATGAGCTCCATGAAGGAGTTTCCAAACTGGGAAAATCAAAGCCCCTTCTAAAAGTTATGAAAGGTTGTGGGAACTATCCTGAATCAGGTTTTGATGGTGCTCAGGAAGGTTTAACAGCAGGTACTTATTTCCATGGAATATTCCATAATTTTGTTTTCCGCAGATCATTCACTGATTATTTAAGGAAGAATTCCGGTCTTGAAGCATTAGGATATGGTCATGATGAATTTATGGAGTTAAAAAAGTTTTCTATTCAACGTTTATCAGATTTGGTGGAAAATAACCTTGATATGCGTCTTTTAGAAGAAGTTATCGATTTTGATATCTAAAAATAATATATATGTACCGTGGTTTTCAAGAAAAATTATGTAAATAGAATAGTAGAGGATTCTACTTCATTTTTTTTTTTGATTATTGAATTAAATTTTATTTTTTATTAAAAAACTTGTTCATCAAATAAAAACAGAGGTTACTTTCTTAACTGCACTGGTTTTAACCAGTATAGATATCTTGTCATTTTTTTCCAAAACCCAATTATCTTGGGGGATGCACATTTCACCGTTTTGATGTATCGCAGCGATGATGTAGTCATCAGTAGGGCTCAGATCACCAACACACTTCCCAACAACTCTTGAATTTTGGATGGTTATATCCAGAAGTTCTGCATTTCCCTTGCCTACCACAATTAAATCAGCAATCTTAGGCCGGTTTATAAGCTTTTCTAGGTACACGGCAGCTGTAAGTTCTGGGCTGATAACATCATGAATCCCAACTTTTTTAAATGCTTCTTCATGATCAGGGTTGCTAAGCCTGGCAATGATCTTAGGCACTTTATATTCCTTTACCAAAATACATGAAAGCAAATTCGCCTCATCACAACCAGTTGCAGCCATAAAAACATCTGCATCTGCAATGTTAGCTTCTTCTAAGGTTTTAACATCAGTGCCGTTTCCACAGATCACTAAAGCATCTAAATCTTCTGCTGCAGTGCCACATAACCCTTTACTGCAATCGATGAGAGTTACGTCATTTCCAGACCCCACCAAATAATTAGCCAATGTTAAACCGACTCTTCCAGCACCCATTATTACAACATACATTTCCACACCAGCACAAATACTTGATTAAACTATTTTTCATTCATTTTAATAAAATTTAAAGCAAAAATAACCATTATTTTCACATTCTTAACATAATTTCTAATGATAGAAATTTCTATAATATAAAGTTTGTGGGGGAAAAAAGTTCAAAAAGAACTATCTTTTTAAATACACCTTTTAAATGAACTAATTCCAATCATCAACCTAAAGATATAAATAAGATGAACAGGAAAATCACGGTATGCGGCGTTAGTCCAGCCTGGTTAAGACTCTGGCCTGCCACGTCAGTGACCCGGGTTCAAATCCCGGACGCCGCATCGCGGCTGTAGTCTAGTCTGGTTAGGACTTGGGCCTTCCAAGCCTACGACCCGGGTTCAAATCCCGGCAGCCGCATAATGCTACATCATATTTATTTTTACAAGTAGTGCAATTACGTATCTGGAAAAATAAGATTTAAAAAAATACTTTTTATTCTGTTTAGAGGATTAAAAAAAATCTATTATGAACATCTACTCATGTTCAAATGGTTTCAAACAGGCACTAATAATTCTGCAGCAACCATTCGACATATGTCCGTCTTTGTTATCACCCCAACAGGTTTATCATCTGCTAAAACTAATAAACCAGAAATATCAGCCCTTAACATAAGATTAGCAGCATCTCCAATCCCATCATCAGCAGAGATGGTCATAACTTCTTTAGACATTATATCAGTTATCTGGAGGGAAACTGCATCTTTAGCAGATGGTTTAATGGTTCCAAGGATCCCGATGAGATCCGAATAGGAAACAACACCTAGAGGTTCTCCCCCCTCATCCATCACAAAAAGCCTTCTGACTCCTTCTTTGTACATCTTTTGAAAGGCTTCTGCTGGACGAGTATTTGAAGTAATAGTTATAACATCCCGATTCATGGCCTCTTTAACTCTCATTTTTTCACCTGAAAAAGATCATATTTGACTAGTACTAATTGTTTGTTATTTATGCAATCACATCATAAGTATAATTTTAGTTTTGAATATATTTCAATTTTCAAGTAAACCAATAGGAATAATGATTTTTTTATCAAAATTTTTTAAACAAGTTAAGATGGTTACCTAAAACTTCTAAAAATGTTTTAATACTAATAAAACACCAAATGAACTCGTAAAAGGAGATCATACCAAAGTTTAAATATTAAGATTTTTATATTAGATCAAAAATTGTTCATATTTTATGTTTAAAAATTGTCGTCCATTGACAATATTTGATTTTATCTGCAACATTTAAATACTATAAAACCGTGATATTATATGAAGAATTTATGGAGGGAACAACTTGATGAGAATAAGCATGTCACTACCAAAAAAGCTGTTAAATGAGTTCGACGAGGTATTGAAAGACAGAGGATACCAATCAAGATCTAAAGGTATCAGAGATGCGCTTAAAGATTACATTGTCCGTTATCAATGGATGAAAGAAATGGAAGGTGACCGTATAGGAATTATTGCTGTGATATACGACCACCACTACACTGGAGTCATGGAAGACCTTACCGACATCCAGCACGACTTCCGAGAATACATTAACGCAGTTATGCACGTCCACATGACAGAAAAATACTGTCTAGAAGTAATAGTAGTTAAAGGGAACGTTAAATACATCAGAAGTCTGACTGAAAAGATAATGAGGCTTAAAGGCGTTGAACACGTCAAATTAACCAGCACTGCCAGCGGCCAAACTGGAATGAATTAATAATATAGATTTTAACTAAATAAACAGGATGAAAATCCCGTCCTATCATCAAAACTTGCTATCTGATACCCAAAGACTGACAGCATTTTATGAAGCAATAAAAGAAAAATCAAGAGGTATCATTTATGACTTAGGGACTGGTTCCGGAATTTTTAGCTCATGGGCCGCCCCTTTAGCTAGTTTTGTGTATGCAGTTGAAAAGGACTATCGTACAGCTAAATTTGCACAAAAAAATCTTAAATCATTTAAAAACGTTTCCCTGCAAATTAACGATGCAAAAAATATTACTTTTAATGAAAAAGCCGACTTGATAATCTGTGAAATGGTGGACACTGCTCTAATTGACGAAGAACAAGTCCCAGTCCTTAATGCTGTCCGAAAATATCTTAAAAATAGTGGAGATATTATTCCTTGTGGCGTGTTTAATGGAGTAGAAGCAGTCCATCTCAAAAATAGCCACCCAATTTATCAAGAAGGGAACATATCACAGAATGAATTAAGAAGTAAACTTTTTATATATGATAAAATTGACTTTAAGGAATATATTAAAGAAAAAGTTGAATACAATATCAATATTCCAATAAACAAAACAGGCATAGTATCAGGTATAAGAATCAGCACTTTCACCCTTTTAACCCCCAAAATTATCTGTGGCACAACACCCATGCTTAACCCTCCCCTTCTAATTCCAACCAACCAATTAAATATGAAAAAAGATGAAAATATTTTTGTAAACCTAAAATATACCATGGGAGGTGGATTAGATACCATTAGAGTATCAGTTGAAAGAATTCCTTAAAGAACATCAAAAAGTAGTAATACTGGGCATTGGGAATGATATGAAAGGCGATGATGCAGTAGGAACAGTTCTAGCCCAGAAACTATCAAAAATGTTCCCTGAAAATGATAATATCACTGTTTTTGACGGGAAAACTGTGCCTGAAAACTTCACTGGAGCTATAAGAAGAAAACACCCCAGCCATATAATTTTAGTGGATGCCGTTGAAATGAACAAAAAACCAGGGCAAATTGAGCTAATTTCCAGGGAACAAATAGCAAACTACAACATTTCCACCCATGCCATGCCCCTATCTTTTTTTATAAAATATTTAAAATCAACATGCCCGGCAGAACTGATTATTGTGGGAATACAACCCAAAAATATAAGTTTAGTTAATGAAATGTCGGTGGAAGTTGAAAACAGCGTAGAAATTCTTTTAAAATTATTTACAAACCTTTTACAGTAATGATATTTAGAATATTTTTAAGCCATTAGCTGACTAATTCTATTAATACTTTAAAATAAGACAAATACACAACCAGTTATTGTGAACAATTTGTTTTATGTTCCTCAAATTTTTTTAATTCCGCAATTAAGTATATAAAAAATTTGAGGTAATCAAATAAAATAATAACCTATAATAAATGCAAACCTTAGACTAAAAGATTTAGTAATAATTCTATTAATAAAAGAAAATAGTGAAAACAATAATCCAGTTATTAATTACTATCTATCTTGTAAAAAAAATCGTTATTAAACAATAAAAGGATTGAACATGAAATTACTATTTATAGGAGCGCGTCTATTTGATGATGTTGCTGTTTATACCAAAAAAATGGGCATAACCACCGTTCTAACAGAATCAAATCCTCGAGCACAAAATTTAGATTTAGCAGATTCTTACCATATTGTGCCCAGGGGAATGGAACACCCCAAAGACATTGCAATTAAAGAAGATGTTGATGGAGTAGTACCTCTCATCGGGATTGATGAACCATTGAAGGAAGTAGCTCTATTAAAAGAAGAATTAGAAACAGATCATAGTTTGCCAGTGGTTGCATCACCCCTAAAAGCAGTTTCAATTGCAGGAGACAAAGTTAAAACCAAACAATTCCTCTTAAAAAATAACATTAAAACCCCTGAACACGACCTAATACATTCTTGCACACAAATGGGGACAAAAAAATATCCTTTAGTTCTTAAACAAGCCCATGGACAAGGCGGTAAAGATATTAAAATCGCCTTATCCCAAGAAGACGTGTGTTATTACTTGGAAGAATATGACACTGCTCTTGTTGAACGTTTTCTAGAGGGAATTGAAATATCAATAGAAATATTACGCTGGAAAAATGATTCAATACCTCTGGTTCCTGTTTCTAAAGGTAAAACAACTCTTGAATGCATTCATCCACTAAAAAAATTGAAAAAAGCCCCTCTTCGAATTGATGATGCCATTAAGGATGCAAAAACCAAACAGTTCAGCCAAAACATTAGAAATATAGCCTTAAACATTGCAAATCTCCTAAAAATTGAAGGAACTGCAGATTTGGACTTGATATTTGATAAATATGATAAAAATACTTATGTGTTAGAAATAAACACTAGAATCAGTGGCACCCGTTATTTGACAGCTGCTTCTTCTGATATTAATCCATTACATGAAATGGTGGATATGGCCACAGGATCATGGAATGTTAATAACGTTACTAAAAGAATAAAAGAGTATTGTGCACTTGAAATACCAGTAGGTGATTATGTCAGTGACAAAAATAATTACCGTTTTCGAGAATTTCACGGAGAAAATGGTTGGATTATCCACGGACCGGACAATCACCAGAGAATAACTATTAGGGGAAAAGATGAAAAAAATGCTCATAAAACAGCTACCCATCTCAATTTGGATCTGGGTAACATCCGAAATTAAAACTAAATAAGATTAATGAAAATAATTTGAGGAAATGATTTAACCGAATCATCTAAAAAATAAAGGATTCAGTAATTTGAATTTGAAAAACACACAAAAACTTCCAATAATAAAAAAAAGGACAGATAAAATTTATAAATATTATACTTATTATACATTGAAAGTAAGTAAAGTAGGTCATTTAACAAATTAAAAAATTAATCATTTATATTAATCCAATTGTTTATTGTAGGTCAAAATGTTTATTTAGGTGGTAAATTGAGTTACACAAATAATCTGATTTTAGCATTCATTATAACTTTTTTAGCAACAATTTTATTCACATACTTTGTTCGAAAAATATTGCTAGATGCTGATATAGCTGACCGTCCCATTGTAACTGAACACAAACATAAAACAGGCACTCCCACCATGGGTGGTCTGGCTATTCTACTGGGAGCAGCACTGGCTGCTGCAGTATATTGCAACCAAAAAAACTTGTTACTTACTGTGCTGATTATGTTAAGCTCAGGCCTTGTGGGTTTACTGGATGATTTATTAGGGTTAAAGATCAAAGAAGTGCAAAAAGTAGCGCATAACATAAGCTCAGAACATGTATCTATTGGGCGTTTAACTCTGAAACCAGGGGAAGAAGCCAGAGTAGCAACTGAAAAGGCGAAAAAAGATTTGCCGAAATTATTAAAACAAGGAAAAATCGATATAATTGGTGAAACCCCTATAAAAAGTGAAGTCAAAGAACGAGACAAAATTATAGCCCAAATTGTACTTGGAATTTTCCTTGTATCTACAACAGGAGTTAGCACTAAGGTTTTAGGATTTGAAGCAGGAATTTTAATTATTCCAGTAATCATATTTGGAGTGATAGGTTCGATTAATTCAGTAAATCTTATTGACGGGATGGATGGATTGGCAGCTGGAATACTAACCATTGCCTCTGCTTCGTGTGCTGTTTTTTCCGTAATCAATGGAAACTTTGATGCAGCCCTACTATTTACCATTTTAACAGCAGTTTCACTCGGTTTTTTAGTATTTAATCGTTATCCTGCAAGTATAATTATGGGAGATACTGGTGCTTTCGCTTTAGGTGCAGGATATATAACTGCAGGTTTTTTGGGAGACATAATCTACTTTGCAGTTATTGCTCTTTCTGTCCCCATTTTTTCAGTCGTGATTAGTCTTATGCACCGGGTTCATATAATAAAATTACCAGTTGAACCATTACATCATACTTTACATTACAAGGGACTTTCTGAGAAAAAAATAGTTGCCATTTACTGGTCAACCACTCTAGTAATTTGTTTGTCAGCTATCTTAATTTACCAATTTGTATTCTAAAAATCAAGGATAATAACGATAATGAAACATCTTAACACCACTTATCTAGCCCAAAAATCTAAAGGAAAATTGATTGGTGATAACAGAACCATCACCGGAATTTTTAACATTCTTAAAGATGCCGGGAAAGGCGATGTTGTAGTAAGACACTGGATTGATGAGGCTGGTGTGCAAATGGCCTCTGATAAAGGCGTTTCATGTTTAGTGACCCAAGATGCCCGTGGAAATTCTGTTGAACTTGCTAGAAAAGTCGGTTTACCCATAATTTTAGCTGAAAAAATTGAGTTAGTAAATGCTTTTGCTATTGCCTGGGCCATTGAAAATTTTGCTCCAAACACCTTGAGAATTGTGGTAACCGGTACAAACGGAAAATCAACTACTACACATATGATTCATAGAATTCTCCTGGAAGCAGGGTTAACTGCCCATACTAATACTGATTCTGAATCAGAGTTTAACACATTAATTGATCCCATGGTAGCCAAGCAAATTGCTGAATTTCGTGGAGATCTGGACGCCATGGTCTTGGAGGTTTCCGAGGTTCAGGGGTGGGAGGATCGGAGTATGGCTGATCACGCCTTCCTTATGACCAAAGCCATAAACCCCCATGTAGTTGTCTTAACTAACGTGGCATTAGATCATGTCGGCTTGGTTAACACCATTGAAGATGTTTCCAAAGAGATTTCAGGTTCTCTAAGAGGATTTAATGGCAGACAAGTTATCCTGAATCATGACGACCCATTAATTCGCAAAATGGAAAATTTTGTTCCAAATGCCGAGGTAACATTCTATGGCTCAGGAACAAGTGTTGAATTTAGAAAAGAAGGGATTTTCTATAAAGAAAAACTAGTCATTCCCCTTAAAGATCTCCCATTTGAAAGTTCTCATTTTATTCAAAACACTCTGGCAGCCGTTAGTACTTGTATAGCATTAAAAATTGACTTGAATATTATTAAGAAAGCTGTTAAATCTTATCAGGCTTTAAATCGTAGGTTCACCATATTGACTCAGAACCCCCTCATTATTGATGATTTTGCCCATAATCCAGAAGGTATTACAGCCACTATAAAAAGTGCAACAGAACTGGTTTCAGGAAATTTTCACCTTGTATGCGCTATTAGAGGATCTAGAGGAAGTTCACTCAATGAGTTAAATGCCCATGCTGTTGCTGATTCAATTAAAGACATTGATTGTAACTTAATATTAACCAGTAGTGAAGATGTGGTGGATAATGCCAACTGGGTAGAGCCTTCTGAGAAAAAGATTTTTATAGAGGTACTTCAAAATGAAGGGATCAATTACATCCATTGTAACACACTAACTAAAGCATTGAAAAATGTTTTTAAAACAGCCCAAAATAACGATACCATCCTCCTTATCGGTGCACAAGGAATGGACCCTGCTTTGGATGTTTTAAAACAGATGAAATGCATATAATTCATGAAAGATGATCAACCTTTAAATTCGTCAGATTTAAAACTGACGTGTATTGTGATTTAATAAAAAAATAGTATAGTATAATATCACGTGGTATTTTTTTAATTTTTTAATTCCAATAAAAAAAAAAAAGTTTTAATGGATTTGATTCATCCAGCATGCTTGCTTGAGAAATTAAATTTTGATAATTTTGCTGTAAGAATTTATAAATGACTTCATAAATTGAATCTGGTGACAACCATTGTTAATAATACTATAAAACGAAAAACTAAATAGTATTATCATATCAATCCTAAACAAACTGTCGAATAATACCATGGAACTTCAGAAAATATTATTTGTAATGTTTAAAAATTTATAATTAGATTCAGGAACTTTAAATATGGTTTATACCCATATCAGTACTGTTTCAAGAATAATTAATTGAAAAAATGGTGTCAAATAAAATGAGTGCCCATATGGAAAAAAATTCATTGAAAATGGAAAATATTCCTAAAAAAAAATCCGAAACCTATGGAGTAATCGGAATTTGTGGAGTGGTGGGAAATTTGGCAGCAAGGGTTCTTATGGACCACGACTACAATGTAATATGCACTGATCTCCATGATTCAGAAAATTGTCCATTTCTCTACACACTCAAAGAATATGACACCCCCATATCTTTATCAGCACACCCCGAGTCGTTTTTTGCTTCTTCTAATTACATACTTCCCCCACCAAGCTTGTCTAAAACTTCAGAATTGTTTCAGAGGATCATTGATAGTGATGCTCAGCTAATAGAAGTAGACGATCTTCTAGAAAAAATCAAACCCAACAAACCAGTTATCTGCATAAGTGGAACCAATGGCAAAACAACTACCACAACCCTTCTTAAACATTTCTGTTACATGACTGGTTTGAAGCCCACTGAACATGGATTCAACTCACTACAGGGTAATGTTGACTACATTCCCCCATTACAGTGCAGACTCAGTGGAGACGTAGCAGTGCTAGAAACAGGAACTGAAGGAAAAAAAGGTGACTTGAAATTCACACTCCAAAGATGTCATCCTTCTTGTGGTGTTATAACCAACATAAACCCAGACCATTTGAATGATGAACATGATTTCTTGAAATACGCTCTTATAAAAGGTGAACTCCTAGAAGAGCTTCAAGGAAAAATGTTAGTGGTTAATAGTGATGATCCAACTATCTGGGGGCTATTTGCAGAATTAAAGTATGATGGTAGGGTTGTAACTTTTGGAGTGGACCATGATTCTCAAGGAGAAAGTAAAAAGCTTTGTTGGTGCAAAAAGGAAATTATGGTAAGTGAAACACTCTCAGGAGTAGGTTACTATGAATGTCAATGTGGTTTGAAACGACCCACTCCAGATTACTTGGCCAAAAATATAAACGAAAACACTTTCTTACTTCAAACCCCTAATGAAGTGATCGAAATGGAAATGGGTATAAAAGGACTTCATAATGTTTACAATGCCATGGGAGCAATTGCCACAGCACATGAACTATTACAAATACCATTAAAAGACATAAAAAAATATCTTAAAGATTTTAAAGGTGTTCCAGGACGACTTGAATATATTCATCGTGGTGAAAAGGTTGATTTAATCGTTGATTACGCACACAACCCCTCAGGTGTTGAAACCGTGCTAAGAGAGTTGAGTAAGACCTATGAAAAATTAACAGCGGTCATAACTATCTCTTCAGAATCTGGAACTGCTGGAAATTTGGATATTATGGAAAAAGCAATACATAATGCTGATTTTATAATACCTGCCTCCTATGACTCTAGGCAAGCAGCAGGAAAATATATTTCATCAGGAAAGATCAAACTAACTGATAATGCACCCGACAAATTCCGCAACGGAACATTAGGTGCCACTAAAGAACAAGTAATCGAAGGACTAAAAAAAGGATTAGAATGTAATTCAGATGTAGTGATATGCATTGGTGAAGCTGCAGTTAAATTTAAAGAAAACATTAAATTTTTAGCAGATTTAAATTGATTAGACAAGCTATAAAAATAAGGTGAGAGAAATGTTCATAAAAGTAAGGAGAGACACACTGATCATTCTAATGCTGGCTTTTATTCTTATAACATCTGGTAGATTGATGTCTTATATGTCATATGCTTCATCTACTGAAACAGAACATGGAATTCCAATAGCTGGTGTAATAATTAAAGGAAACGACGTCGTGCCCACCGACTCCATAAGAGTCAACATTAACAATGTCGGTTTCAGAACAGGTAGTTACATTCAAGGGGACACTCTCGTTACCACAAAAAGAAATGTTCCAATGAATGAAGCCCTGAATAATGCACGTGAGGCAGCTAAACTTTCAACTATTCCTGGAACAAGTGTAATGCCTATAAAAGCTGTTGATGTTAAATTGAACAAAGAAACCGGAATATTGACGGTTAACGTTATAGAAGACTTTTCCACAGTTGAAGTAAAACCAAATAGATAAACATGAATTGGTGATGCAAATGATTAAAAAAAGTTTACCCAAAATTGTGTTGCTTCTGCTGGTAATGGTACTGGTGGTTAACACCTCAGCAGCTACTTGCAACATAATTATCATAACCGACCCTACAGGGAAAGATCCCAATGGAGCTGCAGGCGGTAGCATGTCATTTGCAGAAAACATGTTTCAATCCACATTTATTATGTCCAAAGAGCATCATTTTACTGTTCTTTCGGGTGGTGAAGGTAATCAAACCCCCCGACTGGGTGCCATTGTTGAAACAATCAAAAGACTTAACAACGGTGAAAGTGCATCAAATGCTGCCAGTGCCGCCAGTAATTTCCCTGGAATTAGAATTATGTGTGGAGGGCCCACCATCGGTGCAGCTGTGGGAGGATCATTCGATGTATACGTGGTGACAGTTGATGATGATGGTACCATAACTGCAACTCCCGCATCAGGAGGATTAGCTTCACTACCTCCTGGTAAAAAAGGAGCAATAATACACTTGCGTAACACCCATGGAAACCCATTATACGGATCATCCACAACTGTGCGAAAGGATACTGCTATAATGATTGGTAAAATGATTCGAGATGGATACCCTGCTACTGAGATTTTGGGTGCATCTTTTGAAATGGTAGCCAAAAATGCCGGGGAAAAATATGGGGGAGGAGGAAATAACCTCGTATCATCCTTAACTACTGGCGATATGTTTACACCTTCCAAATTAAACACAACTGGTTACCCTCTGGATGAACCCTATTCCAAATCATGCCCCGAATGCGGCTGGAGCGTTTCATTCCCCGCAGGAGAAAACTATCATACTTGCCCTTACGATGGAACCGCGTTAAAAACTATTTACGCCTATGATCTCTTGAAAGATAGTATCACTGTCACCAAAAACAGCACAAATGTGTACATATATGGAACTGACAATGTAGGTGTCAGTGGAACTACAAAAGAGATTGTTCAATACTCTGTTAAGAAAAAAGGATACAATACTGCCACAATAGCAAGTGATATTAACAAAGCCATAGACAACAGTTATCTCCTTGGTGTTAATTACATCGAACCAAAAGATATAAACATAGTTGAAAGCACCCGTTCAGTTGGAATTTATTTCAATCCACTCCCCAACCATAGATCATCCCCATCATGGAATTTACCTATTAATTCATCAATACTGGATATTGTTGGAAGTATTCAAACAGCTATTGGACTTATATTGATAATTCTGGTATTATTCCGGAGCACGCTATTCAGTTCATTCAATAAAAACAGGCGGTAATCCATCACATGACATTAATATTAATACGCGCTGAAAGCCAGGCAAAAATTCTTAACAGCTTGGCAGATATCGAAAGACACGCAAAGCTTAAGATAACTGGAAAACCAAGAATTATTGATTCTGAAATGGCCGATGAATTTGCAAAAAAAATAATAAATGATAAGTTGAGATCTAAATCAAAAAATGCTGTTCTTGTATCAGTTAAAGAGGATGTAACTCGTAGTATTCTCCAGATAAGGAATATCCATCCCCCAGCACACATCATGGTTATTAGTCAAGAATATGCTCAATGGGGAGAGCTTAAAAAAATTTACAGTACCCTGCCAACACTGAAAGGATACTATTCTGCTAAAAAAAATAAAAACTGATCTTCACATTGACCCTATCTTCCTATTTAAAAAAATGGAAGATAAAATCTATTTAACTTTTTTTATCCGCACAACATCCCCAATTGTGGCTTTTCGCCTATTTAAACTATTTGATTCATCGAGTTGTGCTTCTTCTGTTTTTTCCAGTAGGGTGATATTTAAACTTTTTTCGAGTTTCCTTGCTAGTTTCAAATCCGGGACCATTTTTCCTGATTCCAGACGGTTAATAACCGAAACTTTTTCGTAAATATTTTCACCCAGATCTTCTCTAGACCAACCTTTTTTTTCCCTAGCTTCTCTGATGACCTTCTGATAGTCTTCAATAACTTCATGGGTTGGTTCCTGAGATCTGAATGTTCGTCTTCGACCCACAGAACCCCGGCTACCGGGGCCTCGATTGGGCCTTGGAGGTTCTCGTTGTATTTTACCGAATTTAGAACAATCATTACATGTTGACATGATTGAATTGTCAATTTTCGTTCTTACTGGTTTTCCAGTAACTTTTTTTCCGCATATCTCGCATCTCATGCTGATCCCTTTAGTTTTAGTTGGTATATAATTAGACACCTCAATACTTAAATATTATTAAAGACAATAAAAGCAACAAATAATATCAAAAAAAGCGGATATTATTTTTCTCCACAAATCTATGAGGAGTGAACTTGTAAGATGGAAAAAACATCACAAAATATCTTAAAAAAAATAGAAGACCTTAAAAAGGAGATTAAAATCCTTAAAGAGGATAATGCCAAAACCAAAAGGAATTTGATGTGGAAGGTCAGGAAACTGGAAAAAGACAAACTTCTGATTGAAAATGAGAAGATGAGATTGGACCGTGAAGTTAAATCCCTCCGAGGAGAAATTGAAAGGTTCAGATCACCGCCGCTGGTAATTGCTACTGTAACTGAAGTTTTAGACGAAGGTAAGGTAGTAGTGAAAAGCAGTACCGGGCCCCACTTTGTAATTGGTTATTCACGTTTCTTAGATGAAAATTCACTGGAACCTGGAGCCAGAGTGGCTCTAAACCAGCAGACTTTCAGCATTGTCAGTGTTTTACCATCAGAAAAGGACCCTCTCGTAACTGGTATGGAAGTTGAAGAGAAACCAGATGTAAGTTACACACAAATAGGCGGACTCGAGGAGCAAATAGTGGAGATTAAAGAGACCGTCGAGCTCCCACTTAAAAAACCAGAATTATTCACAGAGATAGGTATTGAACCACCAAAAGGAGTTCTTCTTTACGGACCTCCTGGTACTGGTAAAACTTTACTGGCCAAGGCAGTGGCCCACGAAACAAATGCCACATTTATTAAGATTGTGGCCTCTGAATTCGTTAAAAAATACATTGGAGAAGGTGCCAGACTTGTACGAGGAGTTTTCGAATTAGCTAAAGAAAAATCCCCAAGTATAATCTTCATTGATGAGATCGACGCCATTGCTGCCAAGAGACTGAAAAGTTCTACCAGTGGTGACCGTGAAGTTCAAAGAACCCTCATGCAATTATTAGCAGAAATGGATGGATTTGAAGGAAGAGGAGATGTGGGAATAGTGGCCGCCACTAACCGGCCAGACATCTTGGATCCAGCATTACTGCGACCTGGAAGATTCGACCGATTTATCGAAGTATCAATACCCAATGAAGATGGTAGGAAAGAGATTCTCAAGATTCACACCAAAAATATGACTCTTGATGACGATGTCGATATCGATCTTGTTTCAAGCCTAAGTGAAGGCGCTTCCGGAGCTGATCTAAAAGCAATCTGTACCGAGGCAGGTATGTTCGCAATACGGGAAGAAAAGCCTATCGTAAGTATGAATGACTTCCTGGATGCTGTTGATAAAATAATAGGCATGGAACGCGACGATGAAATACGAAAAGAAGCCGGAGTGATGTACGGTTAGGCACCGTGACTCCAATAATTTTATTTTTTTATAATTTTTTAAATATTTGTTTAAACTATATCGAGCCAATGATGAACCCTATGAGCTCTGAAAACATGATGACTGATGGGCGAGCTGAGGCTTATCCCAATTCAATACATAAGTTCTGACTATTTTTCTTGATTTGATAAAATTTCATCACATACACAGTTTACATCATCAAATACCTTTTTCCCCTGTAGTTCTTTTATTTCAGGCCGCATGACAATAACCACTGGGATATTAAGATCAAGTGCAGCTTGAATTTTAGATGTGACCCCACCACTATCTCCACTTTCCTTTGTTAAAACAATCTCTATCTGGTATTCTTCCATTAGGATGCGGTTAAATTTTGTGGAAAATATTCCTTCCATAGCCACTATGTTAGCGTGAGGAATGCCTAGTTTGAAACATTTTTCAATAGAATAAACAGCTGGAAGAACACGAACCACAACTAAATGAGGCGTAATCCTTTTGGTGAGATGATGCAATGTGTTCACACCAGCAAGATGTAAAATTTTCCCTCCTTGATTTTTTTCCAGTGCATCCTCTTTTTTTTCTTTTTTTATTTCCAATATTTTGTGGGCGGCTTCTTCAAAAGAAGAACATTTATGGATGAGTTCACTGTCTGGAAGCTCACTTTGAGGTCTTTCAAAACGTATATATCGTATTCCAGAATTTTCAGATGCAGTTATGGCATTTTGAGTGGCCAAAGAAGCAAAAGGATGAGTTGCATCGATTAAAATTTGGATATGGTTTTTGTTTATTATCCTAAGCAACTGGTCAGAATTAAAACGTCCTTCCAGAATTTTACTAGCTCCTGAACTGAGTGCTAGGTCCGTTCCATGGCGAGTTGTGGCAGTAGCCAGAATAGTTACATTGCCCTTGGATAGACATTTTATAATCTCCCTAGCATCGCTGGTTCCGGCCATTACTAATACATTCATTATAAACCCCTTGGCTATTCATCAGCCTTTGAAACATTTTTTTTATATAAATCTTTCTGCCAGCCAGTCACTAACCAGGATGGTGCTTGCAACTAACAGAATTAAAACCCAATCAAAGACACCTAGCGCTGTAGTTCTGAAGATTTCTTGAAGGAATGGCAGATATATAACTCCCAATTGAAGAAGAATCGACGCTATCACTGCCAAAAAAAGGAATTTATTAGAAAATCCGCGTTCAGATCGGCAGTTAAATACATTGAATATTTGATACATGACAAAAACTGTGAATGCCATTGTCATGGCCTTTACATTTTCATGGGCAGGAGATAGATCAGTTCCTAAAATATATGAGTAGAGAGCCAAGGTTCCGATGGTCATAACCACTCCTGCGATAGCGATCTTTAAGAGACTCCTACGAGGGATGATCTCTTCTTTTAGTGGGGGACGATTCATAACATTTTTTTCTGGTGGTTCAATACCTAAAGACTGGGCTGGTGGTCCATCCATTATAATGTTAATCCATAAAACTTGTATGGGGTTAAAAGGAATTGGTAAGCTAAAAATTGATGCTGATGTTATGGTAAGTATGGCTCCGATGTTGGTTGAAAGCTGAAAACGGACAAACCGTCTGATGTTATCAAAAATAGTGCGTCCTTCACGCACTGTTTTTACTATGGTGGAGAAATTATCATCCTGCAGTAACATATCAGCAGATTCTTTGGCCACGTCAGTACCACTTCCCATTGCCACACCAATAGCTGCTTTTTTAAGTGCAGGAGCATCATTTACCCCATCACCAGTCATTGATGCTACATTGCCCATCTTTTTTAGGGTTTCTACAATGCGAACTTTCTGTTCAGGAAATACTCTGGCATATACACTGACATCGTTTACCATACTTTCAAACTCATGGTCACTGAGATTTTCCAGATCAGATCCAGTGAGGGCAACAATCTTTTCATCATCAGTTAGGTTAATTTCTCGAGCTATAGCCACAGCAGTGTCCTTATGATCTCCGGTGATCATTACAACTTTTATCCCTGCTTTTTGAGCTATTGCTATGGCTTCTTTAGCTTCTTCCCGTGGTGGATCCATCAGGCCCACCAGACCTGCGAATATAAGATTTTTTTCCAGGGCTTCTTTATCATTTAAGTTTTCTTCAGGATCTAACTTACGATAAGCAAAACCAAGGACCCGAAGTGCGTTCCCAGTCATTTGATGTAGTTCTTTCATTAAATAATCGATGTCCCCCGGTTTTAGAGGGGAAACACCAACTTTCTTTTCAATTTCAGAACATCGTTTCAGGAGGGCTTCTGGAGCTCCTTTAATCAGTAAATACTGTTCATCTTCAATTTGGTTTACAGTGGTCATCCTCTTCCGGGTACTGTCCAAAGGAATTTCCAGTAGGCGAGGATGTTTATATTCCAGTTCTTTGCGGTTGTAACCATTTTCATCAGCATATACTAATAATGCCGCATCTGTGGGGTCTCCTAATATTTTTCCATCAGATTGTGTGGCATTATTGCAAAGTGCAGAAATTGTGTAAATCATTTTTGGATCGTTGACCTTGGCTTGGCGAACAGTCATCTGGTTCAGGGTGAGTGTTCCGGTTTTGTCTGTGCATATTACGTTACAAGATCCAAGAGTTTCTACTGCTAATAATTTTCGGACGATAGCATTACTTCGTGCCATTCGCTGCATTCCCAGAGCTAGAGTTAAGGTTAAAATAGCTGGAAGACCCTCAGGAACTGCAGCCACTGCCAGTGCAACTGCTGTCATGAAAGTTTCCACTAGCGGTATTCCCTGCAAATATTCAAGTACAAATACAATTGAACATACTAACAGAGCTAATAACCCCAATGTCTTACCTAAACTGGCAATTTTTTGTTGTAGGGGTGTTTGTTCTTCTTCTTCCTGTATCATCTCCGCAATTTTACCAATCTTAGTGTCCATACCAATTTCTACTACTACTCCCTTTCCCCGACCTGAAGAAACATTAGTTTCCATATAAGCCATGTTTTCATTGGCATGATCATCCGAATATTTGATTTTGGGATGTTTTTCAACGGGAAAAGATTCCCCAGTCATAGCAGATTCATCTATTAATAGGTCATGGCTTTCAATTATACGAAGATCGGCTGGAACATTATTTCCCTCTTCTAAAAGAACTATATCCCCTATAGTGAGTTCTCCGGCTGGTACTTTCTGTTCTTGACCGTCCCTGATAACAACTGCTTCACTGGATATCATACCTTTAAGTTTTTCCATTGCTTTTTCTGCACGGTATTCCTGAATAAAACCAACAACAGCATTTATAAAGACTACGATAACTATGACAATTGCATCCAGAGTATCTCCAACATAATAAGCAGCAATAGCTGCTATGATAAGTATAGATATGAGGATGTCCATGAACTGGCCTAAAAAGATTTGTATCGGTCCAGGCTTTTTTTCCTCTACCAGCTCATTTTTACCATGCTCTAAAAGGCGTTTTTGTACTTCGACATTGGTTATTCCATTTAAACTTGAATTTAATTCCTTTAAAGTTTCATCTACACTTAAATTCTCCCATTTCATGATTAAAGCACACCGTTAAGATTGATACATAGAAAAAAAAATTGTTATGATTTTTTTTAATATGACCCTATTTTGATAAATTTATTATTTAAAACTGTGTTTATAAAAAACTGCTTTTTTGTAATTAATCAAATCCATCTTCTTCCAAGTGTTAATAAAATCAGTTGAAAGTGGTTTTATAATTAGATCAACCCCTAGGGAGTCAGAAAGATTCTCCAGATATGGGTGCAATTCTTCTGGAGGCCTTATGGAATAGATGAGTCCTGCATCCTCATATATTTTTAAGTCAGGTTGCCTAATATCATCTAAGATGACTTGGTCATGGTAAGGTTTAATATCGGTCATGATGATATTGACTTTA
This sequence comes from Methanobacterium sp. UBA353, assembly GCA_002496805.1. Taxonomy (GTDB): domain Archaea; phylum Methanobacteriota; class Methanobacteria; order Methanobacteriales; family Methanobacteriaceae; genus Methanobacterium. Next base: position 176,808 of record DALO01000002.1, on the reverse strand, counting down.
AGATGCTCCTTCAAGTAAAGGGCAACCTTAAGAAAGTTTCCCACCCCTATTTCCACAATTATGGGACTATTAGAATAATGTTTGATGATGTACTCAATAAAATCATTCCACATACAATCACTTCAATTAAATGGAGATATTCATGATAATTAGAGAATTCAAACGCCAAGACGTGAAAAAAGTCCTGGAAATTGAATTAGCATCATTTGATGACCCCTATCCTGCCAATGTTTTGGTAGATATTTACAACTTGGGGGCTGGATTTCTAGTAGCCCAGCAAGATAATATGGTAGTAGGATATATTATATTTTGGATCAGATTTGAGAATGACGGTCACATTATCTCCATTGCAGTGGATAAAAAATATCGAAGAACAAAAATCGGAACCCGATTGGTAGAAACTGCTCAGGAGATCTTTAAAAAATATGACGTGGAAAATATATGTCTCGAAGTTAGAAAAGGGAATCGCGGTGCCCGTAAATTTTATAGAAACATGGGTTTTGCCGAAAGAACACCGGTAACTAATTATTATGAAGATGGTGAAGACGCCGTAATCATGGATAAATTTCTGGAAGTAGAAGAACCGGAAGTGCCAAAAAAAACTGGAAATGAGCATAAAATACCCTAAAATCAACACATAATAATGTATGGTGATTGAATGAAAAAAGTGGCGAAATTAGCTTTAGAGGACGGTACAATACTTAAAGGAGAGGGATTTGGTTATTCCACTATTAAAACAGGAGAAGTTGTATTTGCAACTGGAATGACTGGATACGTTGAATCCCTTACTGATCCTTCTTACAAAGGTAATATACTAATGTCCACATATCCACTACAGGGAAATTATGGAATATCAAAGGATTGGTATCAGTCAGACGGGATAAAAGTAGAAGGATTTGTAGTAAGGGAAGAAACTCGTTATCCATCTCACAGACAAAGTGAACAGAACTTATCAGAATTTTTAGATGAAAATAAAATTCCGGGAATAAGTGGAATCGATACCCGGGCACTCACTCTAAATATTCGCAGGCATGGAACCATGAAGGGTGCTCTGGCTACAGAAGAAGTTGATGATGAAGAATTACTGGCTATGGCCAGAACACAACCCCGAATTGAGGATATTGACTTGGTGGACAAAGTGTCCGTAACAGAACCACGTATTTTGGGGGAAAAATATAGAAATAGGGCTGTTATCATGGATTATGGGGTGAAGAATAACAGCATAGATGAACTTTTAAAAAGAAAAATTGGTGTGGTTATATTACCCTATAACACCCCCCCACAAGAAATATTAGATTATGAACCCGAAGGTCTGTTAATTTCAAGCGGTCCTGGAAATCCTAGTAGAGTAAAAGAAGGAATTAGAATTGTGCAAAAACTTTCTGAAGAACTCCCGATCTTTGGTATTTGTTTAGGGCAGCAGATCATTTCACTTGCTTTCGGAGCCAAAATTTACAAAATGAAATTTGGGCATAGAGGTGCAAATCAGCCAGTTAAAGATCTTGAATCCGGTAAAATTACTATTACATCTCAAAATCATGGTTTTGCAATAGATAGGGAGTCATGTGAAGGATTACCATTAGAAGTAACTCAAATTAATCTAAACGATAACACAGTAGAGGGCGTGAAACACGAAGAACTTCCCATAATAGGCGTTCAATATCATCCTGAAGCTGGACCAGGCCCCAAAGACACTGATTACCACTTTGACCACTTTTTAGAAGATATAAAAAAGAATTGACGAGTTTATATATTTAAAATTTATGAAATTTAAATAGCCATTAATTGAATAAAAGAGGATTAGAAATGCCACGGGACAAAGATATTAATAAAGTACTAATTATAGGTTCAGGACCCATTCAAATAGGTCAGGCTGCTGAATTCGATTATTCAGGCTCACAAGCCTGCAAATCCCTCCAAGAAGAAGGTATAAAAACCGTGCTAGTTAACAGTAACCCCGCAACCATCCAAACCGATGCAGACATGGCAGATGAGGTTTATGTGGAACCATTAACCCCTGAAATTGTGGCTCAGATCATAAAAAAGGAATCCCCTGACGCTATTTTACCGACTATGGGAGGGCAAACTGGGCTGAATGTTTCTACTGGTTTGGAAAGAATCGGTGCAGTGGAAGGAGTGAAAGTAATAGGATCATCAATCCAGACAATCAAGAACGTGGAAGACCGTGACCTCTTTGACAGCTTCATGAAAAATCTCAACGAACCTGTTCCTCAAGCTAAAGCCGTTAAATCGTTAGATGAAGCATTTAAAGCAGTTAAAAAAATAGGATTTCCGGTTATTGTTAGACCAGCATTTACTCTGGGTGGAACTGGAGGCGGAGTTGCACATAATAATCAAGAATTGGAAGAAATTGCCACCAGAGGATTAGACATGAGTTATATTAATCAAGTGCTCATTGATCAGTCTGTACTGGGCTGGCAGGAATTTGAATATGAAGTAATGCGTGATAAAAACGATACTTGCATCATTGTGTGTAACATGGAGAACCTTGATCCCATGGGAATTCATACCGGAGAAAGTATAGTAGTGGCTCCTGCACAAACCCTCTCAGATGCAGATAATCAAAAACTTAGAAAAGCTTCAATCAAGATCATACGTGCCCTGGGAATCCAGGGAGGTTGTAATATACAGTTTGCTGTTCACCCATTAACCGGTGAGTACAAAGTTATTGAAGTAAATCCCCGGGTGAGCCGTAGCAGTGCATTGGCTTCTAAGGCTACTGGATACCCAATAGCCAAAATTTCAGCAAAAATTGCGGTTGGCATGACCTTAGATGAGATCAAGAACGATATCACCCAAAAAACACCGGCCTCATTCGAACCCAGTATAGACTACATAGTAAGTAAAGTGCCACGCTGGCCTTTTGATAAGTTTAAAGGGATCAGTAGAGAAATTGGAGTCCAAATGAAGTCTACTGGAGAAGTGATGGCCATTGGAAGAACACTAGAAGAATCTCTCCACAAAGCCATCCGCAGCTTAGATGTGGGAAGATATGGATTTGATGATGTAGAATTTGATGAAGATAAACTCAAAAATGCAACTGATGATCGGTTTTTCCAAATTTACAGTGCAATCAAGTCTGGTATGAAAATTGATGATATCCATTCAATAACCAAAATTAATCCATTTTTCCTCAATAAAATACTAAACATAGTAGATTGGGAGAAAAAAATAAATCAAAAAAATATTTTTGATCCTCAAATAATGCTTAAGACCAAAAAAATGGGTTTTTCAGATCGTAAAATTGCAGATATAACCGGTTTAAAAGAAGAAACTATTAGAAAAACCAGGGAAAAAGAAGGAATTATCCCAACATATAAAATGGTAGATACCTGTGCAGCAGAATTTGAAGCACAAACACCCTATTATTATAGTACCTATGAAGATGAAGATGAAGTAATAGTTACTGATAAGAAAAAGGTTATAATTATTGGTGCTGGACCCATACGTATCGGCCAAGGCATAGAATTTGACTACTGCTGTGTCCACGCAGCAATGGCTCTTAAAAATGAGGATATTGAAACTATTATAATTAACAACAATCCTGAGACAGTAAGTACTGATTATGACATATCCAGTAAACTTTACTTCGAGCCCATCACCTTGGAAGATGTTATGAGCATAATAAACAAAGAAAACCCCTATGGAGTGGTGGTGCAGTTTGGAGGTCAAACTTCCATAAACCTTGCTGTTCCTCTGGCCCGTGAAGGAGTGCACATTCTCGGAACACCACATGAGAGTATAGACCGAGTTGAAGATCGGGAAAGATTTACTAAAGTTCTTAATAAATTGGGGATACCTCAAGCTGATTATGGAATTGCTTTTTCATTTGAAGAAGCTAGTGAAGCAGCTGAACGAATTGGATTCCCCGTCTTGGTGCGACCGTCATATGTGTTAGGGGGTCGAGCCATGGAAATAGTCTACGATGATAATGAGCTCAAGGAATATATGAAAGAAGCTGTTCAAATTTCACCTGAACATCCTATACTAGTGGATAAGTTCCTTGAAGATGCCATTGAAATAGATGTTGATGCCTTATCTGATGGAGAAGAGGTGTTCATCGGAGGGATCATGGAGCATATTGAAGAAGCCGGAGTGCATTCAGGAGATTCTGCTTGCGTCATACCACCGCAAAGTATTCCGGAAGATGTTTTAAAAACAATTAAAGATCATACTATTAAATTAGCTCTCGAATTAGATGTTGTGGGTCTTATAAACATCCAGTATGCAGTTAAAATGGATGAAAAGGATAATCCAAAGGTTTACATATTAGAAGCAAATCCAAGGGCAAGTAGAACTGTCCCGATAGTAAGTAAAGCAGTTGGTGTTCCATTAGCTAAGATAGCTGCCGAATTAATGATAGGGAAAACACTGAAAGATTTTGGACTGAAAGATGAAGTAAAAATAGATCATGTTGCTGTTAAAGAATCCATATTCCCTTTCATTAAACTTCCGGAAGCCGATTCCATACTGGGACCTGAGATGAAATCAACTGGAGAAAGCATGGGGATCGATTCAAACTTTGGAATATCATATTATAAGGCACAACTTTCTGCAGGCATGGATCTGCCACAAAAAGGCACCATCTTCATCAGTGTTAGGGATCAAGATAAAGACAAAATCGTGGACATTACAAAAAAGGCGAAAGAACTTGGTTTTGAATTGATCGCCACCCGTGGAACAGCTAAAGCAGTGCAAGATCAAGTCGAAATAAATATCATACGTAAAGTTAGTCAGGAATCACCCAATATTCGTGACGCTGTTCTTAATGGCGAAGTAGCCATGATAATTAACACTCCTTCGGGTAAACAATCAGCAGATGATGGGTATTACATTAGAAGAATGGCTGTTGAACTAGGCATACCATATGTAACCACATTAGCTGGTGCTAGAGCTGCTTTAAATGCCATAGAAAATGTAGAAAAAGGAAAAATTGGAGTTAAATCCTTAAAAGAGTATCATAAATAAGTGTAATGTTTTAAATTATTTAATTTTAGTTATATCCATTTTTGATAATTTCTAATTTTATTATATCCATTTTTTTTATCCAAACTTATGAAAAGCCATTTCAATTTTAAGTTAATGATAAATATCCCAAAAACATACATTTCAGTGTATGCTTAACATCAAAAACGGATTGGTGCTATATGGCCCAGAACTGGAGCCAAAAAAAGCTAACATTCTCATTGAAGATAATTACATTGTGGAAGTTTCAGCTCACGCTTCTGGCGGGCGAGAAATAGATGTTAAAGGATGCATAGTTTCTCCATCCTTAATCAACAGTCATGTGCACTTGGGAGATTCCGTTGCTAAAGATATTGGTGATGGAGAGCCGATTGAAAATGTTGTGAAACCTCCAAACGGACTAAAACACAGATTACTTGCAAAAACTGACCCTTCAGATATTCGTAGTTCAATGAGGAATTCTTTAAAGGAAATGCTTGGAACAGGAACCACTACTATAGTTGATTTTAGGGAAGGAGGAGTTAATGGTATTTCACAGATCGATGAAGCAAGCAAAGACATACCAATACGAAAAATTGTCCTGGGACGTCAGAATACCTTCATCAAAGATCCATCTTACAAATCTGGCGCTGAACATCTCAATGATGATTTTGATGAAATAAGAAAAAATTCCCTGGAACTTCTCAAATATGCAGATGGTGTTGGTCTAAGTGGATTCGGGGAAGTTGATGATGAAGTCGCCAAAATAATAACTGAAACATGTTCACAAGTTGGGAAAATTTCTGCAATTCATGCTGCTGAATATGAACAAGTGCAACGAAACTCTCTTAAATCTACTGGAAAAACAGAAGTAGAAAGAGCTTTGGACTGTGAATTTAACTTTCTGATACATCTTACATCACCAATTAATAATGATTTGGATCTTCTAACAAATGGAAAACAATCAGTGGTTTGTTGCCCCCGTTCCAATGGTGCTCTTTCAGTTGGAATACCACCCATAAAAGAGATGTGGAGTAGGGGAATTAATCTACTATTGGGAACAGATAATGTGATGTTCAATTCCCCTAACATGTTTAGAGAGATGGAATACGCCCTAAAAATAACCAGAGGTTTTTATAAAGAATATTTCCCCCCAGTAGAAATTTTAAAGATGGCAACAGTAAATGCTGGTCAAGCCTTGAACCTTAACCTTGGATGTATTCAAGAGGGTATGGTGGCAGATATCATGATGGTAGAACTGTTGTCCGACAACCCTATACTGTCTCTGATCAATCGCACTGAATCGAAAAACATAATAGGTCTCGTGACAGATGGTAAATTAATATATATGAGGTGAAACAAATGTACCAGAAAATTTTATTACCTACAGATGGCTCTAAATTTGCTGAAAAAGCGGCTGAACATGCTATCTGGATAGCTAGTAGAAGCGGTGCTGAAATTATCGTTTTAAATGTTATTGAAACATCTTCATTAGTAGGGCTCCCGGCAGAAGACCTCATAGTAAAAATTAAAGAAATGTTAAAGGAAGAAGGTAGGAGATCCCTTGAAAGAATATCAGAAATGATAGCACAAAGTGAAGATGAATCAAAAATTAAAGATGTTAAAATAACGCTAACAACTGAAGAAGGCTCACCTGCTGATTCAATTCTCAAGACAATTGAAAGTGAAAATGTTGATTTAGTGGTTATGGGAACTTCTGGAAAACATGGTTTAGACAGATTTTTACTGGGCAGTGTAACAGAAAAAGTGGTTAGATCAGCAACATGCCCAGTTTTAGCAGTTCATTGAAGAAAAACCTTTTAATATTCTTTTTAGTTGCAGCATATGGCTGGTGAAACAATGCAGATAAAGGACATAATGTCAGAGGAAATACACTTTATACAAGTACCTGGAAATCGTGGCAATGCACTGGAACTAATGCGAGAAAAAAACGTATCAGGATTACCTGTAGTAAAAAAAGGCACTAAAAAACTTGTAGGCATATTAACCCGGACTGACCTAGTAGAAAACCCAGATGAAGAACAAATTGCTCTTATAATGACTCGGGAAATGATAACTGTAGGTCCTGAAGATAATATAAGGGATGCTGCCCGGAAAATGACAGAAAATCATATTAGAAGAGTGCCTGTTGTTGATAAAGAGGAATTAGTGGGGTTAGTGACTGCCTCAGATCTGATTAACAAAGCCTTATGGAAAATGGACATCAACGATCCTGCAGAAAAATACATGCTCCGCAGTGTACCTACCACTTGGGAAAGAACTCCCCTTAAAGTAGCCTTTGAAATTATGCGTTACTTTAACTTAAAGGTGATTTTAGCACTTAGTAATGAAGGAAAACCATCAGGCATACTTACTGAAACTGATTTTTTAGATGAAAGTGAAGTGGTATCTGAACAGACTGTACATAACACATCGGTTGGGACAGAAGGGGATAAATGGTCATGGGATAGTACGAACGTTCTTTATGTGATTAAAAATCATCTTCAATTCTCAGATAAAGAGGTGAAAGATGTTGCAACCAGTGATCTAGCCATAGTCACCACCAAAACTGCTGTGAAAGACTGTGCAAGCAAAATGCGTCAAAGGAATATTGAACAAATGCCAGTTATTGACGTAGAAGGCGAGTTGGTTGGATTAGTAAGGGCAAGTGACCTCATTAAATCTATTATTAATTAACTTGAACGATTTAAATGTCTGAAACAACTTTAATTCCCCAACCAATCATTAAAATAATATCAGATCCTGAAATTATTCGTATTGTGGGCAAAAAAGGAGGAGAGGTATCAATACAAGATATAAACCTCCAATTTATTATGGCCACACTATGGTGGGAGAGAAATCCTCAACTAGAAACTTTCTTCAACATTATGGAACTAACTATAAAAAGAGTTTTGCAAGAAATCCACCCCCATGATAAGCTTGTTTTAGATTACACTTACACTGCCAACGATACCTTGGAAGATGCGTCTGAAATCATGGTAGAAATTGAAAACATTGAAGTGGACGGTGAAGTTTTAGAAGTTGAAGGAGATATAATTGTTTTATCAGGGAATGATGCCCGGGGGTTCTTTAAGAAACTAACCTCCTTCAGACGAAAGGTCCAAAAAAATATACATCAAGAAATTTGAAGACTTGGAATCATTAACCATGAATAATATATTTTTAATTTTTTTTTTTATTCTAATTTATTTCTGCCTTCGTATGTATGGTAAAACTTTTGTTAATAAATCTTGAGCTTCTTTCTGGTCTTTTACCCTTTGGGCAACTATTTTACCCTTGTCGAATATTGTGATATTTATTCCATTATCTTCCAACATAGCTATGCCTAATTTAGGGGAACATTTCACTTTACCTAGATTTCGAAGTGCGTGGCAAGTTTCAGGCAGGTTTAAAGTGTATGGAAGTTTGATTTCCAACATTATCCTATTTTTTTTATCTTGACATGGTTTATAAACAACCATTTCCATCCCTGAATCATCAGTACTAGCAATATCCATTGTCACCTTTTTAAAACCAACAACCTTAAATTCAGAATCTAAATAATTTAATAACTCCTTATCAAGGAGTTTACTAATATTTTTAACTTCAATAAGCGCGATGCCATCATTATCTCTCACCCGAACCACATCAAGACCAGTCAAATTCCTTACTAAATTCTCAGCATATCTAATGCGATTAATTTTTTTAGTAGTAATCATTTGTCCTGGGGGGATTCTAGTGGCTAAACAAGTAGTTGATGGATTATATTCAACATTCATGTCCCGCAAAATAGTTCTTACATCTTTATAAGTGAATCCATATTTAATCAGAGGTGTTTTAATGTTTTTTTCTATATTTACCATTATTCCTGGCCGATCTTCAAAAAGATCAGTGATGTTGGTTCCATCAACTATAAAATCATAGTGATAGTCAAATGCTATTTCCTCCAATTTCTGGTATATTTTATTTTTACAAACGTAACAACGATTTAGGGAATTTATTTTAAATTTAGAGTCTTTTAAAAAGTTATTTATGATTGTATGATGTTTTATCCCAATTTTTTTAGCAATCTGTTCTGATTTCTTGATAAATTCTGCAGGCATAACACCATTATCCACTGTCACTGCCAGAGCATCTTTAGCCTCCTCTTTTGCAACTGAAGCCAGTAGTGTACTGTCTGCACCTCCAGAAAAAGCTATGATAACTTTTTTATCCTTGAAAAAGGCCTTTAAATCATTGATTTTTCTTTGTAGCTCCATATATTATCCCTGAACTAAATCTTTAATATATTTTAAAACTTTCTTTGCATCTTCTGCCTTTATATCTATCCCTTCAACGTCCAGAAATGCTTCAAGTTTTTTGATTTTATCCTTTTCCAAGCCAGATTCATTTAAAACACGTAAATAATTTCTTTGAGGATAATAAATATTTTTAGCAGTTTCATATAACATTTCAATATCATTATGGGTGATAATCCCCCGTTTTTCGGCCATCTGAAAGTTGTAGCTCATACTAACTAGAGCCTCTGATAACAGTTCATGAGTTACTGGATCAAAAACTATGGCCACATCATCATCAGATTCTATTTTTCCATCCCTGTAACTTTGATACACCTTTCCAATCCCAATCATACCCGCATAATCGAGTTCAGTAGCTCTTAACGCCCCCATGCTGGATCCTCCTATAACTGTAACTTCTGATTTTAGGGCTCGAAGTATTTCTCTGTGGGAAACTGCGGGTTTGTGGTGGAAAACTCCGTCGATGATGGCAATTATATCAGGAAGATCGTTTAATAATGCCTCGACGTCACCTCTTGCAACAGGAGGATAATAATCAGCGTCTAATATTTTACGAGCATCATTTAAAGCAAGAGAAGGTCCCAGAAACACTACAATTCTTTTTTGATCCATATCAACACATAATCAATATTAATTACATGATATTTATTTAGATGAGTTTTTTTTAATGCGTGTGCAAATGGTTTTAAAGAAAATTTTAAAAAGAACTCAAAAAAAGGATGTGAAATAAGCTGGATTTTTAAAGAAAAATAAGACAATAAAAATAATAAATCATGTATTGAACGTCTAATCATATTTTTGGAGGCAATTTATGATTATTTTTAGTGTATAGGAAAATTCTTAAATTGTATGATCTGTTTCAATATTGGGCCAATTCATTATGCAATTTAATAATTCGTGGGATTGAAGGATGGTTTTTACCAAGTTTCTTCTGCCATTTTTCAATAACAAAGTCCAGATCAACCTCACCTGTTCCATGTATGAGGTTATCTGCATGGGCCACCAATTTTTCCTCAAGACTAATAGGCAGATAATCAATAGCAGGCAATCCAATTAGTTCAGCTTCTTCTTTGGTGATACCAGCACCTATATGTCTTTCAACAATTTTCACAAGTTTAGGTGGAACACCATTAGATTTGAGGATATTAGCCCCAATAACAGCATGTTTTACTCCGCCAGTCTTGGAACGACCCACATCATGAAGAATAGCCCCTGCTTTAACCAAATCCACATCCACATTTGATCCAAATCTAGATGCTAATTCAGTTGCCTTTAGCATTACTGCTTCTGAGTGTTCTATCACGTAAGTCTGACAATTGTATTCTTTTAAGATATCGGTTGAATGATATTGACTATATTGGCTCAGAAATATCCAACCTCAGTTTTTTTTAATATTATTTTGATAATTTTTTTAAAAAAAGATACGATAGAAAATATCGCTAATTGGATGAAAAAAATTTATAATTTACTAAAAACCAGTTATTAAAAAATTAGGAATAAAGAATGGTGGAGCTAAGAAGTTTAACTCATTCGTTCCTTTAATTGTTTTAATTCAGTTATTATTGATGAATTATCCTGAAATTCCATATTAGTGTTGCAGTCAGGGCATATGAAATTTCTTTCTGAAGCTTCTTCAAAGTTATAGCGACATCCATTGGGACATACAAAGAACATGTTTTCTTCTTCATATTCCAAAGATTGATGTATTTCTTCAGAAAATTTTTTAAACTTCTGGGAAATAATTTCTGCTATTTTTTCCTCTTCAAATCTCCAACTGTAAGTATACCATTGAGTTTCTGGGTCTTTACTTCTTTTATAGCTGGCAACTCCAGCATCATATAATTTGTATAGAATTCGTCTAACAATATTTAGTCTAATTTCAGTTTCTTCAGCTATCTCTTCATCAGTGTTTTTGCCATTTAATAAACATTGGATAATGGGGATGCTGTTCTCATGGTCTTTTGTTACATCAATGAGAATTTCCTGCACATTAGGATCTTTGAGCATCGTAGTTCCTCCTTCATATTTTGAGATTTTTAAGAGCTCTTGAATTTCAGGATCATTTAATTTAAGCATTCTATACCTCCAATACGGAGAGGTAGTAATTATTTATAAAATTGATATGTCTAATCAAGCAATGCTAATTAATTTCACACCCGTTTTGGCGTAAATTAGCTGCCTATAATTTTTGAAGTTAAAAATATCTCTCTCCGCCCCTAATAAGACCCCTTCGTGCATGTCAATAAAATCCACGGTTAAGCTAGTGTTCATTGAGGTAAAACTTATTAATGGGTGTCAAAAATATATTGGGTTAATTAGTATATGGGTCAGATAGTATTTATATTTTTTTAATTAATCTTTATTTGATAAAAATCCAATTTGAAAATTATTTTAGTGTAATCAATTGGATTTTCGAACTATTACAGCCGGCATATGAGTTATTGAGTTCAATTTTTCCACAGTAATGTCATTAAAATCCCCTTCAGAAAGTTTTTGCATGTCGTAAACTGTTTCCATGTTATTTTCATGATTTTTCTGGCATTCCTCTGCCGCAACAGCTATCATCATAATATTTTCAATTTTATGTGGTTGAGAAATACCCAACGGAGTGGGTCCAATTATTTGCCCCACTCGACCCAATAAATATCCAAAAATGCCCATATTATTTTTAATTTGGTGGATTGAAATTGGTAAAGATGTGAACAGGGTATTTCTAAGTTTATAGGTGGCATCAGTATCAATTATCATCACCGTTACTCTTTTACCAGTTATGTCTAAAATTTTCCTTTCCATTTCCTCAGAAACACTCTGAGGATCATGAGGTAGTAGTGAAACAAGAGTACCCGGTGCATTACTCAGATCTACTCCTGCTTCAGAAGCTGGTTTAAGGGCATGTTTCCACCCATAGTAAGTTAATATGACCTTTTTATGAGAACGTGCCTCCGGGGGGAGTTTTTTAAGGTTTTTTATTGTCCTTTTTTTTATGCGTAATATCGGACCGAAAATATATCCCCACAAATATTTAGACCATATCTCTGCCAGGAAGTATGCACTGATAGATGGTTTAAATTCTGATTCATCAACTAGTCGACCTTGAGCTATTGATAAAGGTGTTTCAGAAACCACTAAAAAATCATCATCTTTTAAAAATTTCACTGCACCTTCAATGATGACATCATAAGATTCTCCAGGATTGATATAATCTGTTTTAATTGGTATGGTAGCTAAATTACTTTTTGATTTAAAATATTCAACATTTTTTGACTGGTGATGCTTATGATGTTTATGATTCATTTTTATCAGTACAAGAAAAACTGGAAATCTCTGTTAACTGGAAAATATTTTTGAGTACTCGAATTATATTAAGAACAGGTAAAATGCCATTTCATTTTTTAAAAAAACAGTCAATCATTTCCTTTAACTGGAGGTGCCCATACTTTAAGGTCGATACTTTCAATAATAGCTTGTTTTCCCTCTAATTGAACAACCACACCAGAGTGGACTTTTTGCATCATACAGTGGTATGGTAAGAATCGGACTGTTTCTCCCACGCGGGGTAACTTTCCTTCGATGGTTCCCTGAAATCCTCCCACCATGCAAACTCCAATGTCTTTATATTCGAATTCTGCATCTGAATCAATACGATGGCAGGGGCCTACTAAATGAACTGTGATTAAACCATGATTTTCTTCAAGTACATTGGCAAAATGGATTATAGGACAGCCTAAAGGACGGTATCTTATTATTTCACCAACTTTAATCTCTTCCCTAGTAAATGGATATAAGGTTTCCCTGCATGATTCTTCTCCGTGAAGAGGTTTTAGAATAATATCCGCTTCATAGTTATCCATAACTCCTATGATCTTCTTTTCATCGGGGATGACTTTAGTTTCCTTTAGTATTTCCTGTAGTTTAGCCAGATCTTCTTGAAAAATCTCTTGATAAAGAAATCGACACTTTTCAAGCTGTGTTCTACTTTTCAAAAGTGCTCCTGCAAATTCATCACATCGGGCATATCCACAGATGCCACAGTTGTAACCAGGGAGCAACATTAAAACTTTATTTTGTTGAGAAATATCAATGGAACCTTTACTCATTAAAACACCTTATAAAATGAATTATTCTCCCTCATAACTTTGGAAACCATCTATACGTCGTAGTATACCTCGGTGATATTTCTTGTTAACCTTAGTTTCCCCGACGCATAACGTACACACAGCCAGTGGCGCGGAATGTCTAAGTTTCTCCTGATCGAGAGACACTTCCTGGGATTTCATAAATTCGTCAGCTAATTCAGCACATCCCTGTCCACTCAAACCGTTAGCTTCTATTATTTTACAATTGGGATTTACCTCAAGAATCCTTTCCCGGAATATTTCGCGCTCTGCTTGGGATATCATGTCTCCTTTGGTGATTACTGCAATATCTGCCGTGCTTAAAAATGGACCCACTTTTAGGGGTGTGTTGGGACCACTGGTGGCATCGATAACACAGACTCCTAAAGAGTTTTCAGTGAAGGGTGCACAACGGTGACATAAACCAGCTGTTTCAATTACCAATAGTTCTGCTTGGTTTTCATCAGCCCAATTAATCATTTCTTCCAAGTTGTAAATTGCGTAGTGATCTGGACACATATCCATGGAGAGCCCCACTTTAGTGGGAATATTTATTTTAGCAAATTTTCGATCATCATCAGTATAAAGACAATCAATTTTTACTACTGCTGATTTCAATCCTATTTCATTTATGTTTTGTAATGCATGTATTAAAACCGCAGTTTTCCCAGAACCAGGTGTTCCAGCCACAATAACCATTTTCATTAAAAATCACCCTTTGAATAATTATATTAATATATTCTTGTTCCTAAATTAATTTTTGAGTAAATATAATTAAATTTGTTTATTAGATTCATTTGAAATGTACTCGATGAAAATCTTGAAAATAAGTTCATTGTTTGAAAAAATTTTTTCAGATTCTATTTTAGGTTGCATTAATTCATGCTGATTATTCTTAAGGATTTATGTTACAACTCTAAATTCTTTAATTCTATGTCATCAATAACTTCACCGTTACGTACTTGATCACGCAAACTCAACATTAATCCATCAATTTTATTTAATTTTTGGGATAAAGCCTTTTCTTTCTCAGTAGTTCCCACAACTGACTGCATTCCCCCATTTTTCATTACTATTCTTTTATCAGTCATAAGAGCAAGCACGGGATCATGAGTAACTACCATGACAATTTTCCCATGACCTGCAAGTGCTTCAAGGGCGTCATGTTTTCGTATTCCCGCATTTTCAAGTTCATCTATTAGAACAATGGGCGAATTACTTATTATTGCAACATCTGCTACCATTAAAGCTCTTGATTGTCCACCGCTCAGGATGGTCAAGTCATGTTCCTTTTTTATGGGTTCCCCTGTTAGAGTATTTGCTAATTCAACCACCGCATTAACACATTTACTGTGAGCACCACGACATTTAGCATGTAAACTTAAAAATTCGCCAACAGTCATGTCCGCAAGGAAATTCATATTTTGCGATAATTGAGCCACCATCTTCTTTCTAGGGTTGGTTCGATCTTCGTAACTGGGTGTTTTGCCATTAACCAGAATTTTCCTCTTGGAGAATGTATCTTCCTGAGAAAGTTGTTCAATATCACCGATTAGAGAGCTTTTTCCACTTCCAGTTGGGCCCACCACTCCAAATATTTCACCCTTTTTAATCATAGCTTTTTTCACTGGTTCGGGATTTCCTAGCTTATCAAAACCCCCGATAATAGTTATTTCTTCAATCATCCTAAATTCACCTTTCCCAAAGTGTCTCCCCTTAATCCTAGCCGCATGGTTTCCAGAGCAGTGATTTCTTCAGGAGGAATATTGCCTAAATTAACATTTGCACCGAACTTTAAAATGAAGTATGTTTGCTGATTTTTCAGTGGTGCCTCCCAGATTATCTTCTCTACTTGCGTACCTTTGATTAATATGTGTAATTCGTCTTCCTTAACATCACCTTGTTCATCGAAAAGACCGATTCCTTTTCCACCTTCTCGGCCTTCCATAAGTACAAAGTCCGCCCCCCACTTTATATCATGATTTACCATTTCCATTCTTTCATTAATGGTTAATAACTGGTCTTTTATCGGATCTTTTTTACCAACCTCTGTTATAACCAAGTATCCGTTGTTTTTCACCGTGGAAACTAGTTTTTCCCTTTCTTCTTTTGAAATATCAATAGTTCCATCAGATATTTCTATCGCACCAAATCCCAGTTTATCAGCCTCATTAAGATAATCTTCCAATTTATTCTTGGAATAAGCAATTTCAAAAAGAGTTCCACCGGGATAAGGGATTACATCATAAGAATGATAGATTTCCACCTTTTCCTGTATCATTTTGCGATTATGGATGGCAGATGTTCCCCATCCGAATTTTGCCAGATCTACATATTTTCCGGATATTTCAAGGAGATCGATAACAGTTACCGGACCCATGCCTTTATCTAACATCATAGTGATTCCAGTGCCTGTTTTAGGGTTGCGTTGAGGAGTGAGAAAATCAAAGGCATTCATTATTATCACTTTTTGAAAAAGATTTTGTGGATATTTTAATTGTATTTACTCATTAAAATATATTAGTCCTTATTTGATTCATCTTAATTAGATAATCTCAATTATATATTAAATTAGTTGGATATCTAATAAATCTTTTTTAGCCACAAATTATGTGGCAATAGAGAATATAATTTTAACTTAAACTAACTAACAAATTTTATAATTCCAATACTCTATTTTTAAAGACAAATTATAAGAAGAATTTGAAAAAAACAAAAGAAATATCATTTATTAACGTCATGATCATTAACAAACTCTTAAATGAGGGGTGAACATGGAAAAAAAAATAAATTATTTTGAAAATCCAGGTGCTGAAAATACAGCGAAATTAATAGAACTAGTTAAGGAAAGAAAAGAAGAATTAGGAATTGAAAACATTGTTGTGGCATCAGTATCCGGGAAAAGTAGCGTAAAAGTTTCGAATAGTATGCCTGATGCAAATATAATAAGTATCACCCACCATGCAGGATTTAGAGGTGAAGATGAGTTAGAACTTGAACAAGAATACGTGGAAAAATTGAAACGTGAAGGTATACCTATATATGTGGGTTCACACTCCCTTAGTGGGGTGGGAAGAGGTATTAGTAATAAATTTGGAGGTATCACTCCTGTTGAAATTATAGCTGGTACTTTAAGATTATTTTCCCAAGGAGTGAAGGTTTGTGTTGAAATTAGCATCATGGCTGCAGATGCAGGCTTAATACCCACTGATGAAGAAGTTATAGCCCTAGGAGGAACTGCTAAAGGTGTTGACACTGCCATGGTATTGAAGCCAGCACACATGGGTAACTTCTTTGACCTACGAATAAATGAAATCATTGCTATGCCCAGACCTTAGAGTCTAATGATTCCAACTGTTGATGTTACCCTCCAATGGTTCGGTTGTCAAAGTTGTGAAATCTGTGTGTTCACAATCAGTCCATGGTAAGATGTTGGAGATGATCTTTGGATATTAGTCAAAAATTCTTTGCTTGGTCGTGAATTATTGGTTAAAAAACCGTTGCTTTTAAATATAAGTTAGTACAATAACACATTTAAGATAAGTAACATTTGCTGTGGGGGTAGAGATTGAAATCTATTATTGACAATACCATAAAGGAATCCGAAAAAAGAAGGGATAGAAAGACAACCGAAAAGCATCATGGATATGATAGTAGCATCGACCATGAATTAGAAGACATCATTCAACGAAGTCGTGCTAAGATCTGTGTAATTGGAACTGGAGGCGGAGGAAACAATACCGTTTCTCGATTAATGGAGATAGGTATTGAAGGAGCCGAAACCATTTCCATGAATACCGATGCTCAAGATCTATACTACTCAGTCTCCGATAAAAAGATTTTAATAGGTAAAAATACTTGCGGAGGGCTGGGTGCTGGTGGTATACCTGAAGTCGGAGAAGAATGCGCAGAAGAAAGTGATGAAGAAATAAAGGAAAAACTGGATGGAGCAGACATGGTCTTCGTGACTTGCGGTATGGGTGGAGGTACTGGAACTGGTTCAGCACCAATTATAGCTAAAATGGCCAAAAAGATCGGTGCTCTGACCATTGCTGTGGCAACCATGCCTTTCAGTGCTGAAGGACTTCGTCGCAGGGAAAACGCAGAAAAAGGACTGGAAAAACTCCAAAGCGCTGCGGATACTGTTATCGTGATACCCAACGACAAACTTTTGGAAGTAGCTCCAAATTTGCCTATAAACAAGGCATTTATGGTGGCTGACGAACTTCTGGGAAGAGCAGTCAAAGGAATAACCGAGCTCATAACCAAACCAGGATTGGTAAGTCTGGACTTTGCAGACATTAGGAGCATAATGAAAGGGTCAGGCATGGCCATGATCGGAATGGGCGAATCAGACTCAGGAGATCGGGCCATTGAATCAGTCCATGAAGCTTTGAACAGTCCACTCTTAGATTTAGACATTTCCAATGCCAAAGGAGCCCTGATAAACATTTCTGGAAGTTCTGACTTAACTTTAAACGAAGCTGAGAAAGTTGTACAGATTGTTGCTGACGAACTAGATCCTGATGCTAATATCATCTGGGGTACTCAGATCCAAGAAGAACTGCAAAACACCATCCGCACCACAATTGTAGTGGCTGGAGTTAAATCACCATATATATTTGGCATACATAGCGGCGAACCAGAATACATTGAAGAAAGACATAAAGAAAAAGTGCCAGAATCATCCTTAGAAGAATTTATTGATGGTGTTTTCTAAATAAATCCTTTTTCCAAAGGGAAGAAATTGATTAGGGATTATATTCGTTCTCTAACCCCCCTAATTCAACCCTAGTCTGTTCAGTCTTCCCCATGCAAAGGTTTATATGCCCTCGAGGCATAATCTATTTTTATAATATCTAAATTTTTTACTTTCTCCTTCTACTGATAATTATGTGAAGTGGGATTTTTATGAATCTAAACAAAGAATCAATGGTAAATTTTATCAAACAGTGCCAAAGAGTGTTGAAAGTCTCTAGGAAACCGGATAGCGACGAATTTATCAATGTGGCCAAAGTAACCGGTATTGGTATTATCCTCATTGGAGTAATAGGTTTTATAATTATAATGATCAGCCAATTAATTCAAGGTACTGGATAATTTAATTTGATATAAGGTTAGTGATAATTTGATTTATGCAATAAGAACCCTGGTAGGTCAGGAAAAAAATGTGGCCCGAATAATTGCCAGGAACGTTAAAGATAGTGGGATCGGAGTCAGCGCAGTTCTTGTTCCAGAAAGTTTAAGGGGATACATATTAGTTGAGTCGTCAACAAAACTCGACTTGCAAAATCCTGCATTTAAAGTTCCACATATGAAAGGAGCAATCGATGGAGAAATCCCCTATGAAGAGGTAAAAGGCTTTTTAAAACCGGAACCAATAATAGCTTCCATACAGAAAGGCAGCATTGTTGAACTCATTTCCGGGCCGTTTAAAGGAGAAAAAGCTAAAGTTGTTAGGATTGATGAATCCAGAGAAGATGTAGTTTTAGAACTTATCGAAGCTGCAGTTCCTATCCCAGTTACAGTTAAAGGTGATCAAATTAGATTAATACAGAAGGAGGCAGACTAATGGCAACAGAAACCATTGAAATCCTTATAGATGGCGGTAAAGCCACTCCAGGCCCACCACTAGGTCCTGCAATTGGACCCCTAGGCATCAACATGATGCAAGTAGTGGAGCAAATTAACCAGAAAACAGCAGACTTTGAAGGTATGAAAGTACCTGTAAAAATAGTAGTAGACACCGAAACCAGAGATTTTGAAGTTAAAGTTGGAACTCCACCAACCACTGCACTGATCATGGACGAACTAAAGATAGAAAAAGCATCCCAAGACCCGGGAGTAGACAAAGTAGCCGATCTTAAAATTGAACAGGCTTTGAAGGTTGCCAGGATGAAATTTGATGCTTTATTATCAGCTGACCATAAAAGTGCAACGAAAGAAGTTGTAGGTACTTGTGTAAGCATGGGTATCACTGTGGAAGGTAAAGATCCACGGGAAGTTCAAAAAGAAATCAATCAAGGTGTTTACGACGACAAATTAGTCGAAAAATCCTAATTTGAAAGTTTTATAACCTTAATTCTTGTGACTAATCATCATAAAATTATATCTCAAATATATATTAAAGACAACAAAATACAAGAACAAATAAATCCAACCATTAGATTGAACTTTTCATACCAGAAGAGTTCGGAGGAATTTACGTGAAACAAGAGATCTTAGAAGCGGTGAAGAAGGCCAAGGATGAATCCAAGCCGAGAAACTTCACACAATCTATTGATGTGGTCATCACCATCAAAGATTTAGACGTGAAAAAACCCGAAAACCGCATGGACGAGGAAGTTCTTCTCCCTAATGGACGAGGTAAAGATGTTAAGATCGCCTTTATTGCCGACGGTGAACTGGCCCTGCAAGCCAAAAACGCCGGGGCAGATCTGGTCATCAACAAGCCCGAACTGGAAGAAATAGGTAAAGATCGGAAAGAAGCCAAGAAAATTGCCAATAGGCATGATGTCTTTGTAGCTCAAGCCGATATGATGCCCCTTGTAGGTAGATTCTTGGGACCTGTATTAGGACCCCGGAAGAAAATGCCCAAACCAGTTCCAGCCAACATCAAACCCGAACCCATAATGGAGAGGCTTAAAAGTACAGTAAAAGTTAGAATAAAAGACCAACCAGTTATACAGGCATTAGTCGGTACACAGGACATGGATGACGAACTTATAGCAGATAACATAGAGGCTGTTCTGGCCGTGCTGGATCAGAAACTGGAAAAAGGGCGTAACCAGATAAAATCCATGTATGTAAAAACCACTATGGGCCCTGTAACGAGGGTGATCTAATGTCAAATGTAGCTGAATGGAAAAAGGAAGAGATTAAAGAGCTGAAAACCCTTATTGAAAGTCATCCTGTAGTGGGAATGGCAGATCTTTCTGACATACCAGCGCCTCAGCTTCAGAAAATGCGTCAGAGCCTTCGAGGAAATGCTAAAATCAAGATGTCTAGGAAGACTTTGATGGATTTAGCTTTAAACGATTCTGGAAAAACGAAGGTAGAAACTCTTTCCAACTATATGGATGGTCAACCCGCCCTAATATTTACTGAAATGAACCCTTTCAAACTCTATAAAATTTTAGAAGGTAGTAAAACTCCTGCTCCTGCTAGAGCAGGGAGCATATCTCTAGATGATATTGTAGTACCTAAAGGTGATACTGGATTCATGCCTGGCCCCATACTAGGTGAGTTGCAGAAGATTGGTATCCCTGCAAAAATAGAAAAGGGTAAAATAGTTATAACCGAAGATAAAACCATAGTTGCAGAGGGAGAGGAGATCTCACGTGACGTGGCCAGTATGCTGACCCGTCTGGATATATATCCAATGGAAGTTGGGATCGATTTGAAAGCAGCCTATGAAGATGAAACTATCTACACCTCCGACATCTTAACCATTGACGAGGAACAAACCTTATCTGATGTACAGAAAGCCTACGCTCAAGCAATTAACCTTTCAATTAATGCAGTAGTTTTCAACAGCGTTTCGACACCTGCTTTAATATCAAAAGCAGCTGGAGAAGCATTGAACTTGGCTTTGAATGCAGAAGTTATTACATCAAAAACAACCGATCTTCTACTGGCAAAAGCCTATTCTCAGATGCTTGCACTTGCTTCTGAAGCAGCAGCCAAAAATGCTGACGCAGTTGATACTGAACTCGTCAATAAACTAAGTGCAACTGCAAGTGTTGCTAAAACCAGCCCATCTGAAGAGGAAAAAAAGGAAGAAGATGAAGAGGAAAAAGAAGATGAAGAGGACAATGAAGAAGATGCTGCCGCAGGTTTAGGTGCACTCTTCGGATAATTGGCCTTTTTAAAAAAAATGTAATAAAAAAGTTTTAAGTTCGAATAAATAAATCCAAATGGATTAAAAGGTTTTAAAGTTAAAAAGGATATAATTTGAGGTGATCTCATGGAATATATATACGCAGCAATGTTATTGCACACAGCAGGTCAGGAAGTTAATGAAAAAAGTGTTAAAAAAGTTTTAAAAGCAGCAGGATCAGATGCCGATGAATCTAGGGTAAAAGCATTAATTGCAGCCTTAGAAGATGTGGACATTGAAGAAGCAATGGAAAAAACCGCTGTAGCAGCGGCACCCGCAGCTTCTGCTGGTGCACCAGTTGCAGAAGAAGAAACTGCAGAAGAAGAAGAGAAAGAAGAAGAAGACGAAGAAGAGAAAGAAGAAGAAGCTGCTGCCGGTCTTGGCGCTCTCTTTGGATAATTTTTCCCCAAGCCAGAAGTCCTTCGGACTTTTTGGCTTATAAATATTTTTTTTAAAATTAGAATAATACTTTAATAGATATCTTTAATTTGTTATTGATTAAACTTATATCAAATTAAAAGCAATGCAAAGAATACTAATTAACTATTATACCAATAATATATAACAATATAAGCTTAGATCAAAGCATCTATACTGATCATAGTTTGATTCAAATACTAACGCTTATATTTAAATTTTAATAAATATTCTTGATGATCACCATGTCTGTCCAGTTTAAAAAACTTGGTTACATTAAAAAAACCTGTAAAATTTGTGGAAATGATTTTTGGTCAATCAATGAACGAGAAACATGTGGTGATGCACCATGTGATGAATATCAGTTCATAGGAAATCCAGCCACATCACAAAGTTATGACTTATTTTCCATCCACGACATATTCATCCGTTTTTTCCAGGAGAGAGGTCACACTCCCATTAGAAGATACCCTGTTCTGGCAAAAAGATGGAGAGATGATGTTTTTTTGGTGGGAGCATCAATTTACAACTTTCAGCCATGGGTTACCTCAGGACAAGTTAAACCACCAGCAAATCCCCTGGTGGTGGCTCAACCTTCAATTCGACTTAACGATGTAGACAACGTAGGACGTACAGGTAGACACATGACTTGCTTCACTATGGGCGGACATCATGCCTTTAATTCTGAAGATAACCAGGTTTACTGGGATGATGAAACAGTGAAATATTGTCATGACTTCATAACCCATCTTGGAATTGATGAGGAAGAAATAACATTTATTGAATCATGGTGGGAAGGGGGAGGCAATAGTGGGCCTTGTTATGAAGTATGTGTAAGGGGAGTGGAACTGGCCACCTTAGTTTTCATCCAATATCGCACCACAGCCAATGGAAAAAGGGAAGAAATCCCTTTAAAAATAGTTGACACTGGCTATGGGTTGGAACGATTTGCTTGGATATCCCAGGGAACACCCACTGCTTATGACGCTTCTTTTGGCCCTGTTATTGAAAAACTCAGAGAAATGGCTGGAGTAGAACTGAACCATACAATTCTTGGTGAAAACGCCCAAGTAGCAGGTATGATGGATATTGAGGATAT
Source organism: Methanobacterium sp. UBA353 (assembly GCA_002496805.1). GTDB lineage: Archaea > Methanobacteriota > Methanobacteria > Methanobacteriales > Methanobacteriaceae > Methanobacterium. The sequence goes on along the minus strand of DALO01000002.1, from coordinate 154,035 downwards.
AGCTGATTTGAAAACTTTACGCAGTAGAGTGGCAGAAAGATTGGGAATCTCTTTAAAAGAGTTGAAAGAAGCTACCGAACCCATGGAAGCGATTTACGTAATTGCAGATCACACACGCTGCCTAGCGTTCATGCTTGCTGATGGAGTTATACCATCCAATGTTAAAGAAGGCTACCTTGCCCGGTTAATTCTCCGCAGAACAATCCGTTTCATGAAAAAATTAGGACTTGAAGAATCTTTGGGAACCATAATGAATATTCAACTAAATTTTCTTTCCCAGACCTACCCAGAAATCCGTAATCATCAGGAACATATTCTCCATGTAATTGAACTGGAGGATAAACGTTACCATAAAACCATCCGCAAGGGACATCAGATTGTTAAAAAAAGTATCAAATACCTTAAAAAAGATGAAAAATATGAAATGCCCCTTGAAATGCTTATCAATCTTTATGATTCACAGGGTTTGCCACCGGAAACAGTTGCAGAAATTGCAGAAAAACTAGATTTCATGGTCAAAGTTCCAGATAACTTCTACACTCTTGTTGCAGCCAAACATTCTGAAGAAACTGTTGAAGATAAAATACAAGTTAAGTTAGATTACCCTGAAACTGAGTTATTATTCTACGATGTTCCTCATGAAACAGAATTTAAATCTAGAATTCTGGGATTCTATGAAAATAATATAATCTTAGATAACACTCTTTTCTATCCAGAAGGAGGAGGCCAACCATCAGATATAGGTGTTTTAGATCTTGCAGGGGAAAAATTGAAGGTATCACATGCTGAAAAACTCGATGGAATTGTTCTACATCGAGTCAATCGGGAAAAACTGGATAAAATTAAACATCGCACTGGCTCAACCATTAAAGGAAAAATTGATTGGAATCGTAGAATTTCCCTAGCTCGAAATCATACTGCTACCCATCTTTTAGTTTCAGCTGCTCGAATGGTTCTGGGAGACCATATATGGCAAGCAGGTGCTCAAAAAGGTGTTAAAAAATCAAGAATAGATTTATCACATTACCAGCGTATTAGTCAAGAAGAACTCGAAAAAATTGAACTCATAGCCAACAGATGGGTTATGAAAAATATTCCAGTAACTGCAGAATGGATGGATCGTACTGAGGCTGAGAAAAAATATGGATTCATATTGTATCAGGGAGGAGTTGTTCCTGGAAAAAGTATCAGAGTGATTCAGATTCCAGGTGTTGATGTTCAGGCTTGCGCCGGAACTCACTGCGATCAAACCGGGCAGATAGGGTTAATTAAAGTTAACCGAACAGAAAGGATCCAAGATGGAATAGAACGTCTTGAATTTTCTGCTGGAGAAGCTGCAGTAGAATACATGCAAACAAATGATGCTCTCTTAAATGAAAGTGCGGCAGTGTACAAAGTAGAAGCCAATCAACTTCCCAAAACCAGTGCACGATTTTTTACTGAATGGAAAGCATTTAAAAATGAAATAGGACGATTAAAAGCCCAGATCGCCAATATAAAAACCGAAACACTGATTGAAGAAACTGAAAATATCAATTCCCTTAAATTCATAGCAGATGAGGTAGATGCCGATATAAGTGAACTGGTTAAAATGGTCACCAAACTCACCGATGATGGTGGAATTGACGTGGTTTTTCTCGGAAATAGTGAAGGGAAAATAGCGGGTGCCGGATCATCTGAAGCTATAGCTAAGGGCGTGAAAATTAACGAAATAGTTAAAGAAGCCGCGAAAATCATGGGTGGAGGTGGAGGTGGCAAACCAAATCTGGCACAAGGAGCTGGAAAAAAGGGTGAAAAACTTCCAGAAGCCCTTAAATATGTGCGTGACTCTTTAAAGGATGTTTTAGCCCAAAAAAATCTTAATGGATTTAGCTGAATTTGATGATTTTTCGAGTAATTGATGTTCCCAGGATAAGGTGAATTTAGTTGAAAAAAACCATTCAGGATATTAATCATCGGATCTGTGAGGGGAAAGCTACCATTCTTACTGCAGAAGAAGTTACCAGTCTAGTGAAAGATGGTGAAAAACCCCGGGCAGAAGATATCGACGTGGTTACTACTGGGACTTGTGGTATCATGTCTGGAACTGCAGCCATTTTCCATCTGCCTGTTACAAAACCTGGAATCTTCAAAAAAGCTAAAAATATTCTTTTAAACGGGGTTCCTGGATTTCCAGGGCCTTGTCCAAATGAATGGTTGGGTTCCGTGGATTTGATGATATATGGGACCTCCCAAAGTATTTATGACCCCCAATATGGAGGAGGGTTCCTATTTAAAGATCTTATCAGAGGAAAAGAAATAGAAATCGAAGTTGAAGACTTCCAAGGAAATATTATAAAATCAAATACTCTTTTAGATGATTTTGGGACTGCCCAGATGATTGGAATCCGATTCGCCTTTAAAAATTATACTGCATTCACTAATCCAACATCAAACCCCGTTTCATCAATATTCAATGCAGTGGATATGGAAGGTCCGTTTAAAGGAATTTCATTTTCAGGTTGTGGTGAACTCAACCCTCTCCAAAATGATCCGAAATTAAAATCAATCCATAGCGGCAGTAAATTACTCATAAATAACTCTGAAGGATTATTTATTGGTCCTGGAACGCGAAGTAGTCCTGAAAAACCTAACATGATGATAACTGCGGATATGAAAAAGATGGATCCATATTATCTGGGTGGTTTCCGCACTGGGGCCGGACCTGAAGTTTACAACAGTGTGGCCACAGCCATACCCATCCTGAATGATGAAATACTAACAAAGACATTCATCAAAAATGAGGACATTACCCTCCCAATTAGTGATATAAAAGGGCGTCACAGTGTTTTAAGCCAGACCACATATGATGTGTGGAATAATGTTGATGAAAGACCTACTTTCGAAAAAGAGTTATGTCAACGGTGTGAAACTTGTCTGGTTGAGGAAAGATGTCCAACGAAAGCTTTCCAAAAACATGAATTAAATCAAAGCAAATGTTTTGGCTGTGGAATGTGCGCCTACTCTTGTTCATTCGGTTCATTCCAGATGGAAAGAGGAACTGTTTTAATTGATTGGAAAGGTGAGATTAAAAGGTTAGAAGTGAGTTGTCGCCAGTCAGACATTCAACGAGCCCGAAAACTAGCAGAAGAACTTAAAAAAAGAATTCAAAACAAAGATTTCCTATTTTAAGAAATTCTTAGTTACACCCCTATTTTTATAGCAAGTTTTACTTTAGTTAATCTGTTGAATTTATTCAAATGATCCTAATATTTTCTTTTCTGTTATAGAATCACTATTTTGCATAGTTAAATTAAAAATAAGTACATTTTTTAGAGCGTTTTTTATGGTAAGTATGGTGATTTTGTGGATATCATTTAAATTAACTTTATCTTTACCCATTATAGACTCATTACTATTATTTACAAGTTGGGGGCTAAAAAACATTTTAATCATGAATTTAGGTCAATGATATTGAAACCTATTCTGATACCTTTTTTCTTTTTTAATTATCGTAGATTTATGAGGATATTTATATTTTTGTAGAAAAGAACACAAAGCCCATTACAAATCCAAAAAGGAGTGCTATTATTAAAAGAAGCATGATGGTTCCCCATATAGAACTCTCATTTTCTACGGATTCATAGTATTCATCAAGGTCATAGCCTCTCTGATATTTTTTCTGAGGATTTGTTTGATTGTGTTTATTTTGATGGTTTTTTTCCCCTTTCTGGTTGTAGTTTTGGTTTTGATATTTATTCGGTTGATATGTAGACTCACTATATTCCTCTTCTTCCAGATCATAGGGTGAAGTTCCAAATTCTTCAGTTTCACTGTATTCACCCCTTAGATACCTCTTCTTCAGGGGTTTGTATTGGGAGTTAAATAGTTTCATTCCACATTTAGGACAATAAGTCTCCCTTTTTTTTATTTTAGCACCGCAGTTTTCACATTTCATCCTGAACCTCATTTAAATAACTATTTGCAAATATCCTTAATTGAGATTTCAAATTGGATTTTTATGCTAGTATTAACAATTTACATTATTTTTTAACAATACCATTAACTGTAAATTTCTTTAAACTAACATAAATCATTTTCCAGTGCAAAAAAAGAAATTCAGTTCGTAAAGAATCGTTAGGATCAAAATAATGAAAATATTGTTGAATTTGGATCCAGATTCTAAAAAAAAGAACCTTCTGGGATTTTATGGAATAACCCTCAAGTAATGATCTTCATTTACCCCCGCATTGAACTCAATACTGGAAACTTCATCCATCCAGTCCTCAAATATTTTCCAAAGAAGGTCATCATCGGCGTAAATACAAAAAACAGGCCCATCCTCATCTTCCATAACGAACTTTTCCACGTCACCATAATCTCTTTTAATATCATTATAAATTTCACTGGCTAAATTCTGTTTTTCCTTTACCATCAAATATCACTCCATTATTAAATCAGGTTATTAAACCCTAATTCTTGAGCATAACGTATTACTTCCCCTATTTCACTGGATGTTGGGATTCGATCTATTTTTTTATATTTGTGTGCCTTGAAAACAGGGCGATACTGACCCATTATGTTCAAAATTACTTCCAGACCCAAATTTTGAGATATCCACATTAACAAAGGTTTTGAACAACATTCAACATGATTAGGAATAACCAGATGTCGAATTATCATCTCTCCTGCTTGTTGGGCCATCATATGGTTTCTTCCAACCACTTCCATATAATTAGGAATGTTTGAAAGTCGCAGCGCACATTCATTGTTACCATACTTAAAATCTGTCAGATAAACATCGGCAAATCCATCTAAAATGTGCATAGCATCTTCAGAAAGGTACATATTACTATTCCATATCACCGGAATATTTTCTGATACTTTTGTCATGGTACGTAGGATGTAGTGAAGATTAGGAGTTGGATCACCACCAACAAAATTTACATTCCGAGAACCAGCAATCCTTCTTTTCTCAATGATCTTTGCAAGATCTTTCTCATTCATGAAGATTCCCACATCTGGATTTTGACTTATGTCCCAGTTCTGGCAATAAACACAACTAAAATTGCATCCTGAAAAAAAAATTGTGTGACTGGGAACCAGTAATGGTTCCTCACCAACATGCAAAAATTCAGATGAAATTAAAGGATCACCAACGGCACAGTCCCCTTTCCCAAATTTTCGGTTAACTTTACAAGCTTTTTCACAAAAATTACAGTTTTGGAACATTCTTTCTGCAATTTTAACCTTTAAATCTAGATAAGAAAAAGCTGGTTTAGGCTTTATAGAATCCATTTCAATGAACTCATCCGGTTTGATGATGGTTGTACTTTCCCTGTTACGTCGTCTGAAATCATTTCGCAGACGTTCATGTTCTTCCCACAGAAAATTGGTATCATCACTATCTTTTGATTCCATCATCGAAGCTACTTTATACATTGCCAATTTTTGATTGGCCATTACTGCCCAATAATTTGAAAGAATGTGTTTTATGCTCTGATAGGTCATATTCAATGTTTTTCCTGTTCTTAATTTTGTAATATTTTTGCAATAACTGTGAATATTACTAAAATTATTATTCAACCGATGACTCTTAAACTGGCAACATTGATTGGAGGTGTGATATAAGGACCCAATTGACGGGTTTTTTTGGAAGCTGCGTTGGCTTCTTTCAATATATCAAACAAATTTCCAGATAGCATAGCCTTTTTAACCGGATATTGTAATTCCCCTTTTCCTATTTTAAATGCATTCATTGCTTCTACTGAAAAATCTCCAGATATGGGGTTGGCGGTATGGGCTCCCAAAATATCAGTGACAAAAAGTCCATCATTTATCTCAGAAAGAGGTTCATAGTCTTTGAAATCAAAAATAAGGTTAGAAAGACTCACATCAGGTATGTCAGCATATGAAGATCGCATTCCATTACCAGTGCTGTTTGTGTTTCCCTTTTTAGCTGTTTTTATATCATATATGAAATTTCGGAGAACACCATCCCCTATTAAGATTGTTTTCTGGCTGGGTGTTCCCTCATCATCCCCACGAGAAGAATTTAAACCGCCTTTAATGGTTCCATCATCGTATATGCTTAAAGAGGGTGAAACAACTTTTTTATCCACCATGTTAGCGTAAATTGACCTTCCCCTCTGTACGTTATCTCCATTGATGGCTTGAGAGAAATTGGATATTAAACCTGACGCGGCATGATAATCCAAAAAAACTGTAGTATCTCCAGTATCCACATGTTTACCTCCTCGGGAGTTTAAAGCTATTTCACATGCTTTATGAGCAATTTTTTCTGGGTCTATGTCCAGTTTCCTGGATGTATCTGATTCACTGGCAGTGGAAACACCTCCTCCCTCAGAAACGTTTACGGCAATGAAAGATGAGATATGGGTGGAAATATCTTCGCAGAATACTCCTTCTGAATTGGTGATTAAAATCTTGGAAACCCCAGCAGAAACTCCACCCGAAGTTGGTTCACATTTTTTATCAAGAACTTTGCCAATCATAGATTTTCCTAACTCAATTGATTCTTCTAGTTCCATTGTTTCAATTTTACGGTCATAAATTTCTTTAATTTTAGGATAATTTGATTTGGGAGCAAATGATAAGTTTTCATCAACAAAGTTAGCTTTAGCATTGGAAATTGCCTTATCAACAGTTTCCAGTAACTTTTCATTTTGGGTGGTGTATGCAAATCCCATTCTACCATCATTTATTACCCTAATACCCACTCCCATGGAGTATGCTTCTTTGGCAAAGTCCACTTGGTCATTCTGGATAGTAGCATCAACACTTTCGTTAACTTCCAAGTAAATTTCTGCTTGATCAACATATTTCAACGCATAATCCAGTGCCTGGTTTCCTAAATCATTCATCATAGTACAAACCTCTCTAATGCCTCTTTAACTCCATTTCCAAATGGTTTTTCTGTGACATAATCAGCTATTGCCTTGAGTTCAGGATTTGCATTGGCCACTGCCACCTTCACCCCTACCATTTTTAGAAAATCCAAGTCATTTTCACTGTCCCCCACTGCCAGAACTTCTTTACTACGGATTCCCTTTGTTTTAAGTAACTTAATTAGTGAAGAACCTTTGTTCACTGCAGGATCTGTAATGTGCACTGCAAACCCTGAATCATATATTTCAACATCAAAGTCCTTCAAAGCCTCTTTAATCAACTTTGCAGAAACATTTCGATACAACGCTATTTCAGATAGTCTTTCCAGCGAATAGTCTACCTTTTTTACAGGATAGATAGTTTCAAGATATTCGTACGCTTTTTCACACTTTTTAATATCACCCAACACAATTTTCTCGTGATTACATTGAATTACTCCGCCATTTTCTACCACTAACCCGCCAGTGGTTCCTAGTAACATGGATAAAAACTTGCTAAAAGCAAAGATATTTCCAGTGACAATAATTACGGGTATTCCCCTACTCTCTACATTCTGTATGATTTCAACAGCATTTGGACATAATCTTCGCTTTTTATCTGTTATTGTGCCGTCAACATCAAGTGCTATGGCTTTTATCAATTTTAATCACCAAAAAGGAGAAAGGTTATTAGTATAACCTTCAATCAAGGAAGGACCCGTATCGATAGGCAATGTTACAAGTTCCTTCTTTACTCACCATACAAGCACCCACTGGATTAGTGGGGTTACATTCTTTTTTAAACAATTTACAGTCTTCTGGTCTGGCCACTCCCCTTAAAATAGCCCCACATATACATCCTGAAATTACTTCAGGTATTTCAGGTATTTCAATGTCAAATTTTTTTCTGGCATTCACATGGTCAAATTCATCTTTAATTTCCATTACAGAATCGGGTATGGGTGAAAATCCTCTCCATTCCTTTGTTGTAATATAAAAAACTTCTTTAAGGAGTTTTTGAGCTTTTATATTTCCTTTATCCCTGACTGCACGTTTATATTCATTTTGCACTATAGTTCTACCATCATGTATTTGTTTAAGAATTAAATAAACAGCTATGAGAACGTCCATTGGATTAAATCCAGTTACAACTTGAGGGATTCCATATTTTTCTGAAAAAATATCATAAGGTTTGGTCCCAATAATTGTAGAAACATGTCCAGGTTCAATTAAGGCGTTGAGATTCACTTCTCCTGATTCAATGAGGAATTTCAAGGCAGGAGGTATTAGTCGGTGACAAGATAAAACTGAGAAGTTTTCTGGAGGATTAGAAATAATTTCAGCAGCTGTAGTTGGTGCAGTGGTTTCAAATCCTGCAGCCATAAACACTACTTCATTATCAATCTTATCTGCTAGTTCCACCGCGTTATTAACACCATAAACTATTCTAACATCAGCTCCATCTGCTTTAGCATCAGCTAAAGATCCAGTTCCCCCAGGCACTCTCAACATGTCACCAAAAGTAGCGATGGTTACTCCTTGCCTGGCCAGATCAAGACATTCTTCAACTTCACGTGCAGGTACGCAACAAACTGGACATCCAGGACCTGCCACAACTTCCACTTCTTTAGGTAATAATGACCTTATTCCATGCTGCATAATAGTGTGCTCGTGAGATCCACACACATGCATTATTTTTACAGGTTGGGCAATGTTTTCTATGCGTTTTACTATTTTTTCGGAAAGATCTTTCATTGTATTCATAAAGCCACCTTAATAGTTTGATGATAAAAGATTATATTTGTCAATAATCAGATTCGTTAAAACATATTTTGTTAATTCTTTTAGATCTAATTATTGAATTATTTAATTTGAAGATATTGTATGATACCATTATATGGTTATGGGAATTTATTTAATAAAAAGATGATATAAGATTTGAATGATTTCAAGTAGAAAAACTTTGAGATTTGATATTTAAACTTATTTTTTTAAATTCATACCGGGCTAAACTAATTTTATAAAGTTAAAATCTCAGTATTCAATCAAAAAATGTGTTATTTAAAGGTAAAAACATAATTGGGCAATGCAAAAACATACATGGGTACAGTTATATATGAAAATTATCAAACTAATTTAAAGGCATGTTAAGAATGATGCCACCTACAAAGAAAGGTAATGGTAGATAGAATGAAGGTTGCTGTGGTTGGACTAGGCGTGGAAGGCATTAATGCTGTAGAATCACTCCTTAATCATGGTTATAAAGTTTATGCTTCTGATATTAATCCAAATATTGAATTAAAGCAAAATAAAAACTTAGAAATTGATCTTGGATTTCATGATTTTAATAAACTTGAAAAAGCTGATGCACTTGTTTTAAGCCCAAGTCTTTGGAATACAAAAGTTTTCCAGAAATTCAAGTCTGATAAAAAACTTTTATCCGACATAATAACTGATCATCGACCTATATTTACCATTGGAGTCACTGGGACTAATGGTAAAACCACCACAACCATGATGATCAAGGATATTTTAAAAAAAGCCGGTCTGAAAGTTCTTACTGGGGGAAATGCAGGGGGTGGATTCAATGGTTATACTGAAGTTATTTTAGAATCCAAATCATCCACCTATGATGTAATACTGGTCGAAGTGTGTGATATGACCCTTGACTTTTGTCAGAATACATTTGACTTTGATCTTATAGTGCTGACTAATATAGGCAGAGATCATCTTGAATTCCATGAATCATTTGAAAACTATGCTGAATCCCTTAAAAACTTTGTTAAAAGAAAAACCGTTGTTTTGAATCGGAAAAATGAAGTTTTTGGACATACGATTGAGGAAATAGCTGATGTTAATTATTTCACCAAAATATCATATAAACTAAATTTATTTGGAAAATATAACCTAGAAAACGCTGCAGCATCGGCTAAAACTGCTGAAATATTGGAAATACCTGAAAAAATCGTCAAAACCGCTCTTAAAGAATTCAATGTTTTGCCGGGAAGGTCAGTTAGTCTAAAACTTCCTTCATCAAGGATCGTTATCGGGAAAACCGATAACGTCGATGCAACTTCAGCTGTGCTTGATGAAGTCAAATTTCAAGTTATCATTTTGGGCACTCCACGTCAAGGAGAATTATGCCGTTTTGATATTTTTAGAGAGGTTTCTAAAACGAATCCAAAGATCATAGCTATCTTCCCCGGGCTGGATGACACTCTGGAAGATGCGCGGAATATTTTGAAGGAAGAAAATTACAAAGGTGAAATTTTAAATCTGACAAATGTAGAGGATGTAGTTAAATTTGCTCTTAAATGCTCCGAAAAATATGAAAACATATTTATTGGGGGAAATGGGCAGCAAAAAATTATAGAAATAACAAATAGTTTGAAAGAGGCCACCTCGGTAAAATAAAAAAAAACTATGGGAGATATGAAAATGCGTAAGTCTTTGTTAAATCCCATCATAGCCTTTGGTGTTTTAATAATTATAATAATAGGTTTTAATTTTGTTGGAAACACCATCGAAAGTTATTTTCCTGCCCAAAAACCAGAGGAAATTAGCTCAATGCCTATTGGTGAAACCGTAGTTAATGGGATGAAAGTAGTTAATAACGATAAAATAAGGAAAGTGCCAATTATATACCATTACAACTATCTAAATAGTTTATTTGAAGAAAAAAAGTATTTACAAATTTTAAATGGAGTTTTAACTGGATCACTGGAAACACCTCTCTTGAAAATTGCTGGAAACCACATCTCACCTCAGGGAATTGCCCAAGGATTTGAAGGTCCTGGGTTTATAAGTGTCGAAGATGATCGGTTAGTAGTTAAACCCCCTGGCACCTTCCTGTGGGGTTATAAAACAGGTTATACTATTGGAATTAAGAAAAAAGATGGAATGGAGATTAAAGAAGGAGGAATATCTGGAAAAACTGTGAAGGTAATATCTATCTCTGAAATTAACAATGAGACAATACCACACGATTACGTTAACTTAGAAACAGTGCAAAAATGGTATAACAGTTCTGATGAAGGAGATATTATCAATTTGGACTATTCTCTGGTAAACTTTAACGATGGACGTGATATGGTTTCCCCAGAAAAGATTCAAACTTTCTTCGGAAATACTACTTTAACCTACATGAAAAACTATCCTTGCGGTTCTCCTGTTATGGCCTATATGGGGCCTCATCAAGAAAAAACAATAGCCAGTACTGCTGAATCTATAGGATCATACCCTGAATATGGGGATGCAGCCCGTGGTTACAATGCAATGAGCTTTTCAAATGCTTGGAATGGGACCATAGTACCTCCTGGCTCATCTTCGCATGGAAAATTAAATGTTTACTTCGAGGGTGTTTATGATCCAAATGCTACTGGAAATTATGCGGTACACGGAGTTTGTCCAGCTGCCAGATCAATGCGTAATGCAATTGGGGCAGCAGGTTTACCAACGCCTAGTGGCATTAAATGGGATCACTTAGCAATAGCATATGGAGTCAGCCCTACAGGGGATGTTTCAGTCTACAACAACATGAATTACCCCATTAAAATTTTAATGTGGACCCAGGGAAGTGGAGCGGGAACTGTTGTCTACAGCAAAATAGTTAAGCTCAGTTGACCTATCCCCTCATTTCGATTTTTTTTTATCAGGAGTATGCAGCCTATGAAAGGTATATCTTGTATTATAACTGCAGCAGGTAAAAACAGAAGGATGCGAGAAGATTTTCGCAATAAGGGAAAGAAAATTGAACACAAACTCCTTTTAAAAATTAATAATGCACCTATTCTAACATGCACGGTTAAAAAAGCACTTGAAACTGATTTAAACGAATGTATTGTCGTATTAGGGCATTTTATGGATGAGTTATATCCTTCATTAGAGGTAATAAATGATTCTCGACTTAAAATCATAGAAAACCCTGATGTGGATGTTGAATTATCCCAAACGCTTTTAAATGGGGTTTTAAATGCAAAATATGATTATTGCCTATGTTTAGCAGGGGATCAGCCAACAGTTACCAAAAAAACCATGCAAAATCTCATTGATCGTCTCTTAAACAGTCCTGAACCAGAAAATACTGTTATTATTCTTGCTCGTGGAAAAACTGGTCCATTAGACAGTGCCCATGGATTGGGAATGCCCTTCGCATGCCATTCTTCTCTGCTAGAACAGTATCTAGAAGGAGAAGAGGATAATCTGAATCCCATCTTAAGGAGGATGGTTGCTAATGATGTTTCTTTTTATGGAGTACAGGAACAAAATAAATTAGAATTAATAAATATTAATCGTTACAACGATTATCTGGATGTTTTAAGGCATTGGAATGAGAATAAATAAATTTAAAACGTAACATCTAGATTTCGGAATATATCCCCCATTAAATCGGGAAAATGAGAAATTTGGGAAAAAAAATGAGGAAAATATGATTTTAACTCATATTCTCCAGTGCATTAACCACACAGCCAATATTTTCTCCATTAAGGCCAATGATAACCTCATCATCTTTCACATCAGCATATTCACGGGACCCACTGCATCCTAAAGTAATATTGGGTCGGCGCCGTGTGAATGGTCCGGCAACTGCATCAGCACATATTGACTGAATTCCTGCAAAATCAACTTCCATCCTTCCACCCATAGTGTAAACAAGAGCTTGAGATAATATCATAGCTTGTTTAGGATTTGCGAAGATTACAATAACATCTGGATCGAAGCTTGCATTCTCCAGAGGTGCATAAACCAAAGCATACATAATTTTATCTATTTTTGGTATTGATTCCATAGTTTTTTTAGCTGATCCTACACTAGAGAATCTTCCTAACCCAAAATAGAATTCACCAGTTTTAACCTTTTCAGGTGGTTCTTCGAGGCCAAGGGCAGATGAACCTCCTTTACACATCTGTTCTTCTGCTGTAGCATAAAAAGTATCCCCTCCACTTGCTTTAAGCACCAGTTCACAGTGTCGCATTTTTTCTTCGGTTTTAGGAATTCCTTCAGGAATATCTTCTTCTCTTAAAACGAATTTTATGGCAACTGGTGATCTTACAAGGCCCAAATGCTCCTTTAATTTGCTTGATATTATATCGTATCCATTTGACTCGCACATATTTTTCACCTCATGAGTTTAGACATCTATATGAGTTTATAATTTATTAATGAATAAAATTTTTCGATATGTGGATTTTGAAACAGGTGAAATGATCACGGCAAAAATATCAGTTAAATGGAATTAATTGCTTCCACAATCTCAGAAATCTTTTCTTTAATATTTGAAGTATTTTCCACAACTGTTCCCGTCACAATGATGTCTGCACCAGCCTGAGATGCTTTTTTAGCTGCTTTTCCAGTTCTAATACCCCCACCCACCACTACAATGTGATTAGTGAGCATTTTAACTTTCTGAATCATCGTTTCGGGAATTATATCCTCAGCCCCAGAGCCTGCTTCTAAATAGAATAGTCTCATGCCCAAATATTCAGCTGCCAATGCATAAGCAACCGCAATGTCTGGCTTTTTGCGGGGGATTAACTTGGCATCTCCCACCCATCCTGCAGTTTCACCAGGTTCTACAATGACATATCCCATGGGAATGGCTTCTATTCCAATTTTTTTTACTTTAGGAGCACCCAATGCTTGGGCACCAATAATCCAGTATGGATTATTTGAATTAAGAAGACTCATGAAAAATATTGCATCTGCGTTTGCAGAAACACCAGTCGTGTTTCCAGGAAAGAGAATAATAGGAACTTTTAAATTATTTTTAAGAAGTTTAGCTGTTTTATCAAGTTCTTGAGAGTCAGTGGTGGATCCTCCTAACATGATCCCATTTGTACCGCCGGCAACAGCTTCAGAAGCCATTTTCAGGGCTTCTTGAGGATTTTGATCCTCTGGATCCAAAAGGGTGAGATGAACTTTCCCATTTTTTAGTGATTCTTTTAGATATTCTTCCACTTTCATCCGATCACACCATTATATTAACGTTAAATGTATTTTAAATTAGTATCAATGATTATGACGAAATTTTTTTTTATCAAAATGTTACTAATTAACAAGAAAAAAAATGAAAAAAGATTTCAAATCCCATGGATAAATCCAGGGATAGTAAATAAATTTTTTTTATCCTCTCGGCTCTTTGGCCTTGAATCTTAAGCCTTTATATCCGCATTTACGGCATGCCTTAGCCGTTGGTGGGTTTCGAGCATTACATTTGAGACAAATTTTGATCTTGAATATTCTATTTTCTGCTTCTTCAAATCTAGCCATTACTTAGCCTCCTATAAATTCATTCTGGATATTTACAATTTCCCGACTGCTGCGAGCCCGGGAATATGCCTCTAAGAGCTCATGGTTAAGCTCCAGAAAATGAGGTCCCCACTTGAAGTGGGACATAATCTGAATAGCATTATCTTTAAGTCCCACTATATATAAGGTTGCTGCCACTGCCTCAGCAGTAGACAGAATACCTGGTTTGCCATAGTTTGTGGGATTGGCTGCCACCAAGAAAGGAAGGGAACGGTGGGTCTTTGTTCCCTTGAACATTGCAGATGACTTGTCAATTAGTTTCCATGAGCAATCAATGCCGACAATACCTTTTTTAACTACTAATTCATGGTCTTCTGGTGACACTGCCTTAGGTGAAAATGGGTCTAACACTAAAGCACCCCTTGGAATTTGGTTAAAGCGAGTGACCATTTTGATCTGTTTCAGCTTGGCCAATCTACGGGTGGTGCATTTTTTGGGAGAACACTGCTCTGTGTGGAAAACTACTACTTTAGGAGACATTAAATCAATATTTATATATTTTACTAGTAATTCATTTGATTATTAGTGGTATTTCATTAAATTTTTTTTAAAAAAAAATATGATAACCACAAAATACTATTCTTAATAAAACATGTATTTATTCTTTTAACAAAAATATTTTGAAAAAATTAGTATATCAATCTTTTTTTTTATTTATCAGTGCACATCCGATCCTATATCCATTAATCCCTTAAATGAAATGTAATGTATGGTTCCATGGTTTACTTCAGAAGTAATCATTCCATTTAATCGTTGAACAAGGTTTTTTTTTAGAAGTTGAAGTCCAAATGTTTGTGAAAAAATCAAATTTAACTTTTTCAAGCATTTTAAAACTATTATCAGCCACTTTTAAGAAAAATTCTTCGCCATTTTTTCCAAATTCAATTGCCACCTTTCCTTTACGTCCATTTGGAAAAAGTGTATTTGATACTATGTAACCAGTTCATTAATGATAAGTCTGCGTTGAATAACTGGGTTTATGGTAATGTCTAAATATCTCTAGTTTTTATCACTGAAATTCTGCTGCCGACTTCAACTTAGATATAACGTAAAAAAAAAGATCATTTACAAGTTTATCAATGTAATATTTGAAGGAGTATGCAAAATCAGAAATCAAGTCCAGTTAAAATTTTGTTTCCATCAAAATAAGGGATTTTTTTTGTGTACATTATTAGAAATATGCTAATAATCCTCGAAGAAACAACTTGCAAAAAAAATACTATTATTAATTAAATTCGATCCTTATATTTAAGTTCCTGGAATTTGATGGTGAATGAAGTCCCCTGATTTTCGTCAAGTTCTATAGTTCCTTCTATCTGTTTAACCAAGCTAGTAATTAATTGAAGCCCCAGAGAACTAGCTTCACGGAAATCCACGTCTTCGGGCAAACCAATACCATTGTCACTTACCTTGAGAATTATATGATCATCAACTTTCTTTAACATTACACTAACCTTACCTTCTTTAAAACCAAGAAATGCATGTTTTAAAGCATTAGAAAGTAATTCTGTATAAATCAATCCACAGGGAATGGATGTTTCTATATTCAGCATTATATTTTCATCTAAATCTAAATCCACTTCGATTTTAGTTTTATCAGAATAATTATAAAAAACATCAGTAGTTAAACCTCGTAAATATTCGCTGAAATCAATTTCCACTAAATTTTGAGACTGGTAA
This sequence comes from Methanobacterium sp. UBA353, assembly GCA_002496805.1. Taxonomy (GTDB): domain Archaea; phylum Methanobacteriota; class Methanobacteria; order Methanobacteriales; family Methanobacteriaceae; genus Methanobacterium. Next base: position 138,181 of record DALO01000002.1, on the reverse strand, counting down.
AGTTTTTCGTGTATCATGGCCATGGATCTAATGCGGTTTTGGTTCTGTTTTAATACATCGCGCAAGTTAGGATCCTTTAATGTAAATGATTGGAGGTTTAAAATGCTGGAAATTATCTGCATATTATTCTTGACACGGTGGTGTATTTCTCGAAGGAGTAACTTTTTTTCATTGAGGGATTTGTTGATCTGCTCTTCATATTGTTTACGTTGAATAGCCAAGGCAAAAAAATCAGCTATTCTCTTAACTGCTAATAGATCTTTATCAGAATAATTTTTTCCAGGGGGATTCGCCAGTGCTAATTCACCTACGAGTTCTTCACCTATCACTACAGGAACACACAGGATTTTTTCAATACTCCAATAATTTGCCGGTGCACCTGATATTGAATGGTGTTTTTCAGCTTTGTTGTCGTGAAAAGCTTTTTTAGTATTTAAACAGTGGCCGAATAAACCATGATAACGACCATCAGAACCAATTGGGAATCTTATTTCCTCCGGAATTTTTACATTGTCAGGAACAACCAGAGGCATCTTTTTACTATGGGTTTGATTAACCATATCCTTATTTTCAGGATCAATTATGGCCACAAACCCGTGTTGGCTCCCAGAAAGCGATAATGCCTCATCTAAAATAACTTCTGAAATATCTTGGATGGTGGTGAGTGGTGAAATTAAAGGAACATAAATTTTTGCAAGAGCCTGGTCAATTTTTAACTCTCTTTCCAATTCAATACGTGATTGTTTCTTTTCAGTTATATCTGTTACCGAAATCAAGGTATTATTAGTTTCTGGGAGCAAAATCACAGTCATATACACATCTTTAAGAGTTCCATCTCTATCTTTTAGAATAGTTTCATAAATTCTAGGGGCTGCATCAAGGTCAATTCTACGTAGCCGATGATATTCCTCAATTCTCGGAAGTTCTTCTTTTACAAAAAATTCAGTCAAATACATCTTATTTTCAATTTCTTCTTTAAAATAACCCGTAAGATCTGTAAATCCGTCATTAACCAATGATAAAATCATGTTTCCATCACTAATAGCCATGGCAGTTCCAGTGTTTTCAAAAATAGCTTTATATCTTTTTTCAGACGTTTTTAAAGCTTTTTCTGCCTCTTTCGTATCCACGATCTTCCAGACACCATCCATTAGAAGTTCGAGTTGTAGAACGTCTGTTTCATTGTAATCAGTTTCTTTATTGGCAACACCCACCACAGCTACAATTTTGTCTCTTGAAAAAAGGGGTATTGTCATATATTTATATAAAGATGCATGCCCTTCAGGATAACAATTTTTAAGAGTGTGTTCTGCTTGATAATCGTTTAAAATGATGGGTTTTCCTTGGCGTACTACATCTCCCCATATGCCTGTTTTATCCAAATCACAAACTATTTGTTTGTCAGTTATAGTGCATTCATCCATTTCCCCTTCAGACCAAGTGTTAAGGATGAATTGTTCCTTATCAGCATAGTAACGATAGATATATCCTATTTTACTATCACTCAAAATTATTGCCTCGTTAAGAGCATAATCCAGTAGATCCTGAACAGATTCTGCCTTATACTGAAGTATTCTAACCATACTTTTCAATCGAACCTGATTTTTCTCAAGTTCTTCTTCATACTGTATTATTTCAGTTAAATCATCATAAACTGCCACCATATCCCCTGACGGAAGTTTGTATATGTAATTTTCCCTCCAACCTTTAATTCTTTCATCCTGATATAGGTTAACTGGGTATCTTTCTGGTTTGCCTGTTTTCCAAACCCTCTGGAATATCTCAAAAAGTCCGAAATCTTTAATATTTGGAAAAACATCAGTGATTTTTTTACCAATAACATTTTCTCGCTTAATCTGTTCTATAAGTTCTGCCGATCGATTGAGATCTTTGAAGACGAAATTAGAACCATCGTTTATTACATTATAGAGAACTACGGCACTTTTACCCCCCTCAAAAATTGCTTTGTACTCTGCTTCAGAATTTTTCAGGGTTTCTTCCATTATTTTACGTTCAGTTATATCTCTGGCTGAAGTTATGACTGAAGAAACTTTTCCATCATCAGAAAGTAAAGGAATCATTAACCAATCTATCCATACTCCTGAAGGAAGTTCAAATTCAATCCTTCCATTTTCACCTGTTTCAAAAACATTCTGCAATGCTTCATCCCATAAATCAACCATATCTTGAGGAAATTTAAGTTCTTTATGGGTTTTACCTATAAAATCCTCAACTGGAATCCCTGTCACTTTTTCTGTATTGGGGTTAACATACAAATGCTTTAAATCTGAATCAAAAAGCATGATAGTATCCAATGAATTTTCAGTGAATGCTCTGAACTTACTTTCACTATCTTTTAAAGATTTTAGAGCTTTTTCACGTTCTGAAATATCCCTAGAAAATGCATAAATAATCTCTTTTCCATGAAAATTCATGTAATTTATTGTAATCTCTACTGGGAAAATCCGCCCATCTTTATTCTTATGATGAGATTCAAAAGTAACAGAACCTTTGACACGCAATTTTTTAACAACATCTTCCCATTTTTCCTGATTGATATTAGGATCAATATCAAAAACCTTCCGAGATAAAATTTCCTCCTTTGAAAAACCTAAGGACTCACAAGCAGATTTGTTTGCATAAATAAAACTAGCTTCCATATCTACCCAGTAAATTTCATCAGAAGCATTATCAATAGAAAATTGGCTAATGTGAAGGTCCCTCTCCGCATTTTTACGTTCAGTGATATCTGTTAACGTTATCAAACTTGCTGGTTGGCCATCGTAGATGATAGACCCTGCTGAAAGGTCAATGTTACGAACATCACCAGATTTTGTTATAAATCTAACTTCATATCTGTTAGGAACTTTTTCTCCTCGTAGTCTGGCCTCTCCCTTTTTCATCATCAATTTTTGATCATCAAGATAGAAATTATCCCACACATTCATTGTGTACAATTCTTCTTTACGGTATCCGCTCATCTGTACTGCAAAATCATTGGCATAGACCACTTTATCCATTTGGTAGACAATAATAGATATGGGAGCATTATCTGCTAACACACGAAACTTTTCTTCGCTTTCTTTCAACGCATTTTCAGTTTTTTTGCGTTCAGTTATATCCACCATTATTCCAATTAGACCGGCAACTTGGCCTTTTTCATCTTGAAATGTGGTTTTATTATTCAGTATTAAATGCATGGTGCCGTTGGCATCTGGAATATATTCCTCATAAAACTGTGAACGTGGATTGTGAAATAGTTCTTTATCCTTTTTATGAAATTTATCAGCTAAATCCTTTGGAATGATATCATAAACTGTTTTTCCAACAATTTCATCCTTAGACAACCCCATTAACTCTTCAAATGGTTTATTACAACCCATATATACATAATTTATGTCTTTATAAAATACAGGATAAGGTATGGTGTCTATCAAATATTGTAGGAAACGATATTGATCTATTGCAGATTTTTCAGCCATTTTACGATCAGTAATATCATTGAGAGTTTCTAAAGATCCAATGATTTCTCCTTTAGAATCTTTGATTGCAGCAGCAGTGAGGTGTAACCATTTTCCGTCACCCAAGTGAGGGAAGAAATCTTCAATTTCATATGCATCTTTTAAAGGTTCAGATTCTTTATATTTATCGGGATAAAACTTATTTAGATTATCTAAATTTCCTTGGACAACTAGATCAGCTAAACAAGGTCTTTTTTCATTATAAAATGCCCTCCAATGGTTGCAAGTTCCAATTATTTCTTCGGGTGAGATTCCACTAATATCTGCCATTGCTAGGTTCCAATACATTACACGATGATTTGTATCTATTACAAATTGTGGAACGGGAGAACCATCAATTATGGCATTTAATTGACTTTCCCTATTTTTAAGCGCTTTTTCCATTTTTTTACGATGAGTAATATCTGTGAACATGGCAAAAGAACCGACAAAATCCCCATTATCATCCATTAACGCAGTCACAGAGATAATTGTAGAAATTTCAGAACCATTTTTATGTTTAAATCTTCGTTCATAAGTTTCAGAATGCCCTTTAATTCGTTTTTCAATATGTTTTTCGCTTTCTGGAATATCTTCTTCAAAAAGGAAGGATGTAACATGTTTTCCTAACATTTCTTCCGCAGTATAACCCAACATCTCAGTTATTTTTGGGTTAACATAATCTATATTGAAATCAGCATCTGTAACCCATATACCTTCATTTGCCGTCTCTACAATTGATTTGTAGCGTTTTTCACTTTCTTTCAACTTTTTTTCCATCTGATTTTTATAAAGAGCAAGTTCAATAGCATATCTAAGTTCAAAAGGATCATATGGTTTAATTAAGTAGCCATACGGACCAGTTAATTTTGCTTTTTGAACAGCATCCTCTTCAGAATGAGCAGTTAAATAAATTATGGGAATTTCTAATTCTTTTATTTTATTAGCTGTTTCTATGCCATTCATTTCACCTTTCAATATAATATCCATTAAAATAAGATCAGGTAATTCTTTTCGCGCCTTTTCGACAGCCTCTTCACCGCGTGAAGCAGTGAAAGGAACCTTGTAACCAAATGATTCAAGGGTCCGCTTAATATCCATGGCTTCTATTGCATCGTCCTCCACCAGAAGGATTTTTTGTTTTGCCACAAAAATCACCGATTCGTCTACTTGTAAGAAAAAAAAATCGAAATATTAGTTTTAAGTTTCTTATTACAATAGTTTTATCTTTAAAGTATTTGTAAATTCTCTTATTTTTTTTTATCTAAAAAAGGCAAGATCAATACTTAAAATATCCTCCTTAGATATTTCCTATTTTTTTAATACATGAAAAAATAAAAAAACGTAACAACAGGCAAAAGCAAAAAAATAAATATAGTAAGCTAAATTCATATCGGTTTTTTAAAGATCTGAACCTTAACTTCTGCATTCTCTATTAAATAAAACACTTTCAAATAATAACCACTATCTTAGACAAGATCTAAAGGAGGTCTTTGTAAATCTAATATTATTGGAAACTTCCAATTAAAAACATTAAAAAATAAAAATTTGTGAAATAATTTAAAAAAATGTCATAGAAAGCGTGTTTTTAGTCTAATGGGTTAATATGTGATTTATTTGATTACGTTCCCTTCCCTTTTATTTCAGGAAAAAGAAAATGTGTTACAGATTTTCACGTTCATAATCTAATATTTTTGAGACCGCCATTCTGGGATCTTTCAACTCTTCTAAATCATAATAACGGCCACCTGCCGCCAGTGCAAGTTCCATGTTCACTTCATGACCATAACGTACTGATCTTTCGAAGTTTACTACAATGGTGTGAATTTCTTTTTCTTTAATCTTTTCGGCAATACGAATGGCATCTTTGATAGGTCCGTCCTCTAAAGCAACATTAGGCATGCCATCAGATAGTATGAGTAACATAGGTACAAATTCATCTCTTAGTTTCTCTTTTTTTAGAATTTCATAGCCTTTTCTCATTCCTGCGGCAAGTGGAGTTGTTCCTCCAATTCGGATATTTTCTATTTGTTCTCTAAATGATATCGCCCGGCGAGTGGTGGGAATAATTATCTCTGCCTCTTCTCCTTTAAATCCTATCACACTTATTCTGTCCTGATGACGATTAGTATCCTCAATAACACTATTTAATATTCCTTTTAGCCTGTTAGCTTTTTTATCCGAAAACATTGACCCACTTATATCCACTAACATTACTATAGAGGCTTTGGCACCATGTTTGCGAATTTTATGACGCAAATCTTCACTTTTAACCTTAATTTTTCCTTTAGAGCTTAAAGCAGCAGCCCGTAGTGTTGCATCGATTGCAACATCACCATAAGAGTTTTTGGGAAGTTTGCTTTTTATGTAACGTCCTTTCTGTGTTTTTGAATCAACTCTCTTACCATAAAGGCGGTTTTTCTTTTTCCCCTTCATTTTTAGGAGTTTTTTCACATCCACTTCTTCTTCTAAAGTTTCAACAGATTGTTCCTCTTTATTGAGTGTTTTAAGTTTCATACCCCTCTTTTTCCCTTCATTTTCTAACTGATTTGGGACTTTTTTTTATCATCCCCCTTATTTTCTTGCGATAAATCGTCAGCAGCAATTTCTATTTGCTTTTTAATTTTTTCCTCATTTAATTTCTTTTTCTGGAATCTTTCACCTAAAACCAGGGCAGCTGCCTCCTCAACATCAATATATTCAACTTCCTGATGTTCATAATATGCGGCAAGGGTTTTAGCAGTTTTTAGAATGGCAATATCTGCCCTATGCCCATCAACACCCATATCAACACACAGATGAGCTATTATTTTCATTATTTCTTGTGAAACATTTATTTTATCTAAAAACGCCCGGGCTTTGATAATGTTGTTCAGTATCTGATCTTGGTATTTTTGATATTCCTTCCGGAATGAGATGGGATCTTTTTCAAATGCTTCCCTTCTTTCCATGATTTTCACACGATCATCAATGTCCATAATGCTCTGAACTGAGATTTGGAGCCCAATTCTATCAGACAGTTGAGGTCGGAGTTCTCCCTCTGCAGGATTCATGGTCCCTACCAATATAAAGTTAGATGGATGGACCAATGAAATACCTTCTCGTTCTACTGTGTTAATTCCGTAGGCAGCAGCATCCAGAAGCACATCCACGAGATTATCATCCAGTAGATTAATTTCATCAACATAAAGAATATTACGATTTGCATCGGCTAGTATTCCTGGTTCCAATGCTTTCATTCCCTTTTTGAGTGCCTTTTCAATATTGATGGAACCAACCACTCGATCTTCCGTGGCCCCCAAAGGGAGTTCAACCACGCGCATTTTCTTCTCCTCAATTTGAATTTCGTCGGATTCAAGATTTTTGCATGAATCACAGAGAGATTCAGGATCATCAGGATCGCAATTGAATGGACAACCTTTAACAATTTTTAATGGAGGTAATAAATCTGCCAATGCACGTACTGCAGTGGTTTTTCCAGTTCCTTTATCACCTTTTATTAATACCCCACCAATTGAGGGGTTAATTGCATTTAAAACTAATGCTTTTTTTACTCGTTCTTGGCCAACAATAGCTGAAAATGGAAAAATCAAGTTTTTCAATAGTCTCACCATCTTAACAGAATATTTCCTGAAAATTAATGCTTATAAATTTTTATAACCATGAATATATTGGATTTAATAGAATAAATAATGTGTGGTTATCACTATAACCTCCATCCGTATGACTATTCCTTTTTTAATGACCATTTTAACCCAAAAACTAAATAATGTCAAGAACGTAACAATAATTGGTGATGTATAATGTGTTCGGTAGGCGGCCCCATGGCCGATGTGAAAATGAAAAAACTTAAAACCAAAAGATATCGGTGTTTGGATTGTGACAATGAGTTTAAAGGGATTGGAAGGAGAATTGTTTGCCCAGCATGTCAATCTGACAATGTAGAGGAACTAGAGTAATCTTATGGTACAAAAAATTTCTCTCCAAGATGATGAAATTATTTTTTTGAAAGGTAAAACAGGAATAGTTGGTGTTGCCAAATTCGCCAAAAACGGGCACATATTCATAGGAACTCCTGATATGGACGAAATTGTGATTTTTCTGGAAAAAAAAGACATCATTGCAGTTTCATCCTTCAATTCAGGCATAATAGCTGAAAAAGGAATTAAATCATTGATTTTTCTATTAAGAGAGTTGGGATCTCCGTTAGTTGTTTTGCCAGAAAATCATCCCACCTCTCAAAGATTACCACTGGTTGCCAGTTGTGGGGAAAAAGTTCGTTTGGATTGTAACATCACACCCGGGACCCATCCAGAACAGGACATACTATGTGCTTGTGATGATCTTTCTGGAATTGAAATAAAAGCATCAGAAGAGGGAATAAAGATTAATATCCCTTTTAAAAACTTCAAAATTGATAAAATCAATTTTTAAATAAATTTTATTCAAATTATCCTTAATTCTACCTCGTTGCATGATTTTGGAGAATTAAGTTATATTAATATTAAAATTGACTGCATTAATAACTAGATTAATATAAGAGAAAAAATACATTCTAAAGATAATATTTAACTGTATTCATTATACACTACGTATTTATATTAATTAATTTATCTAAAGTCTAAGGATTATAATAATTGATGATAACATGACTATCGCTGAATTTTACCAGATATTTGGCCAGGTTGTTTTAGCTGCTGGAATTCTTCTCTTAATTCTTCTATCAGTCACCCTCATACTAGGCCGAATGTTAATTGAAAAAGACCGCCTTGTTTTTCCTAAACTGCTACTTTTCACCATGGATGTTTTTTATGGACTTTTCAAAAAATTTTCTGAAAGTATGGGTGTTGACGGTAAAATTGTTGATCATATTGGTGTAGAAGTGCGAAACAAAGTCAATGAAAAACATTTTAAAGAAATTGAACCAAAAGACACTATACTGGTATTACCCCACTGTTTAAGACACTTGGAATGCGAAGCAAAACTTGAAACATCAGGTTTAGCATGTAAAAACTGTAAACGCTGCGTGATCGGTGTTTTAAAGGAAAAAGGAGAAAAAATGGGGTACACTGTATTCATAATTCCAGGTTCCACATTCCTTAAAAAAATTATAGAACAAAACAAGTTCAAAGCAGTTATAGGTGTGGCTTGCTTCCAGGACCTTAATCTGGGTATGATGAAGCTTTCTAAATTCTCATGTCAGGGAGTACCCCTTCTCAGGGACGGTTGTGTTAGTACCAAAGTTGATAGCCGTGCAGTGCTGGATACAATGGGTGTTAAGCTTAAAGAAGCTAAAAAATTGGTTCCAAAAAGTTCTTGCAGTGAAATTCCTGAAAGAAGAAAATCGATATAACTTTTTTTTATATATTTAGTTTTTTAAATAATGGAACTATGATAAGAAAATAATAATATTAACATACACCCTCCATTCAAATGTATGCTGAGTTAAAATTAGCACAGCTTATATTACAAACCTTAAATCATATATTATTCTATTTTTAAATTTAAAATTACTCAAATTAAGGTCAATATCACTAAAAGAAGGTTTAAAGTATAAAGACAAGATTATCCCAACGATTATGAAATTTGAACCATTTAAAATTTAAAATAACAGGATGTTTCAACCAGGTAGAACTGTATCCAAGAAAGATCCAAAAATAATAGCCCTTAGTTATTCTATAACTGTTAAAAAGATGATGATTGTGAAAATTAGCTTCAAGAAGTTATTTTTTCTCTTTGGAAGAATTGAATGTTTTCATTGGCACCATAATCACATTGTTCATAAATCAGGGTTATAGATAAAAATATCCTCAATTTGTACTTTAAAATATTTAGCTATATTAAAAGCCAATTTAAGAGATGGATCGTACTTATTTTTTTCGATGGCGATAATCGTTTGTCTGGTTACTCCCAATGCTTCTGCCAGATCCTCTTGTGTAATATCATTCATAGCACGAAAAACCTTCAATTTATTTTCCATAGTTCCACTATCCCTCCTTTCATTGAATTAATTAAACTATTTCATCTTACAATAGCCCCCCCCATAAATACTGCATTTAAAGCAAAGTTAGTTAATATCTGCAAAAATGGAGATGCATTTAATCACGTGAATGAACCATTAATAAACAATAAAAATTGCTTTTTGTTTATTTTAAAAATTGATTCACTAGATACCTCCATCAAATTTCATTTAATATCCTGAGCTAATTTTTTTATTTCTTCATTATTATGCGATATTACCTTACATTACTGGTTTTTTTGAATATTTCCTATCATAAGCTAATAATCCCAAGTTAACCATTGCCATTGCAATGAAACCTGCCAGTCCTGTTGAACCTACAGTTAAATCACTGCCTCCCATGGTAAAAAGTAAAGATAATCCAGCTGTTGCGTTTAGGCTCCCATGCATAATAGCTGCCGCAATAACTGATCCTGAACGAATGCGGACATATACAATTAGCGGAGTGAAAAGTACACAAAAGCCAATCATCATAAATACGCCAATAACTGGGTTTTGAGGATAATTATAACCCTGAATTATAATAGGAGCATGCCATAATCCCCAAATTATCCCAATTGCCAGAGACATTTTCCAAAAACCCATATAACTCCATTGTTTTTGTAAAAAACCCCTCCATCCCAACTCTTCACCAAACGCAGCCACAGCATTGATGGTTGGTCCAAATATTAAACCTTGAATTAGGGTAGAAATAAAAATTAGGTAAGGTGCACTTTCAATTTGTGTTTTAAATAATTCTAATTGTTCTGAAGTCATAGATCCACTAAATCTAGATATGAATCCTTCCATACCTGATGAAAAATGGACACCAGGCATTATTAAACTAATCCCAAAAGATAACAATGCTAAAAATAATGGTAAAAGCCATGCCACTACCCACCATCGGTTAACTTTAAAGTTTATGCCTAATACTTTCAATGAATCTTTGTAAATGAATTTTTGAAGAATAATGGCAATAATCATTGGGATGAACATGTATAATATGGCCATATACATGAATCCGATGTTATCTATCCTTCCACCCAATATATAGTAGGTTGCAGCCAATAAATAGCTGAAGGAGAATGTTAAAATTAAAAAATAAAATGCTTTATTTTTCATTACTCCGGGTTCGACTTTGGATTCTGTTCTTTCAACATTCGAAGTTTTATCCACAAAAACACCTTCAATTATTTCATTTCATCTTTTTTTGTTCAGATTTACTTTGATCAATATTTACGATTATAATAAACTGTAGATAAGAAATAAATTACTAAAACTAGTGCTGTCACAGCAAATAAGGTATATCCTGCCAGAGTTAGTTGAGGGTAACTGTTTCTTAATGCCACAATTGCTACACCCACGTAGAAGATTATTCCCAGGGATATTCCGAAAGCCATGTTAGATGCTTTTTCATTTATTAAATGCGTTCTTTCATCTTCTATGATGAGATCATCCTTGCCCTTGAACATTTCATCCAATTTGTCCCTTTTAGAATAAACAACCGGAATTATTATAATTAGAATTACAATAGCCAGAACAACCAAGTAAATATTTCCTAGTATTAATCCTACCACCCATAAAGCAGTGCTAAATCCAGATGTTATCTTTAATCCATTTCCTAAAGTTTTCAAATTCATGCCCACACCACGTATAACATACTTTACATTATGTTATATAAACTTTACTAAAAGTAAACTACGTTTACCATATTGGCATGAAAATTGAGAAAAAGAAAATAATTACCAAGATATACGAAAAGAAAATTAAATGAGAAATATAAATTGATAAATCTAATTCATTAACCATAATCTTAAGCAATAATTCAAACATATTATAAATAAATAATCCTAATTTGTGATAAAATACCCTAAAAATTTGAATATAGTTTAGGATGGATTTTTTAATGAATAAAGATGCTGAAAATCTTGTTAAACTTATAAAAAACAATTTTATCCCGGAAGAAAGTAATCTTAAAAAGATCACTAATGATTTTAATAATTTTTATCTTTCTTTCAGTTCTGAGGGACCTTTAAAAATTCTGAAGGAAAAAGATGCCCCTGTAGAATCATACTGGATTGTAACCCCCAAAAGCAGTCATGAAAAACTTATCTTATTTTTCCATGGTGGTGGTTTTAACATGGGATCTACCCATGGTCACCAAGATCTCTGCCAGATGTTATCCAAATACACTGGTTTATCAGTTTTTAGCGTTGATTACCAACTTGATGAAGAAAATATCTTCCCTGCTGCAGTTGAAGACTGCCTGCAATCATATTTATGGCTCTTGGAAGAAGGTTTCCAAGGTAAGGATATAGTGATGGCTGGCATTTCATTTGGAGGTAACCTGACACTTTCTTCCATACTTGCATTAAAGAAAAAGGGGTCGGATTTGCCATTTTGTGCAGTTTGCATGTCTCCTGTAGTGGACCTCACATTTCCAGTTGTTTATAATCATTTGAAAGATGTAAAAGACTGGATCGGCCATGAACAATTGGACAAATTCCGAAAATTATATCTAAAGGACATGGATCCAAAAAATTCTTTGGCATCACCAATATACGGAGATTTAGAAGGATTTCCACCCCTAATGCTCCAAGCTGGTAGCAAAGAACTTCTTTTATGTGACATAAACCGTTTCAGAGATCTTGCTGTTGAGAAAGAAGTGAAAGTGAATTTAGAAGTATGGCAGGACATGTTCCATTGTTGGCATATGTTTAATTCTCATCTACCAAGTTCCGAAGCATCCATTAGGAGTATTGGAGAATTTATAAAGACTTTAAGAAAGAACCAACCCAAATAATCAGAACTATAATTTTAAAAAATAATCGATCTATAGAGAAATTGAAAGAATTAAGCGGTGTGAAAATGAATCTGGAACAATATCGTTACTTTTTAAAGGACTCCATAAGGAAAACTATAGATTTTTCTAAAACAGACCAGAACATGGGGATAAAAGTGCCTCCAATTGAGAAACCTTATTCAGCAGAATCTAACCGGATTGAACTAATCACTGCTGATTGGGATAAAATTTTTAACATTAGTCTTTCAGAGGCCATTAAAAACAGAGAAAGTCGTAGGAATTATAATCAAAACCCCCTAACTCTCATGGAATTGTCATTCCTATTATGGGCAACCCAGGGAATCCGCATGTATGCCGGAGATTATGCTTTCCGCAATGTCCCTTCAGCTGGTTGTCGTCATGCCCTTGAAACATACCTAGCAGTTTTTAATGTTGAAACTACTGAATCCGGGGAAAAAATTGAACCCGGAATATATCGTTATCTTCCATTAACTCATGAACTGCTCTTTGAATTTTCGGAAGAAAATCTCAATGAAAAGATGATTAAAGGAACTTTTGGGCAGATATTTGCAGGGAAATCCGCAGTAACATTCATATGGAGTGCTATACCCTACCGGATGGAATGGCGCTATGGTTTAGATTCTCATAAGGTTATAGCCATGGATGCTGGACATGTGGGTCAGAATATGTATCTTGCCTGTGAGGCTATTGGAGCTGGTACGTGTGCCATAGGGGCCTATGACCAGGAATACTTGGATGTTATGCTACGATTAGATGGTAAAGATGAATTTATTATTTATCTAGCTCCAGTAGGAAAAATTGATTGATATACAATCATTGATATAAAATGTTTCAATTTAATGAGGAAACCTATTATGAAGAAAGTTCTAATATTATGCGCCAGTCCCCGTAAAGAAAGTAACACAATGCAGGTTTTGGAGGAATGTGCAAAAACTATAGAAGAAAACGGTATTGAAACCGAAATAATATCCATTAGACAAATGAAAATCCGTTCTTGCATTGCCTGTGGAAAATGCTCAGAAATACATGAATGTGCTCTGAATGATGGTGTTAACGAGATTATTGAAAAGATAAAAAGGATCAGATGGCTTCATTGTTGGATCCCCAGTTTACTTTGGAACTGCACGTGGAGATTTGATGTCCGCACTGCAAAGGATTGGAATGGTTAGTCGGTCCTCAGGAAACTTCTTATCCTGGAAAGTGGGAGGTCCCATTGCCGTAGCCCGTAGAGGAGGGCACACAGCTACTTTACAGGAAATGTTAATGTTCTTCTTCATTAACGATATGATAGTCCCTGGAAGTACCTACTGGAACATGGTCTTCGGACATCAACCAGGACAAGTGGAAGAAGACGTAGAAGGTATGGAAACCATCCGTAGATTTGGATACAATATTGCTAAACTCATAAAAAGGATAAACTAGTGGATAAAAAAGTTAGTGCCTTAGAACTGATATGATTTAAGTTAACAATAGAAAAGAAGAATGAATTAGGAAGAAAAGGTAAAATGACAGAACAAGCACTTTACCGCAAATATGCCCATTATTACGACCTTATCTACCAGTGGATGGATTATCCTGGCGAATCAGAATTCATTTTCAGGGTTGTAAAACGATACAAAAAATCAGAAGGAATGAATCTTCTGGATGTGGCCTGTGGAACTGGGGGACATGCAGAATACCTTCAAAATTATTTCAACATACTGGGGTTGGATATAAACCCTGAAATGCTGGAGATTGCCCGAAAAAAAGTTCCGAAAATGGAATTCATTCAGGGAGATATGAAGAAAATTGATCTTCAACAAAGATTTGACACCATTATCTGCCTTTTCTCGGCCATAAACTATCATAACACTCTGAAAAGTCTTAAAAAAACATTTAAACGATTTTATGATCATTTGAAACAGGGAGGGGTTCTTATATTTGATCTGGGATTTTGTACTGAGAACTGGGAAGAAGGTCGAGTGTTTGTAGATGCAGTGGTTGAGGGAGATCTACAACTGGCCCGGATATCACAAAGTCGCCTATATAATGGAGTTTTCGATGCTAATTTCTTATTCCTGATTAAAGAAGATGATAAAATAGATTTTGAGATTGATAAACATCAGATTGGAGTTTTTTCCACACATGATGTTCAAAAAACTTTGGAAAATCTGGGCTTCAAGTGTCTGGTCTACGGTGGCTATCAAGAACAGTCATGGGATGAAGATGCTAATGAAAGACCAGTTTTTGTCTGTTTTAAACCATAAATTCGTGATTAAGGTTGATAAGTCTGTGAAATTATACCATTATTAATAGATGTTCTATGAAATCTTTGATAGGATATAACATTAATGAAATAGGAGGAATCCAATTATGAAGATTGCTGTTGCAACATCCGACCAGATCAATGCAGATCACTTTGGTAGAGCTAAAGGATTTGCCATATACCAGTGGGATGAGAAAGATCCAGAATTTATCAAATACATTAAAACTAACATCAACCCTGAAGAAAAACACCAATGGCAGAAGGGCCTCAGTATGCTAGGGGACTGTGAAATCATAATCGCAGCTCAAGCTGGGATGAAAGCCAAATATGGGATAAAAAAAGCGAATTTGAAACTGGTTGAGGAAGAAGGTACTGTGGAGGAAGTTCTGAAACGTTTCATAGATCATGAAAGATTCATGAGTAAACCCATCTAAAACCGCACTTTTCTGAATTATAAAATTGGTATATATAGTTTTTTCAATCATTTAGTATTATTGTAGTTGCAAGTGGAAAATTGAACGAAACACTATTAAATCATGCGGATATAAAGAACTTACTAAGGAATGATTTATCCTTCACTCACAGTTTGGCAATATTTATAAACCATGAATGAGATTTATAATAAATGATTCTAAACTTTTAGACTGGTTGTGATTTTTTGAATTTATACTAGAACCGCGAGTTCTATATAGAATCTTACGGAATCTTACCAAATAATACAAATAATAAGTGATTAGTATGGCTAAAGCAAGACGTAGAAGAGTAAGAGATACATGGAAAGACAAAAAATGGTACACTATTACTACTCCTAAAGAATTTGGAGATGCTGACATAGGCACCACTCCAGCCCGGGACCCTGATATGCTCCTCAAAAGAAGAGTTGAATCAACCATGAGAGAGTTAACCGGTGATTTCAGTAAGCAGTACGTTAAACTGAAATTTCAGATCAGTGAAGTTGCTGGAGATACAGCCACCACTCGTTTCATCGGCCACCAAGTCACCAGTGACTATGTAAGAAGTATGATCCGGAGAGGGACCAGCCGAATTGATTCCATAGTCAGTGCCCAGACCAAGGACGGTCAAAAAATGAAAATTCACGTCCTGACAATCAGTATAAAAAGGGCTAAATCATCTCAGCAACGTTACATACGAGAAACCATTGAAAAACTGGTGGGAGATGCTGCAGCTGAGAAAAACTTCGTTGAACTGGTGGAAGAAATTATTGGTGGAAAACTAGCCTCCTATATTTACCATGAAACCAAAAAAATTTACCCCTTAAAAAGGGTTGAAATCATTAAAACCAAAGTAGTTGACGAAGAAAAATCCTGATCTGGGAGACAGATGATTATCTGGGAATATGTGGTTCTCCTGGTGATCATAGGGCTTATTACCTATGCAAAAAAAGCCCTGGATCTCTTGGGATCCATTTTTATGATCATAATGGGTGTGATCATCATATTTGCTGCCGGTGTAAACTGGCTTTTTTTAATTTTCTTATTTTTAATTCTGGGAGTAGGATTCACCCGATACAAAAACGATTATAAAAAAGAAATTGGAGTATACGAAGGAACTAGAACCCTCAAAAATGTAGTATCGAATGGGATTGTGGCATTTGTCATGGCTGCTTTTGGTAACTACGCAGGATTCATAGGTTCCATAGCCACCGCCACTGCTGACACTATGGCCAGCGAGGTGGGAGTTGTCACAACTCCAAGACTCATAACTAACTTTAAAAGAGTTCCTCCAGGCACAGATGGGGGAATTTCAGTTGTTGGAACCATAGCTGGAATTCTTGGAGCAGGGTTAATTGGTTTGGCTGCCTACATGCTGGGAGTGTATCCTGATCTTGCAAAAACACTGACAATTGCATTGGTAGCTGGATCTGTTGGCTGTTTTGTGGATAGTATACTGGGAGCCATGTTAGAGATTAAAGGTTATCTTAATAATGAACATGTAAATCTTCTTGCTACATTAACTGGGGCTTTACTGGGAAATGTCATGGTATGGATGTTATGGTGATAAAATGAAGGGAATCATAATGATAATTGATGGGATGGCAGATCGTCCTCTTGAAGAATTAGGGGATAAAACCCCTTTAGAAGCAGCAAAAACACCTAACATGGATCTTATGGCCAAATTAGGAGTTAATGGAATTATGGATCCTATAAAGCCAGGTATACGTGCAGGGAGTGATACAGCCCACCTATCAATACTCGGCTATGATCCCTACACCGTTTACACTGGTAGAGGGCCCTTTGAAGCTGCGGGGGTTGGAATAAGTGTGATGCCTGGAGATATTGCATTTCGATGTAATTTTTCAACTGCCAATGAAGAGGGAATAATAACTGACCGGAGAGCTGGAAGGGTAAGAGAAGGTACTGATGAGCTAGCAGATACTCTTAATTCAATGAAATTAGAAGAAAATGTTGAGGTTATATTCAGAGAATCTACTGGTCACCGAGCAGTTTTAGTTTTAAGAGGAGAGGGTTTATCAGATCAAGTGTCTGATGCTGATCCCAAACATGATGGGAAGAAATTTTTAAAAGTTTTTGGTTTAGATGGTTCTTCTGAAGCCGATGCAACTGCTGCAATTTTAAACAAAGTTATTAAAAAATCTTATGATCTTTTAAAAGATCATCCTGTTAACATTGAACGTGTTAAAAATGGGAAAAGCCCTGCAAACATCATATTACCAAGAGGTGCTGGTGCAGTTCCTGAAGCAGAACATTTTAATGATAAATATAGCCTTAAATCAGCATGTATTGCTGAAACAGGACTTATTCAAGGGATTGCAAAAATAGCAGGCATGGATGTCATCGAAGTGGAAGGAGCAACTGGTGGAGTTGACACCAACTTAGGTAACATTGCCAATAGTATTATAAAAACCGCTTCACTTCATTATGATTTTATCCTTATTAACATAGACGGGGCGGATGAAGCTGGACACGATGGGAATTTAAATGAGAAATTAGAATTCATAGAAAAAGTGGATGAAGTTGTGGGTAGAATTATGGAAATTGAAGATGTTTATTTCATTCTAACTGCTGACCATTCCACCCCAATTTCAATAATGGATCACACTGGAGATCCGGTTCCTCTAGTGATTAAAGGCCCCAATCTAAGAGTAGATAATGTGACCCAATTCAATGAGAGAGCAACTGCAAGTGGTGGACTTTGCAGGATAAGGGGTAGTGATATAATGAACATACTAATGGATCTTATGAATCGTTCTTCTAAATTCGGGGCTTAAATTATGGGAACTGAAATTCCTAAACTCTTCGGCACCTCAGGCATAAGAGGGAAAGTAGAAGATGAAATAACTCCAGAACTTGCTTTAGATATTGGAAAAGCAATTTCAACCTATTTAGGCAAAGGAAATAATGTAGTAATGGGATATGACACCAGAACTTCTAACCAAATGCTAGAAAGAGCTGTCAGTTCCGGTATCCTGCAGGGTGGTTGTAATGTTTTGACTTTGGGAATGGTTCCCACACCAGTGGTTGGATATGCTACCATGAAACTAGGAGCCGATGCCGGAGTAATGATTACTGCCTCCCATAACCAATCACCTGATAATGGAATTAAATTATGGAATCCAGATGGTATGGCTTATCTCCAGAAACAGGAAAGAATAATTGAAAAAATAATTCACCAAAAAAATTTTATTAATGCTTCCTGGCATGATATTGGAAAAATTGAAGATGCAAGTTACGTTATTAATGATTATATTAAAGATATTCTCAACTTGTTGAATTTTCAAACAGATCTTAAGGTAGTTGTTGATTGTGCCAATGGTGCTGCAAGTTATCTTTCACCTTTAATCCTTAGAAAAGCTGGTTGCCAAGTAGTGAGTTTAAATGCACAACCTGATGGTTTTTTCCCAGGGAGAAACCCAGAACCATCTGCTGCTAATTTGCAGGAATTAATGAATGTGGTAAAAGCCATAGGAGCCGATTTAGGCATAGCACATGATGGTGATGCTGACAGAATGGTAGCAGTGGATGAAAACGGACAAATGGCTGATTTTGATAAATTATTAGCCCTGATATCAGCAAACATTGGCGGATGTGTGGTTACCACTGTAGACGCCTCAGCATGTATTGATAATGCTATGGAAAAAGTGGGAGGCAACGTAGAAAGAACCAAAGTAGGTGATGTCCATGTTGCGGAGATGATCCATAAAATAAATGCCACATTTGGAGGTGAACCATCAGGAACATGGCTACATCCCCAGTTTTGTATGTGCCCAGATGGCATTTTATCTGCGTTAAGAGTTATTGAACTTGTTCAGAGTAAAGGACCCCTATCAAAACTCTTAAAAGAGATTCCAAGTTACCCCACAATTAGAGATAAAATCGATTGTCATAAAGATCAAAAAGAAAGCATAATGAAAAAAGCAAAATCTGAACTGGCCCTAATTTTCGATGATGTGATGGATGTAAACCTTAAAGATGGAGTTAGAATATCTTTTTCTGATGGCAGTTGGGTTCTTGTAAGACCTTCCGGTACTGAATCATTTATTAGGATAACTTTAGAGGGGAAAACGGAACAAAAAGCCAAAATGATACATGAAAATTCTGCAAGGTTCATTAATAAATTAATTTAAAAACTAAATTTTTTATCTGATCAACATTATACTATAATTAAATTAATGGATTAAAAATTAATAGAGGAAGTCATATGAGAGCTGTTATACTTACTGCCGGTGAAGGGACTAGAATGAGGCCCCTAACACTCACCAGACCAAAAACAATGCTCCCTGTAGGTGGAAAGCCACTCTTAGAATATAATGTAGAAGCATTAAGGGATGCGGGTATAAAAAATGTTACTATGGTAGTTGGTTACCAAAAAGAATCTGTTGAAGATCATTTTAAAAATGGGAGCGACTTTGGAGTTAACATTGACTACGTCACTCAGGAAAAACGTTTAGGAACTGCTCACGCCATCGGACAAATGGCAAATACTATGAATAAAGATGATGAAGCAATTATAGTGATTAATGGAGATATAATATTAGGTAACGAACTAATAAAAAATTTAATTAATAAATATTATGAATCTCAAGCCCAATCCATCTTAGTACTCACAAAAGTGGATGATCCTTCCTCATTTGGAGTAGTTAAACTTGAAGGAGACTTTATTAAAGACATTGTTGAAAAACCATCCATTGAAGATGCTCCCAGTGACCTTATCAATGCGGGCATATACCTTTTTGACCGTAACATATTCCAAGCCATAAAAAAGACTGAAAAATCTGAAAGAGGAGAATATGAAATAACAGATTCACTCAAAATCCAGATCAGTCAGGGGAAAAAAGTTTTAGGCCTAATATCCCATGATAAATGGATTGATGTTGGAAGACCATGGGAATTTTTGGAATTAAATGAACATTATCTGGAAGTCTCAGAATCCATAATTGAAGGAGAAATAGAAGAGGGCGTTACCATTCATGGGCCAATCATACTGAAAAAAGGCAGTATCATTCGTTCAGGCACCTATATTATGGGTCCTGTTTATATCGGAGCCAACTGTGATGTTGGACCCAACACCTTCTTGCGTAGGCACACCTCCATCGGTGATGATGTAAATGTGGGTAATGCTGTTGAAATTAAAAATTCTATAATCATGGATGGGACTAATGTAAATCACCTATCTTACGTGGGTGACTCAATTATTGGGGCTAATTGTAACATTGCAGCTGGTACCAATATTGCCAACTTGCGTTTCGATGATGAAGGTATTAAAGTAACAGTTAAAGGTAAAAGAATTGACAGTGGCCGACGTAAAATGGGAGTTATATTTGCAGATGGAGTTAAAACTGGAATCAATTCCAGTTTCAATCCAGGAGTTACCGTTGGTTTGAATTCATCAGTAGGTTCTGGTGCCATAATCTATCGAGACATACCAAATAATAAAGTTGTTATACATCATCAAACCCAAGAAATAAAAGATAAAAAATGATCTGCGCCAAATAATGGTTTTATCAAATTTTCCTTAATTTAATTATTTCCGTTTTTTTTTATTAAAGAAGTTTTTTTATGGTTTTACAGAAATTGTTTTCCTTATGAAATCTTTTTATTATTCAAAAGCATAAATTTGAATATGATACATCACACTGTCACAATTTTTCCCGGAGCCCACATTATCGGTGAGGTTTTTATAGGTTTTAACTCCTCAGTGTGGTATAATGCTGTGATTAGGGGAGACATAGAAACAATAACAATTGGAAATTATTCCAATGTCCAAGATAACTGTGTTTTACACTCTTCACAAGGTTTTCCACTTAAATTAGGAAATCATGTTTCAGTGGGGCATGCCGCAGTGCTTCATGGTTGTATAGTTGAAGATAACTGTGTTGTTGGAATGAATGCAACAGTTCTTAATGGCAGTCACATTAAGAAAAATAGTATTGTTGCTGCAGGTGCTGTAGTTACTGAAGGAAAGATCTTCCCAGAATCTAGCTTAATAATGGGCGTGCCTGCTAAAGTAGTGCGAAAACTTAAAAAAGATGAATTTCAGAAGATCAAAGACAATGCATTACGTTATTCAAAATTTGCTATTAAAACAAGGATTGGAGATAACAATAAGTCTGAATAAATGATTTTGAAGATTATTAAAGAAGGATTGATTTAATGGTTAAAATAAAAAAAACAGTCCGAGAACTGGATCCATATGTTCCAGGTAGATCAAATGAGGATTTGGCTCGTGTTTATGGTCTTGACCCTGCCACTATAATCAGAATGGGTTCCAATGAAAATCCTCTTGGCCCGTCACCCCATGCTATTAAAACCCTAAAAAAAAGTCTTCATTTGATAAATACTTATCCTGAATCAAATATTGATGATTTGAAGGATAAAATAGCATCTTACTCTGGTGTAAATTCTGAAAAAATTATTATTGGAGGAGATGGTGCAGATGAAATCCTTGATGTTCTGGCTAAGACCTTGATTGAACCTGGTGATGAATACATTGTACATTCACCCACTTACATGTACTATGAATTTACATTCAGCATATATGGAGCTACACCAATTTATGCTCGCTGGAATGTTGAAAAAAACTGTTTAGATGTGAAATCTGTATTGGAAGCTATATCTGCAAAGACAAAAGTAATTTTTTTGTGCACACCTAATAATCCAACTGGCGGGCTCATTGAAAAGAAAGATATTCAAACCATTCTGGAACGTACTGATGCTCTGGTAGTTGTTGACGAAGCATACTGGGAGTTTTCAGAGAAAAACAACGTGGACCTTTTAGAGGAGTATGATAATCTTTTTATACTTAGAACTTTTTCTAAGGTAATGGGACTTGCCGGTATGAGGATCGGTTATGGGATAGGTCGAAAAAAATTCATAGAATACATGCACCGAGTTAAACCCGTTTTCAGCCTTATAAAACTTTCTCATATAGCTGCATCAGCCACTTTAGATGATCCAAACTACCTTAAAGAGTCCACTAAATTATCTATTGAAAGTCGAGAATTTTTATATAAGGAAATGTCAAAATTTCCTGAATTAAAAGTTTTTAAGTCATTTGCCAATTATCTGCTCGTCGATATACGCAATACTGGAATGAATTCCGAACAAATCACTGAAAAGTTAATGAAAAATGGTATAATTGTTAGAAATTGTAGTTCTTTCCGTGGATTAGATGATTACTGGATAAGGGTAAGTGTCGCAACTATCGAAGAAGATGAAAAGTTTATAGATATCCTGCGAAGTATATTGAATGATAAAATGGTGTGAAATCCCTACGAGAAGATGAGATCAACCGGCAAATCAAACCCATTTTCAGGAATTTAAAGGCTAAAACTACAGAATTTGATGGAAAAATTCAAGTAAATATGATATGTGAAACTTTCTTTCCATGAATCTATTAAATAGAAGAAGATTAAATTATCTCTGAATAAATCTTACAAATTATTATCATGGGAAACATCTACTTACAAATACCATTCACATGTGACCCTATGCCTAAATTTATGTAATCATTAAATCGGAGGGTGTCAAATACCAATCTTGCTATTTGGAAGCCGTCATTTGGATTTAGTAACCGGCAAAAAAACAACCACCATCAGAAAGATCTGGAAAACACCATTATCACCTGGGGACCGCCTTCATTGCTACTGGAATTTAGTTTCCAAAGAGCGGAAAAAGCTTTTTGAAGCGGAAGTGACAGATGTAGAAGTGGTGAAGTTCGCTGATCTGATAAAAAACGATGCTCTGGCCCGTGAAGAAGGTTTTGAAAATGCTTTGGAATTAGAATCTGAGTTCCGGAAGATGTATCCTGAACATATTAATGATGAATCACTTTATCAAGTGATAAGGTTCTTCAAACTCCCTATCCAAGAGTGGGAAGGAGCTCAGATCAATGAAAAAGCCATGATCACCAAAAGAGCAGATATTCTTTTTGATATTGGGAAATTTGATAAATCAGTGATATGTTACACTGCGGCCCTAAAAATAGACCCTGATGATGTTTATCTTTTAAATAAAAAAGGAGACAATCTTTCGCGACTGGGAGAATTTAATGAAGCTCTAAAATGCTATGATCAAGCCTTGATTAAAGAACCAAAAAATGAATATATCTGGAATAACAAGGCAATAGCTCTTTTAAACTCGAATAAACCAATGAATGCTCTTAAATCCAGTGATGAAGCTATGAAAATTAATGATAGCAATTTAGTTGTCTTATATTGGAGAGGTTTTATTTTTGAAATGTTAGAGCAATACGATGATGCACTGGAATGTTACAATCAAATTTTAAAATTAAATCCAGAAAATTCTGAGGCTTGGAATGCCAAAGGAAACCTTTTATCCCAAATTGATCGTGCAGAAGATGCTTTAGAATGTTATGATCGCTCTTTAGAGCTTTGTTTAGAAAGTGAACCTGATGCTTCCACTTGGAATCGGAAAGGAAATGCATTAATGGAGTTGAATCGTTTCAAAGAAGCATTGGAATGTTATAATAGCGCACTTTCTCTTGAACCCGAAAACAAATTTTTTTTAAGTAATAAAGGTGTTGCATTCATGGAACTAAACCGTTTTGAAGAAGCAATGCTATGTTTTAGAAAAGTTCTAATTGTTAACCCGGAAAATGAGGATGCCCAAATTTTATTGGATGAATGTCTGGATAATCTTTAATCAATTGTTTCACTCGAATAGTTTTATAGATAATATTATAGTAGTCCCCGAAAAAAATTCCATTTAAAAAAAATATAGATTATTCAATTGATCAATGAATTATACATTGGAAAAAGGAATAATCTAACGTTTCATCCTTTTCCACTTAATAAACCACCAATAGCGCCCCCAACGCCCATTAAAACTATATTAACAATTAATGAAACAATTATGATTGTTATACCTGTTGTTATACCTGTTGCAAAACCAGCAAGCCCTCCAAAAATTGTTCCCCCAATTACAAGTAATATGGCCAGAACAATAGATCCAAATGCACCGGCAACTGTTGCATTCCATAATCCACCGATAATACCTTCATGGACCCAGTATCCAACTATAAATCCTGTTATGAATAATCCAAGGTTAACACCCCAATATTCATTAACATATATTCCAAATAAATTGCCAAGAACTAAAGCCAAAATAAACCCTACAACTACTGGTCCCCATTTCACCATTGTTATTCCCCCTCTTTTTCTGATTACAATTATTGGTAACTAAATAATTTATTACTATATTAAATATTGTTTCCACAGAATATTTAAGATTTGCGGAATATTTGCTGTTGAAATGATATGCCAACAATATAAGCCTTATTTTTAAATTTTGAAAATTAATATCATAATCCTATATCTTCATCCCACTGTTGGGAATGGTCTTTAATATAATTTTTAAGCAACTTTTTACATGATTCCGAATTTAAATTCAACAAAGTGACACCATGACCCTGAGATATTCTTCTGACCCTTTAAAATTCTCATTTTCGCCAATAACCACAGCAGGAATTTGATATAATATTATTGCACCAGAACGCGTTTCACAGGGGGACAGAGTAGTGTAAAAAATGCATTTTTTTATAATCCTCTGCTTTCATCCTGCCTGCATTTTCCAAACATGCCATTTCAGCATGTAAAATAGTAGAATCGAGTTGAATCCTCTGATTATAACCACGGCCGATGATTTCTCCATTTTTCACCAGTACAGCACCAACAGAGATTCCCCCACCATTCAAACTTTTTATAGCCTCTTTTCGAGCTTCGTTCATAAACTTGTGGTGTTCACTTTCCATTTTTTCCCCTCATTCCTATTTACCAGGTGTTCATATTTCAACACCACAGATTATAAAAAATTTAGTAGTATATTTTGTTAAAAAAATTAGAAAGATTTTAATTAATAATAAAAGGAGATTATAATCTCTTTTCTTGGAAAAAAAGGCATTTTTTTCTCCAGGAACAATTTCCACATATTTCATTAACTGTCTGTCCATCTAAATTTTTGGTTATCGATGAAATCTGTGTAGCAGAGACGATTGATCCTTCTTCAATTTTTAAGTTTTGGAGTACTAATGAATCCATAAACATGATAACATTAGGAGATGATGATTCACCAGTACATATCCCTTTATCGTAATGAGGACAACATTCACAGATGGAATCGGATCCATTTACAATTTTAATAAAAGAAGAAGGGTTTTGCAGGACTTTTTCAGTAATCTTAGCCATGTTTTCGGTGAATTCTTTACTGTAACCAAATCCCTGGAATCCCTGCATGCAGAGAAGGTGGTGGGCTCTGATCCTTATTGGCTTAGAACTAACGCCATCTCCGACGTTTTTCACCATGAACAAAACCTCTGGTAAGTTCTAGGTTTTTAATATTCTTCTTTAGGAGTTATAACTTTAGTTAGTGCTACTGCTCCACCTATTTTCACCAAGTCTCCTAAAACAAACGGTAAAAACCCCATACTTATTAAGGTTAAAACTGTGGGGAAGTTTCCTTCAACCATGTAAATCCATAATCCCAATCCTAAAAGTCCAGGAATATAGATTAGAGCGAAATTAGCCAGGGAAATTAATGCAAACATTGAATGGATGTTGCGGGATTCAGTGTATCTATCAGTGAAGTGACCCAAGAAAAGTGCAGCTAGAATGAAACCAATGAAGTATCCTCCGGTTGATCCTAAAAAGATGCTGTAACCCCCGGTTAACCCAGCAAACCAAGGCACACCTAATAAACCTATTGTCAAGTAAATTAGTAGGCTGATTCCACCCCACCAACGTCCTAAAACTACACCGGCCATTAAAACAGCGAAGGTTTGAGCAGTGATGGGTACAGGAGTCCAAGGTAAGGGGATTATAACTTGTGCCATTATTCCAGTTATGCATGCCATGAAAAAGGCCATGATCACTTTATTAACCAGTGAAGTATTAGAACGCCATGCGAAAAGCGAATATCTTTTCTGAAAATAATTTTCAATACTGATTTCCATTTTTATCACTCCCATGCATGTTTAACACTTAATGTGTTCAGAACTTATTGGTCATTTAATTATATCTTCAAGCATTCATAGAGCAGATATGTTAATATTGCTGCTTAAACCGTTTAACAATTCAAATGTTTAAAAAATCATTAAAACTTTAATAAATCTTCTTTATTACTTAGATTCAATGATTAATATATACTTATCCTAAATTTAAATTGCATGTATTAAAAGTTTCTAATAGAAAAATGGAAAAAATTAAAGAGAATTTGATAAAGCGGTTTTACAAAAAAAATGATGCTCCAAAAATATATCTTCCAACTGTATCCATCTAATTATCGATTTATATTTTCCATATATCCCTATTGTATTAATGGTAACATATTTACTGAATTGGAAGTATTTAAAGTATAAATATGAATTTAAGGGCATTTTCCCTCACATGTGATCATAGGGGTATAATTTTTAATTTATCATAGCCCCCTGATTTGTTCACTAATCTGCATTATTTCTACATGATATAATGCATAACCGCAATTAGTCTGATTTTTTTTATTAAAGTATTATTTCATTTATCAGTTTTTTGATTTTTTCGCGAGATTCTTGAAGTATTTTTTCACCTTTGACGGTTATTTTATAATATTTCCTTATTTTTCCACGAACATTTTTTTTCCTACTTTTCAAGAAGCCTTCATTTTCGAGAGAGTGTAAAATAGGATATATTATGCCAGGACTCACTTGGTAACCGTGATTTTTAAGTTCATCCATCATTTGAACTCCATAAATTTCTTTTTTGCTTGCATGATAAAGAATGTGAATCCTGATAAATCCCAGGAAGAATTTTCTATTTAACATAAATTATAGTACCTCTACTATTTTAATATCTGATTTCGATATCGAATTTAGATATCTAGTTTAGATATCGTATATTGATATTAATATAAAAAAATTTCGAATTTTTTTCATAAAAAATGATTAAACTCAAACAATCTCAATTGAATAATTAAAATTTAGATTACACAAGGATATTATTTACACCCATATTATATTAATATATTTTAATATATAATTAATATTGAATTGATTAGATTCTCTTTTTAATCAATAGTACCCACTCATGAAACGTGCAATGGTTAAATATCAATGGAATAATTTACTCAAAAAGGAGGAACAATACCAATATTTGATAAAAATCTCTTGATAGAGTAAACAGTAAATTCAGAAGATTTAAACTTCTTATAATCATCATATGAATATTTTAATGCATATTCACAATTAAAACAACCCCACTTGTATTTTTATACCTTTCAAGATAATTTAATTAATGATTCGTTAAAACTAAATCAGTAACATCAAAACCATTCGACAGTCAAACGTGACAATAGCATACCATGTGGATTCCTGTGAAATGCCACCAATAAAAGAAAAAAATTTCAGGATGCCCCGAATAATTCTACCCTATTTGTTGAATAATCAAAAAATCAGGATATCTGGATTTAACATAACTCTTAATTTCTTTTATGAACTTTATCATCTCTAATTTTGGATCTGTACCTTGTTTTTTAGCTTCAGCAATTACCGCTTTGTTTTCATAACCTTCAACCCAATCAATGTAAACACCATCAAAACCATATCAATAACTACATCAATCCTACTTTCATAATCTTTAAAAGCATCAAATCCTGGTTTTTCCCATAGCTTTATGTATCTTTCCATTCTGGATACCAGTAGGCTACCGGGAAATTTCCACTCCAAACATCAAAATCGTGTAAGAGAAGAAAATACGGAAGTTTATAAGGCTGTGACATGGCACACTGCCATTTAGACCATTTCCAACAACTGCACTAATCTTCAGCTTCACTAATATCCACATAGGCAATAACAAGTTTTTTATGGATTTTATCAGTAATTTTTGAATTTTTAGGCCTTTTAACCATTTTTTTTCCATATTTAACTTGTGAAAGGTAAATTGTTTTTCATTATTCGTCTGTTTTTTAGAATCGTGAATAAAAAGGGAACTTATAACGAAATTGTTATTATTAAAATGAGTTTGTTATTCATAAATTTCCTAATTCAACCACTTAGTAATGACAATGTTAAAAATAGATTAAACCAATTTAGCACGATCATAAACATTTTTGAGTGTTTCCATATCTACGCTAGTATATATTTGGGTTGTTGATAGGTTAGAGTGACCTAAAAGTTGTTGAATAGCACGGATATCCACACCATTTTTTAACAAATGAGTGGCAAACGAATGGCGTAATATATGAGGAGTTACCTTCTTTTTTATTCCTGCAACCCTAGCGTAGTCTTTGATCATCATTTGAACATAGCGAGTGGTAAGATGCTTCCCTTGGCGATTGATAAAAATATATTCGCTGTCGCATGATCGTTTTTGAATATATTCTTCCAATATTTCTCTGGTAGCATCATCAAACAGAACAATTCTATCTTTTTCACCTTTACCTCTGATCCGGATGGTTCTTTCATCAATATCAACGTGGTTGAGTTCTAAAGTCACTAATTCAGATACTCTCAAACCAGAAGAATATAATAAGGCTAAAATTAGTTTATTTCTAAGTTTTAAAGATTCTGAAGATGGTGAATCTGAGTCCACAGGATTATAACTATCAAGAGCATTTATGAGAGTTTTAACCTCATCTTCATTCAGAGATTTAGGGAGGGATTTGGTTCTTTTTGGAGTTTTCACCTCTTCAAGGATGTGAAGCCCCTCAAATTCAAAAAATTTTTTTACCACAACTGTTACCAAGTAGATGTAATTTTGGGACACCTTTTTTTCACGCTTTAAATAACGTATATATCGTTTAAAACCTCTTAAAACCTTTTTTTCATTATTAAGCTCTTTTTCATCATTCAAAAAATTGTAAAAATTACGGATTATAGACCGGTATGTTTTGATGGTATTATGAGAGTAGTTTCGTATTTCCAATTCAAATAGATAGTCTTCCATCATTTCCAGAAGATCATAAACTTCCAAAAAGTTCTTCTCATTAGGGTAATTAGAAGTCCTACCTTCCAATCTTTCAATATTGTTTGGATCTTCAGGGGATAGTTTCCAGTTTACCTTAGAATAGTGGTTCATATTATCGATAATAAATTTTTTATAATTTTAAACCAACTTTAGGCTCCGTATATTAGAATATTTCTGATAAAATAATTAAATCTTTCCATTATTCAACTAATATAAACAAAATAGGATAATTTTTATAATAAAGACTTTGAAAGTTGATTAAGAGAAATAATAGTTAATATTAATTTGCGAATATCTATTAAAATAAATAAAATAATGCCAATCCAAAATTAGTTCTGGATCAGCCATTTTGTTAATAGATTTCTGAAACTTATTGGCAAAAAAAACAAATAAATAGATTATCTGCCGGTAATAATTTTAAGAGGACTTGGTTTTTTAACCACTTCACTCATGCGAACAGCAACAATCTGTTTTACTCCTTTATCTTTGGCAATATCAATAAGTCTTTGACTGACAACACCATCAAAGACAATTGCGTATGCACCTTCATTCTGTAAAGATTTAAGTTCTTCATAAAGGGATTCTACTTTAACTTCTTTAAGAATGTTAAGGGCATCATCCAAGATTTCTGCATTTCCTGAACCTTCCACATCTTTCAGAATTCCTTTAAGTAATTTGATCTTGTCAGGAGTTTTATCTGCTGCCTTCTTCTCAGGTTTATCCAGTTTTATTCCCATGTCATGATAAATCTGTTCAACTGGTATTTTATCCCTTAAAGCTACCATAACTTCATCCTTAGTAAGATCTTCCACTTCTTTACCTCGAGGAGCCCTGGTGACATAATCTAATTCCCCAACTTGGAGAAGTTCCTTTAAAATAAGATCACCACCACGATCTCCATCTAAAAATGCAGTTACGGTCTTTTTCTTAGTTAAGTCAGCCACGGTTTTTGGTACACTAACTCCTTCAACCGCTATTGCATTTTTAACACCGTATCGAAGTAAGTTCAGAACATCCGCACGTCCTTCCACAACCAGTATTGCATCAGAAGATGCTACATTAGGACCAGCTGGAAGTTTATCATGGCCAAAATCAGTGATTTCATGTATGCGCATGGCTTCTTTAACCTCTTCAATCATTTTGAGGCTTTCAGGGGTGACTTCTTCCATCATTCCCTTATAAAGTTCCTTGGCACGGTCCACTACTTTCCTTCTTTTAACAGCCCTTACATCTTCCACTTTGTTAACTTGTATGTAGGCTTCGCATGGTCCAACTCGGTTTATGGTCTCCAATGATGCAGCTAAAATGGCAGTTTCCACCCGGTCGAGACTGGATGGGATCACTATTTCACCTTTGGATCTGCCTGCTTTTGAGTTAATATTAACCTTAATTCGACCAATTCGGCCAGTTTTTTGTAGTTCTCTTAAATCAAGATCGTTACTTAAAAGACCTTCTGTTTGTCCGAATATGGCTCCCACCACGTCCGGTTTTTCAACGATCCCGTTAGCATTTATTTGAGCATGAATAAGATATTTAGTTGTACTGATTTCTTCTTTAGTTCCCATATTATGGGCCTCCATCAATGTATAGATACTACTGATAAAATGAGGCTATCATACATTCAGCCTGAAGATCAGTATCTGGAAATACTATTATTATAGTAATACCATTGCCCACCAGATGGGCTTTCTTCAAGTTCCAGTTGCTCCAGATGCCGAGGGAGGCTCTCAATATCCTTAATAAAGCGACGGGTAATACCCATGATGGTTCTCCTGAAACTAAGGTCAGGGTGTGAACCAAGACTTTGAATATCTTCAGAAAGTCTTTTGGCAAGTTGATTACCTTTTCGATCAAAGTCAGTTAGTATGACCACTCGTGATGATGATTGAGTTGCTATCTCTGCGATCTCGAAAAGTTTAAGTCCTGATCCGGAAACTTTCAAAAAATTTCCATTTATCCCCAGCTCTTTTAAGGCATTTTCATCCTTTCGGCCTTCAATCAGAACCGGGATTCCTTGTTCCACACAGATCTTAAGCTCTTCGATCACACTAGACAACTTTATAAAACCCATGATAAGCCCTATTGATGGTGCTAAGTAAGTATCTAATAAAATATTATACATTATCTCCTATATAAAATTGAAGTTCTTAAACCATTTATCTTTCCCACTTAAATTGTTTTAGACAAATAATGTGAGAAAAAAAATTAATAAAGATTGAAAATTTAATTCAAAGAAGCAAAAAAAACATCAAAAACCTTGTAATATATCTTCCTGATTTTTTTCTCTGTGGGCATAAAGTTTTATCATATCCTGAATAAAGAATTTATATATGAATTATACATAAAAATGTAAATGAATATAGATGTTATAAGATATTGGAGGGCCTGAAATTGGCAGAAGGTCTTATTAGAATAGTTTTAGATATTTTAAAACCACACGAACCTACAATACCCTATTTTGCTAAATTTTTAAGTGGAGTTAGTGGAGTAGAAGGGGTTAATATTACCTTAATGGAAATTGACAAAGAAACTGAGAACATTAAAGTCACCATGCAGGGTAACGATTTAAACTTTGAAGAAATTAGTCAAGCTATAGAACAGTACGGTGGCTCCATACACAGTGTTGACGAGGTTGTGGCAGGAAAAACAATGGTTGAAGAAGTCACCACACCTCAGGACTGATTTTATGACTGGAAAAATTGAAGTTTCCACTGATTATCTATTAAAACAGTTTTCATCCAAAAAAGATCGTGGCCCCACTGATGTGACAATGGAAAGTATCGATTTGACCACTTCCCAGATCTCAGATGCTTTGAAAAATTTAACTGGAGAATACGGAGTTATTCCTGGGGTTAAACCCATTAAAAAAAATTTAAAGATTAAAGGTAGGGTTGTTACTGTTAAAACTAAACAGAACGATTGGGGAACTCCGCTTAAAGCCATCGAAACTGCCCAAATAAATGATATAATTTTTATATCTTGTGATGGGGATGAAATTGCAGTGTGGGGTGAACTTTTCTCGAAGTACTCCCAAAAACGAGGCCTTGGTGGCACAGTTATCTTTGGTGCTATGAGAGACATAGAGGCTGTTTACAATCTTAATTACCCTGTTTTTTCACGTGCAATAGTTCCAAATGCAGGACAACCTAAAGCTAATGGAGAAACCAACATCATCCTTGAGTGTGGAGGGGTGAAAATTAAACCTGGAGACTGGATTTTTGGAGATTACTGTGGGGTGGTTGTAATAGACAAAGAACTCGTTGGTGATGTAATTGAAGAGGCAGCTAAAATAAAAATGAATGAAGATAAAATACTCAGCCAACTCGAGGAAGGCGCATTTTTTTCTGATATTTTAGGTATTTAATTAATATAATCGACTAATCATAAAATTGAAATAATTTTTTTTTCAACTTTAATTTAATATGGGATATAGTGATTGTTTCCAAAAATTCTTTTTAATTAATGGCTTGAAATCTCTCGAGGTGTTTATGCAAGACACGTACAAAGTAATATAGAAAATATAAATGAAAAATATTAACCACATTTGCAGTGGCTTTTTTTTGATTTTTGTCATGACTTTCCTAATTGGTTATAATGAGGTTATTACAACTTTAAAAAAAGCTAAATATGAGTGGATTATATTTAATTTTATCATAGAATCCGGGATCACCCTTGTTTGGACTGCCATGTGTAAAATGATCTTGGACGTGGTAGACACTGCCCCTAAATTTAGCACGCTTTTCATGATGCTCTTGGCTAGTCTATTGGAATTCTTATTTCCCTTCTATCCCTACTTTCAGGAGCTTGGAGCATAAGAGAAGAAACATTGATCACTTTTTACTGTTGTGGGTGTTTCAGCAGATGTAGTAATGGTTGCCAGCCTCATCGATCGTTTAGCTAGTTATATTGTTCCCAATAATTGGTGCCATTGCAGCCCTTTATTATGGGCAAAAAGTTAAAAACAAAAATAATTACACACCATCAAAAAATTAAAACAATATAATCCCTTTTTAAAAATTTCGTGATCTTTTTTTATAAATCTATCGAAACATTTATATAGTAGTTTTGTGAGAATATTAGTATATAAGATTTTCGGTTTTAGTGCATGAAGAAACTAGGAAACATACTGCATCTGTCTAACCGAGGGCGAATTATACTCCGATCACATCAAACCCCTGCTTTAGGGCTGACTGTTTTTAACTCTCGTAAAACGAAAATAGGTTTTATTCACGACGTTTTCGGACCAACTAAGGATCCCTACATCTCAGTAAAGACTGATGCAAAAAATTCTAAAAACTTTGAAAACAGAGTTGGAGACAGTATTTATGTACCTAAACAAGCCAAGAAGAAATGGGGGCGACGGAAACGAAAGAAGAATTAGTTGAAAACGTTCCGGAAATGACCAAAAAGACTGAAGTTTCGGGAAAAGAACAGATGAAACAGGATATGTCCGAGATTGAAAAAATCGAGACAAAATGTCCAGAATGTGAATCTGAAAAACTTATAAATGATCATGAGAGGGGTGAAGTCGTATGCGGTGCCTGTGGCCTGGTAATTGATGATAACCTTGTAGATATGGGGCCAGAATGGAGAGCCTTCGACCATGAACAACGTGATAAAAGAACAAGGGTAGGTGCACCCATCACTTACACAATTCACGATAAGGGCCTTTCCACCATGATCGACTGGAGAAACAAAGATATCTACGGAAGGGACATCCCAGCCAGGAACAGAGCCCAGTGGTATCGTCTGCGAAAATGGCAGAGAAAAATTAGGATCTCTGGTGCAACCGAACGGAATTTAGCCTTTGCTCTGTCCGAACTTGACCGTGACTCTTCTAGACTGGGACTTCCCCGAAGTGTCAGAGAAGCAGCATCCGTAGTGTATCGAAATGCAGTGGAAAACAAACTTATTAGAGGGCGTAGTATTGAAGGTGTGGTAGCAGCATCTCTTTACGCAGCTTGCAGAAGGTGTAATGTCCCCCGAACCCTTGATGAAATTGCAGAAGTATCCCGAGTAAGTAAGAAAGAAGTAGGTAGAACTTATCGTTTCCTTACCAGAGAACTGAATATCAAACTACCGCCAACTAGCCCAGTTGACTATGTGCCCCGTTTTGCCAGTGAATTAAATCTTTCCGGAGAAGTACAATCCAAAGCCATAGAAATCATAGAAAAGGCAATGGAAAAAGGTTTAACCTCTGGAAGAGGGCCAACAGGAGTTGCTGCAGCTGCACTCTACATTGCGTCAGTATTACTGGGTGAAAGAAAAACCCAACGTGATGTGGCAGATATAGCGGGAGTGACAGAAGTAACTATTCGTAACCGATACAAAGAACTTACAGAACAGTT
Organism: Methanobacterium sp. UBA353; assembly: GCA_002496805.1. Classification (GTDB taxonomy): domain Archaea; phylum Methanobacteriota; class Methanobacteria; order Methanobacteriales; family Methanobacteriaceae; genus Methanobacterium. Next base: position 103,832 of record DALO01000002.1, on the reverse strand, counting down.
GGATATGGGCGTTACACTTTAATAATCCTAAAGTAAATAGTATGTGAAATATAGTTTCTATTTTTCACATTTTTAATTTTTAAAAGTATAAAAATTTCAGAGTTTTAAGATTAACTGATTAATAAAAATTATTTAACTCAATATTTCCAAGAAATACCGTAATTAGGCTCATGAATAATTAGTAACCAAAAAACAAAAGGAGAAAAAATAATGTCTGTAGATTTTTACAAAAAAATAATGGAAATATCAAAGTTCATGGAAGAAAAAGGTGACGGTATTAGCTATATTCGTAACAAAAGTGATGTTTACACCATTGGAACCAAAAAATATAGTGAAGAAATAGCCAAATACCTTGATGAAAACGTTGAATCGTGGGAAGGGTCTGAAGCCCAGTTTACCAAAAAGAAAGGTAAAAATAAACAATTAAACGGGAAAAAAGTAGGATATCTTTGGAAAATCCCCATAACTGAAGGAAAATAATTCCCCTTCCTTTTTTCTATTCTTACTTTTTTTAATTTCCAAATCCATACCTTTGATTGATTGACTTTTTCAATAGATGTGACAATTATTGTTTTTATACAAAAAATTAGAACAATCATCGTAGTTTGTCTAACTGATTTTTGAGGACCTTATACAAGTTTTCTGCACCGATTATCTTTTCAGATCCAACATCCCAACCAGAAGGGTATAAAATGAATGGTTGAGTTTGTTCACCACCTAAACCACCATGACTACCAACTAACTCTTCAAAAGCAGCCACTTCATTAGTTACAGGATCGTGAAAACTGTTAACCAAAATATCAGGAGCATATTTAAAACTATCAGTACGAGAAAGGTGACTATCAGCTCTTGGTCCGAAAACGGCTAATGGATCTTCACCTTCAATTGTGCCATCTGTTAGATAGTGTATCCCTTTTTTCCCCATCACCATTGGACCAAACTCTTGAGACCTTACCATAATAAATCCCACACCCTCATGTTGAACCAGACCAGGAATTAAATCTGGATAAAAAATCTTTATTTGTTCAAAATTCAATCTTTCAACATGTTCTGTGAGATAAATTAATCCCAAATTTCCTGATGCAAGGACAATAACTTGGGCTTCACCGGAAGATGGTGTTTTTTCAGAAATTTTATTGATATTGTGACGTTGCAAGTAATTTAAAACCTTACCTTTAAACGCAGGAGTATCGTCAATCTTTTTCACAGCTTTATCAAAAATATACTTAGTTTCATCTGCCACCATTTCACTTTTATCTTTCATATACTGTTTACTATCTTCAATGGGATTTTGAATCATTTGTCCAAAGTGGTCTTCATTAGAGGATAGTTCACTATAGATCATAGTTTCTGGAGGCATTAAATCTCTGACCAAATCTTCCAATGTCAATCCATACCTCTGCAAGAAGGTTGCACCATTTGTTTGGCCATGATCAGACTGCACTACCAGTTCATAAGGACGAGGTGCATATTTTTGAGCATTTTCCAAACGATGAACTTGCCTGTCTAATTTTTTAAGTGCATAAAAAGCATCCCAGTCTCTAACTCCCGAATGATGGGCAATTTCATCATAACCAAGATAAGTTACGTAAGCAACATCTATTTCACCTGCTAACATATCCCCAATAAGAACTGCGGTTGTGATTTCACGTAAAAATACATTAGCTCCCGCTCTTACAAATGGATAAATAAAACCTCGTTTGATACGAGGTTTAATATTCATGACAAAGTGTACGAATTGAGATGCGAAGTCTAATAAAACATCCCAACAGAATAATGCTACAATACGTGTGAAATTAGAGGGATAAGAATAGACATAATACCACGCACGTGAGTAAAACCTTCTCAAGTTTTTAAGCTGGCTGTATGTGAAAATAACATCAGCAGCATCACCAGAGAAAAGGTTGCTCCTGCTGGCCCCTTTATTTTTTAAAAGCCCATTTCCATCAGAAATCCGTTTTTCAATAATGGGAGCATCAGAAAACCCAGTTGAAACCATTATTTTATTATTTTTTTCCTTTTCAACCCATCGAAAAGCAGGAATATCTTTATTGTTTCCATGTAGTATGCCAGCTTGGCTAGCTCCAGTCTGACTTGAAAGATCAGTTTCCCATCCAGTAACCTTATGAGTTCCTTCCTCTAACCATTTTTGGAGAGTGGGCATGTAACCTTTTTTAATAGCTTCGTTTAATACATTAAGGGAAAGTCCATCTATTTCTAGAAATATAACTCCTTTTTTTCCTTTAAGTTTGATTTTTCCTTTTTTAACTTTTTTAATAACATTACGATAATATGTAGCATCATCATCAATTGTTAAAATAGCCGATAAAAATGTTGTGACAGCAGCCATTGCAAGGGGAGTGAGTATTAAAGCCGGACCTCCAATGGTAAATCCATCTACAAAATTACTCGCCAACCATATGAAAAAACCATTTAATAAGAGTGCCCCTATCCCCACAGTGAAGACCAGAAATGGTAAAAGTATTTTTGTCAAAATGGGCCAGAATAATACATTTAAAAGTCCAACTAATCCTGCGGCAAAGAAAGCCATATACCAATCAGTGAAATTCAAACCCAATGATAAATAGTCAATGATTAAAAAACCAAGGAAACCTCCAATCCACATAATCAGTGATCGGCCTATCCAGTAAAACCGGGAACGGTCCTGAACAGTATCTTGCCAATCCAAGACATATTTTTCCATATCTTCCATTTAAACTACTCCATATGGATATTCCAACAATCAATTATTTAAACAGGACATTTAAGTTTAAAAATAGTGATTTCCGGGTCACAGTTGATCCTCAACCAGAACACATTTGTTCCCAAGCCCCGGCTTGTATACTGGACCATGTCCCCCACCATATACTTCCCAACAGGATATTTAAGAAAATGAGGTCCTCTAATAAAGGTTCCCAAACCAGGGATGATAAACTGCCCACCATGAGAATGGCCAGATATTTGTAGGCTGAAACGTCCAGTACTAGAGCTTATATCTGCAAAATCGGGCTCATGAGCCAGGAGTATGGCTGGGCCTTCTTTGGGAAGTTTTTCCATAACCAGATCCAGCCGATTTAGACCCAACATAACACTATCCACACCCGCTATATGGAGGAGAGCATCTTCATCATGAAAAATAGTATGAAAATCGTTGCTAACATCAATTATATTACTTCTTTTCAATATTTCGCGTATTTTTTCAGCACCCAACCAGTGATCATGGTTTCCCAAAACTGCAATAGTGGAATCTTTTGGTTTTAATCTTTTTAACGATTTTTCAAGATCCCAGGCAACATCATCCAGAATATACGAAACAAAATCACCAGTTATAGTTATAGAATCTGGTTTTTCCTTATTAAGAAGATTTATAACCCCATTAAGATGTTTAGGTGTAATCCATTGGCCTAAATGAATGTCAGAAATGTTTGCAAGACAATAATCATTGAAAGAAGGATCCAATCCAGGAATTTTAACTTCAACGTGTTCCACTTGGAAATCTTTATGATTGAATTCGGGGTTCCCCATTTTATTGCGCCAATGATTCATGCCTTTTTGAACCTTTTGCATGTATTTTAAAGTGTTTGGATTTTTTTTCCTCATAATTGAATCATTAGTTCCTGAGATATACTATGTTATCAATCGTGCGATCGGTGAAAAATTTTTTTAAAAAGATGTGAATCACAGCAAAACATATTGTTGTGCTTCATATATATTTTTTTAGTGACAACATGTTCTCTTTTTTACATACAAAAATAGCCAGTTTCCAATTATTTGTCGTGAAACACTTACTACTTTGTCTTTTTGAATTTTATAAGTAACATTACACAATGATCCAAAAAATAAGCCTATTAATTCCAGGTATTTACTCTTAAATTAATGCACTAAATTAACATTGTCATCAAAGATTGCAAAAATGTACTTTTAAATTTTTTTAGCACATTTATTGCATTTATAGGTCTGAATATCAGCTTTCACAACCCGCCCCATTATAATATAATATAATATGTGAGTTTTCTTCCTTTAACTCCATTTTTAATCACAAACTTAACCGAACATTCCAGATTAAAAGGTTTAAACATTTCAACATGAAAAACATTCTTTTTGAACCATTTATTCAACGTTACGACATTATATTATCTATTTGAATGGATTTAGATTGGTTTTCAACATATTTCGACAAATCTTTGCAAAAATAAGAAAATTTATAACTTAGATCAAACAAACCATACATTGAAGTAAATTTTTTTGTTTAAACCTACAAAGAACTATTTTTCACTTATTATGAAAGTTTTCAGTTCTCTCTTTCAAAAAATAATTATTTTTAACTGGAATGAAAAAATTGCATTTACAAAAAACGAATTTCAAAAGCCCCAAAAATTTTGGACAGTACCCTAATAACGATTTATTAGGCTTTCAATATCAAAATAGGGCAATTTTGGAAGATTTAATACTTTAATTATAGTAAAACGAGTTCAAAACAAAAATAGTATTATTTTTGTTGCCCCATATTTTCGATCTCATCGGCAACTTTCCAATAGCCATCCTTCTTTTCTGCTCTTCTAATAAGTAAAACTCCCAAAAGTGCCCCAAATATTCCGCCTGCAGTGTCTGTAAATAAATCGTTCATTGTGTCATCTAAGGAATTTTGGGTTGGGGAGCCTTGCATCTGAGTGTTTCCTGTTATTTTCCCAATAGGCCCTTGGGACAAATATTTATCATAAGTATACTCCCCCATTTCCAATATTCCCCCTAAACCTATGGTAATTACTATAATAAGAATTGCCATATCATTTATTGAAGCTTTTAATCGCCCATAATAGTACATGGTGTAAATAATCATCATTCCTATAAGAGATATGTATAAAGGGAGCATGAAATGCATGAAATTATCATAGTGAGGGATTTTTACATACAATCCAAGGGCATCACCACCAACTAATTCAAACAACACCATAGCCAGTAGTATAATTTCGATTTCAATGGGTAGGGCGCGTATGCGGTTTCGGGTTATAAAAGCGGGAGCGTTGATAATAGCTAAGGCTACTAAGATTAAAATACCAAAAATTCGTTCTGCACCATTTATCCCTCCAAATACAGTTATAAAGATACCAGCAATGAGTAAAAATAATCGCATGATGCGAATCAAATTTCTTTGAAAAGAAGTTTTATCTTGATTTTGCGGATTTAAAAAGCTCATTTCATATCAATCTTCCTTAATTAGAATTATGGGAAGGCAATACATAACGTTGATATACATTTATCACATATTCAGATTTTTATAGTTATCCGCAAGTACAGTTCATTTGTGATATAAAAGATAAAAAATAAAAAAAACCAATCACAATAAAATAAAAAAAAAAATCAGGGCAGTTTTATAAAAGTTTAATGACAATCAAGGAAAAATTGAACAAGATGATAATTTAATATTTAAAAAAAAAATTAGGTCTGCAATTGGAATAAAAAAGTTTTAGGAGGAGTATAATACTTTCAAAACATATTGGTAACCCCCAACAGAAACAAACAATTAAATTATCTTTTTAATGGTTTTAGCCGGTTTATTAACAAATTTATCGGTTTAAATCATAAAATAAAAACAATAATGTTTACCACCCTCATATCCACCATAATCAGACCCTGTGGGCATTTCTATTACGGAATTTTCTGTTTTTGTGGTACTTATTTGGCTTGCAGGGTTTCTGTGGAAAAATACTATTGCCAGAATTATTGACAGTTACATAGGCAATTTTATTGCATTCATCTGCGCTTATTTAATCTTACCCAGCAGGATGGCAGTAAATCTTCCTGAACAGATTTCCAAGACCATCCATGCCAACCGTGAATACTCAAATAATGTTATCCCCCACAAAGAAATGTATTATAATCATTGCCAAGCAGTTTCCATGTTTTAAAAATTATATTTTGGAAGCAAAAACCTAGAATCAACTATTAAAAAGATTGAAGATACATTTGATGATGTTAACAGGACCATCAACAAATATACATCACTTTCAAGACGAAGTTGAAACGAGATTCAAAGTTAGGGTTTTTAAAAAGTACAGAAATATAATTTGATTAAGACTATGAGATATTGAAAACATAAAAGATATTTGCCAAAAGAATAAAAGGAAAATTATGAATCGTAGATTAGAGTTGCTACTTGAAATAATTTTTATAATATTTATCTTTCTTGATGGTTTTTTACTTTTGATAAGCATTTTTTTACCCATAAAACCAACTTTATTCACAAATATTATATTTTTTGACCTCATAACAAGCATATTGCTCTTTTTAGGCTATTTAATAAAAATACAACAGCATGAAAAAAATACATATCTAAAAAAGAACTGGAATGGTTTTATATCCATCGCTCCATTTTATTTTGTTGGAATTGTTATTTTAGGGATGAATGAAACATCAATAATTCTTAAAATCCTTTGTTTGATCAAAATATTCGCATTAACCCTATCTGCTCGTCAAATAGGTGAGTCTGTAGATGATTTCGTCGAAAAAAGTCGCTTAATCTATGGTTTTGCATTTTTTGTAGTAGTACTCTTATTTTGTTCAGTGGCCTTCTTCATATTGGAAAAAGGTATTAATCCGGGAGTTAACACCTTTGAAGATTCATTCTGGTACATTATTCAGACTATAACTACAGTTGGTTACGGAGATGTGGTGCCAGACACACAATGGGGTCGTTTAATCGGAATAATCACCATGATCAGCGCAATAGGCATCACCAGTTTATTAACTGCCGCCACAACTTCCTCTTTAATGGACAAATTACGTGAAGATCGTGAAAAAATGGCTAAATCTAGTATTAGTTATTTTAAAGAACTTGAAGATAAAATAGATGACTTAGAATCAAAAATAATTAAAAAAGAAAATATTGACGAGCTTAAAACTGATTTAAAAGATATGAAAACCGAAATGAATGAAATTAAAGGTATTTTAACTAAAATAAATAAAAAATAAGAAAAAAATATTTAAAGTATCTTTGAAAAATGTCCACTTTACTATTGGTTTTTGGACCAATCTTACTCAAATAATGCCAGAACACCATTTATTATCAGCCAAGCGCCTATTAAAATTCCCAAGTAAACTGGGTCAAAGGCTAATGTTCCTAATATGATGTACAGTAACCCCAGGACTATTCCAAGTATTCCTGCCCAAACGGCATTTTTATATGTGTTACGGGAAAGTAAAGCTATTATACCTGCGGCTATCATGAATATTCCCACAATATATAGTAAGAAGGCAGTTAAGAATGCAAATAATGCCGGGCTGAATATCAGACCAATACCTACAATCAGAACTATAATACCCAATATCACGTTCAAAATGCCTGCAGTCTTACTGATATCCATCTGAGATGCTCCTACAATCAACAGCCAGATAGCTATCATCAAAACTACAAAACCAGTTAACACACCAGCAGCGACAAGACCTGCCAGTGGAAACGCCATTACTAATAAACCAAGAATTATTGCCAAAAGGGCCAATACAGGATTTTTCATCATACTCCTCCAATTATTTTATTTAAATCTAATATTTATCATCAATAATTTATCCCTAAAAATATAAAATTGTTTGTCTTAGATCCTTAGAAATAAATACAAAAAATAAAATCGAGGTTAAATAGGATTTGAACAAATGAACAATTTAGGGGTTGACCATATTTTATTTTGTTGGATTATTCACACAAGGACAAAATTTAAATAAAACCCAAAATTGTAATTAAATATTCTAAAATCCAGTTATAGTCTGTTTATTTGGATTTAGTTTGATACAACGATATTGGGTGTTTCAAACCTATTTATTGGGCCTTTGATACTAAAATACCCATGTAAACTACATAGTTTACAAAAGAAAAACTTAAATTCCAATAAAAACTCTAATTGAAACATCCCATGAAAAATCTTAAATTAATAGATTAAGTTTAAATTAGTTTAATAAGGCGTTATAATGATTTAATATCGAGCTGATACTAAATGGGAATATACACCTTATCTTTCAAAAACATACTACGAAATAAATTAAGAAACCTTTCCACTGTTTTAAGAATCTCTTTGGGAGTTGTAATTCTTCTTATCCTTGTAAGTTCCGGTTTGGGAATTAACAGCTTTATTGAACAATCAGGAACATCCAATGGAAAAATATTAACCAATTCTCAGTCCAACTCAAATGTTAACACAGCCAACCAAACCAATACCGTAACTTCGGCAGTAAACTACTTAAACTCAGTTTTTGGGAGCCAAATCACAGAAAATCAGCTTGTTGATCGTTTAGAAAAATTTTTAATCAAGTCAGTGTATGTACTTGATGGTTTGGCTAGTATTGCCTTGCTAGTTGGTGTTATGGGAATTATGAATACCATGGGCTTCAACCTATCAGAAAGAACTCAAGAAATAGGCATCCTCAAATCAATTGGATTTACTCAAAAACAAATTTTTTTGACTTGTACTCTTGAAGCAGGACTTTTAGGACTAATCGGTTCTGTTGTAGGTGTTATAGTTGGACCAATTTGCATATGGATTATTTTAACATTTATAGACCCCAACTTATTTTCCATCATCTTCCCCTTCTGGTTAATACCTGGAATTATTATTATCACTACTATACTAAGCCTAATTTTAGGACTCTATCCTGCATGGTTAACGTCAAATACAAATATTGTTGAAGCTTTACGTTATGGTTAAAATAGCAAATGCCATTAATTAAGCAGTAACAATTGTAAATCAATAATATTATTAAAATTGATAAAATTCACTGCAAAAAAAGACATGTAATCTAAAAAAGAATATGTGATAAATAAAATCCAAAACAAAAAAAAACTGAATATTCACAATTCTGGAAAAATGCTATAAATGTTCTCCACTAAACCTAAAAAAATATTACTGGTGGAAATATAATAATATTTATGAATTTAAGATAGTAAATGGAGGGAAATGATGAATAACAAAATAAATGGAATTGTAATGTTGGTGTTAGGTGTTTTACTTGCCATTATCTACTTTGCATTGCCCAATTTTTTAATATATACTTACTGGCTTGCAGTTCTATTACTAATTATATATGGAATATATCTTTATCAGAAAAGGGTATAGGAAATTAATTTCATTGTACTATTAGCTTTGTTTATTGCACAATGGGATTTTAAAAAAAGAAAAAATTTTGCCAAACAATTTAAGATTTGACAAAGTATAAATAAAGACCATAGGCCAATATTATGACCACTACTAACCAGTAAATCCAATATACCCAGTCAGGAACTGTTAAAATAAATATTGCAAGAACAATGGCAAGAATTATTATCAAAATACCATTTAGTTTTTCGTTTAACATTTTCCACCTCAAATATTAATCTTAATTATCTTACAGGGATCCCGATTATTATTTTGATTTTGTTATCTATATTTTTTTTGGAGTGTAAAATGAAAAGGGGATAATTTTTCAGATTAGATATTTTCTATTACCTATTTCAAGGGGCTGAAAATGTTTTTGTGGATAGTGCAATTATCCAATTGTAAGTGACTGAAAGACCTTAATATAACAAGAAAGATCTTTGATATTTTAATGAGTTACTACTGCCCCTACCAGATCAATGGTGCTGTTGAATCAAATAAACAGCACCTCCTAAGAAAAATGAGAATATGCTTCTGAAGATATACATATACTCACATCCCTTATTGGAATAATGAAGTTTTCCTTGAAGTTACAATTTTTTATTAAAAAAGTGTGCAAGGAGTTTAAAATAAATACTGTTCCAATCCAACTCAACTCAATAATTACTGTCGTGATGGGTTTATCTATTTAAAAATTTAAAAAAAAAATAACTTTTCTTGTTTATTCATAAATAACAGCAGTTCCAGTGGCAGTTACAATAATAGCATTACCTTTCAATCCCCCAATAGAATTATAGTCAATCAAAACTTCAATCACAGTATTTGCACCCATTTCCTTGGCATTTTCTAACATGCGGGCGATTGCTGCACTTTTCACTTCATCCAAATTCATGTCTTGTAATTGGAGTTGCTTAGTGAGTTTAGATATTCCATTTGAGTTTTCCTTAACTATTGCCTCACCAGTTACCATGCCGATATGTTTAGTAATATTACCCCCAGCCATGTGAGGGATGGACACAATAGGAACCTCTAACTTATCAATTAAATTTTCAAATGGGTCTTCAGGAATCGTTTCAACACTTTCAGATTCAGGGGGTTTTTTACTGATTTTGTCCAAGGCTTTTGAGAGTAAATTCCCTAAAAAACCCATAATGTAAGTTAAAACACCCAAAAAGACAACAAATATGATGTAGTTTATCAAAATGGGGAATGCTGCCTGAATCATCAACGCCAGACCACCTAAAGTGAAAAAATTGAGTACAATAGGATCTTTGGGGAAAAGCCAAGCATATGCATTTATTATTATAAATATTAAAAGTGCACTGATAGCTCCTGTACTTTTACCATACTTATGACGGGCTATTAAGGTTTCAACGAATCCAGCGATAAGTGGTGATATTATAAAAGCAATATTAAAACCAAAAATTACTAAATGCCATCTTACACAGATCAGGGCAGATAAAAAACCAACCCCTGTACCTATCAATACGGCTATGATTGCCCAGCGTTTTTCCATTAAATTATTTTTCACTGATGCGAACAATCTAATCCCTTCCCTTTTTTTATATGTGGTCTGAAAAAAAGATCAGTTTTTTTTATTCTTGATAAGAAACTGCAGTTCCAAACACAGTGACCATAATAGTGTTACCCATAGTTCCACCTAAATTATGATAGGCCACACGTGCACCAATTACTGCATTAGCCCCTTTATCTGCAGCTTTATCCTTCATACTATTCAAAGCTATTTCTCTAGCCTTTTTAAGTTCTTCTTCGTAGGCAGAAGTTCTACCCCCTACCACGTCTCTGACTCCCGAGAACATATCTTTGTAAACATTTGCTCCCAACAAAGACTCGCCAGTTACTAAACCATAGTATTCATTAATTTTCTTTCCCTCTATTGTAGGAATGGTTAAAACAAGCATCACATGACCTCCAAACTAGTTTATCGCTGATTTATCTATTAATATAAATATTTATTTTATCTTTTATAGTATTTGAGCTAAGTGGTCTGACACTATTTTACTCATAAAATCATTATTAAAAGACCAAAGTTATTATAATCAAAAAACAAAACAATAGATATAGCTATATCATTAAATTCCATCTGAAAGAGGGTAACATCAGACAGATTCGTCAAACTTTATTTAAATAAATTTAATCTGAATCTAATAGAGTTCAACAGATATGGCTCGAAATAAATTTTTAACAAAAAAATCATTTTAGGAGTTTTACGAATGAAAAACACAATTGTGGGCGTTATTGCAATAGTTATGGCTGTTGTTATGATTGCCGCCCCTGTAGTAGGGTTGGCCACTATAGGTCTGATGTCGGGAGTTTTAATATTGGGAATGGGAGTTTGGTTAGCAATTTTAGGTTTCAGTGAACGAACTTCCAATGATCTATGGTTATTCCCATTATTAGTAGGGTTAACAGGAATTATTATGGGTTTAACATTCCTAATCAACGCATCTTGGATAGTAAACCTGGGTTTTTGGGCATATATACTTACCGGAGGATTACTCATTGTAAATGGGTTCATAGCACTATTTGTTGGAGAAAAACAAAAATATAAATCATATACCGGAATATTCTGTCTGGTTTTTGGATTTCTCTTTGTTATTATTGGTTATTACAATATTGATCCCAAAATTTTAGGATTTATAATAGGAGTAGGGTTGCTAATAATTGGAATACTAAATATTCGTGAATGAAATTAAAAGAAAAATTAAAAAAAAGAAAAAATAATAAACATTTTAGGATGAATATGCCTGTTACAGAGTACTTAATCTTATTATTTAAAAAAATGTATTTAGTTTAAAAAAAATGGGTTTTAAAGTTTTATAATCCAATTTTGCCCTTTAACATGAAAAAGATCCAGACAAGAACGAAAACTGCAAATAGTATGTATAACATTTTTCGGGTTTTCTGAACTTTTTGTTGGTTTGCACGGGCTATTTCTTCACAGTTAGGAGAACAAAACTTCTCACTCATGGGTATTGGTGTCCCACACATGGGACAGTGTTTGTGCTGTTCAATCATGAATATTGCCTCTTTTTTTATTTTAATTAGAATTTATGTTTGTTTGAATTTTTATAAAACAATCTAAAATTATTATTTATCCTGGATTAGGAATAATTAGAGTACCAATTTTATCATTTATAGCTTTTTTTAAGTTTTCTGGATTTTCACCATTTAAAATAACTGTTCTTATCTTGGAACGACCTATGATTTGTATAGCAGTTTTGTCCAAAAACTCATAGGTACCGGCCTTCATCTGCTTATCCGCCAACATCTCCATCATATATTTTGGAGTAATTTCTTCTATCATTTGAGCTTCTGGATATTTATTTGGATCTTTATCAAATAATCCATCTACTGATGTGGCATTTAAAAGCAAATCAGCACCGATAAATTCAGCAAGAATACTTCCCACAGCATCAGTACTATGTGCTGGCTCTGTTCCACCCATAATCACTATTTTGCCTGATAAAGAAAACTCAAGGGCTTGACTGAAATTGTGAGGTACCCTGGGATAAGCATCTTCACCTAAAGCTGTTATGAGCAGACGTGCGTTAAGTCGTGTTACTTCAATACCAATATCATCACAAATGGCTTCTGAAGCTTCCAGATCTCTGGCTACTCCAATGTAGTCCCTGGCAGTTCTACCTCCTCCCACAACCACCATGACTTGGTGTTCTGTGGCCATATCCCTCAAAACCGTAGCATAATCTTGAAATTTTTTGTAATTATGGTCTTTTATTATTATGGATCCACCAATTGTGATCACTATTCGCATCTCATCACCAAATTAATTTCTAGTCTAATATGATATATAATTTTAAAAAAATAATCATACTGTTTTATATTCTACTTCTTTAGAATCAAATACATGATATCACTAATTTTAATAATATAATAAATAAAATGTAATGAAAGGATTGTAGACATGTAAATTGCAAAAGGAAGTATTTACAACTACTTTTAAAAAAAAGATATCTCTATAAAAAACCAAAAAACTCTTAATATGTAGTAAAAATTGAAACCATACAATTTAGATTATCCCAACTGATAATAATGTCCAATAAAAACTACCAAAAAATGGTTTGATATTAAGGAAGGTTTATTTTTTTTAAATTTCTAGTTCCCAAAACAATACATTAATCTACAGTGCAAAAAAGATTATGCTTTGGCATACTCTTGCTTTAGTTTCAACCAATCAACTTTGCCTATGAGAGTTGTGGGTAATTCCTTCCTAATCTCTATTTCCCTAGGAACACTCCATTTAGCTAAATATTCATTACACAAATCCATTATTTCATTTTTAATCCTATATGAATCTGTGTATCCCTCTTTTAATGTTATAAATGCTTTAATTTTCTCTATTTGATATTTGTCATGAACACCAATCACACAAGATAATGAGACTGCTTCATGTTTATTTATGACCTCTTCGATTTGATTGGGAAAAACGGAATAACCAGAACTTTTAATCATACGTTTAATACGGGATTTGAAATAAAAAAATCCATCTTCATCCATGTAACCTAAATCACCAGTATGACACCATTTAAAACCATCAGGATGCAATTTTAACACTTTATCCGTTTCTTTAGGATTATTATAATACTCCAACATTACTGTAGGGCCGCTGATGCAGATTTCTCCGTCTTCACCCGGAGGCAGATCTTCGGTAGTACCTACCTTAACGATCTTGTATAACATATCTGGTAGTGGAATACCCATACTGTCCAATTTATCATTGGTATTAGGTATTAAACAACTGACAGTAACGGTTTCAGTTAAACCATATCCTTCCTGCATGGTGACAATACTACCTCTTTTGAGGATAAATTCATTGAATTGCTTTTTTAATTCAATAGGGACTGAATCTCCACCTGCGAAAACACCTTTTAGACTTTTAAAATTAGATTTTTTCATTTTTTTACTTCTGAGCAATGCTTCATATAATGTTGGAACTCCTGCAATGTACTGTGGTTTGTGTTTTGCAAACTGGTCGGCAAAAATAGTTGAATTAAATTTTGGGACTAAAATAGCACAAGCCCCTACACACATGGGAAGATGAACACAAACCGTGAGCCCGAATCCATGAAACACTGGAAGAATGCACATTATTTTATCTTTTTTAATTTCTCCTAAGCGCTCATCATTTAAATGAGCTAAACATTGTACAACGAGGGCATTGAAGTTATCGTTAGATAATAATACTCCTTTTTGGATTCCAGTTGTTCCGCCAGTATATAAAACTACTGCACCATCACCAGGTCTCATTTTACTTTTAATCACTTTATTAGAATTAATACCAAGTTTAATGAATTTTTTCCACGGAATAAGTAATTCATTTTCTTTATATTTAATTTTTGGAATTTTACGGCCTTCAAAAGCCCAAAAACCCATAGTCATCCTTTTACCTAAAAAGTCGCTGATTTTGGCTACTATTACCTTTTTAATTTTAAGATGTTTTTGAACCTTCTTTAAATTAATAAATGAAAAATCACCAATTAAAATAAATTTACTATCCACATGTTTCAGATAAAACTCAATTTCCTTGGGCGCAGATAAAGGATGAATCATGTTAGCAATGGCACCTATCTTATTAACAGCATAAAACATGATAACTGCATGAGGAGTGTTGGGCATACATATCGTGACTGCATCGTTTTTAGTCACTCCAATCTCTAATAATGCTTTAGCACAATTATCTACTTGGAAGATTAGTTTTTTAAACTTTGTTTTTGTTCCCATAAACTCCAATGCAACAGTATTTGCACTTTCTCTTGCAGAATCTGCTAACATTTCATAAATAGTTTTAGCAGGATAAACAAGATTAGCCGGTGTATTTTTATTGTAAGACTTAAGCCAAGGCCGGTTATAGTTTAATTTATCTGGTGCCTCTATTATCAAAGGTGAAATCTTCATAATAAAACAACCTTATTATATTGAGTTATCAATAGGGATGTGTTCCAATTTTTTTTCTAGTAGTTTAGGGTTATTTAAAATTTCCTTAAATGTATTCATAGCTCTGATATAATAAAATCCATCACTAATACGTTCATCAATGGTGGTAGAAATCTCAACATAATATCTTTCAACGAATCCTCCAGTTTTTTCTTGGTAGATTCTCTCTTTGTGAATTTCTCCCAGACAAACAAAAACAGAAGTTGTTCCCCGATCATATAAATGATGATATGGAACATTTTTAAGGCCAATACTACCTAAATTTGCGACAAACACACTGGCATGCATAGGATCGTCCTTATAAATAAATTTAGGATATTTGCCAATGTAATTTAGGAAATTTAATAAAGATATGGCCATATGAACTACTGTTTTAGGAAGTTTAGCAAAAAAATTTAATATATCCGCAGCATCATCCGTTTTTTCAGTTTTGACAACTTTGATTCCTTTATTTAATATTGAAACAATTGACCATAGAGTTTCATCTCTTTGGAAAGATTTTTTGATTATAGTTTCTTCACCTTCTTCTGTAAATTCCTTTTTTGCTACAAAAGCAACCTCAATTTTCTTTCTCTGATAAAATTTTCTTCCAGAAATAAACCGATTTAAATGAGGTTTAACTGTAAAAAGCCGGATCAAAGCAGCTAAAAAAACATTGAAATATGTGATTTTTTCAACAGACCCCTCAAGAGTTTTAACTGGATTTATAGATAACTCTTTATTTTTATTTTGAACATAGCAAACAAAATCAGTTACATCAATCTTATCTTTAAAATATATTGCCGAAGAGTTTCTTGAAGTCATTAAATGAGGGACAAGATTGGAAAATGGGTTTAAGTTCTTTAAAATCCAACCATCCTTTCTATCTCCCCATCTTTTTTTCTTAGGATAATGTGATTTGAGATTAACTTGATCTTTATTCACAGAATCTTGAAAAACTTCTTTATTTTTATTTTCAACAGACATTAGTCCTCCCTAAACATTGTTGATGTTATGATAAAAAGATAAATATAAATTTTATTTCATAGAAGTATTATCATTTCAAAAAATCATATGACACAGTCATTTCACCCTTATTTGGCGGCCACAGCGAGTTCGTGATATAATGAGAGTAAAGAAAACTATATTAATTGATAATAGAGACAATCTTCTAGAATACCATACTCTTTAGGAAAAATATGTATATCCTAAACTATCCAGCTAGTTAGAAGTACAAAAGATAATATAAATAGATTCATATAAAGTTTAAACACAATATCAATAACTTAATTATATTATTATTTATTTAAAAAAATGCTTATTCAAATGGTTAACTAAAAAAAAATCGGGATTAAGTGAAATTAACTATTGGGATAATTAACAGAGTCCTCTAACATTTCAATATAATTTTTATAACATTTTCGAATTAGGAGCTATATAATTATGTCAGAACCATCATCAACCGAACTTTACGAGGTAAAAAGAACCCTTAAAGAACTTTCTGAAAAAAAAGGGAGAGGTACTGAGTTAGTATCAGTTTATATACCCCCAGATAAGCAAATCAGTGATGTAGTAAAGCACATGAGGGAAGAACTAAGTCAAAGCGCTAATATCAAGAGTAAACAAACCAAAAAGAATGTGCAGTCTGCTATTGAAGTTATAATGCAACGTATGAAACTTTTCCCCCGCCCCCCTGAAAGGGGTCTGGTTCTATTTGTGGGGATGATTCCTAAAGGCGGTCCTGGCACGGAAAAAATGGAAACTTATGTCTTTGAACCTCCTGAACCTGTTCAAACCTACACATACCACTGTGATTCCCAGTTCTTTCTGGAGCCACTTGAAGAAATCATTGAAGATAAAGAAATATACGGATTAGCAGTAATAGACCGTAAAGAGGCCACAATAGCCATCATGAGAGGTAAAAGGGTAAACATAGTGAAAACATTGACCAGCGGTGTTCCAGGAAAACATAAAGCTGGTGGACAGTCACAAAGGCGTTTTGACCGATTGATAGAATTAGCAGCTCATGAATTCCAAAAAAGAATTGGCGAACATATGAACGAAGCTTTTTTAGATATTGAAGATTTGAAAGGAGTCATAGTTGGAGGTCCTGGTCATACTAAAGAAGATTTCCTAAATGGAGATTATCTTCACCACGAAATCAAACAAAAAATAATCACAACTGTTGATACCTCTTATACCGGTGATTTTGGAATAAGGGAAGTTATAGACAAATCCATGGATGTGTTAACCGAAATTGACATTATGAAGGAAAAAAAGCTGGTTCAACGCTTCCTAACTGAGTTGGTTGATGAAAATGGTTTGGCATCTTATGGTGAAGCTGAAGTCAGACAAAACTTAATAAATGGAGCAGTAGAAGTTTTGTTACTCTCAGAAGATATCAAATCCAAACGACAAACCTACGAATGTCCTTCTTGTGGATTTGTTGTGGAAAAAACCATTAAAAATGGGGCTGATGTTGAAGATAAAATCTGCGATAATTGTGGTGAAACCATGAAACATTCTACATCACAAGATGTGATTGATGATCTTGTGAAAATTGCTGAAGAAGTTGGTTCCAAAGTCGAAATCATATCCACAGAAACAGAAGAAGGAATACAACTTTTACGAGCATTTGGTGGTATAGGAGCAATATTGCGGTACAGGATATGATTTTAGTCTGTGATTAATTAAAAAAAGCAAAAATAAAAAATAATTTTTTGGTTACTTGCAAATAATTTAAAAAAATATAGTTAATAGTTATCCCAACCTACTAACTCGTATTAGCGATTCTACTGGCACTTTTTCTACTTTGAGTAATCCTTTCTTGTCGATGAGAACAACTGCAGCTAGTGGTTCTGCTCCCAAACTTTTGAATACCTTTATGGCCTCTCCAATGGTACCTCCACTGGTAATGACATCATCCACTATTATCAATTTTTTGCCCTCTACAGGGGCAAAATTACTACTTACTGCTCCTTTTGCATCTTTCCCTTTGCGATGTTTGATGGGGTGAAACACTGCCATATCTGCATCCAATATCTCTGCCATCATGGTGGCAAAAGGTATTCCACTAACTGTAATTCCCACTACTACTTCTACATCACCATGTTGAAGAGCCATATCTGCCATGGCAGCTGAAACATAAGACATTCTGGTTGAACTTCCACCCAAACTATTCCAATTAATTGCAAAATCTAGAGGTGCTTTTTCCTCTGATTTTTCCTTGGTTTTATCTGTTCTTTGGAGTATAAGCCATCGGGCAGTGTCTTTAGAAACGTTGAGCTCGTCAGCTATTTCGCCTGTAGTAAATCCTCTGTTCCTAAGTTCAAAAGCCTTTTTAATCAGTTTTTGGTTCATTATACCCCTCCAAATTTTCTAAAAATCATCATAAATGCTAATTTTAATCCAAATATGATTTAACAAACAGAATATCAATCAATTTCGATGGATATTGGGATTTTCTCTTTAGCGGATTTCATAGCTGCAAGAACAGTTTTCAAAGCATGTATCCCATCTTCACCAGTTATTTTGGGTTTTTCATCCATTATAATGGCACCTAAGAATGAATCTAATTCTTCCATAAGTGGTTCGTGGTGAGGTACTCTTACTTTTCTGGCATTTTTCCCAAAAACTTCCACATTCTGGTCAATATAATCCAGGGAGATGATTCCATCGGTTCCTGTAACTTCCAGTTGTCTTTTCTTGTATGGTGTGAGCCAGTTAACCTCTAACATGCCAATGGCGTTGTTGTAGAATTCCATCATTATCTCAGCATGGTCTTCGTATTCACATTTCTGAAGCCTGCTGCCAACATGGGCATATACCTTGGAAACGGGACTGTCCATTAAGTATGCCATCACATCCACTTCATGTATGGCAAGATCTATTGTAACTCCAACATCTTTAATACGTGGTGGGAATGGTCCAACTCGTTTAGCAGATACAGAAACTACTTCTCCAATTAATTTATCTCTTAAAAGTTTTTTAGCCTCTAAAACTGCTGGGTTGAATCGTTCCACATGCCCAGTTGCCAGCTTCACTCCTTCTTTTCTGGCAGCCCGAACCATATCTTTAGCTTCTTTCAAGGTGAAAGCAATGGGTTTTTCCACCAGTACGTGTTTTCCCTGTTCTATGGCACTCATGACCACTTCATAATGGTAGGTGGTTGGGACACAGACACTTACTGCGTCTATTTCTGGCATTTTAAGAACATTGTCATAATCAACAAATCCTACAGTGTTATATTTCTTTGAAACTTCTGCAAGGGTGCCTTTCATGAGATCAGACACTGCCAAGAGATTGGCATTTTTTAGTCTAGTGTAAACTCGAACATGGTTGTGGCCCATGGCCCCTACCCCAACAACACCCACATTTACCTTATTCACTAGCAATCCTCCATAATGCGTTGGGCAACCTCTAGACCAATGTTTTCAGCCTGACTGATTGAACCTTTAATTTTATGTTTAGAGATTAGTTCACCCTTTTTAGTTAGTAAAATTGATTGAAGTTCCAATTCATTACCATTTGTCCTTGCACATACACCCAGGGGCCATTGACAGCCCACTCCCAACTCTGAGAGAACTTTTTTTTCAGCCATAACTTCCTGATAAGATGCCATGTGGGTTAAGGACCCTAATAACTTCTTTTTTTTAGTGTCTTTACGTGCAACCACTGCTAATGCTCCTTGACCGGCTGCAGGAGTCATGTAATCCAATGAAAATCTTTCTTTGATATGTTTAATGAGTCCTAATCGTTTAATACCTGCTTCTGCCATTAAAGTAGCATGGTATTCCCCAGACACCACTTTTTTTATTCTAGTGTCTATGTTCCCCCTAATGGGCCTTATATCCACATCTTTATGATGATATCTGCAAAAAGCTTCTCTTCTGACGCTGCTTGTTCCAAGAGTTGCCCCTTCAGGCAAGTTATCCCATGTATATGTCGATATTAATGCTTCATTAGGTGATTCACGGAGAGGAACAGCCATAATTTCCAGATCTTCTGTTAATTCACTGGGCAAATCTTTTAAACTGTGCACCGCAAAATCCACTTCTTCTTCCAACACTGCCTTATCTAGTTCTTTGGTGAATATCCCCTTTACATCCATATCGTATAGTTGAGAGTCTTTTATCTTATCCCCTGTAGTTTTTATAATTTTTATACCTATTTCTTCATTTGTTATATCTTTTAAAGAAGTGATTATGTTTTTGGTTTGAACCATTGCCAAACTGCTTCCTCTAGTACCTACTTGCAATACATCATCTCCGAATGTGAGGCGAATTACTGAATTTGGGTTATAATTGTTAATTTTTGAATAATTAGCATTATTGATTATACTTATAATTTGTATAAGAATCTTTAGTTGATTGATTTTGTATGATCTTTAATAAATGTTGTCATGGAAGAAATAAACCACATATCCTGTTTATCATTGCAAAAATTTTAAATAAGCCAATAATGAGACTATCTTTTACTTAAATCTGAAAAATTAGAACGATAAACAATTAATATATTATTAAATCCTTCATTAATTGCTTGATTAATTGCTTGATCTATTTGACTGCGATATATTGATTTTTCACTCGTTTTATCCCACAGACTTTTACCCAACTCTCCAGTTAATATAATATAGAGATCATTACCGATTTGACTTAAATACTCTAAAAGACTTTCTTCATCAATTTCTTCACAGGTTACGCCATAATTTCCCCCTAAAACTAGGGCAGGATTTTCATAATCTTTAATCATTGCTACGGACTTCTTTATAGCAGTAACATTTATACCGGGATTAATTTCCTCAATTAGGTTGATGATTTGATGATTTGTTTGGTAATTTTTTTTAACAAAAGACGATTTGTTCTGCATACTAGGGTTGAGAGAGGTTTCCACTGATGAAATATTGCGAAAAGATGTTCTACCGGGCAAACCTCTGAAATTTTTTACACCTTTAATTATCGAATTAGGGATAGTTCCTAATGATAAAGATGCTGTAATGGCAGATAAAGTATTTTCTAAATGATGCTGGGCTGGGGCAAATGTTTTAACTTGAAAAAAATTATTTACATATTTATTTTCAACTGTTTGCAACCCAGTGACTTTTACTTGGAAAGTGGTTTCATACAACCCATAATCAATATCGAATGCTTGAACATTTGATTTCCCATCAACAGAGTATGTATTTATTTTCTTATCAGTTAAAAATTGATAATAATTATTATTTTCAGAATAAATCCCATGATAAGACTCATGATCACATACAATTATTTTACTTCTAAACATTTGGGATTTAGCTTTACTGGCACTGCTACTTCCTTGAGAAATAGGGTAATCCTCAGCAATATTAGTGATTACTCCCACATCAGCCAGTCCTGTTCCACCCAGCGAACTTTCAAATAAACAAATATCTATATTTGTGTTTACATCAGGTTTAGAAGGTTTTTTTGCTTTGTAAAAATCTTCAGCAAGGTCCCATGCTGTTATAATACTTGCAGGAGTGATACTTATGTCTTTTTGGAGAATTGTATCTTGGCCATTATCTACAATCTCAACTCCAAGACTACTTAGAATCAACAGATTTTGATCACGGTATATTTCTTTTAACATGGCTAACGTACTGGTTTTTCCTTTCACACCAGTTATTTCAATTATAGGAACATTTATCCGATCCTTTAAGAGAAACCCCACAGCTTCATGATGTGTCATGTCCGCTGGATAAGGGAGATTACAGTGTACAGGAGCCACCACATTGATCTTTTCGTTTTCCTCTGTTGTGTAGGTCTCCTGATAATACTTTTCATAAAATGAACCTTCAACAAGTTTTATTCCCATGAATTTCAGTGTCTTAATCTGTTCATGATTTAGGGTGTGATAAATATCCCATGCAAAAACATCACAATCATTTCTTTTGGAAAATTCAGATGCGAGTACGAAGCCCCCATGAGTCATATCCACAACAAGAACTTTCATTAATTTATTCCACCTTTTGTTAGCTTTTCTCTTACTTTACGGTAGAAATCTTTAGTTAAACGGACAAAATAGGCACAGTTTTCGGATTTACGGAAAATTATTTCATCCATATAATTAATTTCTTCTTCAAACTGGCCGTCAATTACTGCTATAGCCTTCTTCCCCTCCCTTAAAAGTTTAACTTTAATAACACTTTCATCTGATACAACTGTAGGCCTAGCTCCAAGTTTAAATGGACATATGGGGACAATTATAAAAGCTTTCACCCTTGGATCTATAATTGGGCCACCTGCCGACATGGAATATGCTGTAGAACCACTAGGAGTGGCAATAATAAGTCCATCAGCACGTAATTCCTCCATTATCTCATCGTCAACACTGATCTGGATGTGAAGCATCTTTGCGGGTTTGCGAGTCATCAAGACGACTTCATTGAGGGCTGGAGGTAAATCTTTGTCATGCCATACTAAAAGCTGATTTCGCCTTTCCACAAAGTAATTCCCTGCAAGGATCTCTTCTATTGCGCTGAAAGCATTTTCAGGGTCAATTTCTGTTAAGAATCCCACAGTTCCCATGTTAATTCCTATTAGTGGAATTTTTTTGTGATCAATGAAACTCTGTGTGCGGAGTAAGGTACCATCTCCTCCAATTGCAACCACCATATCCACATCCATGTCTTCCAGTTTACATGTCCTATCCTTAAATCTACCCAGTTCCTTGGCTAATGGGAGATCAAGAACAATTTCAACTTTTTTTCCAAGTAAAAAATCAGCCAGTTCTCCGGCAAGTTCAACAGCCTCTTTTACATCACAGCGTGCGACCAATCCCATAATCATTACATCCCCTCCAATATGCCCATAATTTCCCCATGAATGGTAGAATTACATGTGGCAATTAACGATGTTTTTTCCAAAACATTCAACTTACCATTGAGATCTTTTCCATAACGATCCGTTACTATACATCCACACTCCTCTAGGATCAGCTTGGCAGCAGCAATATCCACGATCCGAAGATTGTTCCTTACATCAACAAATGCATCATAAGTCCCATCTGCAACGTAAGCTAGTTCTAATGCCACTGCTCCTAGTATTCGCATTCGTCTAACACTTTTACATAGAACTTCAATTTTTCCCATATCCATTCTGTAAACATAAGCTCCTAATGAGATTTGTGATAAATCATTTTTCGAAGATGGTTTAAGATCTTTTCCATTAATGAAAGCGCCTTTTCCCTTTATTGCACTGTAAATCTCTTCTGTAGCATAATTTTTCACCATACCCATCTGGATATCTTGAACAGTTACAGTTACATTCTGATTAAGAATAGGCGCTACTGCAACTGATATTCCATAGGCAGGTATATTTTTTACAGCATTACTAGTACCATCTAAAGGATCAACCACCATTATAACCTCTGGTTGACCATTACCAACCACAACCTGACCAATTTCCTCACTTATAAGAATTAAAGGCCTATCAACACGTTCAAGCACATCTATAACTCTTTTTTCAGCTTTATTATCAATTAAAGTAGTGGGAGTGCCATCAGCACCTATTTTAACGATTTGACCACCATCTTCTAAACCAATTAATGGAGATATTGCCTTTTGGGATTCAGTTATTACCTCCTGACATACTTCACCCCAAAATTTTTGGTCCTCTTCATTCATTTACCCTCCTCCTATGCCATGTTAATAAATAATAACCCAAATTATTCCTTCAACAAATCATAACAAACAAAATATGATTTTTTTCAATTTCATCCAAGATAGACAACAGCAGCAACAACAACTGCTTCTTTCTTTACTTTATGACTTTCATGGACTATGATGATTTCCCTGATGTCCAAACCTCTCACTCGCATCATATACCGAACCATAGATTCTGCTTCCTTTTTAATCTTTTCAGGATCCTTATTCAATCCAGAATGTTCCACTACACAGCCAAAATCATCGGAAAGGGCAACTGCAATTGCAGCACTTATTAAATCATTTTTTTGGTCCGAATGTTCGCAAGCTAAAACACAATTTACCATTTTCCCCTCTTTAATATGAGGTAGTTCTACTATCTCCGCACTTGCTGGAAGAATGCTGGAAACAGGTATAATATTCACATTTCCAATTCCCGCATCAAGGAGGGCATTATCAAAAGCGTTCAACTTGGTAGGTCCTTCTGATTTTCCGGATGTAATTGACACCTTCATAATAATCACTTACAATTTCAATTAAAAATTTAAATAGGGAAAAAAATATAGGCATTTCTATATCAGAGAGAGGTATCTATAAATATTTATACTATTCAAAGGAGATTTATTTAAAACAGATTGTAACTAATTATAAATATTATAGATTCTAATTCTAGGTTCTAAAAATTTTGATCCAAGCCGTCTGGATTTATTCGCATGATACGGAGGTAAAGAGCATGTCAACTAAAGTAGTAGAAGTTAAAACGCTAAAAGTAGGCAAATACGTGGTATTAGATGGTGAAGCATCTAAAATAGTTAATATACAAACTTCATCCCCTGGAAAGCATGGGGCAGCCAAGGCCCGATTAGATGCCATAGGAATTTTTGATAATCAGAAAAGAAACTTAGTAAAACCAGTGGATGCCAAAATAGAAGTACCCATAATTGACAAAAGAACTGCTCAAGTACTGGCTTTAATGGGCAGTGATGTTCAACTTATGGATTTAGAAACTTATGAGACCTTTGAAGTACCTATACCCGATGATTTGCGTGATGGCCTTATTGAAGGAGCAGAAGTAGGTTATATTGTGGCAATGAGTAATAAAAAGCTCATGAGAATTAAATAAACTATCTGTAAATATAATTTGGGATAAAAATGAGGATTTAGAGAGATGTACCTATATACCGAAAATCCTCTTAAATTTGCTTTTTCAGAAACAGATTTTGATGCATCCCATCAAATTCATGAATCTGGTTTTTGTATTCTTGGAGTTCCTTTTGATAGCACCACTACCTACCAACCAGGATCACGATACGGGCCTCTTTTTGTTAGGGAAGCTTCTTACAACTTCGAAAACTATAATTTATTTTTTGACACAAGATTTCATGCTCAAGTATATGATATTGGAAATTTGGAAATTGTTCCAGGAAATGTTCAGAAAACATGTGCTAATCTCAAATCAGTGGTTTCTTCCCTACTGGATGATGATTTAACTCCAATCACTATTGGTGGAGAACATACTATTAGTTTAGGTGTGATTAACGCTCTTAATATCCAAGATGTTACTATACTTCATTTTGATGCCCATATGGATCTTAGAGATAATTATATTGGAGAAAAATATTCTCATGCCACAGTAATGCGCCGAATACATGATAAAAATCCTTTTAAGATCATACAAATGGGCATACGCTCTTCTTCACTAGATGAAGCAGATTTTGCCAGGAACAATAATATTGATTTTTACACTGCAAATGAAATAAAATTCAATATGAAAAAGATGGAAAGAATCATCCGCAAAATAACAGGCCCAATCTACGTAACAATAGATATGGATGTGTTGGACCCTGCATATGCTCCCAGTGTTTCTACACCAGCACCATGTGGAATAACTCCACAAGAACTGGAAAACCTAATTTCATGTCTTGGAGGAAAAGAAATCATGGGATTTGATGTAGTTGAGGTATCTTCAACCTCCATAGGAGATATTACCTCTATTAATGCGGCTAAGATAATTTTAGATTTACTATTTTTGAAATGATGAAGATATTATTAAAAATGATCCTAAAAAAATATCTCAAGCAATTAAAACTCATTTTTATAAATTACACAAATAAATATTTATAAAAAGCTGCCTAAATCTAATAAATGATTAATATACAAAGATTAAACAGATTTAAAAGATATTTCTAAGTGAAAACCATTTTAATATGCCATTTTCACCAAATCTTCGTACTTTTAAGTGAATTAGGAGGAATATGATGTACAAGAGAGAAGTCAAGCTTACTGGACATATCATCGACTCCCTCACCCTACCTAAAGCATTGGACCTAATCATGGATATGGGAGGAGATTTTCAGATCCTAGAGTTTAATGTGGGTAAACGAAAAAAAGATACCAGCCTTGCAAGAATTCAAGTTAAAGCTGACAGTGAATCACTATTAGGAGAAATTTTAGATGAACTGGCAGAAATTGGTGCAATGGTTGTTGAGATCCGAGAAGTAAATTTAGAGGCTGCCAGCAAGGATAAAACATTACCCCATGATTTTTATTCCACAACAAACCATCCTACATTCATTCGCTACCAAGATGAATGGTTGCCTGTTGAAAACATTGAAATGGATTGTATGATCGTGGTAGACCCTGAAACTCGAAAATCAACTATCAAACCAATGGGCAAAATAAAAAAAGGCGATTTAGTGGTGGTTGGTCGAGAAGGAATCAAAGTAATGGCTCCACAAAGACCCAGGGGTAAGAAAGGAGTCTTTGAATTCATGGGAAGTGATGCATCATCAGAAAAACCACTCAAATCTCTTATCAAAAGTATAGCCGATGAGATAAAGGAAGTTAAAGAGCGTGGTGGCCAAATTGCAGTGGTTGGTGGGCCTGCAATAATCCACACTGGTTCAGGTCCTGTGTTGGCCGAGATGATTAAAAAAGGAATTATTGATGTTATTTTTGCAGGTAATGCCTTGGCAACTCATGATATTGAAAGTGCACTCTACGGAACATCATTGGGGATGAATGTAGAAACTGGTGAAGCTGTGGCACGCGGACATCGCCATCACATCTATGCAATCAACCAGATCAACCAAGCAGGCTCCATCAAGAATGCTGTTAAGCAAGGAGTGCTTAAAAAAGGTGTGATGTATGAATGTGTGAAAAATGACATTCCCTTCGTATTGGCAGGTTCTATACGGGACGATGGTCCTCTGCCCGATGTTATAACTGATGTTATCGAAGCTCAAGATGAGATGAGGAAACATATTCCCGGTTTGGACATGGTAATAATGATCGCCACCATGCTTCATTCCATAGCAGTGGGAAACATGCTTCCATCCAAAGTTAAAAGTATTTGTGTGGATATTAACCCAGCCACTGTTACCAAACTGGGTGATCGTGGCAGTGCTCAAGTTGTTGGAATTGTTACCGACGTAGGATCATTTCTGCCCATGTTGCACCATGAACTCCGTAACAATGAATGAACAAACAAATCCAACAACTAATTTAAATTTTTTTTAAAAAATTTATTAATTTAATCTGTTAGGATTACAAGAGGTAATGGATGTGGATAAATAGAGGGATGTCTGACAATGATGAACATCATTAAAGGGAATTTAGTTAATGTTTTAACTGAAGAAATATATCCTGCCGAAATTAAATTAAAAAATGGCGTGATAGAGTGTTTAAGAGAGATAAAAGGAGAATTTCCCGAATTTATTTTACCAGGTTTTATTGACGCCCATATACACATTGAAAGTTCCATGCTCACCCCTTCACGCTTTGCTGAAGCTGTCGTACCCCACGGAACCACTGCAATCGTTGCTGATCCCCATGAAATTGCTAATGTCATGGGTGTTAAAGGGATTGAGTATTTGATGAAAGATTCAGCCTCAACACCCCTTAAAGTATTTTTCACTGCTCCTTCTTGCGTCCCTGCAACTAGTTTTGAAACATCTGGAGCAATTTTAGGACCAAATGAAATTGACATATTAATGGGTTATGATCAGGTTGTGGCTTTGGGAGAGATGATGAATTTCCCAGGAGTAATAGGAAAAGACCCAAATGTTACAGAAAAGATTCAAATCGCACACAATCATAACAAACCAGTTGATGGTCACGCCCCGCTCTTATCTGGAACTGAACTATGCAAGTATGTGGCGGCAGGCATATCTACTGATCATGAATGCACCAGCATAAAGGAAGCTTTGGAAAAAAAACGTCTGGGGATGAAAATTATGATAAGGGAAGGTTCATCAGCGCGAAATCTTGAAGATCTGATTTCTGTAAGAGGAGAATTCCTTGTATCTGATGATAAACATCCTGAAGACTTGCTAGAAGGCCATATGGATCGAATTCTGAGAAAAGCTGTCAAAATGGGTATGGATCCTATGGAAGCCTTGCAAATGGTAACTGTGAACCCTTCTAAACATTATAATTTAAATTGTGGAGTATTAAAACCTGGAAATCGTGCAGATATGGTGTTAGTAAATGATTTAGAAAATTTTAAAATTTTAAAAGTTTGGATTGATGGGGAATTAGTAGCTGAAGGAGGAAAACCATCTTTCAATGTTGATCCAATGCCATTAGAAAGTACTTTCAATGTTAAACCATTAAAATCATCTGATTTTGAAGTTAAATCAGCACTAGAAGAAGAAAAAGTGCGAGTGATTGATGTAATAGAAGGTCAGCTAATTACATCAGAAGCAGAAGCAGTTTTAAGAGTTGTTGATGGTAACTTGCAAGCTGACATCAAAAATGACATCCTAAAAATTGCAGTTGTAGAAAGATATGGGCATAATCATGTTGCTAATGGATTTGTAAAGGGTTTTAAATTAAATACTGGTGCTATCGCATCTAGTGTTTGCCATGATTCGCATAATATTATCATTGTTGGTACAAATAGCCAACAAATGGCAGATACTGCAAATATAATCATAAATAACAAGGGAGGACTTGGTGCAGTAATTAATGAAAAACATTATTCCCTTAAACTACCAATAGCAGGCCTAATGAGCACTATGAATGCTTCAAAAGTATCATCACAACTGAATCAGTTGCATGAAGTGGTTAAATCAATGGGTTCAAATATTGAATCACCATTTATGACCCTTTCCTTTATGGCACTTCTAGTAATTCCCAAACTAAAAATGAGTGATAAGGGCTTATTCGATGTTGAAAGATTTCAATTCGTTGATGTAATAAAATAATCATTAACTTTTTTTTGTGGTTTTTAAGATTTACCAATGTAAAAAGTGCTTGAAAACCAAAAAAGAATAAACTGTGATTTTGCATGAAAATTATCCCACTGGCCTTTGAAAGTATGGGTGTCAGGTCCATGGCTACTTTCATTGAAACTGATCAAAAAATATTGATGGAACCAGGAACATCCATTGCTCCTAAAAGATTTGGATTCCCACCGTGGAAAGATGAATTTGATGCGCTTCATGAAACCCGTGATAGAGTGCAGAAGTATGCTAAAAAAGCAGATATTCTGACTATAAGTCATTACCATCATGACCATTTCACCCCGTTTAGTCTGTAGAGGTATCTGGACTCATCACCCCGATACGCTGAGGAGATGTACCAGTATAAGAAGCTGTTTATAAAACATCCCACAGAAAAGATTAATAAGAACCAACAAAAACGGGCCCGACTTTTTTTGAAGAATTTGGAAGATTTAGGAGCCAATGATATTCATTATAGTGATGGGAAGTCATTCCAGTTGGGGGATACCCTTCTGAATTTTTCAGAACCCCTGCCACATGGCGGAGAGGGCAGCCGTTTGGGTTTTGTTATATCCGCCACCATTGAATGGGAAGGTGAAAAGCTCATGCACGCCTCTGACGTCCAGGGTCCACTTTATGAAGGTGCTAAAAACTTTATTCTAAATGAAAATCCAGATATTCTGATTTTAAGTGGGCCACCCATCTATTTAGATGGCTTTGCACTGGGAAAACATGATATAGGCCAAGCCAAAAAAAATTTGGTGGAAATATGCCAGAAAATTCCCAAAGTTGTTGTTGACCACCATCTTTTAAGGGATCTGCGCTGTTTTGATTTTATAAAAGAGATTAAAGAAAGATCAAATGGTGAGATCATGATGGCATCTGAACTTCTGGGTACGGAACCATATCTGCTAGAAGCTCGGCGAAAAGAATTTTATTTCTAAATTATTCAAAAAAGAGAATATGCCAATCTGAATGATTTTTTTTGAAAATCAATCCATAATAATAATGTTTTTTTGTTCAAGAAATTCCCAAATTTTCTCCATAGCTCCTTTATGGTGTTTTGAGCCTACCTTATTAACTACCCTGGAGATTTCACTAATCTGGCTCAAGTAAGTCTTTTTTTCATCTTCAGATGCAATATTTATCCGGCTAACGTATACCAAAGCCTCAATTATTCCATAAATAGCCCTATTTAATGGTTGAACGTGTTCCTGGGTTTTAACAATCCTCATAACTTTAGCCCTTATCACGTAGGTGGTGAAAGTGCCCAAGTGGTCTTTGCGATGAACCAGTTTTTCACTGGTTACTTCAGCTCTGAAAAAGGCTTCTGCAGTTTTAATGAAATATCCATTCCCCTCATCTGATTTGAATTCTTTATTTTCCAAGTTTCCTATGGTGGATTCAACAAAAATCATTGGATCGTTTAGTATGTTCACATGAAAACTTTTTTCACGCCGTACATTATCGTAGGTTTTGGATCCTTTGTGGAGATAAATTACTATCCCATTACTATCTTTACAGATAACACCAATAGGTGCTGCATTAGGAGTTCCATCTGAATTTATGGTGGTGAGTATGGTTTCATAAAGGAGACCCTTCTCCATCCCCAGTGAATAAAGGTTTAACATATTTTATCAATCCTTTTTCTCGTTGGTTTTATTTTTTTAAAAATAAATCAAATTTATATTAAAAATAATCCAGTTTTTTCAGTCTATTTATATATTTCACCGTTTAAAGCACCGTTAATTATGCAATGAAAATCTATTTTTTCATCCCATCCTGCTGTTTCAAACATGCCCATGTAACATAAACCTATGATTTTTCCATCAGGTTTCAGGATGTTCTTTAACATTTTCTGCACATCTTCCAGTTTTACATCGTACTGTGGCATGGATAATCCGCCCAACAATGCCACCACATTGCTATTGGGGTCTGTTTCTTCTGTAAACTGCATACCCAGAGGTGTACGTTCAATTTTACATGCCGATCCAACATCCGTTTTTGGCACGAAAACTGATTCTTTGTCCCTGATTACATAGGCAAAAAGCTCTGCAAATGGGCTGCAAACACCAGGAATGCCTACAAATGTTACTTTGTCTGCATGTTCCACTTCTTTCTTAAAAGCCGTGAAGTTCCCGTTTAATCCTTTGAATTTCCTTACTTCTCTCATTTTTTCACCAGAAAAATCCTGCAAATTAAAAATATATAAAAAAGCTTGTAAAAAATGGAAATATTCCGAATTTAAAAGATATGAAGGTAAATATTCCTTAATAAATCTCAAGTTCCCTTTAAAAATTTAAATATTATATAGGCTATCACCAGTACGATTATTACTGGAAGAAACCATATGAATAGATAGAAGAAAACTACTGCCAGTACTAGGGCCACCATTATGAGTAAAATGTCTTGATGTTCCATATTTTTCTATATTATCATTTAAACATAAAAATATTTCCATAAAACAAATTCAACTCTGATCATTGATAATTAATAACATCAGGAACCATTGTTGATTTAATAAATTTCTCGGGAATTAAAAAAATAGATTTTTAGATAGATCTTAGGAGATAAAAATATTATGATATTAGTGGTTAACAATCACGGACAGTACAATCACCGTATTAATCGTGCTTTACATTATCTGAAAATACCATCAGAACTGGTGCCTAACAATATTCCTCTCAACGAAATTGAAGATAAAGAACCAGTAGGACTTATCATTGGAGGGGGACCTTCAGTAAAAAGATCGGGTATGAGCTCTCAATACATAAAAAAACTGGATTATCCTGTTCTAGGCATTTGCTTGGGCCACCAAATTTTGGCCCAAACGTATGGTGGCCAGATCGATCCTGCAAGTTCGGAAAGTTTTGCACAGATTCAGATTAATATCTTGGATGAAAATGACATTTTTAAAGGTTTGGGAACTCAATTAGATGTTTGGGCTTCACATAAGGACGAAATAACCAAACTACCCCCTGATTTTAAAATTCTCGCCACATCCACCATATGTGATGTTGAAGCCATTAAACATAAAAATAAACCATTATATGGAATACAATTCCATCCCGAGGTCCATCATACTCCCAATGGGCCTAAAGTGTTTGATAACTTCTATAAAGTATGTTTGGAACATTCAAATAGGCCTTAAAATCTATTAAATTTTATACATATTTTAGGAGTACAATAATAGAATCATTCTTCATGGTAATCTTCTTCAGCATTGATCATCCATAGATTATCCTTTGAAATGATTCCTTCACATATATTTTCAACTGCAGTCATGGCAGTGAGCATTGAATGGTCCATGTTGTTGTAACGATGCATACCGTTCCTGCCAACTAAAAACAGGTTTTCAAATTGATCTGTGAATTTTCTGATAATTGAGAAACGATCATATGTTCCAAAATATGCGGGATATGTTTTTGACATCCTAATAATAACCGAATCAATTACATCTTCTTTGTTGATTACATCGATACTGGCCAATTCATTGACAGCAAAATCTGTTAATTTATGATCATCCATATTCCAGAATTCATCTCCTTCATTACAAAAGTATTCTAAGCCTATCCAAACATTATTATCGTCTTTAACCATATACGGACTCCAATTATTAAATATTTGAAGCCTACCCAATTTTACATCCCTTTCCTGAATATAAATCCAGTTATCAGGAATCAGATCATTAAGTGTCTTAATTTTAGTCTTGTTCTTAATTTTTAATTTTTTCAGAAGTAATCCCACTGTAATGAAGTCTCGATACATTAATCCGTTTGCTACTTTTTGTACTTCAACTGGAACATCTCCATTAAATGAATTTATTAAATCCTTTACTGGCATTGTGGAGAAGAAATAATCTCCTTTTATGCTTTTCACAACCCCAGTGGATTTTTCTTCATATTGAACAGACTTAATATATTGATCCTTATTTTTTATTCCAATGACTTGACTCCGATAGTGTATTTTTCCACCGTTTTCAGTGATGATTTTAGCTACCTCATCCCACATCTGTCCTGGACCTAATTTTGGGTACATAAATTGAGATATTAAGCTGGTTTCAACTTTTTTCTGGGAAATTGATGAATTTCGGAAAAAATTTTTAGAAATTGCGTGAAAAATTGTTTTTTTAATTGAAAGGCTCTTAACCCGTTGCGCCCCCCAATCTGATTTAATTTCACCACATGATACTCCCCAAACTTTCTCTGTGTAATCTTTAAAGAAAGTATGGTACAATTCCTCACCAAATCTATTTATGAAAAAATCTTCCAATGATTTTTCAGGTTTGATTTGATTCAGAGAAGATTTAATGTAGCTTAATCCTATTTTAAAAGTTCTTTTTATTCCTAAATTAGATAATGTGTTATAGTTTAGGGAAACTGGATAATCAAAAAATTTTCTGATAAAAAAGATTCTTGAAAGCCTGCTTCGATTTAGCATAACTTCATCAGTTTTTTCAGGGTCTGGGGGGTTAAAATATTCTAAATTTTGTGATCCAACCCTTCGTTTAATGCTTTGTTCAGCAAGAGGTACTTTTAGTCCCAAATCAGTGTCATCCTTGGCTGGTTCTCCCTGCAGAGGTAGAATATTTTGCCACCACTGCATTATCCGATCGGACTTGGAAAAAAAGCGATGCCCCCCAATATCAATTCTGTTACCTTTATAATTCACTGTTTTGGATATACCACCTGAACTATCTGTTGCTTCAAAAATAATAGGCTTAATATCAGTTTTATCTATCAATTCATAGGCAGCAGTTAAACCTGCTGGACCCGCGCCAATAATTACCGCCACTTTTTTACTCATATTTAACCTGCTCTAAATAAAGTGATTTTTCTTGCAAAAAAATTCCAGAAAAGTATTATGACCGCTGTTATGATCTTTGAAATCATGTAATAAAAACCTAGTTCAGATGTGAAAAACCATATGAAAATCTCATTCAAACCCAACCCTATCATGCCAATAACTGCAAATAGGCTAAATTCAATGGTTTTATTATCAAAGCTGCGTTGATTAAAAACCCATCTAATACTTAATAAAT
Organism: Methanobacterium sp. UBA353; assembly: GCA_002496805.1. Classification (GTDB taxonomy): domain Archaea; phylum Methanobacteriota; class Methanobacteria; order Methanobacteriales; family Methanobacteriaceae; genus Methanobacterium. The sequence continues at coordinate 69,830 of DALO01000002.1, read as the reverse complement.
AGTTAGTAATTAGACCTAAAATGAATGCGAAAGCTGCAGATAAGATGTAATAAATCCCGAAATAATCTGTTAATACAAATAATGAAAGAAAATCTACAATAAATGCAGCTCCTCCAACAAAGACGTACCTAAAAAACTGAATTCTAGTGCTTCCAGTTGGATGTTTAAATAATTTTCTTGCCAAATTTTTTATTACAGATTTATATTTAATTTTAATTATCATATATCTCCCAACAACCAAATTGGAATAGAAACTTTGAGAATAATATTTCAATAAATCTAAGAATTAAGAAATTTTTATCCAATGCAAATTATATTGTTTAAATCTCAAATCCTCCATTTATAAAATTATAAACCGGTTATAATTTTCCTGATGATATATTCCAGATACAACAGTATCTACCATTAGAGATAGTAAAGTTTTGTTTTACATGATTTGATCTTTTCAAATTTTTGGTTTTGATAAGAAAATCTTGTTCACTAATTAGTTTTAGCTAAGAATGGTGTTGTATTTTATCTTTTTTTAACTTTATATCCATTAGATGTTGTTAGTAAGGATCTCCAGTGAAATTGTAATCTTTGAACGCCAAGATATTTGTATGCCCTTTATTTTATATTCTATTTTGAAAAATTCATGAAATTACAAAATCGTGTTAATCTGCTCCTTGAAATACTATTTATTCATATTATATCATATGTGTGGATTTTTATAAAATCATTGCAATATAAAAAATTTATATTAAAAAATCATTTAGTTAAATACAATTGACAATTAAAATCAACTAGATAAAAAAAAATACTAATTAAAATATATATTTTAAATAAAAAAAATAGATTAAACTCTATTATCCAAACTTAAGGTGAAAAAACATGTTAGATCCATCTTCCTTCATTAAAGAATCCATAGATGAAATCCAAAAAAAAATAGGTGATAAAAAAACAATAATCGCTCTTTCTGGTGGAGTTGATAGTTCAGTTGCTTCTGTATTGGTTTCTGAAGCTATAGGGAATAATTTAACCGCAATTTTTGTAAACCATGGGCTGTTACGTGAAGGTGAAGCAGATTATGTTAAAAAAACCTTCGAAAAACGACTTAATTTGAAGTACATAAATGCCAGTGAAGAGTTCCTGAACAAATTAAAAGGTGTTGAAGACCCTGAAGAGAAGAGGAAAATCATTGGAAAAGTATTTATCCAAGTTTTTGAACGAGAAGCTGAAAAAGTAGGTGCTGAGTTCTTGGTGCAAGGTACCATCGCACCGGACTGGATAGAAAGTGATGGCGATATCAAAACACACCATAATGTCGCACTCCCCCATGGAATGGTATTAAAATTAGTAGAACCAATAAGGGAACTATATAAGAATGAAGTAAGAATTATTGGGGCGGAAATGGGCTTACCTGAAGAAATAATAAAAAGACAACCATATCCAGGACCCGGACTGGCAGTGCGTATTGTGGGTGCGTTAACTCAGGAAAAAATCGAAATTTGCCGCAAGGCCAATGCCATAGTGGAAGAAGAAGTGCAAAAATTGGGTCTGGATAAAACTTTGTGGCAGTATTTTGCCGTTCTCACTAATACTAAGGTCACTGGAGTTAAAGGTGATATGAGAGATTACGGACACCTGATTGTTCTTCGGATGGTAGAGTCTCTGGACGCTATGACTGCAGATGTCCCTGAACTACCGTGGGAAATGGTGAAAACAATGTCAAAAAGAATTACTGCAGAAATTCCTGAAGTAACCCATGTTGCTCTTTCAGTAAGTGACAAACCCCCCAGTACCATTGAATTTGCCTGAAATTTTTTTTAAATTTAAAAAAAACAATACGCAGATTTGTGATTTACTTCCTTTTTAATGATTCTACTTCTTTTATTAATTTTTTTCTTACATTGTGTTCAATCGTAGTCTTGAATCTTACATAACAAATCACGAAACAAATATAAAAGCAAATGAAACCATTGTAGGCCTAGTTTTTCCAGTTTATATCTGGGATATGCCAAAAATGGTTGTTAATTTCTTAGAAAAATTGACTAAATTTATTCGGGAAATTTATGTATAGAAGGGCTGTTGACCACACAAATACCATGGGCCAATTTTCTGTGGATGAAAAATGAATCTCTGCTTAAACTGTCAGAAAATCTGTCCCAGTAACAATATTGGAATAATAAATAAAAACCAACCTGGAAGAAAAATTGTGGGTTGTCAGGCTTGCATCCAATGTTGCCCTAAAAAAGCATCCCTATTTAAAATGAAGATCCCACGAGAAGATATTAAAACACTCATATTAAAATAAAAGATATAATTTTAAGGTAATTTGATCTTATCAAATTAAATGAATTGACCTAAGTGAAACTGAAGAATTGCACTATAAAGTAATACTTATTCATTTAAATGACTTTGTCCTGCCCATGAATACCCCATAGAAGTTGAAAAAGCATCTGAAAGAGCAAAATATGGAAAATATTAAAGATCAAGAAAAATGTTGGAATGAATTAGCAGGGACAAAAGAATTCCCCACTCCATTTTCAATGAAAAAGTTTGAAAAACACGTTACCCCCAGAATGAAAGTTCTGGATGTGGGTTGCGGTTACGGAAGAACCTTGAATGAACTCCATACCAATGGTTTTAATAATTTAACTGGAGTTGACTTCTCAGTGGCAATGATTAAAAGAGGATTAAAATTATATCCATATTTAAATCTTATTAAAAATAATGGGGAGAATTTGCCATTCCCTGATAATGAATTTGATTCTGTAATTCTCATTGGTGTGCTCACCAGCAATGTTACGGATATAGAACAGGATCTCTTATTAAAAGAGATATCTAGAGTTTTAAAAAATAATGGAATACTGTACCTCAGTGACTTTCTTTTAAACCATGATCAACGGAATCTTAAACGTTATGCCAAATATGAAGACAAATATGGGATTTATGGAGTTTTTAAACTTCCTGAAGGATTAATTTTGAGACATCATTCGATAAAACATATATTGGAACTAACTAATGATTATGATAACTTGTTATTTGAAAAAACTATTTTCAGAACCATGAACGGCAACATTTCCAATGGTTTTTATTATCTTGGAAGAAAGAAATGAACATTTGGTAATGATTACTTGCCTTGGAAAAAGTGAAGTTCTATAAAAATTCTATTTTTTGGAAATAATCACGTACTTCCAGAAGTGAGTTGAATGTTTTTTGGGCTAATTTCTCAATATTTTTATCTGGTTTTTTTATATCAAAGACCAAAAATGGCACCATATAAGCTCTTGAAGCTGCTATAATACCGTTAGCTGAGTCTTCCAAAACTACAGATTCATTACTTTTGCAATTCAATTTTCTGGCAGCTGCTAAAAATATGTCAGGTTCTGGTTTACCATTGGAAACTTCATCCCCACATATTACCAAATCGAACTTATCTATCAGTCCAGCAGACCGTAATAAATGTTCTGTTCGTTGCCTTTCAGTGGATGTGGCAACTGCTTTTAAGACTGTTTTTTGTTCTAAAAATTCAATTAATTCATAAAGACCTTTTTTAACAGGAATTCCATTTTCATTTACGTAATCATGAGCATATTTTAATCTTAAGCTTCTGATCTCATGATAAGGGAAATTTTCACCTAGATGTTTCTTGAACACTTTTTCTGCACCTTGAATATCCAGACCAATTGATTTTACAACAAGTGAATCGGAAATATGGATACCATAACTTTTTCCAGCCTTTATCCAAGTGTAAATTACTAATCTTTCGGTATCAAACATCAATCCATCCATATCAAAAATAACCAAGGATATTCTGTTCACGAATCCCATATTTACCCTCAAATGTTAGATGACTGATGAAATTATTTAATGAAATTAGATAAAGAAATTTCATATGATGAAGAATTTACAGCTGATTCATGCTGTTTAACGCTATTTGAGCTGATTTACTTATCTCTGTATTTTCATTATAAGTGAATCGCATAATTATTTCCATTACATCCGGATTTTTTATTCTTAACTGACTTATAGTCCTTAAAGCTTCCCAAACAATTGGAAGATCATAACCACCCCCTAGTATCGGCAATAAGTAATCTAAAGCTTCTTCACTATATTTAAATCCACTTAAAGCCCTTACTATTTTCCACAAAGTAATTTTATCCCCACTAACCGAACATCTTTGCATCTTATTTAAAAGTACGTTTAGTGCCCTTTTATCCCCTGTTTTGGCAGCTATTCCACCAATGGCATCGATGGCTTGTTGAATCTTAAAATCATCGTCTGTTTGTATTATCTTTATAAGATCAGGAGTTGCTGGTTTTCCAATTTTAACCAGTGTTCTGGCTGCCATATCCCTTACCAGAGGATAACTTTTTTTGTTGAAATATTTCTGGGGAAGCTCAGTTTCCTGATTTTTCCCGATCTTACCCAGAAGATATATTAATGGACCAATCGCAGGATCGCCTATTTGGGATAATGCTTCAGAAATTGCTATCCGAGAATATAATGCTTTTTCCCGTTTGAAGGCCATACATAGAGGAGTTATGGCATTTGTTTCTTGTCTTTCCCCTAATATGTTGGCAGAAATTGTTCTTTTTTGTGGATTATCAGAATTTAGCATTTCAATTAATTCATGAGTCGCCACACCACGGTAATCATTAAGTTCTTCTCCTGAAATCTGACCCCTTTTCTCCCGGTTTATTCTCTTCGCATTTTTTAGATTCATAATCAAGAGCCCTTTTTAAGGTTTTTCTTATAAAAAATGTTTTGGCTTTTGTGTATTCATTTATATTGGCCCATTCTGTTAAGACAAGTTCTCACTCTGTTAAGACAAGTTTATTTTTTTTATTGGTTATATTCCAGTATTTCGTCTTTGTTTTTCAAAAGATAACTCCGGAATAATTAAGTGATCTTTCCAGAAATTGGAATTAAAGTTAAACATGTGGATGTGAAACTTATGCTGGTACTTCCACCGTCATATTTTTCTGGATCACCTGAAAAATCAATGATTTTGGGAATATCTATATCTTCATAGTTAATTTGAAGAAATATCTGCGAAGTGGAAAGATTTTCTCGTATTTTCTTACTTGAACATAACGTATTGGGATTATTTTGTTTATGTAATTGTTTAGTTGGTTTTCATCCTTAACACCTATCATTATGTCAATGATAGGTTTACTGATAAGTCTTGGAATGGAAGTGCTTCCAATGTGTTCCACAAAAACTTTTTCTGGGATTAAATCTTTATTATGGCCTTTTTTCTAGTTTGAAGTTTTCATTCCATTCAGTTACTATTTTTCAAGTTTCATTTCCATTTTTCTAATCTAATTATAAATCTTTCATTCATTATAATTTTTTTATTGTGTGATTGTATACTTGCCTAAAAACATAAGTCCACCCAATTTAAATATAATTATAGATAAGTAAGTGATCTTAATTCAAATCCTAAAAATTATATAATAAACTGGTGTCAACCATGGAAGATAAAAAACATGAAAATGGTCTGATCCCGATATATTTCTCAGATTCAAAAAGCACGAAAATGGTTGAAAAAATTGTGAAATCTGATGAGGAGTGGAAATCGTTTTTATCCCCTGAATCCTATCTAATTGCTAGAAAAAATGGAACTGAACCTGCATTTACTGGTAAGTATCATGATTGTCATGAAGATGGGATTTACCAATGTGTTTGCTGTGGTACTGACCTTTTTGAATCTAAAACTAAATTTGATTCTGGTACTGGCTGGCCCAGTTTCTGGGCTCCAGTTGCAGAAGAAAACGTTACAACCAAGACTGACCAGAGCCTATTCATGACGAGAACTGAAGTACTTTGTGCCCGTTGCCATGCACATCTAGGGCATGTTTTTGATGATGGACCACCACCCACTGGTTTACGCTACTGTATGAATTCAACTTCCCTAAAACTGGTTAAAAGAGATAAAATTTAGTTAAAAAGACATAGAACACAATTTAAATTGCGTGTATGTTTAAAATTTTATTACTTCTCATCTGCTCACTTAAAATCTTTATTAAAACAAAACAAATCTGATAATATGATGGGTAAGAAAACTTACCTCAAAAAACTGACCTCTAAATTTCAGATACCCTCAGTTGATGTGGGTAAAGAGTTGGAGGGGAGCACTCCACCTTCGGTATTCATTGGGAGTTGGAATTATCCAAAAGTGTATGCCGGCCCCATGATTTCCCCAGTATCTGGAGATACGACCATAATGGACACTCCGGAGGCATGGATCCCTGGAGACAAAAATCAGGAAGAAATCATTTCTTACAGGATGAGTCTGGTAAGGGGAAAAAATATGCTGGGAGTTACTGATCTGGATCATCGAATGGTGGAAAAACTTCAGGAGATATCATTAGCATCTAGTTCCATTGATAGCGAAGCTGAGTTCTGGAAAAAGCCAAAAGGAGTTTCATTCAGTGAATATCAAGCCCCCCATGGACCTAGTGCAATACTTGAAAAGTTTGAAATTGATAATGTAAGATGGGACCGGGAACTGGAGAAAGTGTATTATGACACTGATCTCAAAGCTCGAGAAGCGTTGATGGATCTGCATAGGAAAGATGTGCCTTTTTCTCATATGCAAAAGGCTTTTTCTGTTGGTACAATGGGTGTGGATAAACGAAGGCGCTTGGTACCAACCCGTTGGTCCATCACTGCTTGTGACACCACCATAGCTAACCAGTTACTAAAAGAAGTGAAACACTACGACCCAGTGGATGTTCACCGAGTTTACGAGTTTAGTAGTCTGAATAATTATTATGCAGTACTCTTACTTCCCACACCCTGGCAATACGAATGGATGGAAGCATTTTTACATGTTTTAGGAAATGAAAAACTTATTTTCTCAGATTATGAAAATTATAATGGAAAAAAAGAATATTCAGTGGTTGGAGGATGTTATTACACTTGCAAAATGGCAGTTCTGGAAGCCTTGGTTCGTCAAAAAATCCAGGCAGGAGTTATTGTTCTCAGAGAAGCTTACAGTGGATACGTGCCGTTAGGCGTGTTTAACGTTCGAGAAAATATTAGAAATGCCATGGAACAACCATTCCAAGAATTTGAGGATATTAAATCAGCATTATCCTACATTGACACTAGATTGAAACTCCCTGTGGATAGTTTCATCAAAACTAGTGATTTATTACAAGACATCCTCAGATCCAGACAAACCACTCTTGACACCTATTTTAAATGACTATAACATTTTGGAAACAGTGATGATATGGAGCTTTTTTTAAAAACACCCCAAAAAAATGTCAGGGAAACCATGTGTCAGGCGTCTTTAGATATGGGAAACCGAGAAAAAGAGACCACCCATAAGAAAAATGCCGAAAAAAGTGTGAAACACATTACTCACCATGACCATGCTAAAATATTAAATAGTGGAAATTCAGCCATAATGATGGTCATGAGTAGCATTAAAGGACCTGTATTATTACCTGATCAGGGTGGTTGGACTGGATTTAAAAAAATTGCCGAATTTTTGGGTTTAAAGATATCATACCTGCCTACAAATCAGGGCATTATTAATTTAGAAGTTTTAAATAGATATATAAAGCTTGAAAATCCCCAATCACTATTTATAACTAGTTTTGCAGGTTACATGGCTGAACAACCAGTTAAAGAAATATTTGAATTGTGTGATGAAAAAGGGGTGATTTTAGTGGAGGATGCCTCGGGTGCTATTGGTGATCCCCGTGGAAGTTTAGCTTGCGGTGATCATGCCCACATAATTGTGTCTTCTACTGGATCACCAAAAATCATCAATGTGGGTAGTGGAGGATTTATTTCCACCAATGACCTAAACATATTTGATAATTCTAATTTCCTTCTAAAGACTTTACGCCCGAGCCCTGTTATCTGTGCAGGCATGGTGGAAGCCATTAAAAAAGCACCAGATACTCTTTCTAGAACATTGAAAGCCTGTAATTTTCTGAAAAAAGAGATTAAAACAGTTTTATTTGAGGAATATCGCGGAATCAATGTAACCCTACCTTCAGAAAAACCCAAAAAGATGGCACGTGAACTGAGAAAAAAAATTCCTGTAAAAGGTGGTGGGATTATTAGTACTTGCCCACGTTATGACCGTATAAAACAACCAGCAGTGTGTTTGGAAATAAAAAACTTGGAAATGAAAAGTTTGAAAAAAGAAAATCTAAGAGAAATGGCAGATATTACCAACCAGATCATTTCTGATTTTTTTTAAAAAAAACTCAAATTCGTGTTTTTGAACATACCCTCATTCTAATGAGTATTATTGATATATAATTGGAAATAGATAAGTTTATTTCTTAATTTAGACAATTTTGTAATAAAATTTTAGAGGATTTTTTATGTCAATCTTTAAAATCACTGAAGAAGATGTTGCAAGTTATAAACATAACAAAAATATAAAAAAATTGGTAAAAACAATTTATCATCCCAATAGCTTGATAAGATATCGAGCAGTTGAGGCTCTAGGAGATTTGGAAGATAAATCTGCAATTTATGATATTTTAGGTGCTCTGGAAGATGAAGACGAAGCTGTACGTCACATGGCAGCGTATTCATTGGGAGAAATTGGGGATAAACGAGCGGCAAATCATATTATAGAAAATATCCAATATGAAGGAAGTGATTTTCAGGAAATTGCAATCTATGCCTTAGGGGAAATTGGAGGAGAAAAAGCTGTAAAATATTTAATCACAGTTTTAGAAGATGATGAAAATGATGATATGAGATGGAGGGCAGCTGAAGCCATTGGAAAAATTGGAAGCTCTGAATCTGCATTGTCACTTATTATCGCCCTTAAAGATCGGAACAGAGAAGTAAGACATAGTGCAGCAGATGCTCTTGGAGAGATCGGTGACCCTCGATCAACTAAACACTTGAAAAAAGCTCTTGATGATGAAAGCTGGCAAGTACGTAAATGTAGCTTGAATTCATTATTTAAAATGGATGAAATATCTTTTGATATTATTCTAGACTGTTTGTATGATGGAGATCCTCATGTGAGGGAAAAAACCGTCCAAATAATGGGTAGAATCCATGATGAAGACTTCATACCTTATTTAGAAGATATGCTCTTTGATGAAGATGATGATGTTCAAAAAACAGCCATTGTTTCCCTGGATAAAATAAAGGCCAATACAAAAATCAGGACAACACCCAAAAAAGATAGAATAGTAAAGGCCAAAAAATCACAAGACCGTTTGGAAGAAGCTATTGAAAAAATTGGTCAAGAAAAAGCAGTGAATATATTGATTGAAGCCCTGAATGAACCTGATCCTGATATTAGACATCGTGCAGTTGAAATTTTGGGTGAAATTAAAGATCCGATGGCTGTTGCCCCACTGATTAAAGTTTTGAAGGATGAAAATTCCAGTGTCCAATGGAGGGCTTCTGAGGCCTTGGAAAAAATTAAGGAACCATCAGTCTTACCCCTTATCGAAGCGTTGAAAGATGAAAATGAAAGTGTAAGAACCAGAGCTGCATGGGCGTTGGGGGAAATCAGAGATTTAAGAGCTATCAATCCACTGATTACAAATTTAAATGATAAAAGTGCTGCAGTCAGATGGAAAACTGCTTTATCACTGGTTAAATTTAAAAAACTTGCTGTGAATCCATTAATTAAAGCACTTAATGAAGGTACTCCCATTGTTCGAGAAAAAGCAGCAGAGTCCCTTGGAGAAATTGGGGATAAAAATGCGCTGGAATCTTTAAAATCTGCACTGCAAGATGAAGACCCCCATGTAAGAATAGGGGCTGCAGATGCCATAAAAAAAATAGAAACCCCGAAATAAATAAAAAATCAAATTGCAAGACTTAACAGTGCAGTTCTCTCAATTAAAACCTTCTCAATATTCCCTGCGCTTTTTATTTCCTTATCGGAGATATTATACAATTTTTTCAATGTGTCGATATTGGCATCTAACACTTTATTGTTTTTCCCCCCCAATATCTTGCCTAATTCATACATAATATTTTCATCACAATCCACAGTTACGGCACAAATACCTATTTTGCCTTCATTTATTCCTAAAATCTTAAGAGCACGTGATATTTGTCTTTGAGCTGAAGCTCTGACACATATTTCTAATCCTAAATCTTTAGCCATATTATTATTTCTATTAAAAGCCATCAAAGCTTGTGATGTAGCTTGTAACACGTGTTTTTCGCCTGCTATTCCGTCAGCTTTTAACAACTGAATAATACAACCTTCACATTGATTTTTGGTGCTGATACTCTTTATTAAATTCATTAATTCTGTCAAATCATTTATTTCAGCGTCAAATCCTGCAATTTGAATATTATGATCAATTATGTTGAATTGACTCATTATCTTAACAACCATGAATTAAATATTTATAATTAACCCTTAAAAAAATATTAAAACACATAATTTCAGCCATACGTTGTTTTAAATAACATTCGAGGGGTTTTTGAAATTAATTTTTATAAAAGATTATAAATTTACTATTTACGAAAGAGATATTTTTAAACATCTTAAGATTCATTAACCTTCTTATCAGTGAGTATTTTGTTAATTCCACCTAAAAATGCCTCTACACTAGCGTTTATAATGTCTGGTTGTGTGCTCCTAGCACTCACAACTTTACCATCATGTTTAAGTTTGATAACCACGTCAATAAGGGCATCAGTTCCACCAGTTATTGCATCCACGTGGTATTCTTCAAATTCTATATCTGCAAGGTCTTCTATGGTTTTTGTGATTGCAACTATTGCAGCATCCACTGGTCCCACTCCCACACCTGCCTCTAATTTTTCAACATCTCCGATTTTCAGTTTCACTGAAGCAGTGGGTGTTACCTTATTTCCAGATACAATAGTTAATTCCTGAAGTTCCACTGGTTTTTCAGTCATAACCCCCATAACATCCTCGGCTATAGCTTGTAAATCCACATCTGTAACACATTTTCCCATGTCCCCCAATGATTTGATTCTGTTAAATATTTGAGAGAATCTTTCATCATCAACTCGGAACCCCATTTCATCTATTCTTTGTTTGATGATATGAGAACCCACGTGTTTACCCATAACAAAACGACGCTTGTGACCAACCAGTTCAGGCATTATGGGTTCATAAGTTTCGGCTTTTTTCATCACTCCATCAGCATGTATTCCTGACTCATGAGCAAAGGCGTTTTCCCCAACTATGGCCTTGTTAGGCTGTAAATACATCCCTGTTATCCTGGCCACCATTTTAGAAACTTCATATAACATTTGAATATTAATTTGAGTCTTAATATTGTAAAGTGAATACAATGAAACAACCAATTCTTCCAATGATGCATTCCCTGCTCTTTCTCCAATTCCATTGACTGTGACATGGGCCTGGGTTGCCCCTGCCCTGAGACCTGCAAGTGAGTTTGCTACAGCCAAACCAAAATCATTGTGACAATGCACACTTAAAGGAACACCGAAATTTTCTAATTGACTGTAAAAATCAAATGAACGTTCAGGAGTGAGTATGCCCACGGTATCACAAGCACAGATGCGTTTTGCCCCGACATCTATGCCTGCCTGAAAAATTTCTTTCATAAATTCCATATCACTACGAGTAGCATCTTCTGCAGATATTTCAACCAGAAGACCATGATCCACTGCATATTGTGTGGATTCAACAGCCATTTTTTTTACTTGTTCTCGTGATTTGCGCAGTTTGTGTTCCAAATGCAAATCAGAGGTGGGAACCACCAAATGGATGCTGTCCACATCGCATTCCAAAGCAGCGTCAATATCTACCTGAACAGCCCTGGTAAAACTACACAACTCCGCAGAAAGACCTTCTGAGGTTATTTTTTTAATACCATTCCTTTCTCCTTCAGATGTGATAGCTGAACCTGCTTCGATAACATTTACACCTAATTCATCCAATTTTCTGGCTATCAAAAGCTTTTCATCTGGAGTTAAAGATATTCCAGGAGTCTGTTCACCATCACGGAGAGTAGTATCAAATATTCTGGCTTTCATGGGGTCCACCAATTATAATAATTTATTTATCAAGAAATAATGTCGAATTATTTTAATTGATTTATTATGACACTTGTCATATGTAATAAATAAGTAAAATTTCCAGTAATTTATATGAGATTAAATTACCATTTTCTAGAAACATAAGATGATAAGTTCTATTTTAGATTTTTTTTAGAACTGATATTACTCTGGTTAAACTTTTATGCATTCTTATGTGGTGCTGTTCTATTATTTTAAATTTTGTGCCCTTAAATATTTCATCCAAATTCAAGTAATGAGGCGTAGCTAAACACAAAAGACCATCATCTTTTATTAACCGTTCTAATGAAATCATTGATTGACTATATAAGTTTTCACTACTCTCACCACCAGTGGACGCCGATATACCGTAAGGTGGATCAGTTACAATTGCATCTACTACTTTAGGAAGCTTTAACTTTCTGGCATCTTCCTGAAACACGTGGTAATCCTGAATGTCACAGTGTTGAAGATTTTCTTTGGTTCCTTCAACCATTTTATAATCAATATCTGTCCCTATAACCATTGTGCCAATAAGCCCTGCTTCAATAAGTATTCCCCCAGTTCCACAAAAAGGATCCAATAGGGTTTCACCAGTATGGACCCGTGTCAAATTGACCATACATCGGGCAAGTTTGGGGCTCATTGAACCAGGAAAAAAAAATGGCCTTTTGTGGGGTTTCAAATTGTAGAAGTGTTTTTTTGAAATTTGCCCTATTTTATATCCTACGAAGGCCATCCCATCCTGAAGAATAATTTTAATAAGAATTGAAGGATCTTTTAACTTCACTTGTGCATTTTTTCCAAGAGTTTTCTTAATTATGCTGCCCATTTCCCATTCTAAATCTGAAGTTTTGAGTGAGGATTTTCTATCCATCTTCTTTACTCTGACTGCATAATCGGATAGAACATATTTTTTCCAGGGACAATTTTTAGCTTCTGAAATTAGTTTGTTTTCATCCGCATTGATGATGATGTGAATCATTTCATGGGTATATGAAAGTCTTCTAGAAATATTTGTCAGATTTTTCAAATATTTGTCAGGTATACTAAGTAGAAGAAGTCCTCCGCAATCTTTTACTACAGAATAAGTAATTCCCTCACATTCAAGTACTGCTTCGACTTCTGCCTTGGGAAGTGTGGGATGTTCTTGAGATAAAATTAGAGCTACTTCCATAGGCTGGATAGCCTCCGGGATAACATTTTTGGAAGAATAGAAAAAATTATTCCCTGTTTAAGCATTTCTTTAATAAGTGTTGATTGTGTATCCAAATCCCCAAATTTAGATATCATATCTTCTGCCCCTTCTTCTTTAAGTTTTCTAAACATATATTCCAAATCAGAGTTACTGAGAGATTTGAAAACTTTATGAACCATAATTTGTACTTTTAACTCTTTTTTAAACTTATCATTATATGATTTAGAATAATTTTCAAGTAAGGTAGTGTCTTCAGCTTCCAATGCTTGTGATGCTACCTTTGATGCCATTTCAGCAGAGGTGAATCCCATTATGAGTCCGCCCCCAGTTGTTGGTTTAACTTGGGATGCAGCATCACCCAACAGAATAACCCTATCCTTAACCAGCCTCTTATGTGAGTCTTGTTTAGGAATCACACCATAATATTTTTTTAAAATTGAAACCCCATCTAATTCAGGCCTTTTGCTGATTAATTTATTTAAATGCATGGTCAAATCTTGATAATTGGCATCAGCAAAAAGTCCAACTCGGGCTGTAGTTTCAGATAAGGGGATTGTCCAAAAAAATCCTGGAGAAATTTTTGAATCAACATAAAGATGTACAAAATCGTTTTTAAATCTTTTTTCCCCAGCATCTACTAAATATTGAGCTGCTTGAAAAGATTCTGCTGGCAAATTAAATGATCGTGACACAATCGAAGAATGACCATCGGCCCCTGCAATTACATTACCCGATATTTTAGTTATTTCACTATTTTTTAGGCTGACCAATCCATTTATAGAATCTACATTCGCTACTTTATGGTTAAAAAAAATGTCTACACCAGAATTTGATGCTAATTCAGCTAAAAACTTATCATATCCAACACGATCCAACACATAAGCTTCTGGTTTGCTTTTGCTAACAGAGAGCACTGTGTCCCCTGGAGAGTGTAAAAAAGCACCATTTACAGAGTTAATAATGAATTCATCCGGTAAAATATTGACTTTCTTGATTTTTTTACCTAAAAGTCCGGCACATTGAAGTGGAACGCCAATTTCCTTCTTTTTCTCCAATATTGCTACTTTAAATCCATTTTCTGCCATGGATCTGGCAAATGTTGAACCTATGGGGCCAGCACCAACTACCACTACATCATAGTTTTTCATATCAACACTAACATTATAGTTATATCTTATAAATCATTCACAATGTTATATTAAAATTAAAAGAGTCGAACATTTCTGCAACTATAATGAATTATTAACAATCTATTATTCATTTTACTATCTTTTAAATTTTTTGTCATATTCTTCAATTATGGATCTTTTGGGTGTTTTTCTACGCTGGGTTTTGAATCCAACCTCTTCCCCTAACATGACACGGTCAATCATGTCTTCCACTTCCCGGGGATTTGGAATATTCTCTAAAACAATATTGGTGTACTCATGACCCCCATATATCTCTATATCTCCTGCTGAGATAATTCGATCAATAATGCCTTGAGAAATATCAATATCTTGTATCTTAGGGTACTGGATAGATGATCTCTTCCTTCTGAGAATACCCTTTTGGACGACAACTCGCTGATTAGTAAGCTGGTAATTTTTCCCCCTCCATGAAAGAATATCAAAAATTATGGATAGGATCAAGAAGATAATGATAATCAGTAATAGATAAAATGTTCCCTGGATAAGAGGTAACCATACCATTTGTACCATATATTCTTGTAGTGTGATTGCTGCTGCAATTATTGTCCGGAAATAGTAAAATATCCCAATTAAAATTATTAATTTAAGAATGGTTGATTTCATGTTGGCCAGAAATCTGGGTCGGGTTTCAAAAACAACCCTTTCCCCTGGATTTGAATCGTTCTTTCTGTTAAACATTTTCTTCTACCACAATTCCACACCAAAACTGTTCATCTGATTATGCGTAAATATACACTATTCTAGTTTAAACTTCCCAATCTAAATAGTTTATCTGCTGCTTCTACCTATCTTGTAAGTGATGATAAATAAAAGGATCCTGATCGAGGAAACAAATATAATGCTTCAATCAGATATAGAACCGTCTGGTGTGGATAGCGTTATTATGCAACATCGTAAAGCCCTAAAAAATTATATTTGGAAACATAAAGAATTTCAAATTAGTTTAGAACCCTTAAAAGTTGGTGAAGCACCTCTCATAGTAAAAATGATGGCTGAAGCAGCAAAAATAGCTGAAGTTGGACCTATGGCTGCAGTTGCAGGGACAATATCAGAGTTATCCCTAAATTTTTTGCTAGAAAATGGTGCACAATATGTCATAGTTGATAATGGTGGGGATGTAGCTCTTAAAACCAACAAAGATGTGATAATGGGATTATATGCTGGTGAATCCTCTCTTTCCGGGAAAATTGGCTTTAAAATTAAACACCAAAAAACACCAATGGGAATATGCACATCATCGGCCACAGTCGGTCACTCCATTAGCTTCGGAAAAGCAGATTCAGTTACAATTTTTGCTTCTCATGCCAGCATAGCAGATGCACTGGCAACATCCATAGCAAATCACGCCACGGGTAATGGTAATCGTGAAATAATTGAGAACTGTCTTGAAAAAGCAGAAGAATTTCGCGAATATTTCCGAGGATTGATGGTAGTGGTGGGTGAGGCTGCTGGCACCCTTGGCAAAATACCTAAACTTGTCGAAACAGAGAAAAAAGTGGTTTTAAGTGATATTTTTGATATTTATTAGTTTTACTATTATCCTGATAGATCAATCCCAATTATTTAGAAAAATAATTGTGTTAAAATAAAAATTTTTATTAAAGATTGGAAAATGGTATTAATTTGATCTTCTCACCTTTTTCAATTATTTCCACGTTTTTTGGAACCTCAAAATAACCATCTGCCTCTGAAAGTGCGGTTATTGCACCTGAATCCTTTAATATAGGGATAGCAGTATTACCTTTAATCTTTGCAAGGGCATAATGGCTTCTTCCCCTGGCAGAATGATATCTGCGGGATAATTTAAGTGTTAAAGATTCTTTTTTCTGATCAGATCCAGATATACCGGCTATTTCTTTTAAAAATGGCGCAACAAAGGTGTTGAAAATCATTAAAGCAGACACAGGATATCCTGGAAGTCCAAACAGAATTATATCACCCTCACCCTCAGGTAGTGTGCCTATCAATGTAGGTTTGCCCGGTTTAACTGAAATTCCATGTACCAAGACACGACCAATATCGTCAACAACTTGACGCAAAACATCCCCCGCACCTGCAGAAGTTCCTCCAGATGTTATAATAATATCAACATCTTTAAATTCATATATTTTATTTTTTATAGAATCATAATCATCTTTAACGATTTTAGAATTTATTGGTGTGCATCCACAAGCTTTTACTGCATTAGAAATAGTTTCAGAGTTGATATCGTACAGTTTTCCGTGTTTAAGTTCTTGACCGGGTTTAATTAGTTCGTTTCCTGTGGAAATCACCGCTACTGTTGGTTTAGAGAAAACTGGAATTTTTGACATTCCAATAGCGCTTAAAGCACCTATCTTTTCAGGAGTTAACAGGCTACCTTCAGATAGAATTTGTTCTCCTTTTTTCATATCTGAACCCTGGGTAGACACGTTCGTTCCAGGAGCTACTGCTTCATGAACCTGAACAGTTTCATCTTCTACATTTGTGAATTCCACCATAACCACTGAATCAGCGCCTTCTGGTATTGGGGCGCCTGTACCCACTTCAGTGCATTTACCTTTTGCAACATTTTTTAATGGAACATCCCCCGCACCAAGCTTCTCAATTAGATCTAAAGATAGAGGATTGTCTTCTGAAGCTCCAAAAGTGTCCTGAGCTCTGACTGCATAGCCATCCATTGCTGCACGATCAAAAGGTGGAAGATCTATTACAGTATAGATATCTTCAGCCAAAATACGTTGATAAACATCAGATAAATCAATTTTTTCAATTTTTTTATGGATTTTAAGTGATTCAATAATTTCTTTCACTTCATCCTGGTCCCTTAGATTCAAAAACACATTTCCCATGGTTTCCCCAGTTTAATTTTTCTTAAATAAATTCAAGATTAATTCTACTTGCAATTTATTATTAAACATTTCATTGCAAGAATAATGAAAAATAATTAATCCGTTTAAAAAATCTAGATTAATCAGATAAAAAAAAACTTAATCAACCTTAAATGGAATGTCAAGTGAAAAGTGAATCATAGTTCAAAGTCTATAAATTCACGATTTTTTAACTCCTCTTCCTCTTTTACTTCCTGGTTTTTTATGCTTTGCTCTAGTTCTTTTTTTAGTTCCTTTAACTTTTGCCATATTTATTCAACTCTTATTTAACTAATTGAAAAAGTATATTTATAATTTATCCCACCATATAATCCAATACATTCCAATTTAATCAATCATCAGATTTTATTTTTAGGGATTAAAAATGGAATCAAATTTTTTTTATATTATGATCACCATCTTCCATATATTCTTAATTTTATCTTTATATTAATACTTGGTAAATCTCACTTCAAATATTGTAAAATAAAAAATTAATTATGAAATTGTTACTTATTGTTTAAAATATAACTTTTATTGAAACTTGTACATTTGCAAGCTGAAACTTAAAATATTTTAGATTTATAATCCACGCAATGGGAAAATACGATTTTTTATATACCTTAAAACACAATATAAAAAGGAAGATTAAATGATCAATAAGCAGATTAAATGATCAATACTGTGTTGAGTCAATAAAATCCCATTATGTAAGTTTGTTTGGTTACCAGGAGGTTTAACTAAACTTCAATAAATTGTCATCATACTTATTATATGATCTTTATTCAGTTGATCTTTTAACTTATCACCATTTTATAATAAGGAGGAGAGTATTTGAGCAGAGGAAGTGGTCGTGATCAACAATCACAAGAATTTCGAAGGGTGAGATCACCTAGAAAGGGTGAAATACCAGGTGTTGTGGAACAAATTATGGGGCATGGGAAGCTTAAAGTGAGATGTGCCGATGGCAAAACTAGACTGTGCCGAATCCCCGGGAAAATGAAAAAAAGAATTTGGATTAGAGAAGGTGATGTAGTATTAATTAAACCTTGGGATTTCCAAAGCGATGAAAAGGCAGACGTTATTTGGAGATATACACGTACTGAATCTAACTATTTAGAACGTCGAGGGTTCCTCAAACTTTAAAAAGTTTCATTTCATGTTTTATAAAATTGTTAAAATCCCATTTTTTTATTAAAACATGTTAGATGAAACTTAGGTTTTTTACAACAATTTCTGGATATAATATATTCCTTTTTTTAATTCTGAGGAATAACAGATTGTTTATACATGACCTAATTTTTTTATTCCAATAAGAACTAAAAAAAACCATAACCTAAAATAGAAATTTCGTCAAGTGCTAAATATGGAATCTCCTGTTGAAAAGTCAGATATTCACCTTCAAAAAATGAGGGAAGTCAAACGCCTGAAGAGCGTTGAAGACAGACGAGTAGGGAGTGAGGTGTTCGACCGGATTACCCTCCAAACATTATATAAATTGGCCAATCAAGGCTATGTTAACCTTTTAAATGGGGCAATTAGTACTGGAAAAGAGGCAAATGTCTTTAAAGGTGCTGATGAGGATGGTAATTTGGTAGCAGTTAAAATTTATCGCGTTACCACCTCTGATTTTAAGAAAATGCAATATTACATTCAGGGAGATCCTCGATTTAACATTCGTAGCAGTAGTAAACGTCAACTAATTAATAACTGGGTTTTAAAAGAGTTTAAAAATCTTAACCGAGCATACAACGCTGAAGTGCGGGTTCCCAAACCATTAATTGCAAAAAATAATATTCTGGTTATGGAATTTATAGGAGATAAAAATGGTACTCCCGCTCGCCCCATGCAACAGACCAAAATTTCAAATCCAGAAAATGTAGTTGAAAAAATAATTGAATATGTTAAAAAATTATATAATGCTGCAGAAATAGTTCATGGAGATTTGTCTGCGTTTAATATTTTAATACACCATGATGAACCTGTATTAATTGATCTATCCCAAGGCCTAGTGGTTGATCATCCCCTGTCAAATGAGCTTTTAAACCGAGATATTAAGAATTTAACCAAAGATTTTAAAAAAATAGGTATCGAAATATCTGAAGATGAAGTTAAAAGAAAGATTAAGGTTTTATGAGGATGGAAAAGTATATCTTAAAGGATATGTAATATCTTTTTAAAAGTAGAGGTGAAAAATTGCCTAACATAGAATATCTTAAGATCCCCAAAGAAAGAGTGGGGGTTCTTATTGGGCCACACGGGAAAACCAAAGAAACCATTGAACAAACAAGCAAGACCATCATTGATGTTGACAGTGAAGCTGGTAGCGTGGCCATATCACCACATAAAGAATCGGAAGATCCTTTGTCTGTTTGGAAAGCCCGTTATATTGTCAAAGCAATAGGTAGAGGTTTTAATCCAGAAATAGCCCTTAAATTAATTGATGACGAGGTAATGTTAGAGATCATTAACCTTCCAGATTATGTTGGTAAGTCAAAAAAGGCAATTTTAAGACAAAAAGGACGTATAATTGGCAAAGATGGGAAAACCCGGAATATAATCACTGAAATGACCGGAACACATGTGTCAATTTATGGAAAAACTGTCTCACTTATTGGGGATATGGAACATTTACAAATTGCCAAAGAAGCCGTTGAAATGATTTTGGATGGTGTTAGACATAAAACCGTGTATTCATTCCTTGAACGTAAAAAACAAGAGATGAAACTTAGAGAAATTAAAATGAAACCATCCCTATAAACAAAATTATCAAAAAATACAATAAATCAAATTTAAAGGAGGCATAGTTTGGAGCGACAAGCAGCTGAACTATTTGAGGAATTTAAAGAACTAACTGCATCTGAATTTTTCAGAAGAAACAAACAGATGTTGGGTTTTTCCGGTAAAATCCGGTCTTTAACCATGGTATTCCATGAATTAATTACTAACAGCCTAGATGCATCAGAAGAGGCTGGAATACTTCCAGAAATAAAGATAGACCTCAAACGTTTGGATAAAGATCACTACATTCTTAGACATACCGATAATGGGCCTGGAATCCCTGAAGATTATATCACCCGAGTATACAGCACCATGTTTGCTGGTTCCAAGTTCAGAAACATCCAATCCCGTGGGCAGCAAGGATTAGGGTGTAGTGGGTGTGTTTTATTATCACAAATGACCACCGGAAAGCCAGCTAAAGTTGTGTCTGGCTATAAAGATGGTGACTCCCTTAAAGGTGTGGAAATGACCTTTAAGATGGATGTTAAGAAAAATAAAGGATTAATATTGGACAAAAAGGATGTTGAAGTACAATCTACCGGAGTTTCAATAGAATTACAATTTAAAGATGTTTCATATTCACTTTCAGAACAGGGAGCCTATGAATACATCCGTAGAACCATGATCGGCAATCCACATGCTAAGATCACTTTCAGAGACCCTACAGGACACAAATATATATTTAACCGAGCTGCCGATTTTATTCCCCCTTTACCTAAGGAGGTGCTTCCACACCCCAAAGGAGTTACTGCTGATGACTTAATATTCATGGCAAAACATACTGATAAACGTCGTTTCCGCAGTCTATTAACTAGTAACCTTTCCAGGATGTCCACCAAGCGAGTTAAAGAAATTGAAGAAATTACCGGAATCGATCTTAACAAGCGTCCCAAGGACATGAAATGGGAGGAAGCAGAACAGATCGTGGAAACATTTGCCAAAATGGACTTTATGGCACCCCCAACCTCTGGACTCATACCCATAGGTAAAGAACAGATAGAAAAAGGAATAAGGGAGATTTTAAATCCTGAATTCGTGGCAACCACCACCCGAAAACCAAAAACATTCAGGGGAGGAGTTTCTTTTATCATTGAAGCCGGTATATCCTATGGTGGAGATTCGGGAAGAATGGTTGGTGAGCAAAAAAAAGCAGAAATAATGCGATTTGCCAACCGAGTGCCCTTGGCATTTGACCAGGGTAGCTGTGCCATAACTGAAGCTCTTAAAAGTGTAGATTGGAAACGTTACGGTATAAAAGACATGGATAATGCCCCCATGACCATATTTGTCAACATTATTTCCACCAATGTGCCATACCTTTCTACAGGTAAGCAAAGTGTGGCTCCTGAACCAGAAATTCTGCATGAAGTCCGACAAGCAACCATGAAGATCGCTAGAAGCATGCAAAAATATATACGTGCTAAAAAAGCTGCGAAAGAAGAAGCATTGCGTGCAAAAGTATTTGAAAATTTGGTTCCAGTTATAATTCGTGAAGCAGCAGTGCTAGCCGAAAAAGATGTTCCAGAATATGATGCAGTGCTAGCAAAAGTTACACGCAGAGCAAAATACGAAGGCGTGGTTGAAGATGAATAAGAAAGATATCACTGTTAACAAACTCAAAAGCTTGGGTGAGGTAATATTGGAAGACGTTGAAAAAAACAACGTTCCTGCAATTAAAGTTCCATCTCGAGGAACATCTAACATAGTTTACGATAATGAAAAACGTTACTATGTGCTGGGGGATCGCTATGGTAAAAGATCCCTAGGTAATGTGAAACAGATAACCAAGATGGCGCAGATGGTATACGTAGCCAATTTCTGCAAAGATCTGGTCCGCAGGGGAAAAACTGCCACTTTAAGGGAGATGTACTATGTTTCTGAAGGATGGGATGTGGACTTCGGAGAGCAACAAGAATCGAACATTGTTGGCGAAGACTTAGAAGTCACATTGGGAATGACCCGTGAAGACTTGGGCCTGATGCCTGAAGAAGATGGAGCTTCTGTTTATGGGAATATCACACTTCAAGATGATGATGTGGAAATAAACGCGCTTAAAGCAGGAAAATCAGGTTACACCATATCTCCTACCATTGATGAAGTGAAATTCCTGGATCACGACGTGGAAAGAGTTATTGCCGTGGAAACCATGGGTATGTTCCATAGGATGGTTCAAGAAGATGCTTACAAAAAATTTAATACACTTATTGTGGGTTTAAAAGGTCAAGCCGCCCGTGCAACCCGACGTTTCCTCAAACGTGTGAATAATGAGCTTAACTTACCCGTTTATGTCATGAATGACGGAGACCCATGGGGATTCCACATAGCCATGGTTATAATTAGTGGGAGTGCAAAATTGGCCCACGTGAACCATCAACTGGCCACCCCTGATGCCAGATTCATGGGTGTTACCGCCTCAGATATTATTAACTACGATCTTCCCACTGATCCCCTTAAAGATATCGATGTTTTAAGGCTTAAAGAACTTTCAAAAGACCCCCGATACAAAGACGATGCTTGGCAAGTGGAAATCAAAAAGATGCTTAAGATAGGGAAAAAAGCAGAACAACAGTCTTTCTCCAAGTACGGATTAGAGTATGTGGTTGAAACATACTTACCTGAAAAACTCGATGCAATGGAATGATCAAAATAACAGCCTTTTTAAGGCTGATATTACTTTTTTTAATTTATTCTTTTTCAAGTTATAGGCGATTTATAGATAAATTTCATTTAAAAATTGATTATGTTAAATTAATCAATAATTTAAGTAAATAATCGAGTTTTTTTAATAATATGAAAAATTAAATCATAAAATTTATAATATTCTAAACTAGATACATATTTTAAGCATAATTACTATATCGGGGATTTTATAATGAAAAACGTAGGGATAAATGGATACGGTACTATTGGAAAAAGAGTGGCAGATGCAGTGGCCTGTCAAGATGACATGCAAATTGTTGGAGTTACTAAACGAACCCCTGACTTTGAAGCTAAAATGGCAGTGGAAAAAGGATTCCCCTTATACATCAGCACCCCTGAAAGAGAAGGGCTTTTTGAAGAAGCAGAGATAAAATTAGCAGGTACCATTGATGATCTCTACGACAAAGTGGACATAATGGTGGACTGCACCCCTGGAGGTATAGGTGCTAAAAATAAAGAAATATATGCTGAAAAAGGAGTTAAAGGCATATTTCAGGGTGGGGAAAAACATGAACAGATAGGAAAATCTTTTAACTCATTTACAAACTACGAAGATAACTGGGGCGCAGACTACGTTCGGGTAGTTAGTTGCAACACTACTGGATTGTGTCGAACACTCAAACCGATAGATGACCTCTGCGGAGTAAAAAAGGTTCGTGCAGTGATGGTACGACGAGGAGCAGATCCTGGACAGATAAAATCAGGTCCTATTAATGCAATAGTTCCTAACCCACCAACAGTTCCCTCTCACCATGGTCCAGACGTGCAAACTGTAATGTACGACTTGGACATCACCACCATGGC
Organism: Methanobacterium sp. UBA353; assembly: GCA_002496805.1. Classification (GTDB taxonomy): domain Archaea; phylum Methanobacteriota; class Methanobacteria; order Methanobacteriales; family Methanobacteriaceae; genus Methanobacterium. The sequence continues at coordinate 46,311 of DALO01000002.1, read as the reverse complement.
ATTACTGGTGCCAACCACCATCATGCACCAACACAATCTCATGGTTGAACTGAAAACCATACCTACACTTGATGATGTTATTGAAACCCTAGAAACCACACCTAGAGTAAAATTAGTTGAAGCAAAAAAAGGATTAGGTTCTACAGCCGAGATAATGGAATTTGCTCGGGATTTAGGCAGACCAAGGAGTGATTTAAACGAAATTGCTGTTTGGAAAGAATCTTTAAACATTAAAGATGGTGAACTTTTCTATATGCAAGCAATTCATCAGGAATCAGATGTTGTTCCAGAAAATGTCGATTGTATACGTGCTTTATTAGAGATGGAAGATGATCCTGCTAAATCAATAGAAAAAACCAATGAAAATATGGGAATAAACTAATGTTTTTTTTTTCCTAATTTTTTCCTTTTTTAAAATAATTATAGAAAGGATTCCCTATTTTTTTACAATTTATTTAAAACAAATTCTAATATTTAATTTTAGTAATATGAAATTGCCATCAACATTCATAACTAATACTTTCTGCTGACAGTTTAGTATAACCTAAAAAATAGTGGAAACTGCCAAATATATTGTCTATACTACTTAGTTGTACGTTCTATAAATGTAATAACAATACCTTTCAATTAACCAAAAATAATTAATTTAACTGTGTTGCTGTAAGTGATGCTCATTTTGCAAGAGAAATAAGGTAATGCTTTAGTTACGTTCAAAAAAAATGGAAAATCAGAGACGCTATTATAAGTAGTGATCTGTATCCCTTTGGAAAAAAATCATCTATGACCAACTTGGTTGCAACCAAATTGTTAAAAACATGGCGTGATAGTCAAAATTTAAAATTTGAGAAAACAGATTCAATATATAACGATTTTTATATAAGAAAAATTAGACAAATCAGGAAAAACTAAGCACAAACAATCATTTGATCTTTAAATTATTCAGATTAAAAATAATTATTCAAATAATCAATATATAAAACTAGAAAGAGAATAAAATATAAGCAATTAATCGCCGATGTAATACAAACCATCAGAATATATTTCTAAAATTATTACCCATCTACCAATAGATGTTAACAATTGGGTGAATTTCATGGAATGTCAGGATTACTCCCTAAATAGAAAAACTGAAAGAAATAATCTTAATCTTAACCCTCTTCAGCGGGGTGGTGTGCTACCCCCTGAATCACGCCAAGCATTATACGAATTTTCAGACGGATACAGTATTTGTGATTACTGTGCAGGTCGCCTAGACGAAATACCAAAACCATCTATAAATAATTTTTTAGATGATTTAGCGCGTTTCATTAACGTAGATCATACTAGAACTGTCCATGGAGCGAGAGAAGGTAAATTTGCAGTTATGCATGCACTCTGCCGTCCAGGAGATACAGTAGTAATGGATGGTAATGCCCACTACACTAGTCATTTAGCATGTGAGCGCAATGATCTTAACATAGTACAAGTACCTAACAGTGCAGAACCCGAATACAGGATAGATCCTGTAGTTTACCAGGAAGTAATCGAAAATCTCTATGACCATGGGGAAGAAGTAAGTCTAGTCCTTTTAACTCATGTGGACGGTGATTATGGTAATCTCACAGATGCCCGAGCTATTGGGAAAATTGCTAATGATATGGGGATTCCATTCCTTCTAAACTGTGCCTACTCCATGGGAAGAATGCCAATTGATGCCAAAAAATGGAATGTTGATTTTATAGTGGGAAGTGGCCATAAAAGCATGGCTGCCTCTGGACCCATTGGTGTTCTGGGAATTCAAGACGAATGGGTAGATTTGATTCTTAAAAAATCAGATAAACATCACGTAAAAGAACTAGAAATGTTAGGATGTACCAGCAGAGGCGCTCCTATTGCAACTTTAATGGCCTCTTTTCCCTATTTAATTGAAAGAGTAAATAATTGGGATGTTGAATTGCAAAAAACGTTGTATTTTGTATCTGAGATGGAAAAAATTAGCGGAGTGAAACAAGTTGGTGTAAGACCTAAAGAACATGACTTGGTACGTTTTGAAACTCCATTTTTCCATAGAATAGCAGATAAACACCCCCGTAAGGGCTTTTATCTTTATGAAGAGCTTAAAAAGAGGAATATTGTGGGTATAAAGCGGGGGCAAACCCAATGGTTCAAGTGCAGTGTTTATGGCTTCAGTCAAGAACAAGTTCACTACATCGCAAATTCTTTTGCTGAAATAGCTTCCAAATTTCGTGAAATGGTAGATTAATCAAAATCAATTGTGACAAATTTAGGTGGGATGATTTTTAGAATATATCCAACGTAAAATTGCCTTTTATTCATTTTGATTCTGAAAATACATTTTTTTTAGGAAATGGAGATGTGATGATGAATGCCAATAATGAATCTGGAAAGGCGCTTGTACTAAGTGGAGGCGGAATAACAGGGATAGCTTGGGAATTAGGTATTCTCCGGGGATTGGAAGAATGTGGAGTGGATGTGACAGATGCAAATCTAATAATTGGCACATCTGCAGGTTCTATTGTTGGAGCCCAGATCGTCAGTGATACCAGCCTTGAAGAACTTTATAAACTTCAACTTATCCCTATTGAGGAAAGCAAAGAACGTCAAGTTCAATTTAATAGAACTGAATTTCAAAAGATAATGGCAGCAGCCATCATGAGCTCACCTGATTCACAAACAGCTAGGGCGCGTATTGGAGAAGCTTCATTAGCTTCAACCACTATGACTGAGGAAGAACGCCAAAAAATTATAGATTCTCGCCTGCCTAATCATGAATGGAATCAAAAAAAGAAGCTGATAATAAATGCTGTTAATGCTTCAACAGGGAAATGGGTGACATTTGAAGAGAATTCCAATGTGTCACTTGTTCAAGCAGTGGCGGCAAGTTCAGCAGTTCCTGGTATCTATCCTCCCACCAGAATTAATGGAGAGTACTACATTGATGGAAGTATGAGCTCCGGGACGAATGCTGATTTAGCAAAAGGTTATAATAAGGTTCTTATTCTTGTTGCCGAAGCAAACATGACACACACTGTAATGGGCCCTACAATGCATAGAATCAGTTTTAATGAAGAATTGAAAATTTTGAAAAAATCCAGAGCCAAAGTTAAGGTTATTATACCTGATGAAAATTCGTTGAAAGCTAAAGGAAAAAACCCATTGGATGTAAATTCCCGTGCTGCATCAGCAAAAGCTGGACTTAAACAGGGAAAAATTTTGGCAGAAGAAGTAAACCTTTTCTGGAAGTAAATTATTGAATTTTTTTTAACAGTTAGACATTTATGATAAAAAAAATGATGTTGATTGATTTAAATACATAAAAATATTGAATTAAAAAAAAAGTAATAAAAAAGATATAAATCGTTTTTGGAGGATTATCGGTTGAATTTAAAAATATCCAACCTGCTCCTTTTCAAGCTAGCAACATTGGAAGAATAATCTGTACATTTTTATCTATTTCACAGATATCTTGATGCTAATTTATCGGGATTTATATTTACTGTCAAATCTTCGGAAGGATTTTGCAATATAGGGTTCACATTTATCTAATTCTGTTAAAAGGCACCTTTTGATTGTTTCACTCTTAATTTCTTTTTCTTCATCAATTTTTTTATTAATATTAGTCAATACTTCATTTATAATATTTTTTTTCTCGTCCAGAGTGTATCCAGCATCAATAGTGGCTTTTTGAATAGATCCTTTAATTTTATTAGGATTGAATGGTTCTACATTACCTTTCCTTTTAATAACTTTTTTCAAATATATCACCCATAATTTATTAACTATCACTAAATCTACAAATCCACCAATGTCATACCAATATAATTTGTTTAATAATAATGAAAAGAAATTAATATTGAATAATCTCTTCATATGGCTGTACTAGGACAAAACCATGACCTCTAAATTCTAATTGGAATTCTTCACCACTAGTTTTCCCAATTAAAGTTTTAAGCCCAATATCAGTCTTAATGGAGGGTGTTAAGCCACCAGACCAAGCCACAGTTGCTTGTGGATCTGTATATATTGGTTCGTCAGGAGTTACCACCAGTGTTATCGGCGTGAAATAAGTAGTTATAGCCACCATTCCAGTTCCTTCTAGCCTTATATGAAATAGTCCTGCCCCTGATGTAAGACCCACCCCGGTACTCATCATCTTTATATCCCAATCAATCTGATCTTCAAATGCCAGTAAATCATTTCCCTTCACAAAGATTCTTTCATTTTGAAGGTCCAAAATAACAACTTTTTTCCCATAATCGGCTAGATAAACTTTTCCTTGACCTTCCATTTTCATAAGGGTGGCTGATTCTCCAGTAACGGCTTTTTTCACAAATTTGTCAATGCCATGTTCAAAAGTTCCCTCTTTCTTGAACTTTAAACCACCACTGTAGGCAACCATAGATCCTTTCTTAGCCCACACTTTCCCATCAACATTGATATTCAATAAGTAATCGTTTTCCAGTTCAAAAATTTCACCAGTACCAGTTTTTTCTTTGGTTTTATTGATAAACTCATCAATACTATATTTTTTTGTTCCACCATAAACAGGAGCAGCTATTTGCTCGGTTTCCTGGTTTTGAACTATTTTAGATTCAGTAACACCACTTTCAATGGCTTTACCACAATTTGGACAAAATTTTCCTTGAAATTCAGTTCCGCAATTTGGACAAAACATGCTTAACACCTAGAAAAGCTTTAACTTCTTGTTAGAAATGTGTTGTAATAATTTAAGTTATGTTTTTTTTATTATGTTTGTATTTATAAGATTATTGTATTGTGAAATTTTATCAGAAAATCATTTTTTTGTTTATTAAATCGCTGATATCATTAGAAACATCTCTCACAGCAATTTTTAGCATTTTTTCACCGATTTTGAGATCAACACATACTCCTTCCTCTGAAACCTTCTTTGCACCATTTTCAATGCCTTTATTGACTATTCGTGCCTCACTGAGGCCAACCATTCCAACTTCTGGATAATAATCAAATTTACAGTGTTCATCAAGGCGTTTTTCGTCAACAATTCCTAAAACTGCCCCTATTGATAGTTCCCCCGTGCCAGCATGAGGTCCTTCAACTTCAACGATTTTGTTGTTAAAAACAACTTTTAACCCTGAATCTTTTTCAATAAAGTTAAGATGGTCTTTGATAGGGACATTTCCCCCATGAGCATTAACTAAAACCACTGCTTCCAAATTTAAATTATTCTTAGCATTTTTTAAAGTAGGAATTAATTCTTTATTCACTAATACCCCTATTGGGAGGTGCTTTCCATGTTTAACATAATCATATTCAGTTGCAGCATAAAGAACACCTAAAAATTTAGCTCCGGTTCGAAGTGATGATTCTAATGCAACATAGGCTGCTATTTTAGAATCAGTGTCAATTGGGAGTGCTGCACCATGATTTTCCAGATGAGAACCAACGGCCAGAACTCCAATTCTATGAACATCAGGTGAAATCACATTCCCTGAAGAGTAACGAAGTTCGATCATGTTCAATTTCCTATTCAATTTTATTAAACTATTTTTAATTACCTATCACAACTTTAGTCTTGTTATAAGTAAATAAAAGTAGGATAAATATGATCGGCATTAATATGTCTAAGTAAAGTACTGTTCCAGCATTACCAGAAGCCAGATTACCGGTTTGTTGGATATTATGAATATGGCTAATAGCAGCACCCCACATGAACACGGCATAGGCAATGATAGTTGGTGCCCAAAAACTACGATATTTAATTGATAAAATGCCTAAAATACCATACGAAATATTTGCAAAACCTACTTCTCTTAAAAAAGGAGAGTTTGGCCATCCTACAGATTGGGCAACAATTTCTGGAGATACAATTTGAGCCAAACCGCTGAAAATGGATCCGACACCGATTCCAAAACCTAAAAACCATAATAACAAGACTTCTAAAACTCTATTTTTTGTCAGTTCTTTCTTAATTATAAAAAAATGCAAAATGGCTCCAATTATGGGAACTGCAACAAATATGTACCAAATTTCCATTTATAGAAAACCCCTTGATTAAATAAGTTTTAACAAAATATAAAATAACACCTCAAATTAAATTATATGTTGGATGTTTTCCAAATTTATAATTAATCATGACCCTATTTGACAATTCCAAATCTTATCTCCAATATAGTGAAGAGTCTTCACTGCCTTACCTTTATTATTTTTCACCATTTCTTCTCCCGATATAATGGCTACACCCATAGCCAATGGTTTATGATAATTTTCATCAACAATTATAACTGTGTCTCCCTCCATTATATTAATATCAGCCTTCACAACCCCTGGAGACATTACATCAGCTCCGTTGGCTAGGAATTTCACAGCACCCATGTCCACAACCACAACATGATCCTCCATGGGTCGTTTAAGGGCTCCTTTAAGTGTGGGAAATGGTTCACCATTGAGGATCATTAAAAGTGGTTCATCATCAATCAGGATCAAGTCAGGAAGTTCTGTTTCCAAAATTTCCACCTTGGCTTTGGGAGGGATTAAAAAACTATAAAGTCCAAGATTAGCTTTGATTTCCTTTAATTTTTTTTTCTTAAGATGATATCTCTTTTTAATTTTCAATTAAAAATCACCCAATTTCTAATTTCCATTCTGTTTTTAATATTTATGATGGCGGTACATTTAAATATAAATCTTAACTACATTGATGGTATAGGAAAGGTGATAATAGTGAGTGTACAGAAGAATGTGAATACATCACGACCATTAGATGTATTAGGTAAAGCTCTTAACTCTCAAGTGCTAATTAAACTTAAAGGCGGCAGAGAATTCCGCGGAGTTCTTGAAAGCTTTGATATGCATATGAATTTAGTTTTAAATGATGCCGAAGAATTAGAAAACGGTGAATCATCAAGAAGGTTAGGTGTGGTTCTCATACGTGGGGATAACATCGTCTACATATCACCAGGATAAACAGATACCAGCAAGAAAGCTGGAATATTTTTTTAGGAGGATAATAAATTGAAAGGTACACCTTCATTTGGTAAACGTAACAAAAAAACCCATATCCGTTGCAGAAGATGTGGGAAGAACTCATACAATGCCAGGAAGCGCTACTGTGCTGCTTGTGGATTCGGAAGATCTAAGCGGATCAGAACCTACAACTGGCAGAACAAGAAGCTTAACGGCTACAGGTTGAAATAAATGGAAATGAGAAATCCCATCGATGTGCGCATCATTGTGGAAGGAGCATCGGATGTGGAAAATGTTTCCAGGGCCCTTCAAAACATTGCCCTAGGAGCTGAGTACCACATAACCATTTCTTCCATCATACCCACCACAAATACTGAAATCGCGAAAAAAGCTGTGCGTGGTGCGGATATCCTTTTGATCGCCACTGATGTGGATGCTCCTGGAAGAGAACTGGCCGACAAGTTTCAAAAAGTTCTCAAAAAAGAAGTGGGTCATATAGAAAGGATGAAACTCCCCTTCGGCCACGATGTGGAATACATCGACCCTGCTCTTATCCGAAAAGAAATAAAAAATGCAATTATTCGTTCTGGTTTAATATCCATAGGCAATATAGGATACATCCAAGAACTTAAAGACAGACTTAAACAATCTGAAAATCAAATTACAGACTTGAAAGAACAATTTGACAATTTATCTTCGGAAAAGGAAGAATCAGCCAATAAAAATAAAGAGTTATTATCTTCCCTAGAAAGACTTGAATTTAAACAAAAATCACACCAGGAAGATTTAAAAACCGTTAAAAACAAGTATGCTGATATTAAAAATAAATACAGAATTATGTTGAAGAAAAATTTGTATGAAACATTTCTTCTAGATGAACTGTGGAAAGAAAACTTTAATGAAACTTTAGAAGAAGAAGAACTTATTACTTTTATAACTAGCGAATTTAAACCGGATAACATTATTTTAGGACAAGGATTCATTGCTGCCCCTTCAAAAAAGGATGCTGTGGACTGGTTGAAGGTTATTCGCACGGTACTTATTTTTTACGATTCAAAAATAGAAGATCTTAAGGAAGAAATAGGTGATGAGAAATTCATTCCTAGTTTACTCAAAGGGTAATGTTAAAGGTCATTTTATGAATTATTTTTCATCTCTTTTTTTAGAAGATCACCCCAAAATATAACTTCATGGAGAATTCCAAGTGCAGGATAAATGCGGCATCGTAGGTGCTTACTCTAAGAATAAGTCCCATAACATCTCAAGAGAAATATATTACGGATTATACGCTTTGCAACATCGTGGACAAGAGTCTGCAGGCATATCTGCCCATAATGGTTCGGAAATGCGTACTTACAGAGGCATGGGACTTGTATGTGATGTTTTTAACAATGGAAACTTGGTTGGATTGGATGGAAACGTTGGCATAGGCCATGTACGTTACTCAACAACAGGAAAATCTCAAATTCAGAACTCTCAACCATTTATTGGAAAATTTGACTTGGGAACAATAGCTATAGCTCATAATGGAGATATTATAAATTCCATGGAGCTTCGTCATGAACTGGAAAAAGAAGGAATTATCTTTCAATCCTCAACTGACTCTGAAGTTATCTGCCATCTGTTAACCAGAGAGTACTCCCACACACAAAACATGGCCGAATCCATAAAAAGAGTTTCTAAAAAACTCATTGGCTCATATTCACTGGTTTTGTTAGTTAATGATGATTTAATGGTAGTAAGGGACCCCATCGGCATCAAACCTCTAGCTCTAGGCCAACGTGAAGGAACCACCATTGTAGCATCAGAAAGTGTTGCTTTTGATGTGGTGGGAGCTGAATATGTTCGTGACGTGGAACCCGGGGAGATACTGGTTATCAACGATGAAATAAATAGTTTCAAAATACCACAAAACCCGGGCACATCTAAAGCTCATTGTATGTTCGAATACGTTTATTTTGCCCGTCCAGACAGTATCTTGGATGGGAAAATTGTCTATAATGTACGACTGAACATTGGACATGCTCTTTATAGAGAGCATCCTGTTTATGCTGATGTTGTGATGCCTGTGCCTGACTCAGCAATTACCGCAGCTATCGGCTATTCTCGTGCATCAGGGATTTCTTACGGTGAAGGATTAATCAAAAATCGTTACATAGGCCGGACATTTATTATGCCTACCCAAGAAGAGCGTGAAACATCAGTCAAGTTGAAGATGAATCCTATTAAGTCGGAACTTGAGGGTAAACGCATCGTACTTGTGGATGACAGCATTGTACGCGGAACCACATCTAAAGCATTGGTTAATGTACTCCGTGATGCTGGTGTAGAAGAAATTCATCTACGTATTGGATCACCACCTATTATTTCTCCTTGTTATTATGGCATTGCTATGGCCACTCGTAAAGAGCTCATAGCTTCTGATAAAGAAGTGGAAAAAATCAGACAAACCATAGGGGTTGACTCACTGGGATATCTAAGTACAGAATCCCTAGTGGAATGTATTGGAATTAAGAAGAATGAATTGTGCCTTGGGTGCATCACGGGAGAGTATCCAACTGAACTTCCTGCTGATATTGAGAAATATGAATCTTGCAGGTGTTAAATATATTTTTGATTGATTTAAACTGATTAATTTGATTCAATTATAATTACACTATTTTTCACACAATTAAAGTGGTTTTTATGGTAGAATTATTGGCACCAGCCCGGGATTTCACTGCACTAGAAGCAGCACTAAAAAATGGTGCTAACGCAGTGTACGTAGGTGTTGAAGGCTACAATATGCGAGCACACTCCAACAATTTCGCCATAAATAACCTTAAAAGGGCTTCTGATCGTTGCCATGACGATAATGCTCACCTATACGTGTGCACCAACACGATAATGACAAATAAGGATATAGATCAACTTAAAACTATTTTACTTGAAATTAGATCTGCAGGAGCCGATGCTATAATTGCATCGGATCTGGGGGTTCTCAACATTGCACAGGATGAAAATATTGATGTTCATTTTAGTGTTCAGGGGAATATATCTAATTCTGAATCCGTGAAAGTTCTGGCAGATTTGGGTGTTAAACGAGTTATACTTTCCCGTGAATTATCATTAGAAGATATTAAAGGAATAATTAAGGATAGTCCCTTAGAAGTAGAAGTTTTTGTCCATGGAGCCATGTGTCTGGCTATCTCCGGGAGATGTTTTTTAAGTTCATACCTCTACCAGAAGAATGCTAACTGTGGAGAGTGCCTACAACCCTGTAGAAAGGAGTGGAAACTTATTAGTGATGAAAATGAAAATGATTTGCTAACTTTAGAAGGGGATAGTATTTTAAAAAAATACAATGATAGGTTCAAAGGCCACATCTTAAGTCCCCGAGATCTTTGTATGATAGAATATGTTCCTGAGCTTATTGAAGCAGGAATTTCATCTTTTAAGATTGAAGGAAGGGCCAGATCAGCAGACTATGTTGCTAGTGTTACTAAAGTTTACAAGAAAGCAATTGACTCCTATGAAAGTGGCAATTGGGTATTTAATGAAAATTGGATGGATGAATTAAAAAAAGTTTATAATCGTGGATTTGATACCGGTTTTTATTTCCGAAACCCTCATCAAACAAGCAGCTTGAACCAAGCCACTCATACAAAAAAAGACATCGGAGAAGTGGTAAATTATTATTCTAAGGTTAAAGCAGCAGAAATACGCCTATGGAATGATTTGACAGTTGGCGATGAAATTTTAGTGCAAGGACCCACCACTGGATCCATAAGCCAAACAGTTGAATCAATCCAAATAGAACGCAAAAGTGTATTTAAAGGTAAAAAAGGGCAAAATATAGGAATTTCAATTAAAAATAAGGTTAGGCCAGGAGATCTGGTCTATCAGCGTTTTGAAAGATAATTTCAATGATGAAAAGAGCATTATGGGTAAGTTATTTGGTTTTTCTTGAAAATACATTAATTTCAATGTCCGTTTTCCCATTTTTCACTTATTTTCAGATATTTATTCCAAATTTTGAAATTATTTATGAGAATAAGTCATATGGGATTGTTAATGATAAATACTCACCCCCATCTCATAAATCTGTGATAGTATCCTAAGATTAATTTTAAAATAGGGGATTGTCTGAATTCTGATGAAGGTATTCTTGCATTTTTTTAAGTCCGACAATGTTATTTGATAATTCATTTGACTAGATGAAACTATATCCAATGCCTTCGTAAACATGAAGATTCTCTTGTGACTGTGAAAATTGAAAGACTTTCTTGAAGTATTGACACTATGCTTGAGGATAGCATGCAAATAGTAAATGGCCATCCCTCCCATATACTAAGCCATAACTATCAAACAACTAGTGACTTGAGAAGAGTTGTTTGAATTCTTGATTAGTGATTGAAATCGTTAGAATTTTTCTCTATTAGTATTAACGTTGATTTAACAATTTTTAAGGCATTATAAAAGTCTTCAAGCTCTTTTGAATTTAATGAAGATAGGTTTTCGCACATATTTTTCTCCACAATAACACGTGCCTTTTTGACCAACGCACTTCCCTTAGGAGTTATTTTGATTAAAATTATTCTCCGGTCTTTTTCATCAGGGATGCGTTTGACCATACCATCTTTTACCAATTTATCAATGTGAGAAGTCATGTTTGGTCTTGAAATATATAAAGTATCCCCTATAACAGATATGGGTAGGGATTCATGATACATGAGCACTCTTAAAATCTGATAATAGGAAGATGAAATTTGTCTACTATGAAAATCTTTTGATGAAATTACTTTCTGATAAAAAACTGGAAAATATATTAAAAAGTCATCTAACCTCTTTTCAAAGCTTTTTTGACCCATAAATCTCACTTTATCAATTGTTCGTTACATTAAAAATTTAGTTAATTATTACAATAGTTAAATTATAATATAATTAATAAAATTAATTATTTACTAAATGAATTATTAACTATTTAAACTTTCATTTTTTTTATTCTACCAGACCACATAGAAAACTAAAATAATAGTTAACTTACCATTAGAATAATAAAGAGAAAACTCGAGAAAATATAGGTAATACAAATGTTTAAAAAATAGATATTAAATTTATTATACATGCTTCAAAAAGAACATTATACTAGTTAAAATTAACAAAAACCAATTATTAAAGAGTTCGTGAAAAGTATTGATTTATGATTAACATGAAATTATAAATTAAATGAAAAAATCGCCATTGTTAGCGAATTTGTATGTATGGAGTTGATACAATGAAAATTCAAGACGCCATGGAAAAAGAAATAATTAAATTCAAGGTTGATGACCAGATTATTGATGTTGCAGGAAGTTTGCGCGAAAACAAGATCAGTGGAGCGCCAGTAGTAGACAAAGAAGACAAACTAGTGGGGATCATAAGTGAAGGCGATATCATGCGACTCATAGAAGTTCATTCTCCACATATAAACCTGATCCTGCCTGCCCCACTTGATTTAATTGAATTACCAGTACGTATGAAATACGAAATGGATGAAATAACCGAAGACATGAACAAAGCCGCTTCACTCCTCATTGGGGAAATAATGACCAAAAAAGTTGTGACCGTTGACTCAGACTCTGATATATCCGATGCAGCACAGTTAATGGACACCCATGATATTAAACGATTACCAGTGGTTGACAGTGCTGGGAAAATGGTGGGCATCATCACCAGAGGCGATATTATTGGAGCAATGGTGAGGGGATGAGTAAGACCAAACACATTGCCATTTATGGCAAGGGAGGTATTGGCAAATCCACCATTGTCTCAAACTTGGCTGCAGCTTACTCCAAAAATAAAGATGTGCTGGTAATTGGCTGTGACCCTAAAGCAGACACCACCCGCACCCTTGTAGGGCGAAGGATCCCCACCATCTTAGACGTTTTAAAAGAAAAAAGAAACACCACTCAAGAAGATGTTCTATTCCATGGGTATGGAAATGTTAAATGTGTCGAAAGTGGTGGTCCAGAACCTGGTGTTGGGTGTGCAGGGAGAGGGGTAATCGTTGCCATGAAGCTTCTGGAAAAATTGGAAGTCTTTTCCCAAGAACCGGAAGTTATTATTTATGATGTGCTGGGAGATGTAGTCTGCGGAGGATTTGCAGTACCATTACGGGAAGATTTCGCTGATGAAGTATACATTGTAACATCTGGAGAATACATGGCATTATATGCTGCCAATAATATTTCTAAGGGCATAAAAAAACTAAATGGCAATCTTGGCGGGATAATTTGTAACTGTAGAGGCATTCATCGCGAAGTCGAGATTGTTGGAGAATTTGCCCATAGGATTGGAAGTCAAATTACCGGAGTGATCCCCAGGAGCGAATTAGTTCAGGAAAGTGAAATTGATGCCAAAACCGTTGTAGAGAAATTCCCAGACTCTGAACAGGCACAAAAATATTTTGAAATTTCAAAAACAATTTCCAATAACCAGGAATTCGTGGTTCCAGAACCCATGGATGTGGAAGAATTTGAAGAATTCTTCAGAACTATTTAATTAAAATTTATTTTTCAAATGAATGACTTAAATCTTCAAATTTATTTAATTCTAATCCCATTTTTTTAAAAGCATTCAAACATGCAGATTCAGCATCAACAATTTTAGAAAAATAAACAAGATGGGAATTACATTTACAATCCGAACATCCAAAACCCTGAACTTCTTTTCCTGCATATGCAATATGGTTGGCCAAGTCACATTCATGTTTAACTCCATCGTCTGATAAGTATACATCAATTACCGTGGATTGGGAGTTATCCAAAATATAATCAACATGCCAGTGAAGTTTCTTATTATTCCTTAAATGTCTTCTGACCCTACCATCTAGGGAGTTCATGGCGGATCCAACATAAACATAATAACCCTTATTAAAATTCATTTTCCCTTTTTTACCGATTTTGATTGGTATATCCACTTTGAGATATATTAAAAGGCAGTAAGTTCCCTTTCGAATGTTTTTAGTATTCATATAAATGTATTATTCCCTATTTATCATCATTGATAAATTTTTTACTCATAATTTAAGAAAATTTAAGCCCCTCTAGTTCAGTTAACCAAATCCAATCCCACGATTTCTGCACCAGACCCCAAAAGGATTAATATACCGTTAAATTCTTTTGTAAATATACATAATGCATCAAATCCGGTTAAGTGCCCCCATTAGATCATGGTCTATTCTTTTAAATTCATCCGTAGTATTTTGTTTATTCTCTGTGGGGTTGTCCCAATAGATGTGATTCCCCAATAACTCCATGTATTTCATCCTGGAAATATTAATGGCAGAATATTAGATGTATACCATACCAAGGTGAGTGCAATCAGATAAAATCACTAATTCATTATCTGTTTTTAAAATTAAATTAAATTAATAGCTGAATTTATCTTTTAAACGTTTAATATATTTTTATGGATTATTATCTGGGAATAATTTTAAATTCGCTATATTTATCTACTTGGTTGAAAATCCACAGATTACTTCATATCGTCAGAAAATAATGAAAATCCATGCTCAGCATAAAAATCTGAAATGGCCTGATTAACTGCAACACAACTTATCTTCATGGTACAACTCCTGGAAGATATAGAATCACTCTTATTTATTTTAACTATTCATAACTATATTAAATTCATTACACTAAAATTCATATTTTGAAATAATCAATAAAATCAATGAGTTTTAGATTTTTTTATATCAAATTAATTCATAAAAGCAGTGATTGATTATTATGAAATTTAGCTTTAAAGCCAAAGGACATCCCAATGTGACGTCTCAACATCGTAGCACATTCGAAGTGACCAGAGATAATGAAATTAGACTTGCAGCAGATTGTATTGTTGGAGTGGCCTCAAAAGTGTCATTAAATGACATGCCTGCTCAGATGAAGATGGCTATTCGTGATGAAAAAACTCAGATTCAAGTTATACTAGAAACAGAAAATTCAAAAGATAGCATCATTGGATATGGGCATCCTTTACTTACATTGGATCATCCCACCGACATGGTTTGTCGTAAAAGTAGTTATACATGCAACCGTACCCTAATGATAAATGCAGATAAGGCTGCAGTAGATTTAAACCAAGAACTCGTAAATGATCTTAAATCCGGTAAAATATTAAATGTTAAAATTATCATTAATTTATTATAACCTATTAAAACAAAAGTTAATCATATATTTCAATTATAAAGAGTGCAGGGGACGGGATTCGAACCCGCGAAGGGACTCACCCACTAGGCCCTCAACCTAGCGCCTTTGACCGCTCGACCACCCCTGCTATGCTGATTCTCACACAAGAGAGTGAAGCATACCATCATCTCTCACTTTCACTATTTAAAGGTTACCTCTAATGACAAAAAGGATTAAAAATGGCTTAATATTATTATTAGTAGATAAAAAAGAACTAATGCATTTTAAATCTTATTATAGATTTAAATACAACAAATAACAACTTAGACATACTTCTAAATTAATGGTTGGGATGTTTTTAAAGTGCAAGCAGTTCGGATCACTCCTGATGGGATAACAGTGAAGATAGAAGTATCCCCTAAATCGGATCAATTCAAGATCACCGGTTATAATGAGTGGAGGCAAACTCTGGAAGTTAAAATCAAGTCAGTCCCTACTAAGGGAAAGGCAAATAAAGAACTGATAAATGAATTTTCAAAATTAACTAATCGACCAGTGGAGATCATATCCGGACAAAAAAGCCGGATGAAAACTATTAAAATTAGTTCAATTGATGATGAAAGTTTTTTAAAAATTCTAAAACAATTAAATGTGGCTTTTGAGTGAATTTAAAATATAAAAAAAATGATAAAAAGGTTATTTAAACCTTGAAAAGTTCTTTTTATACCATTCTACAGTTTCCTGCATTGCATCTTCAAAAGTAGTTTCCGGTTTCCAGCCCAACTTCATAATTTTAGCTGAATCAAGGGAATAACGTCGATCATGACCCAACCTGTCTTCAACAAAGGTTATCAGGCTTTCTGGTTTCCTGAGAAGTTCAAGTATTAGTTTTGTTATTTCCAGGTTATTTCGTTCGTTGCCCCCGCCGATGTTGTAAACTTCTCCCAGTTCACCTTTAAGTAGTGCTACTTCTATTCCTTTACAGTTATCCATAACATATATCCAGTCTCTAACATTCTTACCATCCCCATAAACAGGTAAAGGTTTGTCTTGCATGGCGTTAATGATGAATAATGGTATTAATTTTTCTGGGTACTGACGAGGCCCAAAATTGTTACTACTCCGGGTTGTAATAACAGGAGCATCATAAGTCTTCCAGTAAGCACTTACCAAGAGGTCGCCACCAGCTTTACTAGCTGAATAGGGACTTGAAGGATCAAGATTGCTTTTTTCTGTGAATGAACCATTTTCGATGCTACCATAAACTTCGTCAGTGGATATTTGCAGGTAACGTTCCACATCGTGTTTGCGAACATTTTCTAAGAGGTTATAGGTGCCTATGACATCTGTTTTCACGAATACACCTGGATCCTCTATGGATCTGTCTACATGGGTTTCGGCTGCGAAATTTACCACCATGTCACAGTCTTTCATGGTACTAAAAACTACCTCATCATCAGCTATATCACCTTTAACAAACTCAACTTTGCCACTGACTTCTTTGAGGTTTTTCATGTCCCCAGCATAAGTTAACTTGTCCAGGATCACCAATTCATAATCATCATTCCCATACAAGTGGTGTACGAAGTTGGATCCAATAAATCCCGCACCCCCAGTAATCATTATCCTCATGAAATCACCGATTATCTGTTCTATCCATGTTTTTTACTTTTATCCAGTATCCAGTCATAGGGAATTTCATCAGTATCCGGTTCAAGGCGGAACTCATCAGGTTCATCATAGTTAAATGGCAATGTAGGTACGCTTACAAAGTAGGCAGTTTCATCACCAACTGCTTTAAAACCATGATAAACATATGGAGGAACGCTAATTAGCATTGGATTTCTATCTCCAATGAAAAACTCATTGATTTCCCCATAAGTAGGAGAATCCTCCCTACTATCATATAAGGCAACTTTCATCAGGCCACGAATACATGTAAAATTATCAGTCTGCTTTTTATGCAGATGCCATGCTTTAACTACTCCCGGATATGCTGTAGTCATGTAAACTTGGCCAAATTTCTGAAATATATCATCGTCGCGTCTTAATATTTCCATTAGCCAACCCCTCTCATCAGGGATGACTTTAAGCTTCTTTACTTTCACGCCGTCTATCATAAATACACCGTTTAATTCGTCTTGGAAAGTTTTATATATCTCGCTCCTATTAACCATTACCATGGATCGAGTTTGATAGTATGACTTATCAAAATTTTAATGTCTTAAAATAATTTTATCGATTCATAAAAAATTCACATATTCTGAATTCATGTTAATTCTATTCATGGAGCGAAAATAATGAAAGCTGTTATACCTGCTGCAGGCCTCGGAACCCGATTTTTACCAGCCACCAAAGCCCAACCAAAAGAAATGTTACCGGTTTATAATAAACCAACCATTCAATACGTGGTTGAAGAGGCAGTGGCCTCGGGAATCGATGATATACTGATTATAACTGGTAAGGGAAAAAGATCAATTGAAGATCATTTTGACCGTTCTTTTGAACTTGAGTACTCCCTCCGTAACTGTGGAAAAATGGATTACTTGGTAGAAGTAGAAGCCATATCTGAAATGGCAGATATATATTACGTTAGACAGAAACAACAGAAAGGACTGGGAGATGCTATACTGTGCGCAGAAAAACACATCGATGGACAGCCCTTTGCCGTGCTTTTAGGAGATACAATTACTCAGTCTTCAACTCCTTGCACAAGACAACTCTTAGATGTTCATGAAAAATATAATGCATCAGCTATTGCAATAGAAAGGGTTCCACATGATAAAATTGAACGTTATGGAATTATTAAAGGACAACAAGTTGAAGATGATGTTTATAAAATTGAAGATATGGTTGAAAAACCCCGACCAGAGAATGCACCATCTGATTTAGCCATTACCGGACGTTACGTTCTGGATTCAGAGATATTTGACCATCTTGAGAATATTCCACCAGGTGTGGGTGGGGAGATACAACTCACCGATGCCATGCGGAGTTTAGACAAGATATACGGTTACGTATTCAACGGCAAAATGTATGACATTGGAAACAATGTAGAATGGCTTAAAAGCTCTCTTGAGATAGCTTTACAAGATCCTCAAGTTAATGACGAGTTAAAAGAGTATTTAAAGAATATTCTTAAATGAAATGGTTAATTTTACATAAAAATTACTTTTTTTAAAAATAAATTAACCATTACTACAATATTGAAACAGTTGTAAATATTTTCCTGAAGAGGAATGATACTGACTATAATCCACATCAATGGCTTTTTCAATGTTAGAAATATTTTTTAATTTTATAACAATATAGATAAATCATGAAAAAACTATAAAGTCATATCAAGATATGGAGGGTATAAATGAGGAAAAAAATTGAAATAGGACTAGTGGTAGTAATCCTTTGTTTTATTGTGGCTTTGGCAGGGTGCACTTCAAATAATGATTCGAATCCAACCTCATCGGATACAAACACAAGTACTTCCAACGCATCAGACACGAGCACAAACAATCCAAATGATGTCATTCTTGAAGTAGATTATCCCGGTAATTGGGGTGGTTCGGCCAGTGGTACATTTGGATATCGTGGTATTTCTGGTCAGGGAAAACAAACAGTTAACTTAGGTAGTTTATCTGGGATTTTATCAGTGAGTACTTGGAAAAATGATGCTAGCTCTGGGACAATGAGTCTTACTATAAAAAGAGATGGGAAAATTTTAGGATCGCAATCTAACTCTTATGGATCGGCTTCTATAACTGTGAACCTTTAATATCCCTCTAAAGGAAAAGGAGATTTATAAATCCTTTTTTCCTATTTTTTTGTTATCTTTTTTATGCCATTCCCATGCAGTTTTAATGATTTGAGTTAGTTCATCATATTTTGGTTGCCATTTCAGAATTTTACGGGCTTTTTTTGAACTTCCAACCAGGATGGGCGGATCACCAGGCCGTCTGTCTGTTTCAGTTGCTTTGATCTTTCTACCTGTGACTTTTCTGGCATTTTCTATTACTTCCTTTACAGAAAATCCGTTACCATTCCCTAAATTGAAAATTTCACTTTTTTTGCCATTTTCCAGATATTTGAGGGATTTTATATGGGCATCAGCAAGATCTGTGACATGTATATAATCTCTAATGCAAGTACCATCATGAGTAGGGTAATCTGTTCCGAAAATCTTTATATCTTCTCTTTTCCCAGATGCAGCATCTAAAATGAGAGGTATCAAATGGGTTTCTGGGTGGTGTCTTTCTCCAACATCACCTTCAGGATCAGCCCCCGCAGCATTGAAATATCGTAAAGAGACATATCGAAGATTATAAGCTGAGTTATAATCTTCTAAAATTTTTTCCACCATTAATTTACCCTTACCATAAGGATTTATGGGGTTTTGAGGATGAGATTCTGTAAGGGGGATTTCCATAGGGTTTCCATAAGTAGCACATGTAGAAGAGAAAACCAGCTTCTTTACTTCAAATTCATTCATTACTTGGAGAAGGTTGAGGGTGTTTCGCAGGTTGTTGAGGTAATATTTTTGGGGATCTTCAACTGATTCCCCTACATAGGTGAATGCTGCAAAGTGCATAACTGCATCTATCTTGTATTTTGAAAAAACATTCCTTAATGATTTTAAATCATCTAAATCTACATTTTCATATTCTCCCCATTTCAAAAAATCTTCATGACCGTAGCTCATATTATCCAGTACCACGGTTTCATATCCTGCAAGGTTTAGCTCCTTATTGGCGTGGGCACCTATGTATCCTGCCCCTCCAGTTACCAGTATCATGTTTTTATCTGTTGTATTTTATTGCATTTAATCCCATCGTGTGCAATGATTATTATACTTTAATTAAAATTGATACATATAATTCAAAGGACAATCTTATTTATGAAACAAATGCAATGATTAACCAAATAAAATCAAGATGATAAAAATGCGTTTCCCATATCTAGTTATAATAATGCTAATATTAATCCTTGGTATTTCTGGTTGTACTCAAAAAAATGTAGATCAGTCCAATGGTTCATTTTACCCATTGAACAATACCAACAATTCCCCTGAAGTTCCTGAAAACTCAACAACAAACAATGCAACTACAAACAATAGCAAAGATAGTGATAGTCCAAATGTTGAGGTGCGTGGTAAATGTTACAAAGTGGTGGATGGAGACACTATAGATGTGGAAGGAGTTGGAAGAGTGCGTTTTGTGGGGGTGAACACACCAGAAAGGGGAGAACCAGGATATAAATCTGCTAAAGACTTTGTAAAGAAAAGATGTCTGGGTAAAATCGTTGGTTTGGACATTGATGATTATAAAAATAGAGATAAATACCATCGAACCTTGGCCGTGGTCTATGTGGATGGAATCAACTTGAACCAAGAACTTTTGAAAAAAAAATATGCTGAAGTGATGTATATTCCACCATCAGAGTTTAATCCCTACAGTTGGACCTAAGTTAAAAATTAATAAGATTAGGTAGACACGTTGAATTTTGTGGCGAAATTCAGGGTGTGAACTTGTAGTACTCCCCATCAGAAAGTTGTATCTTCTTTAAAATATTTTTATTCTCCAGTGAGGTTATTAAATTATACATTTTAATGTTGCTTAGTTCCAACTCACCATAGAGGAGATTGCCTTCCAGTAGAGTGCGGGAAAGATATCCTTGATCATCCACTAGCTTTCTGATTATTTCCAGGGATTGTTGTTCAGTTTCAGATAGCTGGTTTTCTTCTTCAACTTCCCGATTAATTGTTTCTGTTATGCTGCCATCATCAGGCACATCTTCTACTTTTTGAACATTTTCATCATCATTTTCAAGAATGATAATCCCCTCCTCAAGAGATATGTGCTCATGTTCTTCAAGGAACCCTAAAATCTGGTTTAAATTTTCTTCAGGAATATTTAAATCGAGTTTGATAATGTTGTAAGGAATTCCTTCAAGGTATTCTGCCTGGAAAACTTTTATTGTGTTTAAGACCCTTTTTTGTAGGGGTGTGAGATTTGTCATGGTTATACATTTTAGCTTGGCCATATTAATAAATAAAGTTTTAAATTAAGGTGAGTAAATATATTAATTAAGTTCAGATTTCTAGTGCTTATTTATCCTAAAAACTTATTTAAGAATTTTTAAATTAATTTTGGAGGATTGCATGCTTGATTCACTTTATGAAAAGGCTTTGAAAAAGAGAGAACTTGTTAATCAGAAATTAGACCAAATTGGATACTTCAAAGTAGACGCTTCTCAGCATTGGGCTGACTATTACATAGGAGAAAGTTCCCTGAATACCAATATTGCTGCTGGCGATGGTAGTATAAATAAACGGAAATTTTTGCCATTTATATTCTATGCTATCGGTGCAGAAGGCATATTAAGTACCGATAATGGTCTTAAAAGAATCGAAAGCTCTGAAATTGACATTATAGCCCACCATAAATATGTGGAAGATCGTTTGAGAAATTATATGGGTATATTTGAAATAAAAAATGCTCTGAAAATGATTGACAATCATGAAGTTGACTTATTCCTATTTGATGGATCAATCCTTGGAAACCTTATAAGACCTTTCCCCATAGAAAAAGAAGTTAAAGAACAGGTTAAAGAAAGCATAAGAGAAAAATACTTGGCCCTCCTCGAAGAAGAATTAAAGAATTCTAATGTGGAAATAACATCAACTAAATTTGAAAAAAAGATTACCAATGAATTTGAGGACAGCACTGAAGCAATGATATACTTGGAAAACTTGGAAAACATCTTGGTAATCAGTGAATTGATGGAAAAAAATAAAAAAATAGTGGCTATCTCTAAAACATCCTTCAGTACTGAATATTTTAATTCAAAAATACCGGACATGGCTATATTTGATATGTACAGTAAAAAACAGGGATATTCCAAACCCCGATATTCTGATGTTTCTGAGGTTAAAAGAGATTTTCCTGTTCGAAATAACTTTCTTAAGAGTTTAACATTCACCATTTTCTACGCCAGACTAGAAGATTATAAAAACATTTTGAAGTTTGAATTACCGTATCATGCCACAGAAGAAAATATAAAAAAATTGCTTAAAGATATTAAAAAGATCAGTGCAGAAGGATACCCATTACTATTAAAAAAAGCCCACAATGATGTTGTTATACGTAAAAACGATCTGGAAAATCTTTCTAAAATAATGGGATTTCAAGAGAAGCGCGGGAGGGAAATGTTAAATGAGTAAAGTAATTGGAAGATGTGTTGGGGAAACATCCTTGGTTGACGTCAGTTTCATCTCAAAGGAAATGCCCAGAGTTGGAGAATACGTTTCCCTAAGATACGATGCAAAAAATGTTTTGGGAATGATCGAATCGCTGGTCAGGGGTAGTGTTTCCATTAATGATCAAATATACGACCCCCTCACAATAGAAAAAATCAAAGCAATTGAAGGTGACGATCATTACGTTAAAGGGACTGTTAAGATATTGGGTGATATCGATGATGATCTCCGCATTCCACGAACACCAGCTCCGCCTGGAACCGAGATAAGGGTTGCTGATTCAAAGATATTGAAGAAAATATTTAATGTAGGCAAGTATGGTTTGAAGCTTGGAAATCTCATAACTCAAGATGATGTGGCTGTGGAAGTTGATATCAATAAGATGGTGTCAAGACACTTGGCAGTTCTGGCCATGACTGGTGCAGGTAAATCAAATACTGTTTCAGTAATTGTAAACGGTCTTTTAAATGTTAATGGTAGTGTTTTGATATTTGACATGCACTCTGAATACGTTAACACCGATTTTGGGAAAGATATGGTCAAAGTTATGAAACCACAGATCAACCCCCTTTACTTGTCATTTTCTGAAATCAAAAAATTATCAAACATTCCTTCCAATGCCTATGTCCAGGAAAGATACTTCCTAAAAGCATTTAAATCAGCACGTAAAAGTCTTATTCATGGTTCTGCAAGGGGTAAAAACTTTATTGCAGTGATACAGAGTAAATTAGAAGGTTGGTTAAAAGAAGCAGAGGATCCAGAATCTAAATCCCCTTATTCTTCAGATAAAAAATCTATTGCAGATATTTTAAACAAGTTAGATCATATGCAAGACAAATACGGGAATATATTAAGTTTAGAAGCAAAAGATGCCATTGATAATCTTGAAGTTGGAAAAGCAAATATTTTAGATTTAGGTTCGGTGGATGAATTCGCATCTGATGTTGTGGTTAGTCATATTCTTAGGAATGTTTTACGCAGCAGAAAAGAGTTTTTGAGAAGTGGAGATGGACTTGGATTTCCAATTTTTTTGGTACTGGAAGAAGCGCATATTCTTGCACCTCAAAACAGGAAAACCGAATCAAAAACATGGATTAGTAGAATAGCCAGAGAGGGACGAAAGTTTTCAGTGGGTTTATGCTTGGTTAGTCAAAGTCCCAAATCTTTGGACTCTGATGCCCTTTCGCAAGCCAACAACATGATAATTTTACGTTTAGTGGAGCCAACAGACCAAAATCACGTTCAACGTGCCAGTGAAAGCTTAAGTGATGATTTAATCGCACAATTACCCTCCCTAAATATTGGTGAAGCCGTATTATTGGGTTTAATGACTAGAATACCAACTCTAGTTAAAATTGATGAATTTATGGGTAAAATATCTGGAGGAGACCTTAATATTGTTGATGAATGGTCAAAATCTCATGAAAGCCATATTAAAACCTTAAACCAGCAAAAAAAGGAGTATGAAGACCTTGGAGGAGATTATTAATGCAGTTTGCCCATTTAGCAGATACTCATATGGGTTACCGCCAGTATGGACTTGTTGAGCGGGAAAACGACTTTTTTCAAGTGTTTGAACAGGCTATTGATGAAATAATTCATGAAAGACCTGATTTTGTTATTCACTCCGGAGATCTATTTGAATACTCAAGACCCCCTACTCGAGCTTTATTAACAGCCCAGAAAGGTATTCTGAGATTAAAAGAGTCAAAGATTCCAATTTACGCCATAGCCGGTAATCATGATGTTGTCATGCGTAAAAACGCCCTTCCTCCCCAAATTTTATATAAAAATTTTGGTTTGAAACTTATAAGCCCAAATAAACCATTTTTCATAGAAAAAAATGTTTTTATAGGTGGAGCACCCTATGCATCTAAATATCATTCGAAACAATTAATTGAAAGGCTTGAAAACATAACAAAATCATCCTTAAAATATAAAAAAAGGATTTTAGTTCTTCATCAGGGTATTGATCGTTATATTCCCTATGAATTTGAAATAAAAATTGGTGATGTTCCTCAAAGTTTCAATTACTGTGCTTTTGGCCACATTCACGAGAGAGTGATCGATGATTTTGGAGAGGGTAAACTAGCATATCCAGGTTCCACTGAAATATGGCGTTCAAATGAACTTGAAGGATATAAAAAAAATGGTAAAGGGTTTTATTTAGTTGATATCAGCAGTGAAACGCCTGAAATTGAAAATATTAATCTAGAACTTCCTAGAAAGTTTATAAAAGAAATCATACCCTACATCAAACTCCAAGAAGAGTTATCCAGAATTAGTCAATATATCCACACCCTTGATAAGAAACCGATACTTATGGTAACAGTTGAGGGAGGAAATTTCAGTCGTTCTGAGGTTTATGAAACTTTAAATCGTTCTTTATCAGACTTTTGCCTTGCAATAAGATCTAACTACAAACCAACAACAGTGAACGGTGAAGATCATATTTTTGAGAAAACTAATGAAATATTGGATATTAAACGTGTGATTGAATATAGTCTGAAGGATTTTAACAATACAAAACTTAACGAACTTACAATCGGTCTTTTAAAAGAACTTTCCGAGGGTGATCTTAAAACTGCCGAAAATAGGGCTCAGAACTTTTACGAGGAGTTATATGATCATTGAAAAAATCCATATGGAAAACTTCAAGTCCCATAAGAATACTCAAATCGAATTTGACACCGGAATATCTCTAATAATAGGTGGAAATGGTGTGGGTAAGTCCAGTATCCTTGAAGCAGTGAGTTTCGCACTTTTTAAACAACACACCAGTAAAAGAATTGAACAGCTTATAACAATTGGTAAAAAAAGAATGTCGGTTGAAATCCAGTTTAATGCCAATGGTCGAACTTACCGAGTGTTAAGAGAACGTACAAAAACATCTTCTAAAGCTATTATGAGTATTAAAGAACATAGAAGATTTCAACCACTAGTTTCAGGTGATAAACAAGTTTCAACAGAGATTCAAAATCTTTTGGAGATGGATGGAGATCTGTTCCTTAATGCGGTGTATGTTCGCCAAGGAGAAATAGCAGATCTCATAGAAAAAACGTCTTCAGAGAAAAAACAAATGATAGGAAGACTATTAGGGATTGATTCTCTGGAAAAAGCTTGGAAAAATATAAAACCCCTATTAGATAAATATAATGAAGATAAATTAAGATTAGAAGGTAAATTAGAATCTTTTAGTGAATTAAAAGAAGAATTAAGTTCCAAAATTGAACAAAAAACCCAATTGAACATTAAAATCAAGAATCTTAATCATGATATAGAAGAAAGAATTATTGATTCCAATTTGCTTAAAGAAAAAAAGGAAATCCTTGATAAAAGGAATTTAGAATATGAAAAGAGTATAACCCTTTTAAATTCCAAAAAACATTTCCTTTCGCAACTTGAAAAAACAAAAAATGACTTTGATATCCAATTTGCTGAAATAAAAAGTAAAGAACTTGAAATTAATAAAATAAAGCCAAAATTAAGTAAATTAATTGTTTTAGAGAGTTTGCAAGAGAAAAAAAAAGAATTAGTCAATGTTAAAAAAGAGAAAAAAAAATTGACAAAAATTTTAGATGACATTGAAAAATTTGAAAAAATATTAAATGATAACGAACAATTTTACAATGATTATTCCCTTTTAAACAACACCATCCATGATTTACTGTATGCTAAAGAACAGTTTGAGGGAAGCAGAGTACTCTTTGAACAGTATTCAACAAGAAAATCTAAAATCACTACAAAAATCAATCAATCAATTAAAAGGACAAAAAATATCCTCGAAAAATATAATTCAATATTGAATCAGAGTTTTGACTCCATTGAAGAATTTGAAACATATTTATCAAATTTTAGACCTAACTTAGAGATAAAAATCCAAGAAACAACAGAGACTATCCAAAAAATGCAAAGGGAATTATCCAACATACAAGTAAAAAATCGAGAGCTTAAAAAACCCATATCTGAGTTAAAAAAAGTAAAAAATCTTTGTCCCATTTGTAAATCAACTATAACTCCCGATAAAAGAAATGAATTAATAAATGATTATAAATCCGATATTGAAGTTAATCTTTTAAAATCAGCCCAATTAAAACAAAAATTAATAGAAATAGAAGCTGAAAAAGAAAAATTAAACACACAATATTCTAAAATTCAAAATATAAATCTCGATGTTCTAAAAGAACACCTAAAAAATACAGAAGAATATAATGAAGAGATTGAAAACATTAATTCAAACTTAAAGGAACTTAACGAGAAAATAATTCTTCTGGAAGATATTGAAAAAGATATTGAACATAAAAAAGCCAGTATGGGCTCTATAACAGAAAATTACGAAAAATATATAGGTGCAAGAGGCTCCTTAGAATCTTTAGGAAATATTAAAAAGCATTCATCCGATTTAGATGAAATAAATGCATCCATTAGGGATTTGAGAAAAAAAATAAGTGCCCTGATGGAACTAGCTGGAGATAGTGTGGAACACCTACCAGAAGAAATAGCTTATCTCGAAAAAATGAATCAGAAATGCCAGCGTTTGTTAGGGGAAATCAGCCAAAAAGACTCGTTACTTCAGAAAAATGATGAAAATCAAAATCTCATCCAAAAAACCACCACAGAAATAAACGAATTAAACAAAAAAATTGAATATCTAAAATACGATAAAAAATCACATGAAAGGGTTGAAAATGAATGGAAATTGAAGAAAAAAGAATTAGATAATCTTAGTGGGAAAAAACAGATATTTTCAGGTCAGATGAAACAATTATCAACATCTATAGAAGAATTGGAAGGAAAAATCGGATCATTTGAAAAATATAAAAAAGAGTTGTTAAACCTTACAGATTTTTTAAAGCTTTTAACCCTAATTCGAGACATTTATGGTAAAGATGGGGTTCAGAAAGAATTGAGAAATATCTCCAGACCATTGATTGAAGAAAAAACTCGGGATTTATTTGAAAGATTTAATTTTGAATACAGTGACATAAACCTAGATGAGGATTATGATGTGACTATTTATGGACCTACTGGTGAAAGCAGTCTAGATATGATAAGTGGCGGTGAAAAAATTGCAGTTGCGCTTGCTTTAAGGTTAGGAATCACCCAAGTACTTTCTGGAGGGAACTTGGAATTAATTATGTTGGATGAACCGACTATCCACCTTGATGCCTATCGCCGGCAGGAATTGATTGATTTACTCAAAAAAATGTCCATAATACCCCAAATGATAATTGTCACCCATGATACAGATCTGGAAGATGCTGCAGATAACATTCTAAGGATTGAAAAAGAAGATGGAAATTCTTTTATTGCGGAATCATAAAATTGTAATGGACTCTTTTTTTCTTGCAGTTATTGCCCATTTTTTTCCTGATAACCCTTACTATTTCCCCTGTACCATGATACAAAAATTCCTACAAAGCATAATATAGTGAATATCACAAAACAAAGCTGTATACTCTCTAATAATGCCGGATACTGGCTTGGAGTTATCTGAACCCTTCCAATGAATAATGCAAAGACAAGAGTTGCTATTCCTATACTCATAGTCTGTCCTATTAGTCGCATGGTACTCACGGTGGCTGAAGCCACTCCATAAAATTTGCGTTCCACTGAACCCATAATCACATTGGTGTTAGGTGAGGAAAAAAGTCCGAATCCTAATCCTAAAACCACCAATCCAATTATGATATCCGTGATGGGCGTGTTTACATTTAAGAAAGTTAATGTAAACAGGGCAATGGTGACTGTGGCCATCCCTGCAGTGGCAATGATTCTGGCATCAAAGCGATCTGACATTCTACCAGCTATTGGGGCAGTTATGGCCATGAGTATAGGTTGAAAAACTAGTATTAATCCTGCAGCATGGGGTTCGAATCCTTTAATGTACTGAAGATAATAACTTAACAAAAGAGAAACTGCAAATGTGGCGCTGTAATTAATAAGGGCAGCCATGCTTGAAAATGTGAATGCAGTGTTTTTAAACAACCTAATATTGAACACTGGATTTTTAGTGCGGAGTTCCCATTTAATAAAAGCTAAAAAGCCAATACCTCCCATTATTAACATAATCCAGCCATCAATTTTTGGCAAACTTGAAAATCCGTACATTATCAATAAAAGCATAATACTGTAAATTACAGAACCTATAAAGTCAAATTTTTCTCCCCTAGAAGCAGCCCATTCATCATGGAGCTTCCAAAATACTACACCCACCATCAAAACCCCAAATGGTATCATTAATAAGAATAAACTTCTCCAACCCAAATATTGGGTCATTAATCCACCAATCACAGGCCCCAAAGAGAGTCCAACATAAACTGCTGCAACATTGATTCCTATGGCCTTTCCCCTGTGTTGCGGTGGATACACCGAGGTGATTATGGCCAGTCCGGTGACAAAGATCATTGCTGACCCAATTCCCTGCATGATCCTGGAAGCTATAAGAATGAGTGATGAAGGTGATAATGCACAGAAAAGCGATGCCACCGTGAATATGATAATTCCATAAGTGAAAATCTTTTTCATCCCATGTATATCCGCCAATCGACCGAATGGAACTGCAAAGATGGCTGCTGCCAGGAGAAATCCATTGGTAATCCAATTCAAAACAATAGCATCTGCCCCCAAATCCAATCCAATGGTAGGCAGCGCAATATTAACCGATGTTCCCATAAATGGTGTGAAAAAAGAAGCTATACTCGCCACTAAAAGTGCAGCTATTTTGACATCGTTATTAACTTTAAAAGAATTTTCAGTGGGTTTCATCCATTCACCAGATCAAGATTTTTGCAAAATAATAAAAAAAAAATAAAATAAGGGAGGAATAGGCCAATCCTGGCCATTAGACAATATTGTGCTTCTGTAATAGCATTAACTCTTCAGTAGAAACCTTTTTACCTTCTCTGAATTTTCGGTAGATTTCTTCTGCTTTTTCTTTTTCTTCGGAGTTTTTCTTACGTACAATTTCGTCTTCAATACTGCGTTCTTTGGCTTTTACCCGATCCATACCCTTGTTAGCTTTTCTAATCTTACCAAATGTGGCTTTGACTTCTTCATGAACCTTATTGGCTTTTTCTTTAGTTTTTATATAGTTTTGATGGGCTTCATCTGCCTGGCTACGGATATCATCTATCTTGCGGAAGTACTCTAACATTTTTTCGTGAGTCTCTTGTGCCTGGTCAGACAACTCTACCACTTTAGCATGGTGGGTTTCAGAAACTTCTTTAAGTTTTAAAGCCTCACTCCGACTTTCTTCATCTTCTTGCATGCCTTGAAGTTTTTTGCGAAGGTCCGTAACCTTTTTAACAAGTTCATTCTCTTTCCGAATGTCTAATACCCTCGTTTCAATTGTTTTTTCTAGACGTTTTATCTCGTCTTCAACTTGGACAGCTTCTCTTCTTCCAGAAGTCCATTCCATTTTTTTATAGGCCTGATGGGCTTCATCACGAAGTTTTTTATATTTTTTAACTTCCTTGTTAACTTGGTCACGTTCATCCCTATATTTGAGGGCATTATCCAAGTTTCCCCTAATTTGAGAGTTGAATTCGTCCCTTATCTGGCGTAATTTTTTGGCTTCATCATTTAACTGGTCTCGTTCAGCAGTTAATTCTTTAAGGGTCTTTTCAAGGTTTTTTTTCTTAGATAAAAGATCAGTGAAGCTTTCTTCCTCTTCAGGTTCTTTTTCCTTTGAAGAATTTGGATCATCGAATATTTCCAGTAACTCTTTTAAGTCCTTCTTCTCAACGATTACATCTGCCATTTCTTTTAATATCGGTTTGGCATTGAATGCTACTCCCAAATTTGCTTCTTCTAACATAGAAATATCATTGGCACCATCTCCAACCGCAGCACATTCATCGGCTGAAATCTTTTCTAATGCCATTATCTCGTTAAGAACATCTTTTTTGGATCCGCGTACAAGGGGCCCTGTGACTTTTCCAGTTAGAACTCCATCTTTTTCTGCTAGTGAGTTAGAATAAGTGTAGTCCAGATCCAGTTCATCCTTCATACGCTGGGCAATAACATCAAAACTGCCAGTTATGGTGGCTATTTTGTATCCTCTCTTTTTTAGCTGGCTAACACTTTCTTTTGCCCCTTTCATCAGAGGGATTTCCATCATTACCTTGTTGATATCTTCAACGGATGCTCCTTTCAAGAGTGCAACCCTTTCTTTTAGGGCTGTTTCAAAATCTAGGTCTCCTTCCATGGCTTTACTGGTTATTTTGGAAATTTCTTCCTCTACACCAGTTACTTTAGCCATTTCGTCTATGACTTCACCGTCAATTAGGACGTTATCAAGATCAAATGCTATAAGTTTAATCAAAAGATCACCAAATATAGTTAAAAAGATAGAATTATAATAAATCTAATTCAGCTAATCTTTCTTTCGTTTTTTCAACACCAAGTTGAGCGTCTGCGATAGTTTTTGCACCAGTACATACTACTTTTCCAGATCCGAATAGTAATAGTACTACTTTTGGTTCACCCAGTCGATAAACCAAACCAGGGAATTGTTCTGGTTCGTATTCGGTGTTTTCCAGATCCAATGCCACTGCCTCTAAGTTAAGAGTTTTTTCCAGATTGGCAGAAGCTACAATGTTCTGGACTTTCATTTCGTATTCATGAGGTATTTCAGGGTCTAATGCACGCATCTTATCCACAGCAATATGAATAGCCTTTTTAGAGTCTTCGATTGATTTGGCACCGGTACACACCAGTTTACCAGAACCAAAGATAAGTGCAGCTGTTTTAGGTTCTTTAATTTTGTAAACTAATCCTGGAAATTGTTCAAGGTTATATTCTACTCCTTCCAACGCGGGGGCTACTTGTGGAAGGTCTAAATCTTTTCCAATCGTTGCGGAAGTCACTATGTTCTCCACTTTGATTTCAGTTTTTGTCATCTAATATCCTCCCATGGTTTTTCAATTAACCATGTACTCTTTATATCTTTTATAAAAGGCTTTATATATACTATATAAACGACCGTGAATTGGACATAAAAATAGCAAGTTTTATACTACCAATTTTTTTATAAAAAGACTAATTATCTCACTTTCCCTAACTATGTTCTTTGCTATATATATTAGTTTGCTGAAATTCATTCCTTGAGGGCACCATCAAAAGATTGATTCTGCAGTGGAAATGCACTCCTTGTAAAATTGGTAGGTTATTAGTGATTCGTTAAATTTTCCAAAACAAACTGTAAATAAATTTATTTAAACTTAAACCAATTAAATTAATACATCAGTAATATCTCCATTAATATTTAGTAATCATGAGTTAATATTATAAGACATATCAACAGGTGAAACCATGTTTGGTCCAAAAATTTACCAACAACAATTGGATGAACTGGAAATTGACGGGATGGAAATAGATGTTTCAAACATTCAAAAGGCAATGGAAACCATGAATGAATTGGAAGAGCTGGAAAGCGTTTTAAAAAAAATCAGACATAATATACGAACCGATATTCGAAGTATTAGGAAAGAGTATATAGGGATTATTAATGAATTTAATCTCTCTCCAGAAGAAAGTCGTGAATTATCTGCTCGAAAAGTTCAAAAACGGATCAAAAAGAAGAAAGAAATTATAAAAAAGCGAAATACTAAAATCAAATCGTATGAGCTCATTGAAAACATGGTCGATAATTATTTAACTCAAATATCTGACGCTCAAATTTACATAAAAAATTCAATAGAAAGACGGGTCGGGTAAAAAAATCATTTTATATGATTTAATCCTACAAAAAGCAACATAGGAGTTTTTATGATAGAAGTTGAAGTGAAAGCTCATGCCACAAACCTTGATGAAATTGAAAAAAAAGTGATCGAAATTGGTGCTTCAAGGAGGGGGGAAGAATATCAGGAGGATCTGTATTTTAATGCACCTCACAGAGACTTTGCACAAACTGATGAAGCTCTCAGAATAAGAAAAACCAAAAGTGAAAATTCTGAAAAAACTTACATCACATATAAAGGGCCGAAAATGGATGAACTTAGTAAAACAAGGAAAGAAATTGAAGTGGCAGTGGAAGATCCGTCAAATGTGGCAGAAATTCTTCAAAATCTCAGTTTCCGTGCAGTGGCAATGGTTCGTAAGAACCGAACTATTTACACATTAGATGAATTAATTATAACCCTTGATCAAGTTCATGGAGTAGGTGATTTTGTGGAGATTGAAAAAGAAACTGCTGAAGGTGAAGACACCGAAGAAGCTCTTAATCAAATTTTTGCCACATATTCCAAAATAGGAATTGAAAATGGCTTTGAAAGAAGTTCATACTTGGAATTGATGGGGATTCACTAAACAAATGAATTTTCAAAGAAGAAAATCTTAAATTATTCTATAAATTCTGTATATCTTTACTGTCATTATTTTTTTTACCAAACGCTATTATTTAGACGAAGTAGTTACTGTTGAAAATGGTTTTCACCGGCAACCGGAATTAGCCCACCGCTAAATGAGAAATGTAAAACGAAAAATACATTTATATCTAAATAATATCCAAGATAGTTAAATAAACCATCACCAAAAATGAAAAATTGTTTTCAAGGATTATCATTTTTAAAATTTCAATAAATCGAGTTTAATCCGCTTAAATACATTCAAATCGTTAAATTTCAATTTTATCAAAAAAAATAGGTGGTAATATTTTGAAACATTTCGTAAGCCCATATAATCAATCGATTAATCTGAAATTTCCTGAAGAAATCACAGTATACGACACCACCCTCAGAGACGGCGAACAAACCCCAGGAGTCTGTCTTCAAACTCCTGAAAAGCTAAAAATAGCTCGAAAATTAGATGAATTAGGATTACATCAGATAGAAGCAGGTTTCCCAGTTGTTTCCAAAGAAGAGAATCGTTCCGTAAAAGCAATCGTAAGAGAAAATTTAGATGCAGAAATCTTGGTTTTATCCCGTACAAAAAAAGAAGACATTGACATGGCTTTAGACTGTGATGTGGATGGAATTATCACGTTTTTAGGCACTTCATCACTCCACCTCAAACACAAATTAAAATTCAGCCAGGAAGACGCTTTAAACATTTGCATGAACTCCATTGAACATGCGAAGGACCATGATTTATTTGTGGCTTTTTCAGCAGAAGATGCAACCCGTACTGATTTAGACTTTTTGAAGAAAATATACAACCGTGCAGAACTCTACGGAGCTGATCGGGTACATATTGCCGATACTGTAGGAGCAATAAGTCCTCAGGGAATGGATTACTTAGTTAACGAATTAAAAAAAGAAGTGAACATTGAAATTGCATTACACTGCCACAATGACTTTGGAATGGCCTTATCTAATTGTATTTCTGGTTTACTTGCTGGTGCCACAGCGATTTCAACTACGGTAAATGGAATAGGGGAAAGAGCTGGCAATACATCTTTAGAAGAGTTGGTAATGACTTTACTTCTAATCTATGGAGTTGATCTAGACTTTAACATAAAAAAATTCTATGAACTTTCCCAACTAGTAGAAGAGCTTACCAATATGAAAGTACCTGATAACAAGCCAATTGTGGGTAGAAATGTGTTCAGACACGAATCAGGCATACATGTAGATGCAGTGTTGGAAGAACCCTTAACCTATGAACCTTTTGTACCAGAACTCATTGGCCATCAAAGACAAATAGTTTTGGGAAAACATTCTGGATGCAGGGCAGTTAAGGCCAAATTAGGTGAATATGGAATTGATGTTTCCCGTGATGAACTATGTAAAATTGTTGAAATGGTAAAAGAAAAACGTGAAAAAGGAAAATACATCAACGATGAACTTTTCAACGAGATCGTGCGCTCTGTGAGGGGGCCGTTTAATTTTTAAAATTCAAAAATAAAAAAATTATATTGGACAAATCAAATTCCAATTAGTACGTGTTAAAAAATAATTAATCCCTTAATTACTTTGTAATGGTGCATATCAATGAATATCACTGAAAAAATACTAGCAAATGCTTCTGGAGTTAAAGAAGTTAAACCAGGAGACATTATCGAAGCTAGTGTAGATCTGGCCATGTCCCATGATGGTACATCAACCCCGACTATCAATACTTTCAATAAGATCTCCCGAGAGGTATGGGATCCAGATAAAATTGTCATTGTATTCGATCACAATGTACCGGCAAATATTATTGGCTCAGCAGAATTTCAAAGAATTACTCGTGATTTTGCTAAAAAGCATGGAGTCAGAAATATTTTCACCCATGGAGAAGGTATATGTCACCAAGTACTTCCGGAAGAAGGATTTGTTAAGCCTGGAACTGTTATAGTGGGTGCTGATTCGCACACATGCACATATGGCGCTTTTGGAGCTTTTGCCACAGGCATGGGTGCTACAGATATGGCAATGGTTTTTGCAACTGGAAAAACATGGTTCATGGTTCCTGAAGCCTTTAAAATCGAAGTTGATGGTATTTTAAGAGATTACGTGACAGCTAAGGACATTATTCTCCATATTATAGGCAACATAGGATCTTATGGTGCTACTTACAAGACTTTAGAATTTACAGGAAAGACCATCCAAGATATGGATGTTTCAAGTCGAATGACCATTTGCAACATGGCAGTGGAATCCGGGGCAAAAAACGGCATTATGGAAACTAATCCTGCTACTTTAAAGTATTTAAATGAGCGTAATGTTCGCAACTACCAAACATTCACCTCAGACGAGGATTCCAAATATGAAGAATTTCATCATTTCCAAGTGGATGATCTCCAACCTCAAATAGCATGTCCTCACAATGTGGATAATGTTTATCCGGTTTCCCATGTTTCTGGAAAAACCATTGACCAAGCCTTCATTGGATCATGCACTAATGGAAGGTTGGAAGATCTGCGCCAAGCCGCTAGTGTGTTTAATAAATCAAAAGTTCATCCAGATGTAAGACTCATCGTGTCACCTGCCTCTCGACGTATCTACCAAGAGGCAATTAATGAAGGAATAATAGATACATTCCTTGATGCCGGGGCTATTATAATCAATCCCGGGTGTGGGCCTTGTTTAGGAGCACATATGGGTGCTTTAACTTCAGGAGAGGTGTGCGTGTCCACCACCAATCGTAACTTTGTGGGTCGAATGGGAGACCCCCAATCGGAAGTGTATCTGGCTAATCCTGCAGTAGTGGCTTACTCTGCCATTCACGGTGAAATAAGAGACCCCAGTGAATAAAAATGGACCCTAAAATTTTTGAAGGAATAGGAGATATTGAAAAAAAGTTAGGAAAACTTTCCAGTGCTCAGAAGATACTTTTGGCCACTGATGGCTCTGTAACCACTATCTTAGATGTGCTTAAAGGTCATGTGAATATCAGGACCCTGGTGCAAGAATTCAGGGAAGCAGATAAGGAAGTTGCATCTTTATTGGGGATCAATGAGGGAGACACCATTAATTATAGGGTGGTGGTTATAGAAGGGAAAGAACCTTTGATATATGCTATCTCTATAATACCCTTGGACAGATTAAACAATGATTTTAAAGAAGATCTTATCCGGGCAGATATTCCTATTGGTCGCATACTTCGTAAACACAATATAGAGTCCCGGCGGGAGATAAAATCGGTTTCAATAGATAAATCAACCCCTAAAATGGCCGAAATCTTCAAATCAGATAGTCCAATGCTCACCAGGACTTACAATATAATACACAAAAACCAAATTCTAATCTGGTTAATGGAAACATTTCCCCACAGTTTGTTCCAAGATTAAAATGTGATAGTTTTATTCGGCATGTTTAAAGAATAAGTAGGAAAATAAGTTAAAGGGCGGCACATATTTATGGGTGTAAAATTTAGAGACATTGTATCTCCAGAAGAGATAAAATTTGATGATCTAGATGGTAAAGTAGTGGCTATTGATGCAGCTAATGTTATTTATCAGTTTCTTTCCAGCATCCGCCAGTACGATGGCACCCCACTCAAAGACCAAAATGGGAGAATAACCTCTCATTTAAGTGGAATCCTATATCGAACCTCTTCAATTATAGAAAAAGGAATTAAACCAGTTTATGTTTTTGATGGGAAATCAAGTGCGCTTAAAAAAGAGACTCAAGAAAAACGGAAGGAAATTAAAGAGGAATCAGAAAAAAAGTGGAAAGAAGCCCTTGAGGATGGTCGAGTTGAGGATGCACGTAAATTTGCAGTTAGATCATCCCGCATGTCCCCTGAAATAGTTGAAGGATCTAAAAAACTTATTAAACTCATGGGAATTCCCTATATTCAAGCCAAGGGTGAAGGTGAAGCCCAAGCATCATATATGGTGTCTCTTGGTGATGCATGGTGTGTTGTCTCACAGGATTATGATTGTATGCTCTTTGGAGCTCCCAGAATGGTGAAAAACCTCACCATCAGCGGTAGTCAGAACAACCCTGAACTCATTGAACTGGAAAAAGTCCTAAAAAACCTTGCTATAAGCCGTGAACAACTCGTGGATATGGCGATAATGGTGGGTACGGATTTCAACCAGGGAATTAAGGGTATTGGGGCTAAAAAGGGCTTAAAACTTATCAAAAAGTACGGTGACATATATCATATATTGGATAGTCTGGATATCAAGTTAGATGTTGATGCCCAGATTCTGCGTGAAATGTTCCTAAACCATGAAGTTGATTCAAACTATCAATTGAAGTGGGAAAAAGCAGATAAACAGGGTATTATTGACTTTCTTTGTGGGGAACATGATTTTTCAGAAGATAGAGTGATTAATGCTATTGATAAACTTAAAAAACTAGAAAGTAGTCAGAGTAGTTTGGAACAGTGGTTTTAAAAATATTCCAGTGAAATAGAGATGGAATAGGAATAAAAACAAAATTAATATGGTTAAAAAGGAGGATATTTTCCAAAAAATTCTTTGGCATACTTTATAGCTGTTTGGAGTTGTTTGGGATATAATTCTTTTATGGAATTTTCAATTTCTTCACGTGTTCTAGAAGCTGCAAAAATCCGTAATACATCTAAATAAATATTTAAACTTTCTTGAGTGGGATTGCATGGCATTTCCAGAGTAATGCAAACATCTTCTTTTCTGAAAATATTTGTCCTGATTGAAGGAGAAGCGGATCCAACCAAAACACCCTTCTCAAGTTCGATTAGTGGAGGAACTCCTTTTTCGTTCATGCGATTAGTGGATGTGAGTTTTTGGAAATTTTTTTTGTTGTAACAGTGGGCTTCAACATAAAATGTTGGCTTATAATAATCAATAAGAGAGAGAACTTCCTTCCCCACTTCAGACTGATAATAAAAAGGGTCAAGAGTGCTTAAATAAGGACTTTCGTCACAATTATGGATTACAAGTTTACCATAAGATACATCCTCATCTTTTATTTGTTTAAGGGCTTTTATTGTAGTTAACCCTTCTTTTCCATGCACACCACCAATGAAAAGTCGGTTAACTCCTTTTCCCTTATCAATTATCTTTAAGTAAGCCACAACACCACCTTATATATGAGATTCAATATTTGGTTCGTTTTTCATCAATATGATTCTGGAGATTGTATTCACATCAAACCATTAACGCTGGCATGGCATCTTTAGGATAAATAGGAAATCGTTGAGAACAAAAAATACAGAATGGATCAAGAGAGATATATCCCATCATGGTCCCTTCTTCAAGTTCTACAAGCTCAGGAACTCCTAAAATATCATTTTGATCCTTAATAATGAGTTTGTTCTTCTTTTCAGGATGATGACAGTGCATTTCAAGGCATGTCTTCGGCTGATATTTCTGGATGAGTTCAATTAATTTCATATCTACAATTGACATGTGATATGGAGGATCCAGTGTGCTGATATAGGGGTTGGGAGTTAAGTTACATGAACCAATCTTATTTCCTTAACATCCATGTTTCCAATGGTTTTAAACACACAAATGGTGGTTAAACCTTCTTTATCATACAACCATCAATAAGCAGATGGAAAGGGCCTTTTTCCCAACTTACTCTTAAAAAAATTCACTTCCATTAAAAAACCCTTAACCGGTTCCTTCTTCCCACCCTTCCAAGTATTCTTTCTGTCGTTCAGTTAAATCATCAATTTCAATACCCATTGCGTCTAGTTTCAGTCTGGCAACGTACATATCTGTTTCATCATGGGGTTTGTGAACTCCTACTTCCATTTGAGTTTCTACTAGTTGCTGGGCAGATAATGCTTGCATTGCAAAACTTAAATCCATTATTTCAGCCGGATGTCCCTGTCCTCTTTCACCTGCGAGGTTTACTAATCTTCCTTCTGCTAGAAGGTATATTTTCCTGCCATCAGCCAATACAAATTCTTCAATATCTGGTTTGACTTTTTTCTGACCTACTGCCATTTGATCCAAGTCTTCACGGTTAATTTCTACGTTGAAATGACCTGAATTGGCCATTATGCAGCCACCTTTCATGACTTTGAAGTCATCCCCAGAAACAATATCAATGTTGCCGGTGGCTGTTATCAAAATATCAGCATGTTTAACAGCCTCCCTAACAGTCATCACCCGGAAACCATCCATACGCGCCTCTAATGCTCTGATTGGATCTATCTCAGTGACTATGACATTGGCACCCAATCCATTGGCACGCATTGCTATTCCCCTACCACACCAACCATAACCACATACCACTACAGTTTTACCCGCAATCAAGATGTTAGTAGAACCCATTATGGAGTCAAATGTTGATTGACCTGTACCATAACGATTGTCAAAGAGATATTTAGTGTAAGCATCATTTACTGCTATTACAGGGAATTTAAGAGCCCCATCCGCATGCATAGACTTTAAACGATGAATTCCAGTAGTAGTTTCCTCACATGCACCCTTCATGTTTCTTAATACGTCTTTACGATCTTTGTGGAGTAGAAATATCATGTCTGCCCCGTCATCGATGATTATGTCCGGTTCATGATCCAATACCATGTTGATGGTTTGATAGTATTCTTCGTTGGTTTGCTCTCTCCAACCGTACATGTTAAGGCCTAAACTGGCTCCAGCTGCAGTGGCATCATCTTGTGTTGAGAGGGGGTTGCAACCAGTCATTGCCACTTCAGCCCCTCCTGCTTGAAGTGTTAAGCCCAAATTAATTGTTTTAGGCTCTAAGTGTAGGCAAGACCCGATGGTGAGTCCTTCAAAGGGTTTTTCCTTCTTGAAATGTTTTTTGATGGTTTCCAGAACTGGCATGTGTTTTTGGACCCATTCAATCTTTTTTACACCCTGAGGGGCTAATTTTATGTCTTTTACTTTATAAGGCATTTTATCACATACAACAATATTATAAATCGGATATATAATTGTAGAATTATAATTAGTTGATCTTATTTAATTATATTTTTTCTTTTTTAAGGAAGAAATAAATAATTTTGTAAAAATGATAGTGATATAGCTAGTAAAAATAAAAAAAAAGGAGAAGATTCCATAAAAATAGGAATTTTCTCCTTAAGGGCTTCTAAAGTATAGGGGATTTTTTGGCGATCTTTTTTTAGTGATATTGTACCATGTTTACTTGTTCTTCGGTTTTGACTTTTTTCATTGCTTCTTTAAATTGTTCCATCTTCACGTTATCAGCTTGGATGTTATTTCTCAAAGTTAGCATCACTGCTTCCCGGCAAACTGCTTCAATATCTGCACCCACATATTTTTGGGTGTTTTTTGCCAAGTAATCCAAGTCTACGTCATCTGCCAGTGGCATGTTTTTTGTGTGTACCTTGAAGATTTTTAGCCTGGCGTTTTCATCGGGATCATCTACCTTAACATGTCGGTCAAAACGACCGGGCCTTAGAAGTGCCGGATCCATGATGTCTACCCTGTTGGTGGCAGCGATTACTGCCACGTCTTGCAGTTCTTCTAATCCATCAATTTCTGTTAAAAGTTGGTTAACCACTCTTTGGGTAACACCAGAGTCAGTGCTACCACCAGCCCTAGTGGATGCTATGGAGTCGATTTCATCGAAGAAAATTACAGTGGGGGCTGTCTGCCTTGCTTTGCGGAAAACTTCTCTCACGCCTTTTTCTGATTCTCCCACCCACTTAGAAAGTAGTTCAGGTCCTTTGACTGCTATGAAATTGGCTTTACTT
Source organism: Methanobacterium sp. UBA353 (assembly GCA_002496805.1). Lineage (GTDB taxonomy): Archaea > Methanobacteriota > Methanobacteria > Methanobacteriales > Methanobacteriaceae > Methanobacterium. The sequence goes on along the minus strand of DALO01000002.1, from coordinate 5,916 downwards.
TCATTGGCCACTGCCTTTGCAAGTAATGTTTTCCCTGTACCTGGAGGTCCGTGTATCAGCACCCCACGTGGTGGTGTGACTCCAAATTTATCGAAACTTTCCGGATATTTAAGAGGCCATTCCACTGCTTCTATTAGTTCTTGTTTGGCGTTTTCTAAGCCGCCTATATCATCCCATTTGATATTAGGAATTTGTACCAAGATTTCACGGAGTGCTGATGGTTGGATTTCTTTTAATGCTTCTTTGAAGTCGGATTTATTGATGATCATTTTTTTAAGGGTTTCTTTGGGTATCTCCTCATCAGCTTTTATATCAGGGAGCACTCTGCGGAGTACTCTCATGGCGGCTTCTTTACATAACATTTCCAGATCTGCACCTACAAAACCATGGGTAGTGTCAGCGATTTCATTCAGATCCACTTTTTCATCTAGAGGCATTCCTCTGGTATGTATTTCAAGGACTTCTTGGCGACCATCTTTGTCTGGTACTCCAATTTCTATTTCTCGGTCAAATCTTCCGGGTCGCCGTATGGCCGGATCCAATGCATCTGGCCTGTTAGTGGCGCCAATGACTACCACTTGGCCCCTGGTTTTAAGACCATCCATAAGTGTTAATAGTTGGGCTACAACGCGTCTTTCTGTTTCACCAGATACTTCCTCTCTTTTTGGAGCTATGGCATCTATTTCGTCTATGAACACTATGGATGGAGCGTTTTCTTCTGCTTCTTCGAAGAATTCTCTTAATCTTTCTTCTGATCCGCCAACGTATTTACTCATGATTTCTGGGCCCTGAATTGCGATGAAATGGGCTTCACTTTCATTGGCTACTGCTTTTGCAAGTAATGTTTTACCCGTACCTGGAGGTCCGTGCATTAATACGCCTTTTGGTGGTGATATTCCCAGTCTTTCAAATAGTTCAGGCCTTTTTAAAGGTATTTCAACCATTTCTCGGACTTTTTTTACTTCTTCCTTGAGGCCACCGATGTCTTCATAGGTCACATCAACCAAGGTTTTGACACCTTCCAGTTTTGATATGTCAACTGGATCAGTTTGAATTTCAACATCAGTCATTTCAGTGACTTTAACAGCTCCTGCTGGTTTGGTAGTTACAACTGCCAGTTTTAATTCTCCCATCGGACTTACATCCGTCACGGTGTCTCGGAAAAATTCATTGAATAAGCTTCCTCGCATGGCCGTTTGTTGTTGTCTTATCCCAGTTACAATTATGTCTCCTTTAGACAAAACTCTTCCCTGGAAGGCTCTTTTTACATCGCCCCTAATCATGATTTTCTGATCGACTGGAGCCATTACTACTTTTTGTGCTTCTTTCACTTGGGCTTTTCGTACGATAACTTCCTCTCCCAAGGATGTTCCTGCGTTTTTTCTGATAAATCCATCAATTCTTATGATTTCTAACCCTATATCCGATTGAGATGAGGCCACTGTAGTAGCAGTAAGTTTCTTGCCTTCTATTTCGATCATATCACCATCTACAAGATCAAGCTTTTCCATACAAGATGGATCTATTCTGGCAATTGATCTTCCTACATCGGACTGTGAAAATGCTTCTGCAACTTTTAATTTCATATCTTCCGTTTTAATAATTATTCCCCCTATATATTGTTTTATATGCTAAATTAATGTAATTATTAGATTAAAAAACAAATATATAACATCTTTATATTTAGTTAACTTAGGTTACTTTAAGATTGTATGTTTTAGTATATAAATGTTACTATAAGATCAGTGATATGAAATACTAAAAAAAAATTAAAAATAAAAATTCTGACCAATTAATCAAATAGTAAACCAAATATTCTCCATATTGAGAATTAAATTAAAAAAAAGGATCTATCTAATTTTACCGCCGAATCCAACTAATAATTCTTCAACTTTCTTTCTTGAGCTAGGATAAATCACTTGGTAATTAAAGGTCAAACTTTTAAATCCCTTTGGAATTTGTTCACCCTGATAAACATCCTTAAGTTCAACTTTAACCACATCTTCCAATGAGTTAACTATATAAGATATAACTTCTGGTTCGGAACTCTCCGGAAAAATAACTGAAATGTCAAATGATTTCAATGGAAGATTAGCTTTCTTCCAATCGATTGTTTCTTCAGAATTTAAAATCTCAATATTGGAGAGTTTTAGTGTTATTTTCTTATTGTTCTCTCTTAAAGTTACAAAATCAGGATTCAATGATTCTAAAACTCCAATGTGAACTTTTCCAGAGTACATGTGGCGTAGTACTACTTCATTTCCAACAGATTTTTTAAGATTGGTTACTTCAGCACTTAACGCTGATATTGCCTTGTCAGATCTACCCAGAGCAGCTTCAAGATCATCTAGATGTTTAGCTGCCGAACTCATGGCTTTCACGAATCCATCCTGGTTTTTTTCGTCAACCATTGATTTAAGATCATGAAATGTTTTCATGAATGCATCATGTACCTCAGGTATGTGTCGATTCTGAGTCTGGATTGAATAACAGAGATAAGGATTTTGAGCAACAATCCGGGCAATTATATCCAGCATCAAACTATATATGGGACTTGCAAAGTTTCTTGATTGTTTAACATCAATTTGCATCCGTTCAATGGCACTGGCAACTGCAATGTAGGCAAAATGAGTTAATCCCTGAACAATACTCATCATGCGGTCATGTTCTTCGGGTGTGGTCACCAGAACCCGGGCTTGTTCTGTTTCTAAAAAATCAACCACTTTCTGATACCATTGTCCATAGTTTTTCGGAGTTAGAACAATAACTTGGCCATCCAATGATCTGACTCTGGGCCCAAACATAGGGTGGGTGGGCAGTACTTCCACCCCCGCTGGAGCATGTTCATACATGAGTTTTGCAGGTTCTTCCTTTACAGAAGTCACATCCAGTAATAAACTACCTTCTTGGAGATGAGGTGCTATTTCGCTTATAGTTTGAGGAGTAGCCTCGATTGGTACTGCTAAAATCACTACATTAGCTTTAAAAGAAGCTTGAATGTTATCAGATGTGTATGAGACTCCAATTTTGCTGGCAATGGCTTCACCCATAATGGAATTTCGACCGGTTATGGTAACTTGGTATCCTTTTTTTTTAAGAAAGTTAGCTATCCACTTTCCCAGTCCACGGGTTCCACCAATAACCGCTATCTGCATAGAGTTATCTATAGCAGGAGAAGGATATATTATTTATCCCTCATCAAAGAACACTAATCTTGATGCAATATATCATACCTCCGGTTAGATCTTCAACATTTCCACATTCTCACCATTATTGGTACCAGCCATAGAATCAATAGTTTCTAAAAATTCCATCAGACGAGACTCTTGCATTACATCTAAAAATCTTTCCAATTGAATTTTATGTTGTAAAAAAATGCCTCTCCTCTTTATAGGGCGTCCAAATTCATCTAAAGGATTAATTTCCACCATTATGCTATCTTGATCTCCCCTTGTAGGTGCCTTTATCAGAAACACGCCTTCTAACGAAGTAGGGACTCTTTGCCATGGTTTAACGTTTTCTAGTGTTTCTCTTATCTTACTTTCCAATTGTTTGTCCATTTTTAATCACCAAAAGCAAATGTGTAATACCTTTTATATAAAATTTATGATCATCTTCATCTATGAACGTCAGTACCAAAAAAATAAAGAATGTTAAAAAAAGATTTAAAGATAATTAAGGTAAATACTGTGTAAATAACATCTTAAAAAATATAATAATCAAAATCTAGCCAACCATAAAAAGTAAAGTACGTAATTACTGATGAAGGTTTTAATCATGCGTATCATACATCAAGATGCAAAAAGAGGAATAATTGAATTATTCCCCGAAACACTGGACGATCTATGGCATCTTTCCCATCTTATAGAGCCAGGAGATCTGGTTTCATCAAAGACAACCCGCCGAATACAGGACACCACTGGAGAACGTCTGCGCAGTGATCGAGGTATTAAAAAAACCTTTTTTATGGGAATACGTGTGGAAAGTATTAATTTTCATAAATATACTGGAAAATTACGGGCAAAAGGCATTATTGAAACAGGACCAGAGGATTTAGTTTCTTTTGGCTCTCACCATACGATAGATTTGAAACTCAACAATTCAGTGAGGATAGAAAAGGAAAGATGGTCCAAATGGCACCGGAAAAGAATAAAAGAAGCTATAGATGCATCAAAAATACCCCGTGCACTGGTGGTAGTGATTGAAGATGATGTTGCTGATATGGGAATACTTCGCCAGTATGGAGTTGAATATTACGGACCCATTATTGGAGGGGTTTCGGGCAAGAGGATAGTTCAGAAAAACCGTCAACAAATAATAAACAATTTTTATGATGAAATAGCAAGGACCATTAACAATTTTGAAGGAATAGAAGGAATTGTCATTGCCGGACCCGGATTTGGGAAAAATGATTTTTTCCAGTTCATCAACGATAAATATCCAGATCTGGCCAATATTTCCAGATTAGAAAATACTGGGGCAGGTGGAAGAACAGGGATTCATGAAGTGCTGCAGAAAGGGATTCTGGAAGAAATGGCTACTGAGGGAAGAATTGCCCATGAAATTAGGATGATGGCCAGAGTATTGGAAGAAATTGGAAAAACATCAAACATGGTAGTTTATGGTAAAAAAGAGGTTAAAAGTGCAGCTGAAGCAGGTGCAATTGAAGATTTACTGATTATTGATGAATTGCTGCGAGAAAGAGATGTTGAGAAAATAATGGATATGACTGAAAATCTGGGAGGTAAGGTCATGGTCTTAAGCAGTGAACATGACGGAGGAAAACAGCTCAATGCCTTGGGCGGCTTGGCAGCTTTGTTGAGGTATGCATTAAATTAAATTTATAAAAAAAGGGGATATAAATTTACAGGAGAGTAATTAAATGAATTTTTTAGAAATCAACATTACAGAAATCACAACACTCATATTGGCTTTTATTTTCTCCTGTATTTTAACCATTTTCTTTTACAAATTATTTCCTCGACTTGGAGGAAACCTTTACACCACTATACGTGGAGGAACACCAAGAGCCATTGGACTTGCCCCGTTTATAGTTCTTGTAATCTTCTATCCTCCACCTGGACAATATTTAATTGGAATCATAGGAATATTCGCATTTTTTGATGATTTACTTGGGAGAAAAAGGTTTAAAAAACTACCATTCGAATTAGGTCAACTATTACGAGGTATAGGAATGTTGTTGGTTATGGTGGTGGGATACTTCATTTTTGGTCCGGTTTCCATAATCATAGCACTGATGATACAACCCCTGAACATCTCAGACATGCAACCAGGAACAGCATCATCCACCATTATCATAATGAGCTCAATAATTTCGATTCTTCTTTATTTGACTACTGGAAATCCATATTCATTGTCTTTAATACTTCTTGCAGCTTGTATCGGATATGCTCCCCTTGATTATAAAGGGAAAATAATGATGGGTGAAGTAGGTAATCACTCCTTTGGAGTAGGGTTAGGAATAGTATACACACTACTGGGAATCAGCATGGCAAATCTATATAATTGGGGAAGTGAAAATGTGTTTTTGGTTGTTTTAACCCTGTTAATTATCACTAGTTTCCTAATAGCATTTTTACGACGTTCCAATCTGAAAAAATTCCTGGAAACAAATCTGAATATAACTAATCCTACCTATGGCGATTTAATAATGGATGTGTTGACTGGTGGTGGATTGGGAGATCTTCTTCGTAGATTTACATTGGGTAAACGGGAGATAGTTATTAAAAATCGATTTTTAATCTTTCTAGGATTTAGAAGATTATTTTTTAACCCACAATCTAATATACGAAACATTTGAAGATTTTATTTTTGATTAATTTGAAGCTGTCTCAGAAATCAAATTTAATTATTTTATAATTTTTCTTTATTTGAGGTTGTAAATTTATTGGGGGT